>JAGAFU010000047.1 GCA_017627955.1 Bacteroidales bacterium | reverse complement strand
GTACAATACCGAACTCAGAACATGTAAAAATCTATTATTAACCGTCCAACTTTTGGGGTGCACATCACAGGGGCAGGGGGAGGGGCCCAACGACAGCAAGTCTGAGAGAAGCGAAGACGATGCTGGCGTTGGGAGGGGCCGGAGTGAGCGAAGCGAACGGAGTTCCTCCTGTGGCCGGACTCCTCGACGGCAGCTACCGGCCCTTCGGCTCCGCTCAGGGACCGGAAATGGCGATCTGGGGCCGGGAATGGCCCTTCGGCTCCGCTTAGGGACCGGAAATGGCGATCTGGGGCCGGGGATGGCCCTTCGGCTCTGCTCAGGGATCGGAAATGGCGATCTGGGGCCGGGGATGGCCCTTCGGCTCCGCTCAGGGACCGGAAATGGCGATCTGGGGCCGGCAGCTGGATTACTGGTCTTCCGGGTGGTCGGTCCAGTCGTGATTGATGTCGTAACCGGTTGTGTGGATCGAAGGCCCGGCCCCGACATATTCATTCTCAGCGGCCGCCTTAAGGATCCTCGCCCTGGTGTTCTTGAATAGCCAGAAGCAGAACGCTATCAGCGCTAGCGTGATAAGCAGCGACAGAGCCTCGCTCAGCTCACTGAAGAAGCAAAGCGTGTCATAGATCCCGTGGAGGAGCACCGGATAGAGCCACATCTTGATTTTGGCACCTTGATACTCCTTGCCCCTGAAATGGTGCTGGGAATAGTAATATCCCATCGTCACGGCAAAGGCGAAGTGACCAGGAACGGCGAAAAGGGCCCGTGTGAAAGCCACGTCTACCCAGTTGGCTCCGGCGCTGATGACATAGATGATGTTCTCGAATGCGGCAAAGCCAAGCCCGACAGTCGTGGCGTAGACGATCCCGTCATAGCGCTCGTCGAACTCAGGGCAGTTGCGAAGCAAAAGCCAGAGCATCAGAAGCTTGGCAGTCTCCTCGGGAATAGCGGCTCCGAAGAAGGAAATCCTCACGGCCTCGCCAAAAGTGCTTGGCTCGGTCGTGTAGAATCCCATGTTGAGGAGCGGTCCGGAGATCAGGGTTGAGACCAACGCCGCCAAGCCACCGAAACAGAAGCCTTTGAATATCAGGTTCCTGGGCTCCGGCTCCGTGTCCTTATGGTAAACGTACCAGAGGAGGATCAGAGCCGGCGCCACAGCGGCGATAGTCAGCATCAGCATATCACTTGCTCTTTAAATATTCATCGATGGCCTTCGCGGCCTTCCTCCCCGCGCCCATAGCAAGGATGACGGTCGCGGCACCGGTCACGGCATCTCCTCCGGCGAATATTCCCGGACGGGTCGTCCGGCCATCCTCGTCGGCCACAAGACCTCCCCTACGGGTAGCCTCAAGGCCGGCTGTCGTGTTGACGATCAAAGGATTAGGAGCTGTTCCAAGAGCCATGATGACAGTCTCGGTAGGGATCTCGAACTCCGACCCCTGAATAGGGACAGGAGAACGGCGGCCGCTCTCGTCAGGCTCGCCAAGCTCCATGCGGATGCATTTGATAGCCTTGACCCAACCTTTCTCGTCTCCTATGATCTCGACAGGATTGGTCAGCATCTGGAAATCAACGCCTTCTTCCTTGGCGTGATGGACCTCTTCCTTTCGGGCCGGAAGCTCGACTTCGGTCCTGCGGTAGATAATGGAAGTGTCGGCGCCGAGCCTCAACGCGGTCCTGGCGGCATCCATAGCGACGTTTCCTCCGCCCACGACGCAGCATTTCTTGCCGGCGTGAATCGGGGTGAGGTAATCCTCCCTGAAAGCCTTCATCAGGTTGTTCCTGGTCAGGAATTCGTTGGCGGAAAAGACGCCGTTAAGATTCTCGCCCGGGATTCCCATAAACTTGGGGAGTCCGGCACCGGTGCCAACGAAAACGGCCTCGAAACCTTCGTCATCCATCAAGCTGTCAATGGTGACAGTACGACCGATAATAACATCGGTTTCTATCTTGACTCCTAATGCCTTAACCTCGTTTATCTCACGCTTTAGTACAGCATCTTTAGGAAGCCTGAACTCGGGTATTCCATATTCAAGGACACCACCAGCTTTGTGGAGTGCCTCGAAGATCGTGACGTCGTAGCCCCACTTCGCGAGGTCAGAAGCGCAGGCCAATCCGGCTGGCCCGGAACCAATCACGGCCACCTTTTTTGCGGAAGAGACATTAGCCCCTTCAGGGGACATAGTCCCTACCGGCTTATCGGTGAAGGAATGATCCGCCACAAAGCGCTCGAGCTTGCCGATCGCCACAGGCTCTCCCTTGACACCCAGCACGCAGCTACCCTCGCACTGAGTCTCCTGCGGACACACGCGGCCGCAAACGGCGGGAAGCGAGGAATCCTCGGCTATGACTGCCGCTGCACCGGCGATATCACCCTCTTTAACTTTTGCTATAAATTCCGGAATCTTAATCGCTACCGGACAAGCTGTTACGCAACGAGGATTTTTGCAGTGGAGACAACGTGACGCCTCCAATGTGGCCTCCTCGAGATTATAACCAAGACAAACCTCTTCGAAATTATGTGCGCGTACCTTGGGATCCTGCTCCCTGACCGGTACTCTTGGAATCCTCACTGCCATATCACTTCACATATTTAGCTTTTTCCTCAGCCTCCTCGGCCTTATATTGTCCCAGACGGCGCATCGCCTCGTCGAAGTCCACGTCGTAGCCGTTGAACTCCGGCCCGTCCACACAGGCGAACTTTGTCTTTCCGGCGACCGTTACCCTGCAAGCGCCGCACATGCCGGTTCCGTCAACCATAAGCATATTCAGACTCACATCGATAGGAATATTCAGTTTCTTGCAGGTCAAAGTCGCGAACTTCATCATTATCATCGGACCGATAGCCACGGCCTGGGTATATTCCTTACCTTTGGCGACCAGATCCTCCAGGCATGCGGTCCCAACTCCGTGGAAACCAACGCTGCCGTCATCGGTGCAGAGGTAGAGGTTATCGCAGGCGCTGCCAAGTTCCTCGGTGTAGATCAGCAAGTCCTTCGTCCTTGCCCCGATGATCACATCGACCGCGACTCCCCTGTCGTGCAGCCACTTGGCCTGGGGATATACGGGAGCCGTACCAAGACCGCCGGCTATGAATATGTAGCGCTGCCCCTTGAGCGCTTCCTCGTCCATCTTCACGAACGCTGAAGGGTTGCCGAGCGGGCCCACCACATCCCGGAAGAACTCTCCCTCTTCCTTGGCAATGATAGCGGCGGATGAGGCGCCGATCAACTGGGTGACGATCGTTACGGTGCCCTCCTCACGGTCATAGTCGCTAATCGTTAATGGAATACGCTCACCCTCCTCGTTGGCGAGGACGATGAGGAATTGACCGGGGAGAGCCGATTTGGCTATCCTCGGAGCTGCCACCACCATCTTGCAGATGTTCGGTGTCAGCATCTGACGTTTCAAGATCTGGAACATGTCTGGACTGTTCTTTGGATATTGGTTCTAATTGGTTATTAATACCGGTTCTTTCCATGTCTTTCGACATAGCGAAGACAAAGCTAACAAATTCCCGCCAATTATCCTACAGTAATTATCCAGTTGCCGCCCCGCATCGTGCCGACCAGATCGGCCTTTCCCCACTGTCATTCTGAGCGTAATCGAAGAATTTCCGTCACCAAAACCCCGGTTTCTGCGACCAAATAACCCATTAACAAAAATGTTACATAATCAAACAAATATGTTTCTCGGCCTAATTACAAACAATTTACAATAATATAGCACCTTGCCCGGCATAGGGCGCTGGTGTCCCATGCGAAAGCACACATGGGGCGGCAGCAATACAAATCTGCCGAAGACATTTTTCGGAAGTACTTTACAGTTAAATACTTATGGAAAACGCGTAGCCGAATAAGCTACGCGTTTTTTGCAATATGCTAATAATCAGGGAGCCGCTAATACACGTGGACGGAGGTGGCGTGGGCGGAGGGGAGGTAGTTGATGCCCCACCAGCAGATCTGCAGGCAGATGAAAGCCAGGATAAGGATCCACATGGCGGTGGACCAGTCTTTGGGACGGGCTATCCTGAAATGGACATAGAGCAGATAGGCCATCCATGTGATCGCGGCCCAAGTCTCCTTAGGATCCCATGCCCAATATGTTCCCCATGCCTCCTGGGCCCAGAGGGCGCCGAAAAGCATACCGAAAGTCAGGAAAGCGAGCCCGGTGACCACAAGGTTGTCAGCCGTCGAAATCTCCTCGGCGGTAGTCTTCTCTTTCTTGAATATCAATATGTAAAGCGCCATGATCGTGGCAGCGCCCAGCATTCCGTATGAGAACATGTACACTATCACATGCGGAGCGAACCAGGGGCTCTGCAGGGCCGGCATCAGGTTCTTGGAATGGATCTCAGGCTTCAGGAGATTGACGCAGATGAAAACCAGAGCCATGATCGTGCTGAAAGACAAGATCCACTTGTACTTCCACCGGCTGTACACGATTATTCCGGCCACAGCCATGAAGAACGAATACCAGAGGCGGGTCTCCCCCATCGTGCGGAGAGGCGGACGCTCAAGGCTGATCCACATAGACAGGATGAAGGTGAAGAATACCAATGTTCCGAGACTGTAATTGACCAAAGCCGGCACTCTTTTCCCGGCCCAGGCACAGACGGCTCCGACCACCCAAAGGATCAACGCGGCAGCGGCGAACCAAATGAAAACATCCCAACTCATCTCGATTCCTCCCTTTTAAAGCCTGTGAACAACATGAGAAAAGCTCCTGCCAGCATCATGTAGATTCCGGCATAGACAAGAGGCAGCCAGGGATCCTTGACCATCTGGAGGATGCTCATCTTCCCTTCCGTGCCGGCCTCCTCGTCGAAGCCGTACTGGTACATTTTCCAGCCGTCAATCTTGAGGGGCTTGTTGACCTCGATCACGGCCGTGGTCTGCTTTCCGGACTTCCCTGTCACGACCACATCCGAGGCGAAGCGCTTGGGCATACCATTCGGATAGACTTCCATAGTGAAGTCATCAAGGCGGACGGAAAGTCCTGTGTCATAAGACATTCCGTCCTCAGTTTCGGCCTTCGAGACAGTCTCGCCTTCGTGGAGGGTCATCATGAGCTCATGCTTGTCGGCGCTCCCGAGGGTCGCACATACCAGAGTCACGAAAAGTCCGAGATGGTTAAGAACGGTGGGAATCTCCCTCCAGGAACGTCCCAGACGGGTGATGTGATTGAGCGCCACAAGACCGACAACCACAGTCAACCAGACGTAGCAGAGAACGAAAGGCCAGAAGGTAATCATGTTTCCGAGCCAGCCGCGCTGGGGAACCTGGGCGGTCAGTCCCATGATAATGGTCAGCACAAGCGTCCACGCGATGGATGGTACAGCCGCAGCCGGGGAACCCAACCACGCGAAAAACCCACAGCGCTTCCTCAGGAGGAAGGCGGCGGACACGAACGCCACGAATACAGCCAGGAGGATAAGGTTGACCGGAGAAGCTATGAGCCCCCAGTCCACCGGCCCGGCGATGATCTGGATGATGAAGCCGATCAGGGCGAGAGCGCCTCCGAACAAGAATCCGTCAGCCAGTTTCCAAGGTTTTTTGAATATTGTCATGTTCTGTTTTATAATTCGCGAATTTAAGCAAAAAGACACTCCCTGCCAATAACCATTTATAGTTAGAGGAATTTTTGGGAAATTTTAATTATATTTGAAAGTTATGAGTATCCGATCGATATTATGCGCGCTCCTTTTGGCCATCCCCTTGGCGGTGACGGCCCAAACCAATGCCTACGACATTGACGACGAGTGCTATTCTTATTTCCGTCAGGCCGAGGGCCTTGTGGGGAAACCAGGTTTCAGGGCGGCCAATGACCAGCTCCTGAAACTGGCGCGGGAAAAAGGTGACACCAAGGCTGAGACCCTCTACTATGTGGAGGAGCTCAAGAACCTGACCAGGTTTCCGAGTTCTACCGAGAACGACGCCAAGGTCGAGGACGCCCACAAAAGGCTCAAGCAGGTAGCCAAGGATTTCGGCTACAGCCAGTATTTCTACTATTCCTACCAGCTTGCCGAGACATATTACTACAACAACGGGAAGGTCTCGAAGTCGTTCGCCCTCGCCCAGGAGATGCACCAGCAGGCTGTCGCCGACGGGGACGAGTACGGGATCTGGTGCGGCGACAAGTATCTCGCCTCGATCTACATCGACCAAGACGATTTTGTCTCCGCCAAAGAGTACTTGCTGGATGCCATCCAGATCTACCACAGCTCAGAAGATCCCACGATATGCCGCCAGTCCCCCACCCGACTGTACTGTGACCTCGCCGACACTTATCCTGTCGGGAACGACACCGTCGGGATCTACGTCTCGAAAGGATTCGACCTGGCCAAAGTCCACTTGGACACTCTCAGATGCGCTTTCTATCGGTCGAAACTTGCGATACTCGACAATAATGTCCCCCTCTACGAGGAATATCGGGACTATTGCATGGCGGATCCCCTGATCACCCAGATCAGCGCTTCGGCGCCCAACTTCTTCAGTTTCATGGACGACGTGATAGCCGGGAAGATCGACGGACGGGAAGATGAGATCATCAAGCTCAACAAGGTCCGGGAAATCAAGGTCATCGCCAATGTTTGCGAGCACCGGGGGCTCGAGGACTTCGCTTTCAGACTTGAGAAGAAGCTTGTCCAGAAACTTGAGAAGCGTTTCTCCGAAATAAACCAGTCCAGGCTCTCTGAGCTCAACATCACGATGGGCAAGGCCGCTTTGAGCGCCGACCTGGCCACAACGGAAAGCAAGCTCTCCAAGGTCTCCATGATGGTCATCCTCCTGCTTGGAATCTTGCTGGCGGCATCTCTACTTTTCTCCTTGATATATATTTACAACCATAGGAAGAGCGAGCTGAAGGACAAGAAACGAATCGAGGAGCTCAAGGAGGCCAACGAGCAAGTCCGGCTCGCCAATGAGGCCAAGACACGATTCGTCCAGAACATGAGCCATGAGGTGAGAACCCCTCTGAACGCCATCGTGGGCTTCTCCCAGCTGCTGTCCCTGCCGGACGGAACCCTCACCCCCGAGGAAAAAGATGAGTTCGCCGGCCACATCATCAATAACTCCCAGATGCTGACGATGCTCCTGAACGACATCCTCAACGCGTCTTCGATGGACAAGGGCGACTACCAGATCAACTACGGGATGGGAGAATGCCGTTTCATGTGCCAGGCGGCGATCAGCAGCGCCGAGCACCGTCTCCAGCCCGGAGTATCGCTCACTTTCGAGCCGGATTTCGAGGGAGACCACAACATCTGGACAGACTCACACAGGGTACAGCAAATCCTTATCAACCTCCTCACAAATGCCTGCAAGCACACTTCCGAGGGCTCTATCGTCCTCCGCTGCTCATTTAGCGAAAAGCCGGGCATAGTGACTTTCAGCGTGACAGACACCGGCCCCGGGGTTCCGGAGGACCAGGCTGAGAACATATTCAACCGCTTCACCAAACTCAACGAGTTCGTCCAGGGGACGGGGCTCGGGTTAAGCATCTGCCGCGAGATCGCGGAGAGGATGAACGGGAAGGTCTATCTCGACACTTCCTACAAGGCTGGCGGCGCCCGGTTCGTGTTTGAGATCCCAGACAAGACGGAACCTGACATGTAATATCCCCACGAGCTTATGAACAGACTGATACTGTCGGCACTCATTTTGTTTCTTGCGGCCACCGCGGCGATAGCGCAAAACAACCCCTACGACATAGACGACGAGTGCTACAAATATTTCTCCCAAGCCGAGGCCGCTGTCAACGACCTTACCTCCGACGATTTCGAGAAGGCGAACGAGAGTCTTCTCCAGACCGCACTGTCCAAAGGAGACCAGAAAGCCCGCACACTCTATTATGTGGGGCAACTTAAACGGGCTTCAAGGCGAGGTCAGAAGGCTCCAAGGAGCGAGAGGGACAAGTGGAACCCGATCATCGAGGGGGCCCGAGCGGAGCTTGCCAAAATCTCGAAAGAGACCGGCTTTCCACAGTATTATTACTACTCTTACGAGCTGGCCCAGAACTATTACTTCAACACCAGGCAGCAGATCGCCGGAATGAGGACCTTGAACGAGATGATGGAGACGGCGAAGGCTGAGGATGATGAATATGGGATGTGGCAGTGCATGAGGTACATCTCACAGCTTTACCAGCGGGAGAACGACCTCTACACGGCCCGGAAATACCTCACGAAGGTCGTGGACATGCACCTCAAGACCAACGACCCAATGATCCTGCGCCAGAGCATCACGCGCCAATGCTGCGACCTTGCGGACACCTACCCCGTCGCCTCAGACTCTGCCAGGTACTACTACCGGCTCGGGGAACAGAAGATCGACCTTCAGGTGGACACCCTCAGAATCAATTACTACAAAGCCCAGCTGGCCGCCTACGACAGGGATTTCAAGTCCTACAAAGCCTACAGGGACCTTTGCCTGAAGGACAAGACTTTCACCTCGCATTTCCGGACCGGAGACGTGCTCTTCAAATGCGTGGACAAACTGATCGACGGGCAGCTCAGCCTGGAGAAAGACAAGAGTCAGCTCGACACGCTTTATTATTCCCAGCAAAAGAACTATCTCGCCAGCCTTGCCGGCCGCTACTACGTCTGGGATGTTTCCTCCTACATGAGAGCCAGGCAGTACGACTACCTTCTCGGCAGCATCAGCAGGATCAACGACCAGCGTCTTGACGAGGTCTCGGCTCAATACGGCAACTACCTGCTCAACGAGGAGCTTGCCGCGAAGTCAAGGCAAATCACGAAGATCACGATGCTGGTCGCGCTTCTCCTGGCCATCATGCTCGCGGGAGCCCTGCTCTTCACCTGGGTGCACCTCCGCCATCTTAAGAAGGCCAAACGGAAGGATGAGGAGAGGATCAAGGAGTTAGAGAAACATAAGAATATCAATAAACAATAGAAATATGACACCTTTGTACGCCCAATCACACGACTACTCAAAGTACCTGGTGCTTGCGGTCGATGACATTCCCCTTAACATTCTTCTTGTCCAGAAGATGCTGGCACGCTTTAACTTCCGTCTCAAGACGGCGGCTAATGGCCAGCAAGCCCTTGATGCTGTCGCGGCTGAGAAGCCTGACCTGATCCTGCTGGACCTGATGATGCCCGGAATTGACGGGTTCGAAGTCATACGCCGACTTCGCGCCAATCCCGAGACGGCCGACATCCAGATCGTCATCCTCTCGGCCCTCAACTCCCAGGAGGATGTGGTCAAGGGATTCAATGTCGGAGCCAATGACTTCATTATGAAGCCCATCATCATGGAGAAACTCCTGACCTGCGTCGTGACACAGATGCAGCTGGTCGAGGCTAAGGCGAAAAACAAGTAGAAAATGCCCAGAAGGAGACTCTTCCTTGCCTGGATGGCTTTTGCCATCTTGCTGCTCGGGGACGCCGGATGGCGATGCCATGCCCAGATCGTCAACCGCCTCAAGGTCGACGACGCGGTTTTCCAGAGGTACGCCTATTGCCGGATGCAGCAGTTCAATGAGGACAATCTGGGATTTGCCGACACCCTCTACCGGGTCGGAATATTCAAAGAGAACTTCCGCTACAAATGTCTCGGACTCACCCTCGAGTTCCCGGTGCGGTTCGCTCAGGGAGACTACGAGCGGATGGACGAGGCCGTGGCCGAGATCAAGAGCATTATCGGCGGACGGGACGACAAGAATATCAGGGCGTTCTACTACCCCGTCCTGCATGAGTACTGCCAGTTCCTGATCCACATCGGGAGAGCTTCCGACGCGATGCTGGAGGCAAGAGGCATGGAGAGGATAGCGTCGGAGGAGAACAGCGCGCTTGGAAGGATGTACGCCCACAGGGTCGTGGGACTCATCCAAAGCTACAGGACAAACTCCTACCTGGCCATCCAGAATTTCACCAAGGCCGCGGACTACTGCAAGGAAGCCAAGGCTGAGCAGGAGTTGCCCAACCTTCTGATCCTGATCGCCCAGGAATATATCCAGCTCGGAGACTTCCCCAAAGCCGAGGAATTCTGCGCGGAGGCCGAGAAGTACCAGGAATACTTCCCTTCCCTGAAGGTCAGGACCTTGATGACCCGGGCCCTGCTCTATAACGCCAAGAAAGACTGGAACGCGTTCTGGAGAATATATGACACCCTGGCCGAAGATCCATTATATTCCGTCCAGGCCGACAATGACTCCAGGCTGGCAATCGATGTCGAATACCTCAAATCCAAGGGCTTGTTCGATGACGCCCTCGCCAAGGCTGACTCCCTGGGGACTGCCCGCGAACGGTTTGGAAAGAAACACGGCATCTTCGCCGCGAAGGGCGAGTTCTCCCCTGCCTATGGCCAGCTGGACAGCCTGATGATGGAGAAAGACTCAATCTACATCAAGGTCCAGAACGAGGATATGGCAATCCTGGACGCTGAGATGAACAACGCCCAGCTGCGCCAGGACGCGCAGAGGCTCAAGGCACAGAACCAGATGACCGTGCTGCTGGGTTTCCTGGCGATGTTCGCGATCGCTTTCTTCTCGATCCTCTTGTCGCAATGGCAATTGAGGCAGAATCTCGACGAGATGAAGCAGAAGAACAACCAGATGCTGATTGCCCGCAGGGCCTACCAGAAGGCCCTTGACGCAAAAGAAGCCGAGAACACATTGAAAATCAAAATATTGCAAAACCGCAAACCTAACACCTCGATAAAGATATGAAGCTGAATAACATACTCAAATACCACAAGAACGAGTTGGTCGCCCTCCTGCTGTTTTTCACTGGAGGAACACTCGGCATGCTGGGTCTGATCCAGAGAGTCCCTCTGGTGCTTGGGATCCTCGGGATAGTGATCCTGGCCTCCGGGCTTTTCTATTTTTGCCTGAGCTTCTCTTCGGAGAAGGTCTATAAGGAGTATTACAAGGACAGCTACGAAATCGAGCATGAGACGATCGAGGAAGAGATTCGCAAGTCTATGGTCTACCACCGCTACCAGGAGGCGGTCATCAACCGCTACGAGTCCGCTTGCAGGGATCTCGGACTGGCGGAAGAGCAGAAAGACTGGCTTCTGCAGCTGCTGATGGACGAGAAGAACAAGGTCGACGAAGATCTCAAGGCCTCCGGCGGCGGACACATCTAACCCACATCCCGATCTCTTCCTGTCATCCTGAGCGAAGCGAAGGATCTGCATTCTGAAAAAAGCCCTCTGGCAACTGCCAGAGGGCTATTTTTATTAATGTGTAGATTTTAACAAATTCCGATGAGAAAGACCTATATACATGAGATTCTGGCACTTAGCCTCCTTGCCGTCGCAGCGTGTCATCAAGAGCGGATTCCCGGAGAGGAAGAGCTTGGCGAGATCATCCGCATTGAAGCTGCCGGAAGTGATGCCGTGACAAGGGCGATGCTTGGCAGAGCCGAGCTGAAGAAGGCCGGCACAACAGTCAAAGTGTATGACCAGCTGACCGGGTTTACCGGGAGTATAGACGGCACACCATACGAGGACGCCGACGTCCTTTATATTGACGACGCGGTCGTGCTCGCCACGGACGGAAGCGATGACTGGAACTTCGCCAGCGGACACAATTGGCGCTGGACCCGCACTGGTACTCATCATTTCTATGGATGGCTGACGCGTGACGGGAACGGTAGCGGAATGAATATTCCTTCAGGATGGGCAAGCTTCAACGAGGGCAGCAAGACCCTCAGCGTCGGCCCCCTCACCCTTGACACAACCAGTCCTCAGTTCGACTTTAGCTATTCGGACGTAGTCACTGTCGGCCAGGACCAGATCCCCGCCGACGGGACCATCGAACTGCCGCTGAAGCACCTCTTCAGCGCCATGGCTCTGACAATCGAGAATCTCTCGGACGATATCATCCACCTGAAGGATGTTTCTCTCACGGGTTTTTACAACAGGCGTTCCGCCTCGATCTCTTTCCCGACCGACGGATCAGGAACAGAATCAGTTACGGAGATATCAGGAGCGGCCGGAGCCGATTTCCTAACCAAGACTTATCAGGAGACCTTGAACAAGTATGACAAGATCGACCTCTATACCGGCCAGGCGGCCTCGGGAAAAAATTACATCCTGATGTGGCCCCAGAAGCCGTCGGATCTTACCGGCGCCGCCATTACTGTGACATACACTGCTGATGGAGTTTACGAGGAAGACGGCACGACGCTGAAAGAATTGCAAAAAACATTATATCTTGGCGGTCCCAACGCATCAACAAACTACCTTCGCGACGGGCTTCTGGCAGGTAAGAAATATGCTATGAACCTCCAATTTGTCGGAAAGGTGATACTCTTGACTATCAATGTTTTGCCATGGGACTACAACGAGTACAGCTGGGACTATTCCGACGCTGTCATCACCACGAATGATTCAGACGGCGAATTGGACTTTGATCATAACTACAACGGTTACGACCGCTCCAATCGCCGGGTGATTCTCCAAAACCAAGGAGATGTCCTTGTTGGGCAGTTTAAGATCCTGACTCCTAAACAGGGAAGCTGGTCGGTTACCGGCTATGGTTCGGGTGTCGATTATTTCACGATATCCCCGACGGAAGGATCTTTCGACCGCGGCGAGAACTCTGTCTCGACTGTGACATTCACTATTACCCCCTCACAGACAGCTGTGCCGCCATCTACCGTTGAGCTGCATTTTAACATCGCGATCGAGCTCAACGGAGAGTGGGTAGATGCCAACTCCGAGTTTAACCGTAGGGACTGGAGGATCATTTGGGAAAGGAATTAGAAAGGAAAAGGAATTAGACATGAGAAGATATCCGTTTTATATAGCGATTGCTGCGGCCCTGCTCGCCGTCTCCTGTACTGAGGACCTGGAGCCGGAGCTCCCTGTAGCCGAGGGAGAAGGCATTGTGCTTCAGCTCAATACCATTGACCCTGTCACTACAAGGGCCGGGAAGGATGGCGTGAAGCCCGGCGAGGATCCTTATAATGAGAATTCCCTTGGGACGAGCGTTGACATATTCTTTTACGCTTCCAACGCTGATGATTCTACACCGGCGATAACGAGCCTGTCCGCCCCGGTGAATACATCAACACATCAAGTTACGATCCCTACTTCGACTGCTGAGCTCCGGACCATATTCAGCGGCCACACCACCGCCGGGTCGAAGTGCAAGGTGTTCGTGATCGCCAACTACAATGGTTCCACGGCCATAAACCACGAGCGCCAGACCGGTTACACCCGTTCCGAGTTGGATGGCCTTCTACTGGCCACTCCGACCTGGAAGGACACTGATCCCAACTCCAATTCCAATTTCGTGATGACAGGGGAAGCACAGTTGACCCTCCAGGGGCTGGAAGTCACCCCACCGGTATCCGGCAGCGTGGATATGGCGAGGGTCGCCTCCAAGGTGACTTTCAGCGTCAGTGTCGCAGACGAGATCACCGTTGACATCTATAAGGTTGACGGGGATGGCAATCGTATCCATGCGAAGGATCCAGAGACCGGGGATCCTCTTGTTGATGAAGAAGGCAACCCGGTATATGAAAAGGAGGAGGCAGTAATGACGCCCCACAAGGATGCGATGACTGTTGCCTTGTGTTTCGCCAACAATTACTCGACCCTCTCCGGGGATCCTTACACATCTCCCGCAGAGGATGATTCGGACGTAAACCTTTTCGATTACCCTTACCGCCATCTGGCTGCCAGCTCGACCAACAGCGGTTTTTACGATGCGGAGCCTTTCTATTCCTATCCCCAGACCTGGGCGGCCGGTGCGGCGCGGCAGCCATATCTAAAGCTTATCATCCCTTGGGAGAAGAAAGGCGGCACTGCCACCACGAAGAATTATTACTATAAGATCCCCATTCCGGATCTCAAGATGCTGCGCAACAACTGGTACCAGATCGCCCTGACGGTCTCGATCCTCGGCGGTGAGGAGCACACCCCGCTGCCTGTCGAGATCAAATACTGCGTCGCTCCTTGGAACGACCCCACCCCGAGCGCCGCATCAGTCGTCGCGGCACGCTACCTGAGCCTCAGCAAGACGGAGTTCTTCATGTACAACACCACGGAACTGTCCATCCCCTACGTGACGAGCCACGACTGCGAGATAGTGAACGCGAGGTGGCATAAGGAATATTACGGAACCAACACCAGTGTCGTCACTGATGGAGACGCTTCTGGGTGGCTTTCGTTGGTCGAGGATTCTTCAGGCGGGCACTTGGTTAAATTCAATCATGCCCTGAATAACGAGATTAATGCATCGATGGATGTAACACCATACAGGATCACCTTCACGATAAGACATAGCGATGAGGATGGGCATGCTTACTATAGGGAAGTTACTATCACGCAATATCCTGGGATCTATATGCTGAAGCCTGTTGATGGGGGGAATACTTTTGTGGATGGATACTATGCCAGGGTAAGAGGACGGTATAAAGCGTATGAAGGTGGTGCTGGCAATTCCTCCACCGGTACTACAACAACGCGGCGCACTCCATACGGTGTTTTGGTTGACAATGTAGCTGATAATGAACGGAAAGATATGACAGTCATCACCGTTACGGCTTTTACTGAATCTTCGTCTTCGTTCTCATATACGGTTGATGGTAGGACGGAAACATACAATTATGTGATCACTGATCCTCGAACAACCGATAAGGACTGGGATGATCTTACCCCTTATTGGGGAGGAACAGCTCCTGTTAATTGGCCTGCCGATGCCGTGTCAGCGATCAAGGTAGCTTCAACTGCCTATAATTATATCGCACCGCAATTCATGATTGTTTCTATGTGGGGTCGCAACTATGGTAACAGTGACTTGAACTCTCTGGAAAAAGCCCAAAAACGCTGCGCTACCTATCAGGAGGCTGGCTATCCTGCAGGAAGATGGCGACTTCCTACTGATGCGGAGGTTATGTTTATTATCAACCTTCAACGTTACCAGTTTATCAATAATTTGTTCGTAGGTTATTATTGGACATCCAGTGGCTCGCGATTAAACGGCACAAATATGAATAATGTCTCTGTCACCCGTAATTCTACTCAGGCCAATTCCATCCGCTGCGTCTATGACACATGGTACTGGGGAACCGAACCGGTGGCTGACCCATACACATATACCATATGGCCAGAAAACACTTCTACACCTTCCGCCACAGCGGCTCAAGTAAACTAATAGCGAAATGAAACATATCTATTATATTCTCATAGCGATTTCGTTGGTTTTGGCGGGATGCCATAAGATACAGTTGGACGATGTCACTCTTCCTCCTGGTCTCGATGCCGACGGCAAGGTCATGGTGACTTTCCGGGTCGCTATCCCTTCTGACGGGACATCGACAAGGACGATGGCCGACAAGCCTCAGGTCGATCACATCAGTGTCATTGTGTTCGGAGGCAGCGGATTCTTCAACGAGTGGACCACGGCCCAGATCGAGCCAGCCACGGAGAACTCCAACGCCACCTTCACCGAGAACCTATATGACCTTAAAGTACCGCTTTCGATGAGTGACAGCCGCCTGAGGCTCCATTTCATCGCCAACGGTCCCACCAGCGCCCCGCTGACCGGAAACTCCTCCAAGGACTCCGAGACGGGAATGATGGCCAGGCTATATTCCCAGGGCACGACGGACGGATATTGGCAGAAAGTCGTCCTCCCGCTGGGTGTGCATGCGAAGACCTATGAAGATACGGAGACACATGAGATCAAATATGAGATGATTGACGGTAATTTCGTCCCCACCGACGAGACTGTCGAGCAGTTCCCAGATCCTATTGTTCTGATCCGCAATTTCGCCCGCATCAGGGTCGCATTGGCTGAGGACTCCGATCTCACCTCGATCTCCCATATGGCCCTCGCCTACGCGCCGACACAAGGCAGCTATGCTCCGATGCTCTCCGAGCAGGTAACAACGAGCGCTTATGGGCATTACAATGCGGAAGGCACATACCTCGAGGACTTCGTCCCGGAATACCACAAACTGACCCGGGAAGAGCTTATCGCTGCCCCGTACAACTACACCGGATATTTCCCTTCTGACATCGCCCTTGGAGGTTACGGCGCTGACGGGACCCGTCTTTATCCCACTACTGATGGAGAGATGACTGCCTGGGGTGCGGAGACTTCCCTCTTTGTCTATGAGAGGACGATTCCTTCCTCGGCCCGTCCGGCGACCAGGCTTGTGATCAAGGCGACGCACCATCATGATGGAGTGAAATATTATCGTATCGACCTTCATGACGCTGACGGGGCCAACTATCCTATCCTCAGGAACAACACTTATGTCGTCACGATCGGAAGTGTCGCCGCGGGGACCGGCAAGGACTCCCCGCAGGCCGCGGCCACCAGCCCTACGACAGCAGACATTTCGGCTGAGGTGACTGACCTTCCGGAGGTTTCCGACGGTATCGCCACCATCAAGGTGGAATACATCGAGAACACCTATGTTCAGCCTGGGACTTATACGCTTGATTTCCAGTTTATTCCGGTACTGGCAGACGACAACACCGGCACTCCGGACAACACCAAGGTCACTATAAAGGTCGGAACCGGCGTGGGTAATGAGTTCGTTGAGAACGGGACTTCCGGCAACGGCGCCGTGTTCAGCGGCACCCCTTCGATCACTTCCACCGATCTCGGTACTGACGTGAAGTCCGGCTGGGGCAGGATCACCTACACCACCACCGACAACAACGCCGACAAGTACCAGACGATCAGGGTCATAGGCACCAAGAACGACGGCACGACAATTTACCGCGACGTTGTCATATACCTTAAAAAGAAGCAGGTGATGACAGTCCAGTGCCTGGACAAGTACATCCTCGAAGGTAAGGAGATCCAGGAGAGGGTCAGGATATTCATTCCAGGCGATCTTTCCCGCTCGATGTTCCCGATGGACTTTCTCCTTGAGCCTGAGGATCATACACTTAACCCTTCGACGAGCAACAACATGCCGGTTCAGTCAGGTTCTTCCCTGACTGGCAGCGGCGCGACATCCTTCTATTTCGTCAAGGCGCTCTCTATCGAGCAGTATAACAGCTTGCCAAGCCTTGCTGGAGATTCCCGCAAGTACTTCGACTGCTACTTTGTCACTACCGAGGAGCAGAGCGCGACAACCGTCTGGGTGAGCAACAAATATTTCGTGAACGGCACTGACGGCAATGGGAACAAGGACGAATTCTTCAATTACGAGAAGAGATACTTCTCCAACTTGATGTTCTCCGCCAAGGTCGATGACGGACAGGATGTGGACTTCAGCTTTGTGATGGATGCCGAGCATACCACCGGTCAGATAATTCCGAACGAGGTGGTTGTCAAGCTCGTGGGCCTGGAGCCGAAAGAGGGAGCAGGTCAGCTGACCCCTTGGGTCGGACACGAGAATGACGATCTCTACATCTATCACCCGAACGGCAACTTCACCGCTAATCTTCATCTGACGGCCATCGCTGATGACTATTCCGTTACCCTCAGCACTGCCTCGCTGGATAATCCCTTGCTCTACGACGAGGCCTCGAGGACGAAGACGAATCCAGTGGTCGAGGTCACAGAAATCTCGGTTGATCCCAGGTCAACGAGCTTGGCTGTTGATGCCACGACGACATTGAGAGCTACGATTACCGGAAATTACACCGACCAGGTCACTCCGATTTGGAGTTCCAGCGATCCATCGATTGCCACTGTAGATGCCAACGGTAACGTCAAGGGCGTCGCAGTCGGCACTGCCTCCATCACAGCCTCCTACGGGGATGTCTCTGGCAGTGCGACAGTGACGGTGGTGAATATGAAAACAATAACAATTTCTAATCCGGGTAGCGGAACCAGGACTATAACTGACTCACCAGTCTCTATAACATTTAGCAGTATCCGCAATTCTTACAATAATAGGGTACAATTAAATAGAAATAGCACAATTACCGTAACAACAACGTCTAATCCTAGAAAGACGATAAGCAGAATTGTAGTCCATTTCTACGACAACAATACGGGCAACATTACAGCTACCGGTTATAACAACGGGACATGGACTGGCAATTCTACTTCGGTTACATTAAACCAGGGCGGTGGAAATAGAGCCGAGATTTCTTCGATCGATGTTTATTACGATGATTGAAATAAAATGGATGTGATTAATTAGCACATAGTTATTATTCATTCCGCCCCGCAGACCAGCCCACAAGGCCCCATGCAGGGCGGATTGTTTATTGAGTTTGAAAATTGCCATCTCCGGTCCCAGAGCGTAAGCATCTTTTAGATTTGCACCGTGATTCCAATATGGAGGTTGCGGTGTACTTTTTATATTTGCTTTTGATGTGAGAAGGATGGTGCGGATGAACTACTTTTTGGTCTAGACCTCATGTCGACAGGGTGTATTAGATCC
>JAGAFU010000046.1 GCA_017627955.1 Bacteroidales bacterium | reverse complement strand
GCAACTCTGCTCGTCGGGAAACTCCCGCATGAAGTCGATAAGTCTCATATCCCTTTGGTTTATAGGGACAAAGTTATCGACCGTATGTGCCAAACTGCTGCGCATGACCTCGTTTAGGTGAAATATTGCTTAGTCATTATAATAAATAATATGAAACGGTTCGCTTTTTACCTCACCTCGCTGTTGGCTCTGCTCGCTCTGGCGTGCAACCAAATTGATGAAGGTCTAGACCTTGACCTTGACACCGGCAGCAAGCAGCAGAAGATGAACTTCGACATCATGGTCACAAGGGACGGCCAGGTTGTCTCCAAGGAAAGGGTCGGAGTGATGACCAGGGGATCCGTTGACACGAGCGACAAACTCGCGACGATGGACGAGGACATCCCTTTTGGCCTGATCGGAATCGATTTCGAGCATAACCGGCTTCTTATCGACAATGCCAATGTCACTGGCGGCAAAGATGGCTACAGCACATTCTTCGACGGCTTCCTCTGGAACGGGACAGAAAAAGTCAACCTCAGCGCCTACTACCCCAGGGTCGGCAGCGTCGATTATGGAGAAGGCTATGAGTCCTACTCAATCCCCTACACCGTGCAAGAGACTGATGCCGGTCCTCTGGTCTCAAAAACAGTCGAGCGCGCCATCGACCAGCTCAACATGGTTCCCCTCGTGTTCCAGCACATCACCAACGACATCGGGTACAAGATCTGCGACATCACACCTGACAAGAACCTCCAGGGACTGATCCACCTGCGCAAGGTGACAGCCACGAATGTGGCCTCCGCCGGAGTCTATGTGAATGACGTGGTTTCCGGATCCGGCGTGTGGCACAAGCAGGGTTATTACAGGAAGGTCGTGGTCTTCGAAGGCGACGCCAAAGTCGGTGTCGGGTCTGAGAATGAGCTCTTCGTCGGGCAGGACGCCCTTGTGGAGCGGATGGCCGACAGCCACAGGTACTACTCAATTCCGGATGACATCGAGATCGGCAAGCAGTGCGTGGAAGTGGTCTTCGACGTGGAGGGATTCAAACACAACAATTATTATTACGAGCCGCTCAAGAACCAGGTCAGGAAGTTCATGCTCTACGGACTTCTTCCCGACAATGTGTTCGCTTTCGGCAAGCAGTACACCTTCCACATCGGTCTGGACCTCAGCTCGATCTACCGTGAAATCACATTCGCTCCTGCCGTGGCCGACTGGGAGACAACAATTTACGAAAACAACGAAGACTTTTGATCTGGAGTTTATTAATATTCCTGCCTTGCTTTCTGTGCTTGTTCTCGGCGCTGGCTCTTTTGAAGCTGTCGTCGAGAACAGACACCGTTTCGCTGGTGTTTTTCCTGCTGATGTCCATCGGCTTCTTCCTTCTGGCAGAAGCTTGCATGATGGACCGGAGGGCCAGCGAAGTTGAGCTCACACGTGTGGCATTCATCAGGCAGCTTGCGGCTCCATGCATCATCCCGTTCACTATCCAATATCTGCGGAAGCTCAGGCACAATGACCTGGTGATACGCTCAATGGGGATGATCTGGCTGGTTGTTCCTGCGATCATGACGACCGCTTCACTTGTGATGTACATCATGATTGGAGAGCCGGCGATAGTATCATTCCTTGGAGAAGTGAAATCGAAGGGCATCGATGCCCTCCGGGAGTACAGGGGCAGCGTGGAACACGCTTTTTACATACTCGCTTCATTTGGCCTCAGGGTTGTCCTCGCGGTTGAATTCGCCATCCTCATGGGGTACTTGACCTACCTGGCAATCAAGGAGAGATTCAAGTTCAGGGACCTGACAAGGTTCTTTGCCGGTGGAGAGGCCAAGGTGATCCATCTTCAGACGATCTTGCTCACCCCGGTTTTCCTTGCTATCTGGGCAAGGATATTCAACTTCAATTTCACCCTCGAACAAGACAAGGTGATATGCGTAGCGGGAGCGTTGATTCTCTGCGTTTTCCTCTCCATATTCTCTTTCACCGCACTGTTTGGAGCCAAAAAGACGGTAAGCCGGAAAGACATGCGTCTTGCCAGCCGCTACAACTACAATCACCTCAACAAGGGGCAAGTTGTCGAAGAGATGATGAACAGCCTCTTGGACGAGGCCGAGACCGAGGCCCTTGAGAGGGTCCAGGCGAAAATCGGGAAAAACCTTCACATCGAGGAGTTCAAGTCAGAAGAACAGTCCCCTGAGCGGTCGGAGATCGCTTCAAAGATATTCGATGCGGTAACAGAGACTTGGGACGAGGAAGACCTGCTTGGAAAGTTCCAGAGACTGATGCGGGACGAGATGCTCTTCCTCAAGCCGGGACTTAGCCTTGAGGATGTCGCTGACAAGCTGGACACCAACAAGTTCTACATCTCCAAGATGGTCAACAACACCTTCAACATGGGCTTCCCCGAGGTAGTCAATATCCTGAGGGTAGACTATGCGGAGCAGTACATTCTCAACCATCCGGGAGCCAAGCAGACAGAGATCGCGACCAAATGCGGATTCTTCAGCGCCTCGACCTTCAACACCATATTCAAGAAAGTGACCGGTATGACGCCCAAGATGTGGGTCGCCGCAAAAGAAGCGAGTGATCAGCAACAATGACGGATTTCTCGAAATACAGTTTATTGATGGTCGATGACGTGCCCCTGAACCTGCTCGTCGTGACCAAGATGCTCTCACGTTTCAACTTCAGGATCCGCACCGCCGCCAACGGCATAGAGGCCCTCCAGAAGGTCGCCGAGGAAAAGCCTGACCTCATCCTTCTGGACATCCTCATGCCTCAGATGGACGGGTTTGAAGTTCTGCGTCGCCTTCGTTCCGATCCGGCCACAGCTGACTTAAGAGTGGTCATACTCTCTGCCCTCAACACTACGGAAGACATAGTCAAAGGGTTCAATCTCGGGGCCAATGACTTCATTACCAAACCGATAATCATGGAGAAACTGATCAGCAGCGTTTCCGACCAACTCCGCCTGTCGGGGAAGGGCACCTCTGATCCTTCATTATAAATGAATATTTGTTAAATTCGCGTCTAACAACAAAAGTAATAAACTGATGAGAAGATTATTGCTCACAATAGTGGCCGCGCTGGCAATGACCAGCCTGTACGCCCAGAACGACATGGTTGAGGCTACCCAGAAGGCGACTCTCGCCAAGGAATTTCTCGATAACGGGGAATATCAGAACGCCTTGACCGGATTTCAGGAAGCCTTGGCTCTCGCCCAGGGATGCGGCGAGGAAGGATTCTCCCTTGTCACAACCTGCAAGACCATTATTCCCAAGACAATGAGAGCCATCGCACGGAAGGCTCTCCAGGACGGCGACTACGACAAGGCTGTGTCCTCGCTCAAGGATGTGGCTGCTTTTGCCGGAGAATATGGCGACACCCAGTCCGTCACGAACGCTAAAACCCTTATCCCCCAAATCCTTGTCAAAAAAGCTGGGATTCTTCTGGACGAGGGCAAATACGAGGAAGCCGCCCAGGCCTGCAATGAGGCCCTGGCTGAGGATCCTTCAAATGGGATTGCAGCATTGAGGCTCGGTATGGCGCTCGAATCTTCCGGTAATTACTGGAACGCTGTCGACGCCTACGAAAAAGCCTCCAAGAACGGGCAGGCCAAGAACGCCGCGGCAAAGCTCGGGAAATGCTATTTGCTCAGAGCCCTTGATGAGCTCAAATCCAAAGACTTCAGTGCGGCTGTCAAAGACGCGGTGTCCAGCAACGGGTATGTCCCCAATCCGCAGGCCCTGCAAATTGCCGGCAACGCCTCGATGATGTCCGGTGACAGGGCCGGAGCCATCAAATACTTCGAGCAGTACCTGTCCGCCGCTCCTTCAGCGGCCAACATCGGTCAGGTGGCCTATGTGGTGGGCGCTCTTTGCCAGGAAGGCGGAGACAACACCAAGGCGATGGAATATTTCTCCAAGGCCGTCTCCGATCCCACTTACGGAGCTGAAGCTAAGAAGGCTCTGGACGCGCTCGGAAAGGCTTCTAAGAGGAAGCGCTAGGCGGTTATCTGGTTACCGGTATACAACTCGTAATATTTTCCCTTAAGGGCGAGAAGCTCATCGTGGCGTCCTCGCTCTATTATTTTACCGTGGTCGAGAACCATGATGTAGTTGGCGTTCTGGACCGTGGAGAGGCGATGGGCGATCACAAATGTAGTACGTCCCTTCATTAAAGAATCCATCCCCTTCTGGATGAGTTTCTCCGTGCGGGTATCAATCGAGGATGTCGCCTCGTCGAGAATCAGCACAGGAGGATCGGCCACAGCCGCCCTGGCGATGGCCAGCAACTGACGCTCGCCTTGGGAGAGGTTGCCTCCGTCAGCGGAGAGAATGGTGTCGTAGCCTTGAGGGAGACGGCGTATGAACGAGTCAGCGTAGACGAGCCTGGCAGCGGCCCGGCATTCCTCGTCAGTGGCGTCAAGGCGACCATAACGGATGTTGTCAAGGACAGATGCCGAGAATAGGCATGTCTCCTGAAGGACTATTCCGAGACTCCTCCGCAGAGAGTCCTTTTGGATGTCGCGCACGTCGAAGCCGTCGTAAGTTATGGTTCCTTCCTGGATCTCGTAGAATCGGTTGATGAGGTTTGTGATAGTGGTCTTCCCTGCCCCGGTGCCACCCACAAAGGCTATTTTCTGGCCGGGATAGGCGGTGAGGCTGATGTCAAAGAGAACTTGTTTCCCTTCCACATAACTGAAATCCACATCTTTCAGACTCACAAGTCCCTGTAGTGGCACCAACTCTTTGTCGGCGGAGGCAGGCTCTGACTGTCCGGACTCCTCGCTCGGCCCTTCGACTCCGCTCAGGGACCGGTCGGGCCCAGCGCTAGCTATCCAGGCCCAGGTGCCTGTACGACTATCGCTAACAGCAAGATTACCATCTTGGGAAACATTTGTGTTAACGAGTGTAACATTTCCGTTATCAACCTCCTTAGGTTCGTCCAGCAGCGAATAGACCCTGTCCGTTCCAGCAGAGGCCATCGCGATAGAGTTAATCTCGTTGGAGATGCTTGAGATAGGACGGGTGAAATTCTTCTGGAGCGACAGGAAAGCCACGAGAGTACCGAGGGTGAGGGCGGCGCCGCCAACTCCGGAAAGATACCATGCTGTCAGGCCTCCAAGGGCGATAAGGGCGCCGATGACGGCGGTCAGGACATAGCCCAGATTGCCGATATTCCCATTGATAGGCATGACCATGCTGCCAATCTTATTGGCATTGTAGGCGCTCGAGCGCAGTTTCTCATTGAGAGCGGCGAAGTCTTCGACAGCTTTCTTCTCGTGACAATATACTTTCACGACCCTCTGCCCAGAGACCATCTCCTCGATGAAGCCGTTGACGGCTCCGAGGGCCTGTTGACGCTGGACGAAATAGCCCCGGGAGATATTTCCGAGCTTTCCGGTTACCCACACGGTGAGCGTTGCCATACAGATCGAGACGAGTGTCAACGGAAGCGAAAGGACAAGCATCGACACGAAGGTTGATACCAGGGTGATAAGCGACTGGAAAAGATTGGGCACAGTGTTCCCTATTACTTGGCGAAGGGTGTCGACATCGTTGGTGTAGACCGACATGACGTCACCATGGGAATGGGAGTCGAAATAACTCAGCGGCAGATCCTCCATGTGGGCAAAAAGGTTCTGGCGCAGCTTTAGCATAGTTCCCTGCCCCACGAAGATCATTATGAGATTATAGGAATATGACGCCGCGACTCCCAGGAGAAGAACCGCGGCCAGCTTGATGAGAGCAAGGGCCAGCGGAGAGAAGTCCGGAGAGGCCTGCGAGAGCATCGGGGTGATGTAGTCGTCGATGAGGGATCTCGTAAAAAGAGACGAGGCCAGAGTGGTCAACGCCGAAATGACAATACAGACCAGCACGACCCCGAACCGGATCTTGTAGTTCTTGAATATCAAGCGGAAAAGTCTCCAGACAGTCGAGTCCTTCCCGAGGCTTTTCTTCAGATCGGCCCGGGACATGTGTGGTTCCCGGACTCCCCCTCTCATCCTGCCGCCACCGGGCGACATCTTGCTACTCGCGCTCATGATAGTACCTCCTTTCCTTCGTCGAAGTCAGCCTCCCCGCCGGAAGTCTGCATCTGGTAAATGTCTTTATAGATCTCACAGGTCTTCAGAAGGTTCTCATGAGTGTCAAAGGCCGCCACACGGCCATTGTCCATCACGATGATCCTGTCAGCGTCCTGGATGCTCAAGATCCGTTGCGAGATGATTATTTTTGTCAATCCCTCGATCTTTCCTGAGATTGCCTTGCGGATATGGGAATCCGTGGCGGTGTCGACCGCCGAGGTCGAGTCGTCCAGGATCAACACCTTGGGACGTTTGAGAAGAGCTCTCGCGATGCAGAGGCGCTGGCGCTGGCCTCCGGAGACATTGGTGCCTCCCTGCTCGATGTAGGTGTCGTAGCGGTCCGGCATCTGCTCGATGAACTCGTCGGCGCAAGCCTGGCGGCAAGCCTCCTGGCATTCCTCGAGGGTGGCGTCTTCCTTGCCCCAGCGGAGATTGTCGAGGATGGTCCCGGAGAACAGCGTGCTCTTCTGAAGGACGACCGCGACCTGGTTTCTCAAAGCTTCCATCCCATATTCACGGACATCCACTCCGCCAACCATGACGCGTCCTTCCGAGACATCGTACAGCCTCGAAATCAGGAAGACAAGACTGGACTTGCCGCTTCCGGTACCTCCTATCACACCTATCGTCTCGCCAGGATTAATGTGGAAATCAATATCTTCCAATGCATAATCTCCACCTTTGGTGTAGGCGAAATAGACATTCTCGAAATCGATAGCTCCATCTTTCACCTCCAGGATCGGATCCGCGGGATCGTACATGTCCGGCTCCTCATTGATGACATCGGCCACCCTCTTGCCGCTGGCGGCGCTCTGAGTCAGCTGCACGAAAATCATAGAGAGCATCATCAGAGAGGTCATAAGCGTCATGATGTAGGCGAATAAAGATGTCAATTGACCTGTCGTAAGTGTCCCTCCCACAATGTAATGGGCACCGAACCACGAAAGAGCGATGATGCAGCCGTAGACCACAAGGTTCATCACCGGATGGTTAAGGGCCATAAGGCTCTCGGCCTTGACGTTAAGGTTATAGAGCGAGAGGGCGGCTTTGTCGAACTTGCTGATCTCGTGGTCTTCCCGGACATAAGCCTTCACTACCCTGATGCCGGAGATGTTCTCCTGGATCACGCCATTGAGAGCATCATATTTCTCGAATATCTGGACGAAAAGCTTGGAAGCCCTCTTTATAAGGAAAAACAGGCACGTGCTGAGGATTACCATGGCGACCAGGAAAATGACGCTCAGCCGGCTGTTGATGAAGAAGCACATGAACAGGCTGAAGACCATGTTCAACGGGGCTCTGAAACTGGTCCGCAGAAGCATCTGGAAAGCGCCCTGGATGTTGCTGACATCAGTGGTCATCCTCGTGACGAGGCCAGCCGTGGAGTACTTGTCGATGTCCGAGAAGGAGAAGCGCTGGATGTTGGCGTACATCGCTTCCCTCAGGTTGGCGGCCAGCCCTGTCGATGAGTAGGCGGCGAACCGGGCGGCCAGGATTCCGAACAAGGTGCTCATGAAGGCCATCAGCAGCATCAGGAGCCCATATTTATAGACATTGGGCATATTCCCGGCGGTTATTCCCTTGTCAATCAGGGACGCGGTGACGTACGGGATGAGGACACCCATAATTACCTCGGCCGTGGTCCAGACCGGGGTCAGCAGGGCGGCTCCCTTGTACCGCCCTACCCTTCCGAGTATCGTCTTCAGCATTCCGCCGCGACGCATTCGATCTCGACGAGAGCGCCTTTGGGCAGAGTTTTAACCGCGAAGGCGCAGCGGGCCGGGAACGGCTCGGAGAAGAATTCGGAGTACACCCCGTTCATGGCCGCGAAATCGCCCATATCCGCAAGCAACACGGTGGTCTTGACGACCTTGTCCATCCCGGAGCCGGCTTGTTCGAGAATAGCCTTTATATTGGTGAGGGACTGCCTGGTCTGGGCCTCCACTCCCCCTTCGGGAAAAGCGCCTGTGGCGGGGACGATCGGGAGCTGTCCTGATACGAAAATCAAACCGTTGTGGGCGATTGCCTGACTGTAGGGGCCGATGGCGGCGGGAGCGTTCGGGGTATTGATCTGTTTCATTCTTTAGGATTTTTCTTATCGCGAATTTATAAAATATCGGATTAAAATTCGTATAATTACGTGCTTATAATCTTATATTCAGAGAACAAGATGAGAAGATTCCTAATCTGTTTGGCGCTAACGCTTTGCGCCTTCGGGGCACTGAACGCCCAGAACAAGTACGCTCCCCTTTCCAGAGACGGCTACGTCGACTTCCTTTACAAGTACATGCCGCTGCCGGACAGCCTGGCGAATCCCAGGGCTTTCTGGGAGGAGGCCGTCGATAAGACCCTCGAGGTCAGGGAAAGGATGAACTGGGGTGTACCAGAGAAGGAATTCCGTCATTTCGTGTTGCCTTTAAGAGTAAATAACGAGGATCTTGACCGCTTCAGGGCTGAATATGCGGACGTGATCTGCGAGAGAGTCAAAGGAATGAGCATGCACGACGCCGCCCTAGAGATTAACCACTGGTGCCACGAATGGGTAACCTACGTCGGGACAGACGCCAGGACCAGGGCTCCCCTGGCCTTGATGAAGTCCGGCGAGGGACGCTGCGGTGAGGAGAGCACATTCACCGTCTCCGCTCTGCGCGCCGCCGGAATCCCCGCCCGCCAGGTCTACACTCCCCTTTGGGCCCACACGGACAGCAACCACGCGTGGGTAGAGGCCTGGGTGGATGGCAAATGGTATTTCCTGGGCGCCTGCGAGCCTGACCCTGAATTGAATATGGGCTGGTTCAGCGGTCCTGTCTCAAGGGCATTGCTGCTCCACACCAAGGTCACGGGCGACTACACCGACGGCTCCGACGTGATCCAGAAGAATCCCGTTTACACCGAGATCAATGTGATCAGCAACTATGTTCCCGTGCGCAAGACCACGGTCACAGTAGTCGATGAGAGCGGCAATCCTGTTCCCGGAGTGGAGGTGGAATATAAGATATTCAATTACGGAGATTTCGGGACTGTCTGCAAGATCGTCACCGGCAAGGACGGGAAGGCCCGTCTGACGACCGGCAAGGGAGACATGCTGGTCTGGGCTTCTTCCGGAGAGCGGTTCGGCTTCGCCAAGCTGGACAAGGAAAAGGTCACGCTCAAACTCGACAAGAAGGATGGCGATCTCTTTTCCGTCGATCTGGACATGGTCCCCCCTAAGGAGGATCCGCTCCCGAACAACGCCACCAAGGAGCAGATTGACGCCAACGCTGTCAGGATAGCGGAAGAAGATGTGATCCGCAAGGCCAGGCACACTGTGGACCACGCTAAAGTTCTTGAGGATGAGTTCCTCGCGATAGTTAAAGAGAAATATCCCGAGAAGGCGGAGGCAGCCGGGATCCTGGCCGCCAATGTTAGCGGCAAGGATAAGGGAGAGTATGGTGTCGACGTACTGCTGGATGCCCTGCTCGCAGCTGATTCAAAGGATCCACAGGTCCTCGCGCCAAGGATCGGCACCGAGGCGCTTCTTCCTTGCAGGGTCGAGATCAGGAACGGGCTCGCGGGAAAGGTTTCCACTCCTGAGGAGCTTATCTCCTGGATCAAGACTAACATCAAGATAGTCAGCGATGAGCGTAATCCTCAGGGTCTGAAGATAGCTCCCATCAACGTCTGGCGCTCGAAGATGAGCGACAAGGAATCCGCCAATATCTTCTTCGTGGCCGCCTGCAGGGCCCTTGGATGGCCTGCGAGGCTGGACATGGGCGGTAAGACTACCGTGATGAAAGACGGGGCTTGGGCTACTGTCAACCTCGAGGAAGCCGTATCGAGGGTCCCGGAGAAAGGTGAGGTCATTGTTGAGAATATGGGTGGCGAAGGCGGACCGAGGTTCGGGGAGTTCAGCGTGTCGGCCATCGAGAACGGAAGAACCCGGAGGGCTGGTTTCCGGATGCCTGGAGGAGGCCGCAGGGGTGGTCAGGAGGCCAGGCAGGGCGGAGTTCCCCGTCCGGAGCCGACCTTTGAGATGGACAAAGGTTATTACATGGTGACTACCGGCAAGCGTCTTGAGGATGGAAGTGTCCTGGCCAAGGTCAGCACTTTCAACGTTGGAGACAGTGTCGCCAAGATTCCGGTCATCGTCCGGACTGAGAAAGAGAAGCCTCTCGAGGTCATCGGCCACATCGATTCCAAGAAGATCACCGACAAGGACAAGTACATCCTCGCTGTCGTGAGGAAGAACGGAGAGCCTACACTCCATGTCCTCCGCCAGTTGGAAGGCGATTCTGACGCCATCATCGTCAAACCGGGTGACAAGTCCTACGAGACTTTCAAGACAATGGTCGAGAAGGCCTGCGGGGCTGATCCCAAGTCACTTCCATACGTCATCGTGGCCGACAAGGCCGGCAATGTGTATTACTTCTCGCAGGGCTACAACACCGTCCTCAGGGACGGCATAGACCGAGTCTTCCCCCGCATCAAGTAATTTCCCCGCTTACTCGTTTATTCTGAGACCGGCCGGAGTAAGAATCTCAGCGGACGCGAAAATAGTGGGTGATGGATGTGTCGGCCTGGTAGTCAGGGATAAAGGTGAAACCTTCCGTCAAAGGATGGCCGTCGGAGTCGAGGTTCAAGACTGCCTCATCCCAACTCTTTATGCCGACGGCGGCCATCACCAGCGGGCCTCGCATAAGGGTGCCAAGCCGCTCCGGCGACGGATCCTTCGCTTCGCTCAGGATGACAACTGGGTCAGGGGCGTAATCAATGTGCTCAACATAAGGCATATTGATCTCGACAACATCCTTGCGTGTCCAGCGGCGCCTCGGTATCTCGAAATAGCTGCAGGGGGAATATTCAGGAGCCAGGGACTTGCCGTTGAGCTTGATGTCAAAGCCTTCAGTGGCCCAATAAGGCACCCTGAGCTTCATGGAGAAACGGGAGCCGAATGGCCAGCGGCATTTCTTGACACGAATCACAGACTTCTCAGCAGGCCATTCACACTCCTGCCGGAAAGTCACTCCACGACGACTCCACACAGCCTCCGACGGCAAATACAAGCCGATCCAGACAGTGTTGTCGGAGACGAAAAACGCGGCCTCCTGGTATTTGACATGGTTCTCGGCTCCGGTCCCGCCGCAGCAAGACTCTTGAGGAGTACGGTTGCCCCAGGGCTTGGACGCGTCAAGCCCGACGGCATATTGGTAGGTCACTTTATACTCTGAAGGATGGATTGAGCCCACGATCTGGTTATACAGAACCCGCTCATAATAATCCATATAGCGGGCATCGTCCGGATCGATGCAGTTAAGGTCCTTGGTCAGTTTCGCGAGGTTGTAGGCACAACAGGTCTCATTCATCTCGGGAGTCTTGCTGGCTATCATGCTGGCCATCTGGGTATATGGCTCCCTGAACATCTCCGAATCCCCCACTCCACCGGTCGCATAAAGGTAACGGTCCTGGACAAAATCCCAGAAATTACGGGCTATATTGAGGTACTTGTCGGATCCCCCCGCCCTGTAATTCATCAACGCTCCTATTATCATGGGAATATGCTGGTTGGCGTGGCGCCCATGGATGGAGTCCTCCCCTCTGGCCAAAGGATCGAAGAAGGCCGGACTGTCAAAGAAACCGGCAGCCTCCAGGAGACGCTCCCGTGAAGTCTTGTCTCTGACCATCATCGAGAGCTTCGAGAGCGATTCCTCCATTCCTCCGACCTCTCCGGCTATGTACATATTCCACATCTCGTAGCGGTTGCCTGGCGCGGAGCGGCGAGACTCGGGAGTGCCGGAAGAGTCCACGAAGGTCCTGTATTTCAACCGGTTCCAAACCCACAGGCCCATATCCTCGGCAATTTTGAGAGCCTTGTCCGCAACCGCCTTGTCGTCCACCAGGGAAGCGATGTCGATCAGGCCGGCGAGCTGCTTATGAACCACATAATAAGGCGCCCAGACCCAGTCGGAATTATTGTAGGGGCGATACATCTCCACAAGCGCGCAGTGGGCCGCCGGAATGGCGTTGAGATAGCCGTATCCGTATTCGGAATATTCCTTCTTATATTCATTGAAAGCCTCCCATGTCCCTTTCATTTCCTTGAGCTCTGCCTCCGGGGCGTAGTCCCTTGCCTCCCGGTAACGTCCAAGAGAATCGTCATAGACAAATGTTCTTTCCTGGCATTCCCGAAGGCAGTCCACCATGGTTCTTATCCGGACAAGAAGACTGTCCTTCAAGGCCAAGTCATCGCATCCGGCGTAAGCCAAGGCGAGGGCCGACATGTAGTGCCCTGAGCCGTGTCCCTTGAGCTTTGTGTCCACCGAGTCCCATCCTTCCGGAAGCGGGTAACCGGTGGTGTCCAGCCCATAAGTGTCGAGATAGTTGTAGAGGAACTTACGCACATCCCAGCTAAGGATCGCCTTGATGTCCAGATCCCTGTTGGAGGTCAGACGATTCTCTCCCACAAGCCGTACTTTCCCAAGCGGAAGCGGCTCAGCCACAGGAGCATGGGAATCACTTCCCGATCCCCTGCCGTCAAAGGACAGAAGTATAACGGAAGCCGCGGCCAAGAGAGCGGCCGCGGCGATATTCCGGGGTCTCAGACGCATCACTTCCCGTGAAGGCTAAAGGGCTTCAGGCCCTTGACGGCCTCCTTGACGGTCATCCGTTTACCTCCATTGTCGAGATCGATGAGGATATACCTATCATTACCCATCCCAAGCTCCTTCATGTAGGATAGCTGGCGCAGGCCGTGACGGGACTCAATCCTCTCGACAAGGTCATGATGCTGCTTTTCGGTCATGGCGTAAACGATGTCAACGCAAGCCTGGTCGATCGCGAGGATGTCAGTCGAGGACAGGATGCCGACATTAGGAGTCACAACAGGCTCAGCCTCAAGCCCTTCACAGTCGCAGGAGACGGACATATTCCGCATCACGTTGACATAAGTCACGTTCTTCCCGAAGTGGTCGATCGTCGCCTTGGTGGACTCGGTCATTCTCTCCATGAACTCCTCCTTGGCGATGTCCCACTGGTCCGGCTGCCCAGGAGTCGTGTGGATCCAAGCTTTCCCGATCCGCCCGTCAGCGCATCCGATGCCGATATTCTTGTCACTTCCTCCGAAACCGCCCTGGGTGTGACCCTTGAAATGGGTAAGGGCGACCATCGAATCATAATTGAGAAGATGGCTTCCCACAGACATCTCCTTGAACCATTTGCCTCCATTGACAGGCAGGTTCACGACTCCCTCCTCATCAAGGATGTCAACGGGGCAGAATGTCCATCCGTTCACCTTGAGGGTCTCCCGGTGGAGTTCCGTCGTGTAACGGTCGCCGTCGTAATAGGTGTTCGTCTCGATTATCGAGGCTCCGGGCATATCTTTAGCGATAAGTTTCCTCACCCATGCCCTGGGAATGATGTTGGGGCCATGTTTCTCACCGGTGTGGAGCTTGACTCCGATGCGGCCGGAGATGTTACCGCAGACCTTCTCATAAGCCTTGATCAGGCCTCTTGCGGTAAGGTCCCTGGTTAAATAAACTATGGACTCGTTCCCGGTCCGCTGGTTGTAAGGTGTGATCATATCTATATATTAATTTTATGAATATCAAAAACTTCCGCCGCCGATAAAGCCTCTCATGAGGGAGTTCAGCGGGATTTCCTTGTCGGAGACAGGGACAAAATAGTGCAGGAACTTAAGCAGCCTGTGGGCCTCGCTGTATTCCTTGCAATTCTTCGGGACAGTCGCCAGGATTCTCTCAGCATGAGTGCGCAGGACAGCGAACTCAGTCAGGTAAGCCGAGTTGAAAAGGACATCGGCCTCCTCTTGGAAAGGATAGATCCAGCGGACCTCCGAGCGCCTGACATTAGGCCAGTTTGAGATGGTCTCCCTGGCCGTGAAAGCGCCCTTGAGAAAGTCTCTGACTATGCGCCGGAGCAGACGATTGTCGCTCGTTGGAATGCAGTTGTGCGAGTCAAGCGAGATCGAGGTGATCGTGTTTATGAATATCTTGAACTTCTCATCCTCAGGGACTTTTTCCGTAAGCTTCGGATTGAGGGCGTGGATGCCCTCGATCAGCAAGACTGATCTCGGGGTAAGGGACAATCTCTTGCCGTTGAACTCCCTCAGGCCGGTCACGAAATTGAATTCCGGGACCTCAACCTCTTCTCCAGCAAGAAGTTTCAGCAGGTCTTTCTGGAGATAGTCATGGTCGACCGTGTCGAAATTGTCAAAGTCGAAGGAGCCGTCCGGAAGTTTGGGAGTGTCGAGCCTGTTGACGAAATAATCGTCGGTCGAGAAAGAGATCGGATGGAGCCCGCAGGCCTTCAGCTGGATGCTCAACCTCTTGCAGAAAGTGCTCTTGCCGCTGCTTGTCGGCCCTGTGATCAGGACGAGGCGAAGGGGCTTGACAGGATCACAATGGCGCCGCTCAATCTCCTCGGCGATCTGGACTATCTTCTTCTCCTGGAGGGCCTCGGCGATCTGGATCAGATCGGACGCCTTTCCGCTCAGGATCGACTCATTGACATCACCCACATTGCCCAGACCCATGATCCCGTTCCATTTGTGGGACTCTTTGAACACCTCGAAGGTCTTCGGCTGCTCCCGGAAAGGAGCCAGATCCTCGGGATGATGCCGGTCGGGAACACGAAGCAGTATTCCTTCTTTATATAGGCTGACGCTCCAGGTCTTGAGGTAACCGGAGCTCGGGACAAGCTCATCGTAGTAATAATCGGCCGTGCCGTCAAGAGTGTAGTAAGTGATGTACACGTCCCCGCAAGTCTCCAGGAGCTTGACCTTATCCATCGCCCCAAGCGCGGTGAAGGTCTTTATGGCATCTTCCACCCTCGCCTCGTGGCGACGGAACGGAATGTCATCCTCAACGATCTTGGCCATCCTCTCCCGAACGGCGTCGACATCTGCTTCTGTCAACGGGGATGAGTCGCCCTTGTCGACCGCGCAATAGTAACCTTTGGAGATTGGCCGGCGGATCGTCAGCTTGCTCTCAGGGAACAAATCACTAACCGCTTTGAACAGCAGGAAACAGAGCGAGCGGCAATAGAAATTGCGGCCGGTGTAGGTACGGTAGTCAAGGAACTCGACGTCCAAGTTGTGGTAAACCCTGAAACGAAGGCCTTGGGCCACGTTGTTTACCTTGGCCGCGAGAATGTCATAAGGCTTGTCGAACTCAAAGCCAGCGGCGATGTCGCGGAGGTAAGTGCCCTCGGGAAACTCCTTGACGGTACCTGTGTTCTTGCAGAATATCTCAATCATAATCAAAGATTTATCTTGGCAATGGCAACCATGTCTGGATATGGCTTCCCTCCCAGCAGTCGACGGAGGCGTAGTCCACCATACGGATCGGACCGGACGTGGTCGGGACCTCGAACTCGACTCTTGTACCGGGACGCTGAGGAGTGACCGGCCTGACGGCGACGACTCCGTCCTGCCCCGACACGATCTGTACAGGGGAAGAATATTCCGGATCGATGCTCTCATCCCGAGCGAGGACGAGAGGTCCCCACTGGAGGGCCTGGAAGTTCTTCCCTTCAGGGTTGCGGCCTTCCTGGGCCATGATCAGCCTGGCCTTCATGTCGAAGCTGATCCTGATCTCATCACCGGGCAGCCAGTCCCTGGTCAGGGAAAGATATTTCCCGGACCTGACACCCTTCACGGCTTTCCCGCGCACGAGGACCTTGGTGTCCTCGCTCCATACGGGAATATATAGCTTGACGGTGAACTTCCCGCTCCCCGAAGGGAACACGGAGATCTTGACATCCCCGTTCCTGGGGAACTCGGTGTCAACTCCCAGGGAGACCCGGCGTCCGTCACCGGTCTTGGCCCTGTAAACGCCTCTGTTATAAAGATTCACGACAGGACCGTCAGCCGCCTGCATCACCGATGCCAGAGGAATATAGGCCAGTCCCGTGGGGCCACTGAGGTTGCAGCATGTGACTGGTTGGCTGCCGATTACGGTACCCCATCCGCTGTTGGTGACCTTGGCTCCGTTCAGCAGGTTGACATAGCTGAATCCCTTCCCGTCAGGACGCATCGCCCCGAGAAGGCCGTTGTAGACATATTTCTCAATACAATCCACCGCCGCGGGATCTCCGGTCAGCAAGAGGTACTGGTAGCAGAATTTCATCCAAGTCACTCCGACGCAGGTTTCCATCATCCTCTGTATGTCCGGATTGGATTGCTCGACGGCGGAGTTGCTCCAACCCTCTCCCCTGAGTTTTGGCCAATAAATATCCGCACCGGCATTGCCGATTATAGTGATCTCGTTGTCCTTGACCTGGTTAAAGAAATTGGACAGGCATGCGCGCCAACGCTCGTCGCCCGTTGCCCGGTAATATTCAGCCAACCCCTCCCAGACGGAAGTCATCTCGTAGGCCTTCGGGTACGGGGCGCCGACCTCGGTCATGGGCACGCCGTCATAGACTTGGGTGAATATGTCCGAACCTTCGGAAGCTCCGGATCCGATGATGTATGACGCGAAGTCCAGATATTCCTTCTTCCCAGTTATGAAATAGAGCCTCATGAACGGCTCAAGGATCGAAGACGACTCGATGTTGGTCGAGCTCCATCCCAGTGATGTGATGCTCTTTTTCGGGGCCGGACCGACCTGGTCCATCACGGACTTGGCCTCTTTCTCCATCGCCTCAAGGACGACAGGATCACGCTCCACATCAAGATAGTACTGGCTGAGACCGAGAAGGACATATTTCCGTTCCCAGATGTCCCCGTCCCCGTCTCCGGGCTGTTCCCCGACCGGGGTGCAGCTGATCGAGCCGTTCTCTTTCGCCGTAGCAATCAGCGAGTTGACATAATCCTTGGTGAGCTTCTTGAGCTCCGGATCCCTGGTGTAGCGCCAAAGAAGTGAATTGGTCCTGATGCTTTTCCCGGGCATCTCCCCGAGAGCGAATTTCGAGCGCCCAGAACGGAAAAACTCAAGCACGGCATCGTAGGGCATGACTCCCTTTGCCCAATTCTCCTGAGTCTTGAGTATGTCATCCCCAAGACCGCCGTCCATGGTGACACTCCCGCCGGGAAGCGGAGAAAACACATCCGGCACTTGCCGTAAGGGATCCTGCGCGAAAGCTCCCGCCGAAAAAAGCATCGGAAGCGTCAAAGCGATAATCTTTTGGTAAAGCATATCCTACTTGGTTCCGTCAAGAATGCCGCGAAGATAACCAACAGACTCAGCCACGCCAGGATGGGGGTTGTCCCCGTTCTTCTCGAACTCGATCGAGAGAACTCCCGTATAGCCGACCTTGCGGAGGGCCTTGACGATGGGACGGAAATCGATCACTCCCCTTCCCATCTCCCAGGTGTTACCGGCCTTGGAAGGAGCGGTCTCGTCCTTGATGTGGACGTCATAAATCCATTTGTGGTACTTCTTGACAATCTTGGCGATGTCCTCTCCACTGCGGACAGAGTGGCCCATGTCCAGGCAGCAACCTACTCCAAGTGACGGATCCTTAACAAGTTCCATAATCTTATAGATGCTCGGGAAGGCTGCCCCGTCCGGTCCGTGAGTGTGGATCGCCACCTTGATTCCGGTCTCCTTGACTTTTCCGATCACATAGTCTATCAGCTCATAATCAGGAACCCCGATGAACATCTTGATCCCGTAACGCTGGGTGTAGGCGAAGGCCCTGTCGACCTCTTCCTTGGACTTCATGTAGATGGGGCCAAGGATGTAGCCATCGACACCATAGGAGGCGCACTTGGCCTTGAACGCGTCCATCTGCTCCTTGGTCGAGTCCAGGGGAAGCCACCAGTCTTTGATCGACAAGTACTTGACATCCATGCTCTGGAGCATCGCGAGGGTCTCGTCAATGGAGAAATTGCGGTAGCTGAAGCCAGCGACTCCGATCTTCATGTCCTCGGATCCGTGGGGTCCGGTGAGAATCTGAGCCTTCGAGGGTACGATCGAGGCCGCCAGAAGCGCCGCGGCCAGCAAAAGAGATTGGAAATTAGCTTTCATTATGACTTGCTTTTTTGATTGTTCCGAATACTCTCACAATTTACGACTTTTTTCTGATTAATTGATTATTTTTGTAGAGAACAGCTAACCAAGACGCCATGGCAGACGAGACCATAATATTCTCAATGTGCGGGGTCGGCAAGACCCTTCCCAACAATAACAAGGTGATCCTCAAGGACATCTATCTTTCCTTTTTCTACGGAGCCAAGATCGGTATCATCGGACTGAACGGTTCCGGCAAATCCACCCTGCTCAAGATTATCGCCGGAGTGGAGCAATCCTACAAGGGAGAGGTAGTGTGGGCTCCTGGTTATTCCGTGGGCTACCTGGAGCAGGAGCCCCAGATGGATCCTTCCAAAACTGTCCTGGAGGTTGTACAGGAGGGAGTCCAGGAGGTCATGGACGCCCTGAACGAGTACAACGAGATCTCGATGAAGTTCATGGAGCCGATGGACGACGACCAGATGAACAAGCTGATCGAGCGGCAGGGAGAGCTCAGCGAGACGATCGACCACCTCGGAGGCTGGGAAATCGACTCGAAGCTCGAGAGGGCGATGGACGCCCTGAATTGTCCTCCTCCGGAGGCCACGGTGTCAACCTTGTCCGGGGGTGAGCGCAGGAGGGTGGCCCTTTGCCGCCTCCTTCTCCAGCAGCCCGACGTGCT
>JAGAFU010000045.1 GCA_017627955.1 Bacteroidales bacterium | reverse complement strand
ATCCCAGTCTGCTTCGCAATGAAAGTGGATGCCTCGCCGTTAAGATAGCTCTGAACGGCAGCCCATCTCTCTTCAATACTGTGTTTACTCATAATAATGACCTCCAAAAGTCTTTGTCTAACTTTTGGGGGTCATGTCACTTGTCTTAGGGGGAAACTCTCCTGTCGAGACAGCCAGTTGGGGACCCTCTTTTTCAGACCAGCAGAATTCCTGGACAAAGAAAAACGGTGACTTTTTGATGACCTTGGATGCTGGAGCCTGCGCTAACTACAGGATCTGGCGATTCGACCTGAAACTAAGTCCGGCGGTTCACTACAACATCACCAAAAACTTTATCTACCACACCGAAACCGCTCATTTAGAGCAGGGTACGGATGTTGTTCCCGTAAGCGTGTCTGACAAGCCGCTCCGCTGGTTCTTCTCCATGACCGCCGGCCTGTCATTCAGGTTCTGACAGCAGCGCTATTCAGCATATTATTTCTCGCGGCCGAGGCGGATCCGGACGGCCTTTATCATCTTCCTGACCCGCATCAGTTCCTGCATGATCTCAAGTTCCTTGTCGGTGTCCGCGTCTGTTTGGGCCTCCCGCAGATCCTCCTTCAGTGAAACTTCCTTGTCCTGAAGGCGGCAGTCCTGAAACACCAGGATGGCTTTCGGGACGAATTTGGTGAGCCATGATCCCTTGGACATCATCGCGTCACGTAAATTCTTGACCGTAAGGTCGTATCGCTCATCCGTAGACAGCTGCGCGGTCACAAAGGCGGTGGTCCGATCTTCTCCGTCAAGGAGATGCTTTACGATATCGTCCTGGGAATATCCTTTATAATAATCATCCGAGTATGCGTCAAACACCCTTTGGTAGGCGTCGTTGGCGAACTTTGTCCCGTCGGCCTCAAGTGCTTGGCAAATGAAGTCGAAGACGGTCTGGATGTCCTCCTGGTTTTCGGAGTAGAACTCGGAGTCACTCTGGAACTCAAGGTTGGTCGTGCCGTACGTCAGGATGAAATTCAGAAGGTCTCGTTCGGCCTTTGCCATGATCTTGTTTTCCTCCAAGGTGGATAATTCGTCACCAGCCGGACGGCCGTCCGGGCCCGGCCGCGTCCATCCTCGCTCCGCTGCGGCTGAGTACGGCCTAAGCCCGGAGGCCGCTCCGGCTTGTCCGGAATCTGGCGCATTGTCACCTCCGTAGTCTCGTCCGGCCTTCGTTAATAATTTCGCCCGAGTGTAGCTTACACGATCCTCGAGGGCAGTACGACGAATGTCAAACTTGCGAGCTAGGAAATCGATGTAAGTCTCCCGCTTGACAGCATCCGGGATGTCCGCCACCGTGTCCGCGATCTCATTGATGGCATTGGCTCTTCCCAAAGGATCCCTGTCAGTTCCCTTCAGCAGCAAGGAACTCTTGAAGTCCACGAAATCCTGCTCGTTCTCCGAGATGAAACCCTCGACCTCCTCCAAGGTGTGTTTTCTGGCGTAGGAGTCCGGGTCATCTCCGTCCGGAATCAGGACCACTTTCACGTTCATCCCCTGGCGGAGGAACATGTCTATTCCCCTGAGCGCCGCCTTTATTCCCGCCTCGTCGCCGTCGTACATGATAGTGACATTCTTCGTGAACCGACCGATGAGGCGGATTTGCCCGTCGGTCAGGGCGGTACCGCTGGAAGCCACCACATTAGTGATACCCAGCTGGTGCATGGAGAGGACATCAAGATATCCTTCCACAAGGAAGCACTTGTCTTTTTTCGCCATCTCGCCCTTGGCGAACCATATTCCATAAAGCGATTGGTTCTTGACATAGATGGCGCTCTCCTTGGAGTTTACGTATTTGGCGTACGGTTTTCCTTCTTCTTTAGACTTGAGTGTCCTGGCGCCGAAGCCGATCACCCTTCCGCTGACGGAGTGGATAGGGAAGGTGACCCTTTCGACAAAACGGTCGTGAAGATCAGGCTTGTCATCGTATTTGGCGCAAAGGCCGGTCTCCAAGAGATATTCATCCTTGAATCCCTTCGCCTTGGCAGCGTCGGTGAATGAGTGGCGATCCGAGGGAGCCCAGCCGAGGCCATATTTGGAAATTGTGGAATCTTCCAGACCACGGGTGTGGAAATAGTTGAGTCCCACCGCCTTGCCCTCTCCTTTCGTGAGCTGTTCGGTGAAAAAACTTTCCGCGAAATCAGAGACAAGGTACAGGCTCTCGTTCCTTTGGCGGGCGGCCAGGTCCTCCGCGTTCTCCTCTTCCTCCACAACCTCTATATTATATTTCCTCGCGAGATATCTCAAGGCGTCCGGATAGGACATGTGCTCATGGTCCATCACGAAACCGACGGCGGATCCCCCCTTGTGACATCCGAAACAGTAATATATTCCTTTAGCGGGGACCACATGGAAAGAAGGGGTCTTCTCGTTGTGGAAAGGACAGCAGCCCCACCATTCCGCCCCGCGCTTTTTAAGCGAGACGAAATCAGACACCACCTCCTCAACTTGGGCGGTGTCCAGAATCTTCTGTACCGTGTCCCGTGGGATCATGTTTAGTCCAAGTCTACCTGGTCTTCAGGCTCCTCGATTCTCTCGTAAGCGACTTCCTTCGCGTCCGACAGGCTTGATGATGACCCGCTCTCCGGTGAGTTGGGCCCGGTGTGGACGGCGGAACGCCTGATCTCGAATTCTTCCCTGGCTTTCTCCATCCTGAACGCCGAGATGAGCTCCGAGACTCCGTAAACTATCAGAAGGCATCCGGCGATAATGCTCATGACGTTTATGGTGAACGGGTTGAATAGCAGGAAAGCTCCTCCGACAACAGCGAGGATTGACAGCAGAAGGGATGAGAAACCAGCGCCCAAAAGGCTCATGGCGCCGGCGAGGGTCACGAGTTGGAGCCCTCCGAAAAGGATCAGGATTATACCGATGGCGTAGACAATAACGCCTGCGATCCATTGCGGGTTGAAAAACAGAAGCAATCCGAGCACCACGTCCAGGGCGGCATTGATCAGCAGCACCTGGTACACTCCCGATTCCTTGCTCTTTATCAGACCGTAGACCAACGAGGCTATGCCGGCGACGACCAGCAAGACAGCTATTATCTTGACTACTAGCGCGGGAGCGTTGCCCCCGAAAGCCATCACGAGACCTATTCCCAGAGCGGCGGCCGCCCTCGTGATGCTGTCGAATTTAGTTTTGTATCCCAAAGTTATCATAGACACAAAATTAATAAAAAAACACTATATTCGTAATATGTTTTTCGACACACACAACCATAGCCAGTTTTCTTTCGACGGAGGAGCGACCACGGTCGAAAAAAGTGCCAAGGCGGCAATTGACAAAGGTTTCGGCGGAATATGCTTCACCGACCATTGTGATTACTTTGTCCCCAAGATGAAAGAAGAGTTCGAGCCCATCGTCTGCGAGGTGTTTGACGTCAAGGCCCAGCAGGCGGAGATCGACAGGGTGAACGGACTGGTAGCGGATGGCGTCTTCGGACGTGCCGCGGCAAAGAAGTTCAAGATTCTCAAAGGAATAGAAGTCGGCCTCTACGAGGACAGCCGGGAGCTTAACAAGAACATTCTCTCATCCCATTCCTTCGATCAGGTGATAGCTTCGGTCCATTACCTTGAGGACACGGATCCGTATTTCGGCCCATACTACAAGGGCAAGAATTGGAAGGAGGCTTATGGCCGTTACCTGGAGACTCTCTTGAGGGAGATGCGGAAACTCGAGGATTTCGATGTGATGGGCCATTTCGACTACATTGTCAGGTACGCGCCCTATCCCAAGGAGAGCATCCTGTACAAAGATTTCCCCGGCCTTTTTGACGAGATATTCAAGTATCTGATTGAGAATGGCAAAGGTCTTGAGATCAACACCAAAACCTACAAGCAATATGGCTTGAGGACGCCGGCGCTGGACCGTGACGTGCTGATCAGGTACATGGAACTTGGCGGCGAGATTATCTGCATGGGGTCGGATTCCCACTCCGCGGAGCAGGTAGGAGCGAGGTTCGACTATTTTGCCCAGTATGTCAAGATGTTCGGGTTCAGGCGTCTGGGCCATTACGAGGGACGCCGTCTCAAGATGGTGACGATCTGATCGTCAGGAGGCCACCTCGCAGAGGAATTTGATCCTCACGAGACGGATCTCAAGATCGTCGTAGTCGGGTCCGAGGGCCTGGCGGGCTTCCTCCAGAGAGTCAGAGGATGCCTCATTCTTGAAATAATCGAAAATCTCATCGACGATCTCATCGTCCACGACCTGGCGGATGTAGTAGTTGAGATCCAGTTTCGTGCCCGTGGAGACAATTCCTTCGATGTCATCCAGAAGCTTTTCCATATCCATTCCCTTGGCGTCGGCGATGTCGTCGAGCGAGAGCTTGCGGTCCACGCTCTGGATGATGAATATCTTGTCCGCCGACCTGGTCGGAGCGGATTTGACCACATACTCGGCTGGCCTGGTGATGTCGTTTTCCTCCACGTAGGCCTTGATCAGCTCTATGAACTCCTTACCGTACTTCCTGGCCTTCCCTTCGCCGACTCCCTGGCAGCTGTGCAACTCATTGAATGTGATAGGATAGAGGATCGACATGTCCTCCAAAGCCGGATCTCCGAAGATGATCCATGGCTGGAGCTTGAGTTTCTTTGAAAGGTCTTTCCTGAGGTTCTTGAGCATCGTCAGAAGGACCGGGTCTCCACCTCCGCCTTTCATCGCCGCCTTGTCATTCGCCACATCTTCCTCGTCTTCCTCGACCTTTTTAGGCGTCATCATCTTCTCTTCGACAAGGCGAACCTCCCAGGGATCCTCATAGAACTGCTCGCCCTTGCTTGTCACGTAGATCCTGCCGTAGGACTCGATCTCTTTCTCGAGAAGGTGGAGCAGAAGCCCCTGATGGATCACGGCGCTCCAGAATCTGTCGCTGTGTTCTTTTCCTTCCCCGAACATCGGGATCGTGTCATGTTGGTAAGACTTGACCATGGCGTTCGCTTTTCCGGCGAGAACCATCGCCAGATGCTCTACCTTGAAGTGCTCGGGGAGAGACTTGATCAGCCGGATGACAAGACGCATCTCTTTCCGGCCGTCGAATGTCGGCTTTGGGTGGAGGCAGTTGTCGCAGACTCCGCAGTTGTCTTTCGGGTAGTCCTCTCCGAAGTAGTTGAGCAGCATCTTCCTGCGGCACAGGCTGGTTTCGGCGTAGGCGACGGTCTCCATCAGCAGCTGCCTGCCGATTTCCTGCTCGGCGATTGGCTTTCCGAGCATGAATTTCTCCAGTTTCTGGATGTCCTTATAACTATAGTAGGTAATGCAGTCGGCAAGTTCTCCGTCTCTTCCGGCCCTGCCCGTCTCCTGGTAATACCCCTCGATGCTCTTTGGAATGTCGTAGTGGATGACGAACCGGACGTCCGGCTTGTCGATTCCCATTCCGAAGGCTATCGTCGCGACAATCACGTCCACATCCTCCATCAGGAAGCGGTCCTGGTTTTCCGCCCTTGTCTTGGCGTCCAGTCCCGCATGGTAGGGGAGAGCCTTTATTCCGTTGATGTTCAGTAGATTGGAAGTTTCCTCCACCTTTCTCCTGCTCAAGCAGTAGATGATGCCGGACTTCCCGGGATGCTGGAGGATATAACGGATGATGTCCTTTTCGGCGTTGACCTTGTCCCTTACTTCGTAGTACAGGTTAGGCCTGTTGAAAGAGGACTTGAACACCGTGGCATCCATTATGGCGAGATTCTTCTGTATGTCGTTCTGGACCTTCGGAGTCGCGGTGGCGGTCAAAGCTATGACGGGTGCCCGCCCGATGGTCTGGATCATGTCCCTGATGCGTCGGTATTCAGGACGGAAGTCATGACCCCACTCAGAGATGCAGTGCGCCTCGTCGACAGCATAGAAGGAGATCTTTATTTCCCTGAGAAGATCGATGTTCTCCTCCTTGGTCAGGGATTCGGGAGCCACGTACAAGAGCTTGGTCACGCCGGACAGCAAGTCTTTGCGCACTTCCTGGATTTGTGCCTTTCCCAGGGATGAGTTGAGGAAATGGGCGATACCCGTCTGCTCCTCCTCGAAACCGCGGATGACATCCACCTGATTCTTCATCAATGCGATGAGAGGGGATATGATGATTGCCGTTCCGGGCATAATGAGGGCTGGTAACTGGAAACAAAGGGACTTGCCGCCGCCGGTTGGCATGAGCACAAATGTGTCTTTCCCCTCAATCAGGTTGCGTATAATAGCTTCTTGGTCCCCTTTGAAAGAGTCGTATCCGAAGAAGGCTTTCAGTTTTGCTCTCAATGTCTCGGAAGTGATCTCCATGGCTTATGTGGATTTCTATAAATATAGTCAAACTTTTCCGAAACAGCAAACCAAAATCACATTAATGATAAAAAGTCAATATTTTTTGCGATATTCGCGAGGTATGGCCAGACAGCACAAATAAAAGTTATAAAAATGAAAGCTATCAAGATTTTCACAATTGCTGCCGTGGTTTTCTCAGCCATGGCCTGCAACTCAGCGAAGCCCGCTGGAGTCGCGAGTGACATGATCCCCTCCAAGGGAGCGGTCGATTCTGTCAGTTATCTTATGGGTATCAACCTTGGATCCATGATCAAGGGTTACAACCTGGGAGATCTCAATTTCTCTGAGGTTAAGAAGGGAATGGAGGATTTCGTCAACGCTAAGGGCAACCAGCGTGACACCAACTTCGTGAAGCAGTTCAAGATCAATCCTGAGAAGATTAGCGAGATCATGAACAACTTTATCGAGAAGAGGAACGCTTACACCGCGGCTGTCAACAAGGCCGAGCAGGACAAGTATTTCGAGGAGGTCAAGAAGATCGCCGGCGTCCAGACTTCTGAGTCGGGTCTTTGCTACCTCATCAAGGAGCCCGGTAGCGATGTCAAGCCCGGTCCCCAGGACACCGTCTATGTCCACTACAAGCTTTCCCTCAAGGATGGTTCTGTCATCGAGGAAGTTCCTGAGAGCGATCCTTCCGTCATGCTGACTCTCAACAGGGTCATCCCTGGTTGGACAGAGGGTCTCCAGCTTCTCGGAGAGGGCGGCAAGGCCACTCTTTATGTTCCCGCCGAGCTTGGTTACGGTGAGCGCGGATCCAACGCTATCCAGCCCAACACCCCTCTGGTGTTCGACATCACCCTGGATTCCGTGAAGCACTTCGTCGAGCCTGAAAGCAAGTAATCTGATGGCGGCTTTGGAATTGGAGGGCAGGATTTCCCGCAAAGAGCCCAAGCAGAATGGCCAGAGCGCCAGGGGTGCTTGGGTAAAGCAGGATTTCATCCTTGAATATCAAGACGGTAATTTCCCCGCCGAGGTCTGTTTTACGTCTTTCGGGACGGACAAGGTTGCTGAGTTGGACAGGTTCCAGGTCGGTGACGAGGTGAAAGTCTCGTTCAACCTGAGGGCCAGGGAGTACAATGGACGTTGGTACAATGATGTCCGCGTCTGGCGCATCTCTCCTGCCGGCCAGTCCGCCCAGGCTCCTGTGGCCGCGGCGTCTCCCGCCCCGATGCCCGAGCAGGCTCCGGCTCCAACTATCATGGACATGCCTGTCCAGGATGACGAGTCCAACGACCTGCCGTTCTGATAAGCCGCGTCTTCAGAAAAAGAGAACCTCGCCTGACTGCAGGCGAGGTTTTTTTATTGTCCGTCGTCGTCGCTTTCTCCCATGATGATCACGAGATGGTCTCCCAATTCCAGTTTCATGCTGCCGTGGGGGACAAGGAATTTGTCTTCTCTGCGGACCATCATCACGCGGATTCCGTGGGGGAGATGGAGATCACGGAGAGTGTCTCCTTCAGACAAGTCATCTTCAGTGACGGTATGGTCTCTCAACAATCCCATCTCCTCTGGGATTTCCATCCCGAAAGTCTCCACCTCAGGATCCTCGTCATAGCTGAGATTCAATCGCTTGGCCATGGAGGACAGGGTCATGCCCTGAGTCAAAAGGGACAGGAGGGTTATGATGAAGACGATGTTGAATATGTCATCGGATCCCTCCAGGCCGGCTATCACGGGATAGAGCGCGAACAGGATGGGACCAGCGCCTTTAAGACCTACCCATGAGGTGAACAGCTTGGCCTTGGCCGACAAGTCCTTGAACGGGGCGAGGGTGAGGAACACGCTCGCGGGGCGCGCGACGAACAGCATGAACACTCCGATCATCAGCGCGGGCGGCAAAGACTGGAACATCATGGATGGTCTGGCCAGAAGTCCCAGCATAAGGAACATCAGCAGCTGCATCAGCCAAGTCATGCCGTCGAAGAATTTCAGTACGTCCCTTCTGTTGGGAATATCAACCTTGTTCCCGATGATGATGGCGGTGATGTAGAGTGAGAGCAGTCCGTTGCCATAGAGGACGGAGGCTATTCCGTTGGAGAAGAATCCGATGCTAAGGATGAGGATCGAGTATAGAGAATTACCCGGGAGGGACACTTTCTCAAGAATATACTTGGCCCCGAATCCGACGGCTAGACCTACGATGAATCCGATCACTATCTGGACCACCAGGATCCATGTCCCAGTCCACATTATTCCAAATGCTCCTTGGGCCATCTTCTCTGGTGAGTTCAGGATCTGGACGCAGATGATGGTCATAAGGTAGGCCATCGGGTCATTACTACCTGATTCCAGCTCAAGCATCGGACCGAGGTTCTCCCTGAGGTGGAGTTTTTTACCCCTCAGGATCGAGAAGACGGAAGCCGAGTCGGTGGAGCCCATGACAGAGGCGACCAGAAGACATCCCATGAATGTCGCTCCGACCTCTCCGACCATGTTCCTTGTGGCCAAGAATATGAAAGTACCTGTCAGTAAAGAGGTTATCAATACTCCTACAGTCGAGAGCAGAATGCCCTGCCGCATCACCGGCTTTGTCTCCTCCAGAGATGTCTGCAGACCTCCCGCCAGGAGGATTATCGTCATGGCGAAGTGTCCGATGGACTCGGCCATCTCGTGCTCCTCGAAACGCAGCCCGATGCCATCGGCCCCGGCAGCCATACCTATTATGAGGAATAGCAGCAGGGATGGCATGCCGAACCTGGTTCCTATCTTCGTGAGCAATATCGCTATGAACACGAGGACAGAAACCATCAGGAGCAGGTTCTCCGACAGGATATTGATCGAGAAAACGGAAAGAGGCATTATTCTATCTCGAACAGGTTAAGGAACCCTGTCATCATGAAAACGCTTCTGATATTGTCATTGATGTTCCTGACTATGATCTTTCCTCCTTTCATGGCGGCTGCCTTCCTAAGGGTCAGGAAGACTCTCAAACCGGAGCTGGAGATGTAGGAAAGTTTCTCGCAGTCAAGGATGATCGTGCCTGAGGCGCTTTCCTCCACCGGAGTGAGTCTTTGGCTGACCTCCTGGGAAGAGGGTGTGTCGAGCCTCCCGTCGAACTGTACCAGGACGGTGTTGTTTTCTTGTTGAGTGATAGTAACTTCCATTTTTATGATATTATTTTAGTCATCGTAAGAATATTCTTGCCGCTTTCCCTTCTGTACTTGACATCATCCATGATGCTCCTGATCAGGTGAATTCCCAAGCCTCCGATTGGACGTTCCTCAACCGAGACGTCCAGTTTCGGAGCCGGCCTTTCGGTCGGGTCGAATTCCTTGCCGTTGTCAGAGACCATGAACTCCATCTTGTTCCCGTCTATCCTGACATCAATTTTCACATCGCCGATAGTGCCTTCCGGGTATGCGTAGTTCATCACATTAGTCACGGCCTCCTCCAAAGCAAGATTGATGCCCATCGATGTGGCCTCGTCCAAATGTTTCTCCTCGAAGATGGCCTGGAGGAAACCTGAGAGTCTCGGGATCTGCCTTATGTCGTTATCCAGCGCCAAGTGGTGGGCTGAATATCCCTCCCTGGCCTTAGTGTAATGGATGAACAACATAGTCAGGTCGTCGCTTTGCGGCGCCTCTCCCACAAAGTCCTTAATCGCCTCCTCGATCACCTTGAGATGGCTTTCCGCGTTCCTCCTTTTTGACAGGATCTTGGACATCCTCTCCTCTCCGAACAGCTCATGGTTGATATTCTCCGCCTCCGTGAGACCATCGGTGTAGAGGAACAGGGAGTCGTCGAACCTGAGGTCCGCCTCCTGCTCCTGATAGTCCATCCCGGCCATTATTCCAAGAGGAAGATTCGGGATAGTGTCAAGTTTCATCTTGGTGTCCGCCAGGATGAGAGGCGGGTTGTGGCCCGCGTTGCAATACTCCAGATGGCCGTTTTCGAGGTCCAGGATGCCGCAGAAGAAGGTCACGAACATGTTGTTCTCGTTCATCTCCGCCATGCTGTCATTCATGTTCGAGACAATGGTGGCAGGGCTGTCCTCGTGTCCCGCCACGGACCTGAACAGGCTTCTGGTCATCGCCATGACAAGTGATGCCGGCACTCCCTTACCTGACACGTCTCCGATGCAGAAGAAGAGTTTATCGTTCCTTATAAAATAGTCATAAAGATCGCCTCCGACCTCCCTCGCGGGAAGGATAGCGGCCGCCATGTCCAGCTCCGGCCTGTCCGGGAACGGAGGGAAAGTCTTGGGAATCATCGCCATCTGGATATTCCTGGCGATCTCAAGCTCCCTCTCCATCTTCTCCTTGTTCTCCGAGAGGGTCTTGAACTGGTTCTGGCTCTTGGCGGCGAAACTGAGGATCAAAACGAGCATCAGAAGGCCAAGCAGTTGCAGTATCTCGACCAGTCGGCGAGTGTTCTTGATCTCCCCGTAGATTTCTTTTTCGGGGATAACTATCGACATTGACCACCCGGTGCGCTCCACGGGAGCGAAATAGACATGGCTGTTGGAGGTCTTTCCCCGTATCTCGGCGGCCCCTGATTCCCCATTGAGCATTGACTGGGTGATAGCGACCACTTTATCTTGATCCTCAAAATCCCGGGAGGCTTCCTGGATCGTCTTCCGCATGACAAGGGTCTCCACAGGGCAGACCATTATCTCTCCGGCCCGGCTTATGACAAGGTTGAAAGCGTCTGGATAGACCTTGTTGCCTCCGACGTAATTTGTCAGCCAGTCAAGGGATATGTCCGCCGTAAGGACAGCCGCGACATTGCCCTCGCCGTCCCTTACAGGTACTGAATAGGTCGTCATCAGCATCTCTCCTCCACCGACATCGATGTAAGGTTCCGACCAATATCCTTTGTCAGTCTCAATGGCCTTGGTGAACCACTCCTTTGTGGGATAGTCATACTCTTTCGTCGCCAGGGATCTCGACAGGATTTCCCCCGTCTCCGGATCGAGGTAAGTATAGGGGGAGAAGAGCGGATACTTCCGGCTGTATCCCGGCACAAGGGCGATGGTGGACCCGCTCACCACCGGATTCTCCCGGACAATGATCGATGTGATCATGTCGAGGCTGTCCAGGTGGTCGAGCCCCCACTGGGTGAGCCTTACGTTGCTCCGGATAATGGCCTCCACCTGGTCAAGCACTCCGTCGATCTTGAGCTTCGTGTTCTCCAGTTGGCTCTCGGCCCGTCTGGATGCCTCTTCCTTGATGCCTCGCTGGGCGTAGTAATACTGGATGAGCGAGGTCGCTTCCAAAGTCAGCGCCGCCACGATCACCAGCAGCAGGGCGGTGAGCATGGAATTCAGCTTGAATCGCTCTTCGAATTTCAGCTTGTTCTTCATAATATTGAGGATAAAGCGGCTCTGAATTCAGGCATCGGACAGTTGGAGTCCCGTTCAACAATGATGGTCTTGAGGCCGGCGTAAGGCATTATCTCCTCTTCTATTTCTTTAAGCGGCCGGTCTTTCCCGAAATACACCGGGACGAATTCCTCCCAGAACCTTCCCGCCAGGGATTTGGGCATGTGGAAAGTCTCCTTGATGAAATCCTCCCCGCTCAGGCGGGAGCACAGGTAGACCATTCCGACATCGAAAAGGTGGTTGCCATAGCAGAAATCCCCGAGATCGATGAAGTACCTCTTCCCGTCGGCGAATATGGCGTTGCTGAACTGCAAGTCGCCATGGACGGCGGTGTCCTCGTCAGGGGTGTCGATGATGAACTTCGCGATCTTGTCTTTCTGGGGAGTCGTGAAGAAAGGATTGGCCCCCAGAAGTCTCAGGTACCTGTCCTTGACGTTCTCGAATTGGCTGGTGTCCACGTGGGTGGAGTGGAGGTCGAGGCACAACCTGGCGAAGTCCGCCGCATATTCCGAGACCTTCCCGGGATTGTCCGCCGTGGCCCTGGAATAGGATTTTTTCCCGACGATGCGGTGGAACCGGATGCCGAAACGTCCATCTTCGGTCACCACATAGTCACCTGGTTCGGGGGTGGGTATGCCAGCCTGGTAGACCTTCCTGGCCAGGACCATCTCGTCCAGAGGCTGCTGGATTTTCCCGGGCATGTAGAGCTTCAGCATGATCGAAGGATCGGTCTTGTGGTCGTAGCTCTCGCCGTTGAATCCTCCTCCGCTCAGGACATAATCATTGAGGGATATCTTTACGGGCTCCATGGTTATTCTCCGAACACTTTGTCAACCAAATACTTGAATTCCCTGAAAGCGCTGGTGTCACCAAGCTCCTCGAAGGCTTCCACCATTCCGCGGTACCGCCACTTGTGATCAGCGGGATCTTTTGAGTGGAATATGCCCCACAGGGCGTCACCCATCACCTCATAATCTCTCGCGATCGCCCGCATGTTTGACAGTTTGTCGCCCAGAGCGACAACCTTCACATCCCTTGATGCCGAGCTCAAGCGATTTAAAGCCAACTGTTTCCGAGCTTTCCAGCTGTCTTCCTCGCTCATCCCCTCGGCGATGCTGTCGCTTTCTGCCGCGACAAGATCAGCCACCCTGTCTCCAAACTCCCTTCGGATGTCCTCCACCTCCACAGCCGTGTCCTCCACCGTGTCGTGAAGCGCGGCTGCGGCGAGAAGCTCCTGGTCTGCCGTCATGGTGGCGACGATCTCCATCGCCTCCATCGGGTGGACTATGTAGGGAAATCCCTTGCCGCGCCGCTCCGTACCGGCATGGGCTTTCACGGCGAAGATGATCGCCTTGTCCAGAAATGTTGTGTCGAGAGGGTTGTTGGCCATATTACTGATTCATGAAAGGCAAGTCTTTGGCTTGTTCCATGATCATCTCGGCGATCATGTCGTTGCTGTCTGATTTGCCGTTGAGTGTGTCGAACATAAACTTGATCCCAGCCTTCCCGCTTCCTTGCTTGAGGAGGTAAGCCAGGCAAAGGTTCTGGGGACCGATGGATGAGGAGACGATGTCCAGGTCTGTAAGTCCGATCTGGAAGGTGGCGATCTGGAAAGCTCCTTCCGAATATTCCCGGATCATGTCGGCGATGTCTCCGAGGGTCTCGCATCCGAGTCCCTTGAAAAGGGCCAGGTATGGCATGAGAGAGACCTCTTGGATCTCTGCCTGATTGACGGAGGCTATCCTGTTGTTGAGGGAGTTGAATGGATTCAGATCCAGATAGTTCCGGAATGTGTCCCCGTCCAGGGGAACATCCTTGAGGTTCCCGGAAGCCACCAGGGCCTTCACCTGCCTGCGGTAGTTCGTGAGTTCAGAGCGGATCTTGCTGAACTCGTCATCCACAAGCTCAAGTATGCCTGCCAGCCGGCTGAGGTTGCGGAGGTATCTTGGAGGGACCTCCACTCCGGATTTGTAGCCCGTGTCGTGGTTCATGTTGGCCCAGGCGTGCTGGAGGACAGTCCTCATCTGGATCTCCATCCTGTACTCCGAGTCGGGAATGCGGCAGACGTAATGCAGGGAAAGGTAGCCGAAACTGTCGATTTCAAGCGCCTTGCGTTTGTCCACGGAATTCTCCCAGTCCACCTCGAATATCCTTTCCACGGCGGAGGCCACTTTGTCCACGTCGTCTATGTAGAAGGTGATCACCCTCAGTCCAATAATGTCAGTTATGTCCTTGAGTGAATGATACTTCCCTCCTTTTAGCTCCAGTTTGCCGGTCAGTGATTCCTCGCTCTTGACCCTGTACTCCAGGGCAGCGGTCACGAGGCCGGCCTTATCAAGGTTCTCTTGCAGGAGACCATAGACCTTCCGTGACGACTCCTTGAACCAGGACAGGTTGTCCCGGTATTCCCGCATGATCGTCTCGCAGTGCTGATCGAGATGTGTCTTGCTTGACATGTGGATAGGTGTTAAATATACAAATATAATAATTTTCCACCAATCAGTCATTTGTGTCTGGAACTTGTTTGTCTCTTTAGCGAAATGTCAAAAGGGAAAGGATCAGATAACGATACTCCCGATCTGATAATAGCGGACACACATAAACTATAAAAAATAGTTGCATAATTCAACGGCGATAGTTATATTTGCTGGTGGACATTCATATTCAATTGTTTATGAGAAAGCTGACACGCAAGGAAGAAGAGATTATGAAACTGTTCTGGGAGAACGGAGGGATGTTCGTGAAGGACATGCTGGAGACATTTCCCAATCCGAAACCGCGTAATCTGAATATCAAATTGTTTTTTATCCTGTTGTTCTGTTGCGGGAGCCTTATGGCGCAGCGGAACATCAGGGTTTCATACGCTTTTTTATATAAAAGAGACACGACCGAGAAGAACTACAGGACCGAGATGGACATGCGGCTCGACTACAATGGAAAGGAGAGCTGGTTCTACAGCGAAGGCCGTTTCCAGAGAGATTCCCTTAGCGTGAAGGCTTTTGACAAGTCCGGGAATATCGCCGACCAGGAAGCGTATAATGCCGCCACAAGGCATCGGGGAACGACCGACCTGTGGCACGTGGATTTCTCGGAGGCAAGCTACAGCATAGCTTACAAGGCGATAATGAAAATATTCCTGGGTGAGAAAGGAAACCTTGAGCTCCCGATGTGGAACTTGATCGATTCGGACACGACTAAGACATTCGCCGGCTATGCCGTAAAGAAAGCGGAAGCTGACTATTTGGGACGCAAGTGGACTGTATGGTACACGGAGGAGGTTCCTGTCAATGCCGGGCCGTGGCTTCTTTGGGGCTGCCCCGGACTCATAGTCTATGCGATTGATTCAGAGAAGCTTTTCAATTTTTATGTCCGGGACATCTCCGTTTACGAAGAGGCCAGATGGCCCGGCGCCATGGAAGCCTACTCCCGCTCGTGCGACATTAGCCGCTTGTCTGTCAAGGAAGAAGAGAAGATAAAGGCGAGAGCGAAAAGGGACATGGACTACTTTAATGAGTTGGCCGGTTATTCAGGAGCGGTGGGAGAGATCAGGAACAAGGATGGCTCGGTCACCAGATTGCAGTATAACAAGTTCCAACCACTTATTGCTGAGAGTTATTGGAAATAATTGAACCAGATGCGTTTACGATTGCTGTCGCTGATAATTTCCCTTGTTTTCCCGCTCCTTTGCGCCGCACAGGAGGTAGTGGGGATTCGAGGCTCGGTGTCTGACAGCAAAACGGGCGAACCCCTCGCTGGAGCTTTCGTCGCCGCCTACAAATCATCCAAAGTCCAGGGATATTCAATGACCGGCGAGGACGGAACCTTTCATGTGAAACTATCCGGCGTGAGCGCCCCTGACACTCTCGTCGTTACCCTGATGGGTTACGCCTCCAGGAAAGTGGCTGTTACGGATCTGTCAAAACCCTTGACAATCAAGCTTATTCCCAAGAAAGCCGAGATCAAGGCATCTAAAATCACATCGAGCGTCATCGAGGAGAATGGCGACACGACGAAATACTCGGCGGCGGCATTTTCCGACGGCAATGAAAGGAATATCGGGGATCTGTTGGCCAAGCTTCCCGGTCTGAGCGTGACTGAGTCTGGTGGCGTCAAAGTGGACGGGCAAAGCGTCAGCAAGTTCTATGTCGAGGGCATGGACCTGATGGGAGCGAGGTACGGCACGGTGGTCAAGAACCTGACTCCGGACAAGATTTCCAGCGTCGAGGTTTACCGGCGTCACCAGCCTGTGAGAGCCCTTTCGGGGTTAGTCGCCACGGACAAGAGCGCCGTAAACATAATTCTTAAGGAGTCATCCAGGGGAACATGGCTTTTCTCCGGTGGGGCCGCCCTTGGAGCCCCTCGTTTCCCTCTTTTTAACGCGCGGGCGATGTTTTCCCGTTTCTCATCCAGCAGCCAGAACCTATATCTGTTGAAAGGGAACAACATCGGTGGCGACATCCTCCAGGAGCTCAGGGAACAGGAATATTTCGGACGCGCTTCAGGCAGGGCATACGTGCTCAGGGAGAGCCTTGAGCCTGATTTCGCCACGCCTCTGACTCCAACCAACTCTCCTCTTTCCCTTCCGAAAGAATATTGGTACGCCAACACTTCGGGAGTCGCCAGCCTTAATTCCCTTCGTAAGCTCAAGAGTGGGATGTTGGTCAGGACAACGCTCAACGCCGCTGCCGAGAGGTATTCCGAGCAGACAGCTTCCAGGGAAGAGATCATATTCCCCCAAGGAGATGTGCTGACAATCAGCGAGAGTACGGAAGTCCTTGATAAGAAGCTGTTTCTAAACGGATCGGCCGAGCTGGAAAACAATAATGACAAGAGGTTTTTCTCCGACAGGCTCGAGTTCTCGGGACAGCTCAGGGATAATGATATGGACATCTCCAGGGAGGAGCCTGCCTCCGAACGCCGCTCTCTACCTTCATTCAAAGTCAGCAACAATTTGTCTTCCATTATCCGCCTATCAGATAAGAAGGCTTTGGACATTGGCAGTGACACCAAGTTCTTCAGAAATGAGGGAAAAGCCGATTTCTCATTCGGACAAAGCGCCTTCCGCCAGGTTTACGACATATCCAGGCTGGATTCCCGTAACACCGCGCGTTTCGACGCGAGGGCGGGCCGTCAGGTTTTCCATGTGACAGCGAGGCTGAATGTGGCTTACACCCTGCTGGAATCTTCCCTGTCGGGCCTTGACCTTGAGGCTGTTCCGACATATTCCCGAAACGGGATCTTGCATCTGGCTCCGGGGGCGACTGTCTCAACGGACCGGAGGATAGGGAAGTCAAGGGTGAGCCTTAGTCTCCCGGCGAGCCTGAACCTCGTCTCCACGGAAGGTGTCAACATGATCTATCCCCTTGTCTCGCCCTCGGTCAGCGCCTCAGGACCCCTGGCCGGCAAGCTGGATTACACCGCGATACTCCGGTATTCCTTGACAAGATCGTCGGATGAGTCTCTGTCACGGGCCGCCGTGGCAAGGTCGTATCGCGCGATGGCTGTCCCGGACAGCCTGATGAGATCCGGCACTTTGGGCGGCGATTTGTTCCTTAAATATTCCGACAACGTCTCGCTTTTCTACGCCACTTTGTCTTCCGGCTACGACAGGATGGTCACCGACAAGACTTCCTCCGCGTTCTATCATGACCGTTTCTCAGTCTCGTCTTTTGTCCCGGCGGTGTGCGCCCATGAAATCCTCAACTTGAATGGAAACATCAAGAAGTTCTTCGGACTCAGGGCTTTGGTACTTGAGGCCCGGGCCGGGACAACCCTCTCTACTTATGAAAGTCTCTTGCAAGGGACCAGAACCGGGTTCAAGGACAGGACCTTCATGGCTGGCCTTACCTTAAGGAGCAATCCTTGGGATTGGATCTCCGCGGAAGTCAAGGCTGACGGTTTCAGGCTTGTCTCGTCATTCGCCGAAAGGAACAGGACGGACCGCCTTTCCTGCGACGCGTCCCTCGCGCTGCGACCTTGGAAGAAAGTCTCACTTATCACGGACAGTTATTTGAGCTGGTACACCCTGGCCGGCAAAAAGACCTCCAATCCGCCTCTGGTCTCGGCCGAGGCGGTGTGGAAACTTGCCAAATGCAGCCTTTATCTGCGTTGCATGAATGTCTTCGACTCCGACGTCCTGACCACGGACGCGGTCAGCGCTTACCAAAGCTTCCACTCTTCCCGTCAACTTCTTGGGAGAAGGATTTTGGCTGGAGTGCGGATGTCACTGTAGATCAATCCATTTGATAGAGTCATCCCGGCGCCACCAAGTCATCTGCTTCTTGGCATAGTGGCGGGTATTTCTCTGGATCAGACGGATGGCTTCCTCAAGGGGAATCTTGCCGTCGATGAAGTCGAACATCTCTTTGTATCCCACCGTCTGGAGCGCCTGAAGATCCCGGTAGGGGAGAAGGGAGCGGACCTCATCCTCAAGACCGTCCCTGATCATTCCCAGAACCCTTTTGTCTATTCTTGAATATAGTTCCTCCCGGGGCCTTGATAACCCGATCTTCTCGATCTCGAAATCCCTTTTCTTGCCCCCTGACTTGAACGATGAGAGCGGCCTTCCGGAGACAAGGCAGACCTCAAGGGCTCTCACAACCCTCTGGCTGTTCTTACTGTCGATCCGGGAATATGTCAGGGGATCTTTTTCCTCAAGTTCCTCGACAAGGCTTTCAAGCCCTTCAGAATCAACCCTTTCCCAGAGAGTCTTCCGCAGCTCTGGATCGCCGTCCGGCAGGTCGTCCAGACCCTCGCAGACGGCGTTGATGTAGAACATTGAGCCTCCGGTCATGACCAGGGTGTCATGGCCTTCCTCAAATAGCTCCTCGATCAAGGCGAGCGCATCCCGCTCATAGTCACCGGCTGTGTAGGCCTGGGTGACGGGGATAGACTGTATGAAATAATGCTTGACCCTTTCGAGCTGTTCCTTGTCAGGGACAGCAGTGCCGATGGTCATCTCTTTGAATATCTGCCTGGAATCGCAGGAAATTACCGGGGAACCGTATTCCAGGGCCTTGCGGACGCTGTAGTCGGTTTTCCCCACGGCCGTCGGCCCGAGAATTATGACGAGCCGGTGCGGCATGAACTAGAAGTCCAGATCCTCGGTGCCGTCAAAGACCTCCTTGCCGTCCTCGTCGTCGTCATCCTCGTCGTCCTCGTCCTCATCCTCGGCATCCGATCCGGCGGAAGAGGAACCGAGTTCTCCCAGCCAGTCGGGTTTCTGTCCTGGAAGATGGCGCTGGGAGTCGGGAAGGTCCTCGAAAGCGACGTAGCCGTTCTCGAATTCAATCGGGTTGGGACCCTTCGTGTCGACGATCACGGGCGAGGGACAGACTCCCTCCTCGGAACCTTCGAATGTCAAGATGACGCTCTTTTTGTTGGGAACGTCGTAGAAATATATGAATGAGGCGATTCCGGCCTTGACTGTCTGCTCGATGGTGACCTTGTCCACGGTCCCGGACCCGAGGTCGAAAAGACCATACCTGGCGACAACACCACCTTCAGCGTCAAGCGCTTTGAACATGATGAGCTGGTCCTGGGGGAACTCCAAATCTGCCCGCATCTGCTTGTGGAACTCATAAAGAGTGCAGGCACCGTCCATCTTGTAAACCCTGTAGAATCCCTTGATTCCGGCAAGGGTGACTCTTAATTGATAAACCATAAACCTTAAATAGTATTCAAAATTACAAAAAAAACCGCCTCGTTGCAAAATTATGTGAAAAACGTTAATTTCGTGGATATGATTCAAGACTCCTACCTAAGCGTTCCATCCACGGCCGAGGGGCTGTACAAGGACAATGGCAGCCGATTCATTTCGTTTGTCTATCCTGTTGAGACAGAGGAAGAAGTCAAGGACATCGTGGCTGATTTGAAAAAGCGGTTCCACGATGCCCGTCACCATTGCTATGCCTACCGCCTCGGTTACCTGGGCGACAGGTTCCGGGCCAATGACGACGGGGAACCTTCCGGATCGGCAGGCCGGCCGATCCTGGGACAGATCGACTCCAGGGGGCTCAGTGACACGCTGGTGGTCGTGGTCAGGTATTTCGGCGGGATCAAGCTTGGGATCCCCGGCTTGATCCGGGCCTACAAAACCTCCACCGCCGATGCCTTGGACAAGGTCGGGTCTGTCGAGAAGATCGCCGGGACGTGGTACAAGGTCACCTTCGGCTACGAGGAGATGAATCAGGTAATGAAAGTGCTGAAAGACATGGACTTGCGCCAGAAAGACCAGGATTTCGGCACCGAGTGCTCCCTAAAAGTCCGAGTCAGGCTCTCTTATGTGGAGGATTTCCTCAAGAGATTGTCGACCGTCTCCGGGTGCTCCGTTGAAGAAATATAAAACCAATATGATACTATGCCAAAGAATTTGATCTCGATCCAGGATTTCTCCAAAGAGGAAATCCTTCATGTATTGGACACAGCCGCTCTTTTCGAGAAAGACCGCGAGCGTGATTTCCTTTCGGGCAAGGTTATCGCCTGCCTGTTCTTTGAACCTTCCACCAGGACGAGGCTCTCTTTTGAGGCCGCGGTCAACAGGTTGGGAGCCAGGGTGATAGGCTTCCCTGACAACCGCAACACCAGCCAGGCTAAAGGCGAGACGCTCGAAGACACCATAAAGATTGTCTCCAATTATGTGGACATGATCGTGATGAGGCATCCTATGGCCGGCGCGGCCGACATCGCCGCTTCCGTGGCTTCAGTCCCGGTGATCAACGCCGGAGACGGGGCGAACCAGCATCCGACGCAGACCCTGCTTGACCTCTACGCCATGAAGAAGACGCAGGGGAGGCTGGAAGGACTGGATGTCAATATGGTCGGAGACTTGAAGTATGGCCGGGCTGTCCACTCCCTCGTGGAGGCGCTGCGCTTCTTTGATCCCCGGTTCACCTTCACCGCGCCCGAAGAGCTGGAGATGCCCCGCAAATACATCGAGATGCTCGACAAAGAGGGAATCCCTTACCGCCAGGTCTCCAGAATAGAGGACGGATTGAATGACTGCGACATCCTCTACATGACCCGTGTCCAGCAGGAGAGATTCCCGGATCTCTCTGAATATGAGAAGGTCAAGGATGTCTATCGCTTGACCGCCTCCATGCTTGGAGGAGTACGCCCTGGGATGAGGATCATGCATCCGCTCCCGAGGGTCGGGGAGATCGCCGAGGATGTCGATTCCACTCCTTACGCCTACTATTTCCAGCAGGCGGGCGGGGGAATGTATGTCCGTATGGCAATTATTTCTTATTTATTGGGTTATTCCTTATAAATTGCTTATCTTTACCTCGATTTGGTTTTGATTCCTAATCACGTATACAAATAACAGTTAATAATTGAAATTCTCAACATGGAAAAAGTTCACGTTTTCAACGCCGGCCCCTGCCTTCTTCCGCAGGTTGCCATCGACAATGCTATCGAGGCTCTGAAAGACTTCAAAGGCACCGGTGTGTCTGTCCTCAGCATCTCCCACCGCACAAAGGAGTGGGATGAGACTATGGATGAGTGCCGCGCCCTCTGGAGGGAGCTGCTCAACATTCCTGACACCCACGAAGTCGTTTTCCTCGGTGGTGGAGCTTCCCTTCAGTTCCTTTATGTGGCCATGAATTATCTTGAGAAGAAGGCCGCTTATCTTGAGACTGGTGTCTGGGCAAAGAAGGCGTTGAAGGAAGCCAAGGGCCTTGGCGACGCTTACGCGCTTGCCAGCTCGGCCGACAAGAACTATTCCTATATTCCTAAGGGATACGAGATTCCGACTGACATCGACTACTTCCACATCACCACAAACAACACCATCTACGGAACTGAGATCAAGGAAGACATCGACTGCCCCGTTCCCCTCATCGCTGACATGAGCTCCGACATCATGAGCCGTCCTGTCGACGTTTCCAAGTACGACCTCATCTACGGAGGCGCCCAGAAGAACGTCGGCCCCGCCGGTGTGATCTTCGCCATCATCAAGAAAGACTCCCTCGGAAGGGTCTCCAGGTATATTCCCACCATGCTGGACTACCGCACCCACATCGACAAGCTCTCGATGTTCAACACCCCTCCCGTGTTCTCAATATTCATGATGAACGAGACCTTGAAGTGGCTCAAGGGCATCGGTGGAGTTGAGGCTATCCACAAGATCGACACCGAGAAGGCCAACCTGCTTTACGGCGAGATCGACCGCAACCCCCTGTTCGTCGGCACCGCCGCCAAGGAAGACCGTTCCATCATGAACGTCTGCTTCGTCATGGCTCCCGGCTATGAGAATCTCCAGGACGAGTTCCTCACCTTCGCCAAGGGACATGGCATGATCGGCATCAAGGGCCACCGCTCAGTCGGAGGCTTCAGGGCTTCCTTGTACAACGCCTGCACCCTCGAGGACGTCCAGGCTCTCGTGGACTGCATGAAGGAATTCGAGACTCTTAAGAAATAATTGGATATGAAGATATTAGTAGCTACCCAGAAGCCTTTCTCCGCCGCGGCTGTGGCTGGGATCAAGGAAATTGTCGAGGGAGCCGGCCACGAGTTCGCCACCCTTGAGAAATACGCTGACGCCAGCGAGCTCATCGCTGCAGTCGCTGATGTGGACGCCCTTATCATCCGTTCCGATAAAGTCACTGCCGAAGTCCTTGACGCCGCGAAGAACCTGAAGATCGTCGTCCGCGCCGGTGCGGGTTATGACAATGTCGACCTCGCCGCCGCTACCGCCCACAAGGTTGTCGTGATGAACACTCCCGGCCAGAATTCCAACGCCGTGGCCGAGCTGGCTGTCGCCATGATGATATTCATGGCCCGTACCCAGTTCACTCCCGCCACCGGAAGCGAGGTGCAGGGCAAGAAGCTCGGTATCCAGGCTTTCGGCAACGTGGGCCGTCTGGTAGGCGCGAAGGCAAAGGCTCTCGGAATGGAGATCCTCGCCCTTGACCCGTTCCTCACTCCCGAGCAGATCGAGGCCGGAGGTGCCAAGCCCGTCTTTGATCTTGGCGAGCTTTATTCCTCCTCGGACTATGTCTCCATCCATATTCCCGCCCTTCCTTCGACCATCAAGAGCATCGGCTACGACCTTGTCACCAAGATGCCCAAGGGCGCTACTCTCGTGAACACCGCCCGCAAGGAAGTTATTGATGAGGAAGGACTTATGAAGGCTCTTGAGGATCGTCCCGACCTTAAGTACGTCACCGATGTGATGCCCGACAACTACGAGGCTCTCCGTGAGAAGTTCGGTTTGAGGGTATTCGCTACTCCCAAGAAGATGGGTGCCCAGACCGCTGAGGCCAACATGAACGCCGGCCTTGCCGCCGCCCGTCAGATCTGTGACTTCTTCGCCACCGGCAACACCCGTTTCCAGGTCAACAAGTAATTGTCATTCTGAACGAAGTGAAGAATCTAACGAAGTGAAGAATCTATGGTACGAGTAAAACCCTTCGCGGCGATCCGTCCGCCTAAAGATATTGTCACCGAAGTCGCGGCTCCGCCGTACGATGTGTTGAACTCCGCCGAGGCCAAGGAAATGGCCGGTGAGAAGTCCCTTCTTCATATCACCAAGCCCGAGATTGATTTCGAGCCGATGCTCGAGGATCATGACCCTCAGGTCTATGCCAAGGCTGTCGAGAATTTCAAGTCCTGGCAGGCCAAGGGGTGGCTCCGCAGGGATCCCAAGGAGTGCTATTATGTCTATGCCCAGACCATGGAGGGCCGCACCCAGTACGGCCTCGTGCTCTGCGCCCACACCGACGATTACGCTACCGGAAAGATCAAGAAGCATGAGCTCACCCGCAAGGATAAGGAAGACGACCGCATGGTCCATGTCCGCATCCAGAACGCCAACATCGAGCCGGTCTTCTTCGCCTACAAAGACAACGACATCCTGAACAAGATCGTCGCCCAGACCGTCTTGAGGGAGCCGGAATATAACTTTGTGGATGAGAATAACTTCGGCCACAAGTTCTGGGTCATTGACGACGACAAGACCATCGACCAGATCACCCGCCTTTTCAACGGTGATGTCGAGGCTTTCTATGTCGCTGACGGTCATCACCGTACCGCCGCGGCTGCCCGTGTCGGCGCGGAGAAGAGGGCCCAGAATCCGAACCACACCGGAGACGAGGAGTACAACTTCTTCATGGCGGTGTGCTTCCCTGAGAGCCAGCTCAAGATCCTGGACTACAACCGCGTGGTGAAAGATCTGAACGGCCTTTCCTCAGAGGAGTTCCTCTCTGCCCTGGCTAAGGATTTCACAGTGGTCGAGAAAGGTTCAGAAATATATCACCCGGACCATCTCCATAACTTCTCGATGTACTTGGACGGCAAGTGGTATTCACTTGAGGCCCTCCCTGGAAGGTACGATGATTCCGATCCGATCGGTGTGCTTGATGTGACCATCCTCTCGAATCTTGTCTTGGATTCTATCCTCGGAATCAAGGATTTGCGTACCGACAAGCGGATAGACTTCGTCGGTGGAATCAGAGGACTTGGTGAGCTTTCCCGCAGGGTCGATTCCGGCGAGATGAAGGTCGCCTTCGCCCTTTACCCTGTCTCGATGGGCCAGTTGATCGATATTGCCGACACCGGCAACATCATGCCCCCGAAGACCACCTGGTTCGAGCCCAAGCTCCGCTCCGGCCTTTTCATCCACTCGTTGGATTAAGGCTTTTCAAGATTTAAAAAACCGGCCTGCACATTCGTGCGGGCCGGTTTTGTCTTTCATAGCGCCACCCTGTCATTCAAAGCGCCGCCCTGTCATTCAAAGCGCCGCCCTGTCATTCTGAGCGAAGCGAAGAATCCATTCCGTTCATTTTTGCAAATGTTAATGTTTTTTAAACAGGTCCAATGAAAACAGATTAGAATCACGGCAGTTATAGTTGTTGTGGATTAAAGAATAATAATTATATTTGTTAAAGATGGTCAGACAATTGTATTCGATTGCCACCTCGCGTATTCCAGAAATTATTCAATATGCAAATTATATTCACTGACGGATTGGGAAATGAGATGTTCCAATATGCGCTTTATCTGGTGATGAGGAAAAAAGGGCGTAATCCAACCATAAACTGTTGTATGATCTCATGGAATCAAGTCCATAATGGTTTTGAGTTATGTGATGATTTCCATATTGATCGGGACAATCTGGATATTGTTGCTGACGGGAAGCTTATAAAACATATCACGCCTCTCGCGATAAATCGCTTTCAGCGGTTGTTATGTTTTAAAGAGAATGTCGAAGTATTCAATCCTGGAGTATTCAAGACCAGAAAACCCTTTGTCAAAGGTTATTGGCAGGATGAACGGTATTTCTCCGAGGTCAAGGATGAAGTCCGTCAGTCGTTCCGTTTCCGTGGCATAGATGAGAGAAACCTGGCTCTCGGTCAGGAGATGGAGAATCGGGAAAGCGTCTCAATCCACATCAGGCGAGGGGATTACCTGAAATACTCTTTTTGGCAAGTTTGTGATCCTTCATACTTTAAACGGGCGATTGAGTACATTAGAAGCAAGGTTGAGAATCCTTTCTTCTATGTGTTCAGCGATGACTTGGAGTGGAGCGCCGACTTTATGAAAGACACAGGGGTTGACTATCAGATTGTGGATCACAACCGAGGAAAGGAGAGTTACAAAGACATGTACCTGATGACGAAGTGTCATCATAACATCATAGCTAACAGTAGCTTCTCGTGGTGGGGAGCCTGGTTGGGAGATTATCGGGATAAGATAGTCTTGCGACCCAGAGGGTGGATGAAAGGGTATAAAAAAGACCCTTGCCCCGCGGAATGGATCTGTGTTGATACGGACGAACTTTGAAGGTGTCCCTAGGCCCACTTGTCGGCGGCGACGGGAGTCCGCACATCGCCAAGATACTGGATCTCAACCAGGAACCACTGTCCGGTGCTGGGTTTCTTCCTCAGCTTGACCGGGCGGGGGTTGTCGGCTCCGCCGGAGTTGAGGTACAGGACAGCCCAATTCTCATTCTCAAATGAATATGGAGTTGAGGAAACCTTGATCTTATAAGGCTTCGAAGGCGTGTAGTTGTTCGTCGGGGTGGCTCCCTCGAAGAATGAGTTTACCTTGTAGAACTTCCCGTCCATGAACCGGTCGGAGATCTGCTGGAGGGCCATGGGGGTCAGTGGATCGGGTCCTTTCAGGAAGTTAAGCATCTTGATTGATTCTTCCCGGTCGGTCTCGAAGCGTGTGAGCGCCAGGAGTGACAGGGCGGCTACGGCATAGACGTCAGTCAGAGCCGCTTCCGGGAGGGCCTTGAGGTCGTCCACGGACTGAGGTAATGTCTCAAATGTGTAAGTTTTGTTTTTCCCGCTGACAGCCTTTGTGACCGTCTGGCTGACTTTGTTCTTGAAAAGGCGCCCCAGGCCGCCAAGAAGATCCGATACCAGTTTATCCATAAGTTTTCTGATTTTCCGCAATATACGAAAAACTCTCGACAATAAGAGCGATTGATTCCGATAGCAAATATATTTTGAGGTAATTAAATTATTACCTAAATTTGCGGAAATGAAAAACTTCAATTTATGCCTACTGTATTTATCGTATTTGGTTTTATTTTCCGGTTTTACTCTAATGACCATGCTCCTATCCATATTCACGTGATAAAAGGGAGAGCGAGAGCTAAATTTACGATTGCTCCAGTCGAACTTGTTGAGAACTATGGGTTGAAACCTGCTGAACTTAAGCTTGTTGAGTCGGTTATAGAGGAAAACCAAGAGGTTATCGCTGAGCATTGGAACAGATATTTCAATAACGAAGAGAAGGTTAATGAAGATTGAGAAGATATGGCTTACAGATGATGCTGTCTGGGTACGGAGAGATGATGGGGCAGAGGCCTCTGAATCTTTCTCTGACTACCCGAGGCTTCGGCTTGCCTCTTCCAAGCAGAGGGCTAGTTTCATCGTCGATGATTTCGGCGTTCGTTGGCCGGAACTTGATGAGGATCTGTTATTTGAAGAGTTCTTCCGGCATAAGCCGAAAACGGAACTTCGGGAATTGTTCTTGTCACATCCGGAACTAAACGCATCTGCCGTAGCCCGGAGAATGGGAATCTCCCAGAGCCTTTTCGCACAATACATTTCTGGCACGAAAAAGCCTTCGGAAAAAAGGCTTGAGGAGATATTCTCGACAATAAGAGCGATTGGTTCCGAGCTTATGTCGCTTCGCTAGATCCTTCGCTTTGCATAGATCCTTCGCTTTGCTCAGGATGACAGGGGTGGTCGTTTGGCTTTTCGGCGAATATTCTTTATATTTGATATTTGGAATAACAACCGACTAACAACCATCCGATGAGACGAATAACCATTATTCTCCTCTCCGCCGCGGCTATCCTTCTGCTGACCTCGGCCGACAAGAACAAAAAGACAACACCCCAGGGCGGTGGCTACCCTATAACCCCGGTCCAGTTCACCTCCGTTAAAGTAGGCGATGGCTTTTGGGGCCAGAGATTGAAAGCTTCCAGGGAAGTTACTATTCCTCTGGCATTCAGCAAGTGCGAGGAGACCGGCCGGTACGAGAACTTCGTCAAGGCCGCCCATCCGAGCGAGAAATATGAAGTCGGAGGTTTGGCTTTTGACGACACCGATGTCTACAAGACCATCGAGGGCGCCAGCTATGTCCTCCAGACCTATCCCGACAAGAAACTCGAGGCATATATCGACAGTGTCCTTGTCATTGTCGCCGCCGGTCAGGAACCGGACGGATATCTCTATACCTCCAGGACCATGAACCCCAAGCATCCGCACAATTGGTCCGGAGATCATAGATGGGAAAAGGTCGAGGTGCTCAGCCATGAGCTTTACAATCTCGGTCACATGGTCGATGGAGCCGTGGCTCATTACCAGGCCACTGGCAAACGTAACTTCCTCGATATAGCGATCAGGTACGCCGACTGCGTCTGCCGAGAGATCGGTCCCGGACCGGGCCAGGTGGAGAGGGTTCCCGGCCACCAGATCGCCGAGATGGCCCTCTGCCGCCTCTATCTCGTGACTGGAGACAAGAAATACCTCGAACAAGCCAAGTACTTCCTCGATCGCAGGGGCAAGACGGCCACCAGTGATCTTTACACCCAGTCCCATCTCCCGATCTTGGAGCAGGACGAGGCTGTGGGTCACGCCGTCCGGGCTACTTACATGTATTCCGGAATAGCGGATGTCGCCGCCTTGACCGGAGACAAGGAATATATCGAGACGATAGACCGGATCTGGGACAACATCGTTTCCAAGAAGTTATACATTACCGGAGGCATCGGCGCCACCAACAGGGGCGAGGCTTTCGGAAAGAATTACGAGCTACCGAACGCCTCTGCATATTGCGAGACCTGCGCCGCCATCGGCAATGTCTATGTCAACCACAGGATGTTCCTTCTCCATGGCGAGTCGAAATATTACGATGTCCTGGAGCGGACCCTTTACAACGGACTCCTCTCCGGAGTGTCCCTCCAAGGCGACGGGTTCTTCTATCCGAACCCTCTGGAGTCAGCTGGAGGCTACGAGCGCAAGCCTTGGTTCGGCTGCGCCTGCTGCCCTTCGAACATCTGCCGTTTCATCCCTTCCGTTCCCGGATATGTCTATGCGGTGAACGGGAGTGACTTGTATGTCAACCTCTATATGCCCAACACCCTCACCCAGAAGGTGAACGGGAAGGATGTCATCCTGAGGCAGGAGACCGGTTATCCCTGGAACGGGGATGTCCAGATCACGATCGACAAGAACTCCGCCAAGACTTTCTCCCTGAAACTCCGTATTCCCGGATGGGTCAGGGGCGAGGTCGCTCCCGGTGAACTTTATAAATATGCCGACGGGAAGTCGCTGAGTTACAAGGTTTTGGTTAACGGGGAAGAAGTTTCATCCGAGCTTGATAAGGGATATTTCACCATAACCCGTAGCTGGAAGAAGGGCGACAAAGTCTCGCTCCATCTGGACATGGAGCCGAGAGTCGTAACCGCCCGCGAGGAAGTCGAGGCTGACCGTGGCAGGATCGCTATAGAAAGAGGACCGATCGTCTATTGCGCCGAGGCCGCAGACAACAGTTTCCCTGTCAGGAGCGTCCTGATGGGTCCTGATCCGGCCATGACGGTTTCCCATGGAGATGTCCTCGGCTATCCGGTCGAGAAGATTTCGACCATTGTCCAGACCCTCCATTATGACCAGATGGGACGACTGAGAGTGGACGATGTGAAACTGAACATGATCCCTTATTACGCTTGGTGTCACAGGGGTGCCGGGGAGATGACCGTCTGGTTCCCGACGGAGTTGGGGTCCGCGTCTCCGGCTAAGCCTTTTGAGAAGAAATAATTGATTAATAATATTTTAAAGCCATGTTTAAAAAGATTTTCGCTGTTTGTGCGGCCGCTCTCCTGATCCTGGGTTGCGGCGGAAAGAAGAAGGTCGAAGTCACTGGTTTGAAGTCCGGCCTTGATCCCGAGGCCTTCCATGTTGAGAGGGACGGTAAGTGGATCAACCTTTACACGCTGACCAACAAGGCCGGTATGGAAGTCAGCATCACCAATTTCGGAGGCCGCATCGTCTCCGTGATGGTTCCTGACAAGAAGGGTGAGTACAAGGATGTCGTCCTGGGCTTCGACAAGATCCAGGATTATTTCCCGGAGAACAATCAGACGGACTTTGGCGCCACGATTGGCCGTTACGCCAACCGTATCAACCAAGGCAAGATCACTGTGGAAGGTGTTGAGTATCAGCTCCCTCAGAATAACTACGGCCATTGCCTCCATGGAGGCCCCAATGGTTGGCAGTACAAGGTCGCCGAGGTTGTCGCCGGTTCCGGCAACACCCTGAAACTGAAGTTTGACTCTCCCGACGGAGAAGCCAACTTCCCTGGCCATGTCACGGCCTATGTGACCTTCACCCTTACGGAGGACAACGCCATCGACATCCGTTACGAGGCCACCACCGACAAGACCACGGTCATCAACATGACCAACCATTCCTATTTCAACCTTTCCGGAGATCCTGCCAATCACAGCGTCGAGGATGATGAGCTTTACATCAACGCCTCCAATTTCACCCCTGTGGACGACACGTTCATGACCACCGGCGAGATCGCTCCTGTCGAAGGGACCCCGATGGATTTCCGCAAGGCAAAGCTCGTTGGCAAGGACATCAATGCCGATTATGACCAGCTCCACAACGGAAAGGGATATGACCACAACTGGGTCCTCGACACCAAGGGAGACGACACCGTCCTCGCGGCCGAGCTTTACTGCCCCCAGACCGGCATAGCCCTGAAACAGTACACCGATGAGCCTGGAGTCCAGATCTATGCGGGCAACTTCCTTGACGGGACCGTCACCGGTAAGAAGGGCGTGGTTTACAATTTCCGCCGCGCCATCTGCCTTGAGACCCAGAAATATCCGGACACTCCCAACAAGCCCGACTGGCCTTCCGCTACCCTGAAGCCCGGCGAGAAGTACACAAGCCATTGCGTGTTCGCCTTCTCCGTGAGGTAATATGGATCTCAATCGCATCACCCTCCAGTCTTGGGACTGGATAGTCATCGCCCTGTTCTTCGCGGGGATGATCTGGATCGTCTGGGATGTGTTCCGTAAGAAACAACTGACTTCCGGCGATTACTTCCTGGACGGCCGCTCTGCTACCTGGATAGCCATAGGCGCCTCCATATTCGCGTCCAACATAGGTTCCGAGCACCTTATCGGCCTGGCCGGAACAGGCGCATCGGCCGGTATGGCCCAGGCCCATTGGGAGATCCAGGGCTGGATGATCCTCATCCTCGGCTGGGTCTTCGTCCCGTTCTACCAGCGCTCAATGGTCTACACCATGCCCGAGTTCCTTGAGAAACGCTACAACAAGGAGAGCCGTGGCATCCTGACTTATCTTTCGCTCGCGAGTTATGTCCTGACAAAGGTCTCTGTGACCGTCATGGCAGGAGGTTTGGCGCTTAACGCGCTGCTGGGCATCAACTTCTGGGTCGCCGCGCTCGCTTTGGTGATTATCACCGCGATCTACACCGTCATCGGCGGCATGGAGTCAGTCCTGAAGACTTCTGTTCTTCAGACCCCGATCCTGCTTCTCGGCTCATTGGTGATCCTGTGGCTCGGCCTCAAGGAATTGGGCGGCTGGAACACCATGATGGACATTTGCGGAGCCCAGAGCGTGAATGAATATGGCGACTCTATGACTTCCCTGATGCGCGACGGGAGAGACTCTGAGTTCCCCTGGTACGGGGCGTTGTTCGGATCCGCTATTATCGGCTTCTGGTATTGGTGCACCGACCAGTTTATCGTCCAGAGGGTCTTGTCCGGAAAAGATGAGAAAGAGGCTCGTAGAGGTACCATATTCGGAGCATATCTGAAACTCCTTCCGGTGTTCCTTTTCCTGATTCCCGGAATGATCGCTTTTGCTCTGACAAAGGTCCCTGGTTCCCAGACTGGCCAGATGTTGGCTTCTGCCCTTGGAGCCCAGCCTGACGGAACCCTCGCCAATCCGGACTTGGCCTTCCCGATGCTGGTGAACACTCTTCTGCCGGTTGGTCTGAAGGGGGTTGTGATCTGCGGTATCCTCGCCGCGCTGATGAGCTCGCTGGCATCGCTGTACAACTCCTCTGCGATGCTCTACACTATCGACATCTACAAACGCCGCAATCCGGACACACCTGAGAAGAAACTGGTGAGGATCGGCCGTTTGGCGACTGTGATAGTGGTCGTGTTCGGAGTGCTCTGGATCCTCGTGATCCAGAAGATGGGAAAGAGCCTCTACAACTACATCCAGAGCGTCCAGAGCCTTGTGGCTCCTTCGATCGCGGCGGTGTTCCTTCTCGGTGTCTGCTGGAAGAAGACTTCCCCCAAGGCCGGAATGTGGACCCTTATCGCCGGTCTGGCCCTTGGCCTGACCCGCCTTGTCACGATGATAGTCAATCCTGAGTCGCATAACGCTTTCACCTTCATCTTCAATGAGATGAATGTCTATGCGTTCTGCGTCTGGATGTTCCTGTTCTGCGTCGCTCTGGCGTTCGTGGTGACCATGTTTACTCCCAAACCTTCCGAGGAACAGGTCCAGGGACTCTGCTTCGGCACGGCGACTCCTGAGCAAAAGGCAGCCACAAGGGCTTCCTGGGGCACATGGGACATTATCCACTCATGTATTATCCTGGCGGTCACCGTGGCATTTTATATTTATTTCTGGTAGTACCTTTCTGTCATTCTGAACGAAGTGAAGAATCTAGATCCCTCGGCAAGCCTCAGGATGACAAATTGAAGAATCTATGTTAGAAGAACTGAAACAGAAAGTCTGGCAGGCCAATCTCGATTTGGTGAAGAGCGGCCTTGTGATATTCACGTGGGGCAACGCCTCTGCGATCGACCGGGCCACCGGCCTCGTGGTCATCAAGCCCAGCGGGGTAGGTTACGACGTGATGAAGCCGGAGGACATGGTGGTCGTGGATTTGGAAGGGAATGTCGTTGAGGGCTCGCTTAGGCCATCCTCCGACACTCCGACTCATCTTGTTCTCTATAAGGCGTTTCCGAACATCGGGGGAGTTGTTCATACCCACTCCACCTACGCAACTGCTTGGGCCCAGGTCGGGCGGAATATTCCCAACATCGGCACAACCCATTCCGACTATTTCCACGATGATATTCCTTGCACCCGCGACATGAAAAAGGCGGAAGTGTTCGGGGAGTACGAGAAGGAGACCGGCAATGTGATTGTCGAGCGTTTCAGGAATATGAATCCTGACGACACGCCGGCCGTTCTGGTACGTAACCATGGTCCTTTCACGTGGGGGACAGACGTGGCTAACGCTGTCCATAACGCCATTGTGCTGGAGGAGGTCGCGAAGATGGCGTTCATTTCCTCAACTCTGCAGTTGCCGACTCTCGACGTGATCGATCATGAGCCTTCGATGAACAAGCACCTCATCGAGAAACACTATTCCCGCAAACACGGCCCCAATGCCTACTACGGCCAAAAAGGGACGGACCGGGGACAACCATCACCTCCCTGCGCTTCGTGCCCTATCCAGGAAAATGGTCGGTGAGGTTGTCCTGGTCCGCCCTGTCATTCTGAACGAAGTGAAGAATCTGATAATTAATAACATTAATAATATGATCAAGCAATACGAAAATTACGAAGTTTGGTTCGTCACCGGAGCGCAGCTCCTCTACGGAGGTGACGCTGTCGTCCAGGTGGACGGCCACTCAAGCGAGATGGTGGCGGGCATGAACGCCTCCGGTCTCCTTCCCGTGAAAGTTGTCTATAAAGGCACGGCCAACTCCTCTGCCGAGGTTCTGGACGTGATGAGCCGGGCCGAAGCCGATCCAAAGTGCGTCGGAGTCATCACCTGGATGCACACTTTCTCTCCTGCGAAAATGTGGATAAGAGGTTTGCAGGCTCTCCGCAAGCCGCTTCTGCACCTCCACACCCAGTACAACGAGGAGATTCCTTGGGACACCATGGACATGGACTTCATGAACCTGAACCAGAGTGCTCACGGCGACAGGGAATATGCCCACATCCTTGCCCGGATGCGTAAGAACCACAAGACCGTGGTTGGCTACTGGAAAGATCCCAAGACCCTCGGTCATATCGCCGTCTGGGAGCGTGTGGCTGCCGCCTGGGCCGACTCTAAGGACATGAGGATCCTACGTTTCGGCGACCAGATGAATAATGTCGCCGTGACCGACGGAGACAAGGTCGAGGCTGAGATGAGGCTCGGCTATCATGTTGATTATGTGCCCTTCAGCGAGCTGATGACATATTTCGACAAAGTCGCTGACGCTGATGTGGATGCCTTGGTCGGGGATTATTTCAGATTATATGACCATGAGGCCTCTCTGGAGGAGAAGGGCACTCTGCCATATTGCAAGATTTGGCGTTCCGCCAAGGCCGAACTGACGCTTAGGGCTATCCTTAAAGCTAAGAACGCCAAGGGTTTCACCACCAACTTCGATGATCTGGGAGACGTCAATGTCGAGGAGACCGGCCGTGGTTTCGACCAGATTCCCGGCCTTGCTTCGCAGAGACTTATGGAGGAAGGATATGGCTTTGGCGCTGAGGGCGACTGGAAGTCCGCCGCCCTTTACAGGACCGTCTGGTTCATGACCAGGGGGCTCTCCGAAGGCTGCTCATTCCTCGAGGATTACACCCTCAATTTCGCAGGGGAGCGCTCGTCCATTCTCCAGGCCCACATGCTGGAAGTCTGCCCGCTGATCGCTGCCCATAAGCCCAAACTGGAAGTCCATGAGCTCGGCATCGGAATTCGCAAGACTCCGACCGCCCGTCTTGTGTTCACAAGCAAGACCGGCTACGGCGTGACAGCGACGGTGGTTGATATGGGAGGACGTTTCCGTCTGGTTGTTAACGAGGTGGATTGCATTGAGCCTAAGCCGCTTCCGAAGCTCCCCGTGGCTTCCGCCCTGTGGATCCCGAGGCCCAGTTTCGAGGTCGGCGCCGCCGCCTGGATGATGGCCGGAGGTACGCACCACTCCTGCTTCTCCTACGACCTCACCCCCGAGTATTGGGAGGACTACGCCGAGATCGCCGACATAGAGATGGTCAAGATCGGTGCCGACACGACTCTCGAAGGAATCAAGAGAGACTTGAAAATCAATGAGATATATTACCTTCTCGGAAAGGCTTTGAAGTAATATGGCAAGATACGTCATCGGACTGGACTACGGTACCGATTCCGCCAGGGCGGTCGTGGTCAACGCCGGAACGGGGGAGATCCTCGCGTCCAGCGTCAAGAACTATCCCCGTTGGTCAAGGGGACTTTACTGCGATCCGCAGGCCAACCAGTGGCGACAGCATCCCAAGGATTACCTTGAGGTTCTGGAATTTACTGTCAAGGACGCGTTGGCTAAATGCGCCCCGGAAGTGGCCCCTAATGTTGTCGGAATAGCCTTTGACACAACGGGTTCCACTCCGGCTTTTGCCGATGCGTCCGGCATGCCGCTCGCCATGAGCGAGGAATATGCCGCCGATCCGGACGCTATGTTCGTCCTCTGGAAAGACCATACGGCAATCAAAGAGGCTGAGGAGATCAATGCCGCCTGCAAAGCTTCGGATGTGGATTATTCCATGTACGAGGGAGGTATCTATAGTTCCGAGTGGTTCTGGGCCAAAGCCTTGCATATTCTTAGAAACTCTCCGGAGATCGCCACGAAGGCCAGTACGATCGTTGAGTGTTGCGAGTGGCTTCCGGCCGTTCTGACTGGAGTTGCCAACCACCGGGACATCGTCCGCAGCCGCTGCGCCCAGGGACACAAGTCCATGTGGAGCTCCAAGTGGGGCGGACTGCCGCCTGAGGAGTTCCTCGCCGGAATCGATCCGCTTCTTTCCGGCTGGAGAACGCGGTTGTTTGAGAACACTGAGACCGCTGACAAGCCGGTCGGTTATCTCTGCCCTGAGTGGGCGGCGAAGCTGGGACTCAGCGTTAGCGTCGTGGTCGCCGGTGGAGCTTTCGACTGCCACATGGGTGCGGTCGGAGCCGGTGTCAAGCCTGGGTCTCTCGTCAGGGTGATCGGGACCTCGACCTGCGATGTGATGGTCGCTCCCTACGAGGCAATCGGAGACAAATGTATCCGGGGAATATGCGGCCAGGTGGACGGTTCGGTTATTCCCGGCATGATCGGTCTTGAGGCCGGACAGTCCAGCTTCGGCGATGTCTATGCTATGTTCAGAAAGGTTCTGGAGTGGCCACTTCGCGCGGTGTCCGGTCTTGAAGGGGATGCTTTGGTTGAGGCTTGCGAGAATATTATCCCCTCGTTAACCGCTGAGGCGGAGAAGGTTCCGGTCTCCCAGAGCGCCATGCTGGCCACCGACTGGGTCAACGGCCGGCGCACTCCTGACGCCAATCCCCTTGTCAAAGGCGCGATAACGGGCTTCACTCTCGGCACTACGGCTCCGATGATATTCCGGGCTCTTGTCGAGGCGACTGCTTTCGGAACGAAGGCCATCCATGACCGTTTCGTTGAGGAAGGTGTTCAGATAGAGGAAGTTATCGGCATAGGAGGGATCGCCCTCAAGTCTCCTTTCGTGATGCAGGTGATGGCCGATGTGCTTGGCAAGCCGATCAAGGTCTGCAAGACCATGCAGGCCTGCGCCCTTGGTGCGGCGATGTTCGCCGCCACCGCCGCTGGAGTCTATGAGAAGGTCGAGGACGCGTCCGCTGCCATGAGTTCCGGCTTCTCGAAGGAATATATTCCCGACCCTGCCCGAGGAGCCGTTTACGCGGATCTTTATAAGAAGTATCTCGCCCTCGGATCCTTCACGGAAACTGCTTTGTAAGAACACTGTCATTCTGAGCGTTAGCGAAGAATCTGCCACTTTTGCATCTACCTGATTATTAGCACATTGCAAAAAACGCGTAGTCATTTCGACTACGCGTTTTCCACAAGTGTTTAACTGTGAGCTACTTCCGAAAAACGCTCTATTTCATGATGGTGATCTGGAGGTCGGGGATTGCCCTGGCCTTGGTGTCGAGGAATGGGTGTCATCAAGAGCGTGTTACCTCGTGTAAAAGAAGAAGTTATTATTTAGAAAGTTGGCAAATAACAAATTATAATTTGTACTATTTGTAAATTGTTTTATCTTTGCAAAAAATGTGAGTATGAGGTTTGAGGACATATTGCATAACGGGCAACTGTGGGCTGTTGTTTATGATGGAGATACGCAAGATATACTGTCCAAGACATTTGAGAATTGGCTGGATCCTGGCTATTTAGAGGAGTTCTTCAACAGGAACATCAAGGATCTTGAATCATATTTCCATATCACCAATCTGGATTCAGCAATTTATGACACAATTGAGGATGCGGTGTCTTTGTCTTGCCTAATGCTCGATATCAGACCAAATGCCAATCTTGACAGTTTGTTCCGGCCTTTAGAAAACCATCGAATTCACGAAATGTTCTTATCCAGAGAAAAAGCGAAGGGGAAAAGAATGTCAACACATAGTTCCTGGCTTCGGATATATGCCATAAAACTGGGCCAAGGGACATATCTTGTTACTGGAGGGGCAATTAAGCTTACGCATCTTATGGCAGACCGGGAGCATACGCTCAATGAACTTAGAAAGATGGAAATGGTCAGAAACTATCTGCTCGACAACGGAATCGTCGATGCCGAAGGAATATCGGAGGAATTACTATGAATACCATTGATTTTTTAAGAGAAAAAGAGCATAAAAGCAAAGATGATTTTATCTCAAAGGCGCAATACCTGAAAGACAATTGGTCTTGGTTAAAATACTCCTATGCGATTGCTATCAAAGTCCGAAGAAGAATGAGAGAATTGGGGCTAACCCAAAAAGGGCTTGCTAAAAAAATGGAGTGCACCCAGCAACACATTTCTGTTATTCTTAGTGGAAAAGCTAATATCACCCTTGAAACGATTTCCAAGCTTGAGCAAGCTCTTTCTTTTGAATTAATCGGTCAAGGGTTGCAAGAATTCGGCAGCTATTTCCCGGAAAAAGAAGCTATTGGGTTTTTGAGTGACTCTGCTGTTAATGGATCAAATCCAGGTGACGCAAAAACCAGTGAATTTGTAGATGGTTATTTGCCTCGGAAGAATAAAGGCCCGAAATTCCATTGATTGATAAGAGTCGTATCTTTCATGGCCGACTAGACCGGCCATCTTATTACATGATGGTGATCTGGAGGTCGGGGATTGCCCTGGCCTTGGTGTCGAGGTAGCGGACTTCGATTGAGGGGGTGGCGGGGCCACCTTGCTTGAGGGAGAGGGGCTTGCTCCAGGTCCAGGAAATTTCCTTGCCTGATCTCACGGCCTCCTCAAGGGCCGATCTGTTTGCCTCGGTCATCGGGAGAGCCCGCAAGCGTCGTCACCTCGAGGACAAGAAGAAATGAGGCGTATTATTAAACAATTTGTATAATACATTTTGTTTATTACATTTTGATTCCTCTGTTATTTCCCCCAGGCGATTCGGCAAGTCAGGGCTTGTTATACATGCGCTCGAAGCTATTGAAGGAGAGAACTCTGGTATTGACACTCTTTATACTGACATTTATGCTACAGAGTCGTTGAGTGATTTTATTGATAACCTTTCTTCCGCTGTACTGGCTAAATTTCCGGAGAAAACCCCTTTGGGGAGGCGGTTCTGGGGTTTTATTAAATCTATACGACCCTACCTTACGTTCGATCAGTTGACGGGGTTCCCGCAGGTACATCTGGAGTTTGCTTCTCAGTTGCAGAAAGAGGCTACTTTGAAGAATATCTTTGACTTGCTCAATGGGAGTAGCCGGAATCCTATTGTCATCGCTATAGATGAATTTCAGCAGATCTCTGAATATCCGGAGAATAACGTCGAGGCTCTCCTGCGCACATATACCCAGAATCTTAGGAATATTCGCTTTATATTCAGCGGAAGTAAGCGCCGGCTTATGACGGCCATGTTCAATGATGCCAAGAGACCTTTTTACGGCAGCGTGGAGTCGATGTTCTTGGGCAAGTTGGACAGAGACGTTTATGGGAAATTCATAAGCTCCATGTTTGAGAAAAGTGGCAGGGAAATAGAGAAAGATGCGCTTGATTTTGTCCTAGACTGGACAAGGATTCACACATACTATACGCAGAGGGTTTGTCACAATCTTTTCGACACAAGGGCGAAGCGAGTGACGACTGACCTGGTGAAGAAGGTCTGCAAAGACATCCTGGAAGGGGAAAGCTTCAACTATCTTCAGATGCGTGAGATACTTCCCGTACAGCAATGGCGGTTCCTGATCGGAGTGGCAAAGGAAGGGAAAGTCTCACAGATCACGTCCAGTACCTTTGTCTCCAAGTATAAGATCGGCAGTGCCGCCACAGCCAGGCGAGCGGCCGAGTCTTTGGAAGATAAAGAGTTGATCCTCAAGACGCATTCTCTGGATGGGACGACCTACGAGGTTTACGACGTGTTCTTCTCCCGTTGGCTTGAACAAACATATTAAATGCCGGGCATGAACCCGGCTTATTTGTGTCATGGGGCGGGTTACAGTTCAGGACTGTTCCTTTCGTCCTTATCTGAAGGACGTAGGCGACGAATATGGCTTAAAATGTTTCCCTCGTCCATGAATCAGGGACGAGGGAAGCAGGCATGAGTTATTTCGCGAGGGCGTAGGAGAAACCTTTAAGCTGGTTCCAGGCGCCGCGGGTGAAGTCCGGGACCTCGACGGGCATGCTGCCATGCTCGATAGAGATGGCTCCAAGCTCCGCCAGGCAGCACCATTCGGCCATGTCATAGACATCCATGTCAAGAGGCAATCCGTTGCGCAGGCAGTAGATCAGGCGATAGTCCATTATGAAGTCCATTCCGCCGTGACCACCTACCTTCTTGGCGAGCTCCTCGAGCTCCGGGGTCAGGATCGGACTGCGATATTTCTGCTGGAGCTGAGCCATTTCCTCAGCGTTCAAGTGTCTCTCGCTGAGATCCTCGGATGCGGGATTCTCCTGCAACTGGTCAGCCCTCAGGACGATTCTTTCCACCGGATACTTCTCAGCGAAGCCGTGTGATCCGACTATCTGGTACATCCTGTCGTAGGGCCTTGGAGTCAAGACATCGTGCTCGATCAGGATGGTCTTGCCGTTCTCGGTGCGGATCATTGTGCTGGTCTCGTCGCCGTTCTGGAAGTCTTCGCCGTCCTGCCCCGTCATCCGTTTGACAGCCCGGGGACCGTTGGCCGGCTTTGTGTCCATGGCCACCAGGGTCTTAAACCGGTCACCCCTGTGGATGCCAAGAACCTGGGCGATAGGACCAAGCCCATGGGTGGGGTAGACATCTCCCTTGTGTTTCTGGTTGAAATCGAGCCTCCAGTTGTTCCAGTAGCCGCCCCAGTAGGGATCAAGGTAGTGGAGATAGGAGCCCTCGACATGGAGTACTTCACCGAAAACTCCGGCCTGGGCCATCGCCAGGCAAGACATCTCGAAGAAGTCGTAGCAGCAGTTCTCAAGCATCATGCAGTGCTTCCGGGTCTTCTCCGACATGTTGATAAGGGCCCAGATTTCCTCCAGGGAGGTGGCCATCGGCACCTCGCAAGCCACGTTCTTGCCATGTTCCATGGCATAGAGCGCTATAGGAGTGTGGTGTACCCAGTCAGTGCAGATGTACACGAGGTCGATGTCGTCCCTCTCGCAAAGCTGTTTATAGACCTCGGTGTCTCCGGAATATCCGGCCGCCCTCGGGAAACCTCTGTTTTCCAGCGCCTTCTGGACTTTTTCCACGTTGTCGGGAATGACATCGCACAAGGCTACTATCTTGACTCCGGGAATATAAGTGTAGCGCTCAACGGCGTAGGGCCCACGGGCTCCAAGCCCGATGAAACCGATTCTGACCGTGTCCATGGCGGGGACAGTCAGTCCTAGGACGTTCTCCTGTCCGGCAGGACGGGCAGGGACATTGACTTTGATTGGTCCGGAGGTCTTTCCGGAATTGCAAGCAGCCACCATGACAAGCGTGGCGGCTGCGATAAGGATATTCCTGATTCTCATGATTGGATTATTTCGCGAAAGCGTAGGAGAAACCTTTGACCTGGTTCCAGGCACCACGGGTGAAGTCCGGAACCTCTACGGGCATGCACCCGTTCTTGATCGAGATCTCGCCCAGTTCAGCGAGGCAGCACCACTCGGCCATGTCATAGACATCCATGTCGAGAGGAAGTCCGTTCTGCAGGCAGTAGATCAACCTGTAGTCCATGATGAAGTCCATTCCACCGTGTCCGCCGACTTCCTTGGCCAGGGCCTCAAGCTCCGGGGTAAGGATCGGATTGCGGTATTTCTCTTGATATTCAGCGATTTCCTCTTTGGAAAGATGCTTTTCAGTGTTGAAATCCTCGATGCTGGGGGTTTCCTTGAGCTGGTCGCCGCGGAGGACGATCTGCTGGACCGGATATTTCCCTGCGTATCCCTCGGTGCCGACAAGCTGGTACATGCGGCTGTAGGGCCTGGGTGTCATCACGTCGTGCTCGATCAGGATGGTCTTGCCGTTTTCGGTGAGGATCATCGTGCTGGTCTGGTCGCCGTTCTGGAAGTTCTCGCTCTTGCGGCCGTGACGTTTCTCGACGTTGCGGGGGCCGTTGACGGCCTTCGTCTCCATCGCCACAAGGGTCTTGAAGCGGTCACCTCTGTGAATATTAAGCACTTGGGCGACAGGTCCGAGGCCATGGGTCGGATAGACATCTCCCTTGCGCTTCTCATTGAAATCGAGCCTCCAGTTGTTCCAGTACTCATCCCAGAAAGGATCGAGGTTGTGGAGGTAGGATCCTTCCGCATGGAGGATATCTCCGAAGATCCCGGCCTGGGCCATCGACAGGCATGAGAGCTCAAAGAAGTCGTAGCAGCAATTCTCGAGCATCATGCAGTGCTTGCGGGTCTTCTCGGACATGTTGATAAGAGACCAGATCTCATTCAGGGTAGTGGCCATCGGAACCTCGCAGGCGACATTCTTGCCGTGTTCCATGGCGTAGAGGGCCACGGGAACATGGTGAACCCAGTCAGTGCAGATGTACACGAGGTCTATGTCGTCCCTCTCACAAAGCTTTTTGTAGGCTTCAGTGTCGCCGGAATACTCGGCTGCCCTGGGGAGTCCCCTGGATTCAAGGGTCTTCTGGGACCTCTCGACATTCTCAGGTAGCACGTCGCAAAGAGCCACGATCTGGACTCCTGGAATATAAGTGAAGCGGGGGACCGCTCCGGAGCCCCTCATTCCGAGACCCACGAAACCAACCCTGACAGTCTCCATCGGGGGAACAGTCAGACCGATGACATTTTCCTGTCCGGCGGGACGGGCGGGAGTGTTGACCTTGATAGGGCCTACGGTGGCCTTATTTGAGGTGCAGGCTGCTGCTAGAATGAGCAGTGATGCCGCAAGGAAACTCTTGATTTTCATAATATTATAGTTTAATAGATTCTTCACTTCGTTCAGAATGACAGGTGCCTTCGTTCAGAACGACAGCGTCTGTTTCAAAATTAGCGATTAATCTGAATATTCGGAAATATTGTCGAGATAAAGACCGAAACCGTTGATTGTCGGGGGAGCGAAGGCGCTGATGTTGACCCTGACCTTTGAGGTTGTGATTTTCTCGACAGGGACGATTCTCTTGTAGCCGATCGTGGTCTCCCGGGCGATCTCTTTCCACTGGCCGTCAGCCCCCAGAGCCTCGATGGTGAAGGATTTTACCCTTTGGCCCAGAGGAATATATTCCTGGATGAGAACCCGGTTGAAGGTCTTCTCTCCAGCGAGGTTGAAGGTCACTGAGGCCTCGTTGACCCCGTCAGCCGTGGCCCAATAGGAGTCGTAATTCCCGTCAAGGATGTTCCCGGGCCCGAATCCGCGGCCTCTTGAGTTTGAAGCTTTGGCTTTAGCCCCGTCAGAGAGGTTGTCCTTGAATATCTCGTCAATGGCAGCCTTGAACTCCATGAGCCTTGCCGAGTCAGCGGGGTGGATAAGCCCCCGGTTGTCCGGCGGGACGTTGAGGAGAAGCAGGGAGTTGCGTCCGACGCTTGTGTAATAGATGCCCAGCAACTTCTTGAGGGACTTGACCTTGTCGTTCTCGCTCTCTCTCCAGAACCATCCCGGTCGGATGGATACGTCGGTCTCCGCTGGATGCCAGAGGGCTCCGTGGACATTGCCGCTGTTAAGGGTGTCGACGGGAGGTGCGCCGGCTCCGGGAGTGAAGCCCTTGGTGTTGAGGGTGCTCCAGTTTGTCCTTCCCGCGACTCCGCTCTCATTTCCTACCCAGCGGCATCCGGGGCCTGTGTCGCTGAACATAATGGCTTTCGGGGAATATTTCAAGACGGTCTCGTGGAAGCGTGGCCAGTCATAAACCTGCTTCTTTCCGTTGGGGCCCTCACCGTTGGCTCCGTCGAACCACTGCTCGAATACCTCTCCGTAGCGCCCGTCATGGACCGTCTCCAGTGTCTTGACGTACACATCGTTATATTCAGGTGTTCCGTAATGGGGATCGTTGCGGTCCCAGGGGGAGACATATACTCCGAATTTGATACCTTCCTTCGCGCAGGCGTCGGAGAGTTCCTTCAACACGTCCCCCTTGCCGTCTTTCCAGGGGCTTTGGGCGACTGTGTGGGTGCTGACAGGATTGGGCCATAGGCAAAATCCGTCGTGGTGTTTTCCGGTGATTATTATCCCTTTGAATCCGGCCGCCTTGGCGATGGATGCCCACTGCCCGCAGTCAAGGGAGGAGGGATTGAATATGTCTTCAGCCTCAGTGCCGAGACCCCATTCGAGTCCGGTGAATGTGTTAGGCCCGAAGTGGGCGAACATGTTCATCTCCATCTTCTGCCATTCTACCTGCTGGGGCAGGGGAATAGCTCCGTAAGGTTCCGGGGGGGTGACTTTGGCGCAACCCGCAAGTGCCGCCAATCCTGCGGCAATGATCACATAGTGTCTCATAGAAATATCAGGGATGATAAAGTTTCTTCTTTGAATATGCTCCTGGCGGCCTCACGAAGTCTTTCGGGTGTAACGGATTCGATGGCTTTACGGTTCATCTCGTCGGATTGGATCCCCCCGAAAGAGATCAGGCTTTTACCCATTGACAGACATTGCGTCTCACCATTGTCGGAGCTTATAGCGAGCTGCCCCAGAAGCTGTTTCTTAGCTGCCTTAAGGGCAGACTCCGACATGAGATCATCTTGCATCTTCCGGATCACCTTTCTGGCGCCAGCGAGGCATTTCTCCAGATTGTTCCTCTCGCAACCCATTGTGACAGCCATCACTCCTGTCTCCGAGTATTGGGTGTAGGACGCCTCGACCCCGTACACCCATCCGTTCCGTTCCCGAAGAAGGTCGTTGAGCTTGGAGTTGGATGCCGGACCGCCAAGGATATTCGCCAGGAGGATCGTGTCGAACCTCTTGTCCTCATCGTATATTGACGGAGCTATGCCACCGATGACAGCATTGACCTCGTGGTTCCTTTTCTCCACCGTTTTGTTGAAAACGGAGGGCTCCACCTTACGCTGAACTCTCGGAACAGATTCTTTCCAGTGGCCGTCGAAAACTTTCTCGGCCAGCCGTAACACTCCTTGTTCCAGTCGCTTCTCATCGATGTCGGCGACCACCGCAAGAGCCATATTGGCAGGAGTGAACCTTTCGGAGACGAAGCGCTTCAGCTCGCCTGAAGTGATTTTCCTTACCGAAGCCGCGGTGCCGAGAATCGGTCGTCCGAGGGGATGGCCAGCCAGCAGGGCCTCCTCGAATTTGTCGTACACGTCGTCGGCGGGGGAGTCTTTGTAGGAATTAATCTCGTCGATCACGACACCTTTCTCGATGGCGATGTCGTCATCCGGGAAAGTGGGGCAGGTCGCCAATTCAAGGAGAAGGCCCGCAGCTTTCCCAAGGTCCTCTTTGAGAACCGTGGAATGGAGGACGATCTCTTCCTTTGTGGTGAAGGCGTTGAGGTCACCCCCAAGGCGGTCAAGGTAGCCGTTGATCACCCTGGCGCTCTTATGGGTTGTTCCCTTGAATATCGTGTGCTCCGTGAAGTGCGCTATCCCGCTGTGGTACCCCTCCTCGTCCCTGGTACCGCATTTTATGGTCAAGGAGCAGTAACCTACCGCGTTACCACTCCTTTTAACCGCATATTTCAGTCCGCATGGAGCCTTACCGACGAGCATTATTTACGGATTAGTTTGATCGCTTTCAGGTCGCTGTCGAGAAAACCGGCCCCTTGCCTCGGGGAGATCCGGTGTTTCTTGTACCAATAGAGTTTGTGGTTGTCGGCTCCGATGAGCATCTTGTAGCAGACCGATCCGTCCACGGGTTCGGTGGGGGCGACAATGTAGCTCACGACCGCGTTGAAAGTGCCTTTCTCGAAAATATCGTCGACATCTTCCTCGTCCTCTTTCACGAAAGTGTCGTCATCAAGAGACTCAAGGGTTTTGTCTTGAACTTGGGGGGAGAGATCTTCCTTGAAGAAGTATATCTGCTTCATCCTCAACTTCTTGGTGTCATTGCCGCCAAGTGGGGTGTAGGCTTTGACCTCGGATTTTGTCAGCTCCATGGCGTGTTCCTGCATGATTGTGAGGAACGCGGGTATGAAGATGAACTCCCTCCCGGAGGGATCGACCGCGGACCTGAGAGGGAACGTGACGACCTCGAGCATGTCATTGATAGACTTGTCGGCCCCTTCGCCGCCTTTCACCAAAGTCAGAAGGTCTATTCCCGGCTCGGATTCTTTTCTCTGCTGCCCTTTGACCACGAGCAGGAAATAGAACTTGTTGTCGGTCTTTATCTTCTGGAACTCTTCATTGGAGCAGAACTCAAAAGGGGATATGGTCCAGCTGGCCGTGACGCTCTGTTTGAGCGACTCGTCCAGAACCTCGTCACCTGTCAAGACCACCTTGACAGTCTTTGCGGTGAGGTCTTTAAGCTTCTCTTTCCTCGTGTAGATCTGCGCCTGGGCGAATGAGACAGACGGGAACGACATCAAGGCGGTCAGCATCAGCGTGACCAAAAGCATAATTCGTCTCATGATAGTCTATTATTCAACTTGTTCAACTATTTCTTCCTTTTGCCCCGCGGCTTTCTCTGCCTCCAGGGCGAGATGCTCAGCCCTCGCTCTCTCTACGGACACGGATTTCTTCAATATGAATCCAGAACCAAGATACTTTGTGCGGACATCCTCGTCAGCGGCCAGCGATTCCGGCGTGCCTTGCTGGAGGATGGAGCCTTCGTAGAGGAGGTAGGCACGGTCGGTGATAGCGAGGGTCTCACCGACGTTATGGTCAGTGATGATCACGCCAATGTCCTTGTACTTCAGTTTGGCGATGATGAACTGGATGTCCTCGACGGCAATCGGGTCGACTCCGGCGAATGGCTCGTCCAGAAGGATGAACTTGGGGTCTATGGCCAGAGCTCGGGCGATCTCGCAACGGCGCCTCTCTCCTCCGGACAGCTGGATACCAAGGCTTTTGCGGACTTTCGAGAGGTTGAACTCGCTGATGAGGCTCTCAAGTCTCTCTTTCCTTTCCGCTTTGGTCATGTCGGACATCTCCATGACGGACATGATGTTGTCCTCGACTGACATCTTCCTGAACACAGACGCTTCCTGCGGGAGGTAACCGATGCCCTTCTGGGCCCTTTTGTACATTGGAAGCTCCGTTATGTCCTCGTCATCAAGGTACACACGGCCACCATTCGGGACGATCTGTCCGGTGATCATGTAGAAGCTGGTGGTCTTTCCCGCTCCGTTGGGGCCAAGGAATCCGACGATCTCTCCCTGGTTTATCTCCATGGAGACTCCTTTCACGACGGTCCTGATCCCATATTTCTTAACAAGCTTCTCGCAGCGTAGTTTCATCTCTTGCGCTTTTTATTTTGTCTCAAGTCCAAAGTCCTTGACCAGGTTGCGGAGCTCTCCGTTCTCTCCCATGAGGGCTGTCGCTTTCTCCTGGTCCGTGTAGGGCTGGACCTCTTTCTCTTCCATAGGGATCACGCCCACTTCGAGGCGGATCCTGGAAGATCCTGTTTTCTTCTGCAAATTCCCTTCCAAAGACAGCAATCTGTTCTCCTGGATCCATTTGCGCTGGGCTTCATTGCTGACTTTGAAGGTGACGGTCTTCATTCCATCCGACTCTTGGATCTCCACGATGGCGTTCTCAAGGGTGTTGGCCAGACGTATCTGGTTCACTGCCTTGAATTCCTCGGGGATAGACTTCCAGGCGCTCATTATCTTATCGTCGTCAGGCAGTTCGTCTGACACGACAGCGGTTTTCTTGACTTCTTTCTTGTTTTCCTCTTCCTCGAGGATGGCATTGAGGGAGAGTGCGGAGCCGGTTTTTGCTGGTTTTTTGCGTGCCCGTGGTTCTGCGCTTTCCGGCCGTGGTTCGGCGCTCACTGCTTTAGCGTTATTGACGACCGCCGCTTTAGGGGCATTGCCGCCCTGGTCGGTCATCTCCGGTGCCTTCACAAGGAAACTCAGCTTCATCAGCGCGAACTCAATGTGCAGCCTCGGATTAACGGCCATCTTATAACCGGCCTCACACGCCGTAGTCACCCCGAGAGCATCGTAAAGGAACTTCACGGAACACCTCGAAGCCTGCTCCACATATCTTTTTTTCAGGGATTCCGGCAGTTCAAGCAGGGTGTCAAGCCCTCCGTTCCTGGCCACCAGGAGATCCCGGAGGTGGGAACTCAACGCCGCACAGAAATGCAGTGAGTTGAATCCCTTGGACAGGATCTCGTCAAAAGTCATGAGAGCCTTGCCGTAGTCTCCGGCGAGAAAGTCGTCCACCAGGTCAAAAGAATAGTCGTAGTCCAGAACACCGAGGTTCCGTATCACATCCTCGTACTTTATGTCAGAACCGCAGAACGCCACAGTCTGGTCGAAGATCGTCAAAGCGTCCCTCATCGCTCCGTCGGCCTTCTGGGCAATCACATGGAGCGACTCGTCGTCGATCTTGACGTTCTCCTTCGTGGCGATATTCCTGAGGTTGAAGACCATGTCAGGAATCGAGATCCTGTTGAAATCGTACGTCTGGCAGCGCGAGAGAATCGTCGGGAGGATCTTGTGCTTCTCTGTCGTGGCAAGAATGAATATGGCGTGTGCCGGGGGCTCCTCAAGGGTTTTGAGGAAGGCGTTGAAGGCCGCTGTCGAGAGCATGTGGACCTCGTCTATGATGTAGACGCTGTATTTGCCGACCTGAGGGGGAATCTGTACCTGGTCCATCAGGTTCTTGATGTCCTCGACTCCGTTGTTGGAAGCGGCGTCCAGCTCGTGTATACAATAGGAACGGCCTTCCTGGAAGGAGATGCAGGACTCGCATTTCCCGCAGGGCTCCATGTCCTCGGAGGGGTTGGAACAGTTGATGGCCTTCGCGAATATCCTGGCCGTGGTGGTCTTGCCGACCCCTCTTGGGCCGCAGAACAGATAGGCGTGAGCCAGCTTTCCCCTGATTATGGAGTTCTTCAGGGTCTGCGCTATATTGTCCTGTCCGATGAGGGTCTCAAAGGAATCGGGACGGTATTTTCTTGCTGATACGATATAGTCTGACATAACATACAAACCTTAGATTTGCAGAGTGGTTATCTGCCCAAGGCCTGTAACCACAAAAGTAGTAATTTTATGCCGATAAAGAAAGTTGAACTAAGGACAATGGAGCCGGGCGGTTCTCAATTATAACAAATGGGTAGGACCCGTCT
>JAGAFU010000044.1 GCA_017627955.1 Bacteroidales bacterium | reverse complement strand
GTCCGGCTGTTCTCATCCCATGTCCAGGAACATCCCTCAGCCTCGACGCTGAGAGGTTTCCTGGGAATGGAGACCCTGCTTCGGTTCATGGTTCCCGCGGGTCCTTTCGTGATGTAGGAAAAGCTTCTTCTGGAGCTCCGCAAATCTGTTGATCTTCCGGCTTCCGCCAGGATGGCCGCTCCGCGGGGGCGCTTCGCGAGGTCGTACAGCAGTTTTCTGGAGCCAGGAAGCAAAGTGATGCCATCCAGGACAGGCAGATAGGGGTCATACAGGTCAATGAATGAGCCATCCAGCTTCAGGGGATTCTGGTCCGGAGTCTCATCCATCACGGCGGCGACCAGGTACGGCCCCCGCTCCAGTTTCAGGTGATTCTTTTTGTCCAAGGGACCATAGAAATCCTCAACCGCTTTCAACACAGCGGCTTCCCCTCCGGGATTCATCACATATTCTTTCGGATCGGCTCTTAAGACCATCACCTCGCCTTTACCGACTTTGTACCTTCCCTCTTCCGGTTCTTGACCGAGGCCCAATAATTCGAAAAGGTGACAGGAAGGAGCCCTATAGGCACGTCCGTCACTGTTCCACCATTCACTCACATTCTGGAAAGGATCCTCATCCCTTCCGGAATAAATGAGTTTTCCTCCTTCCGAGACCCAGCCCTTGAGGGCCTCATGAGCATCCTCGGACAAAGGTTTCATGTTGGAATATGTCATCAGCAGGACCTTCACATTCTTCAAAGATCCGGGAATATTCTCGATGTGGGTTATTCTGACGGGGACTCCGGCTTTCAAAAGAGGCATGGAAAGCCCGAAAAAGTCTGACAATTGAGGGTCATCATAACCGCTGTGAACCGGGAAACGCTGGAACATCAATGAATTATCCATCAAGACAGAGATTCCCCGCGAACCCTCCACCTTCTCCGAGCTCTTTGGCATCTTTTGAAGGGCATTCACCATGATGCCCATCATTGTCGCGTAAGGTCCGGGAATATTACTCATCTCAGAGGATCCAGCGCTCACAGGGTACAATTTCTCGTAGATCCGATCCGGCCATGGCATGACCTCATAATCGGCTATTCCAGGGTAAAGGAGTTGAGCCGTGAATGTGGCTTGATAGCCCTTTCGGTAGTCTTCCCAGTCCCGGACCCCATCCTCTATAGGGTCTGTGAGAAACCAGAGGTCCCGTCCAGTGGGAGCGGTCATGGAGACCATGCTGCCATATTCAAGGAAGGCTGTCTCGAAGATTCTCTCCGCCCTGCGACCGTCGTAATATGTCGGGGCCCTGGAAGTTCCGGTCCAAACTTGGGCGATGTAACCATCGACGCAAGGAAGAAGGGCCAGACTGGCCTCCGGACTGACGATCTCCCACATTGAATAGTTCACCAGCGAATGCGTCGGCACATAGCATTTGATCTCGCGGCCATTCTCCCTGCCATATTCCTTGGCGTAGGTGAACACGTCTTCCAAGGCTCTGTAATAGAGATGGTACTTCAATTTGTTGGACAGATAAGTGGCTTCCGGGGAACTGTCCTGCGGCATCCACGGAGTTCCGTAGAAGTCTTCCCATTCCTTCTTGAAAGTGTCACTGTAGCCTGCCCGCGACCAGAACTCGGGCTCTTCGAGGTAAATGGCGTCAACTCCGGCGTCGATGATCCTCTTGATTTGAGTCTCCTTGAAATATTCAAGATACTTCCGGCTCGGGACGATGTAGGGAATGTTCTTTCCGTGCCAAATAGTGTCTCCTTGAGAATCGACCTGTCCGTCTTCCCAGTGAGGTTGTCCGTCCCAACGTCCGAGGAAATAATCCTGATAGCCTCCCCAGGCTATTCCGGTCATGAAGTCTGTCCTGTAACCTTTTTCTTTCCAACGGCTTAACCGGTCTTCCACATTTCCTCCAGCGCCTTTGGCGGGACCAGTCCCATAGACCATCACGGCATCGGCCCTGATGTCCGTTACGGGTTTCCATGAGGCGTTCGTCTGAAAAGTGGTTTTGGGAATGTCCGGTCGGGGTGAGCCGCAACCGTGAAGCGCCAGGATCACAAGGATGGCGGCGGTCAAATGTCTTTTCATGGATGCACAACCTTTTATATCAAGCAAATTTATGAAAATAATGTTAACTTTACATTTGTTATGAAACGTCTGATAACCACAGCCTTTATCGCCATTTTCTCTTTGGCGCTTTCGTTTGCCCAGAACGGCAACCTTGAGATCCACAACCCGATTATCCCCGGGTATCATCCGGACCCTTCCATTTGCCGGGTCGGAAACGATTATTACATAGTTAATTCCTCTTTCCAGTATTTCCCCGGGGTGCCGATTTACCATTCGACAGACCTGGTCAACTGGGAATTGATCGGCAATGTCCTTGACCGGGAGAGCCAGATTCCCCTTATGAACGCGAATTCTTCCGGCGGAATCTTCGCCACCACGATCCGCTATAATGATGGGACATATTACATGGTCACCACGAATGTCACCACGGGAGGCAATTTCTTTGTGACCGCTAAGGATCCGAAAGGACCTTGGTCGGAGCCTGTCTATTTGAAGCAGGGAGGAATTGACCCCTCTTTCCTCTTTGAGGACGGCAAGTGCTACATGGTCTCCAATCCTAATGGGATCGTGCTTTGCGAGATTGATCCTGTGACTGGGAAACAGTTGACAGAGAGCAAAGTACTGTGGTACGGAACAGGTGGACGCTATGCCGAGGGACCGCATATTTACAAGAAAGACGGATGGTACTATCTGCTGATTTCCGAGGGTGGTACAGAGATGGGGCACGGCCTTACAGTCGCCCGCAGCCGTGACATCTGGGGCCCTTACGAGTCCAATCCGGTGAATCCTATTCTTACGCAGTTCCGTCAGGTTTCCCAGGGACATCAGATTCAGGGAACCGGTCACGGGGACTTCGTACAAGCTCCTGACGGGTCCTGGTGGGTAGTTTTCCTTGGTTTCAGGCGTTTCGGAGGGGATTTCCATCATCTTGGCCGCGAGACGTTTATCGCTCCAGTGACCTGGGTAGCCGGGTGGCCCGTGATCAACGACGGGGCTCCGATAGAGGCTGTCATGGAGGTTCCCGCCAGCTGGACCGCCAAGACTCCTGAAAAGAAGGCCTGGAGGCAAGAGTTTGACTCTCCCCTGGGTCCGGAGTGGGTTTATATCCAGAATCCGGAAATGTCTCGTTACAAGATGGATAAGGGTCGTCTTATCCTTGCGGGAGCCAAACCCCTTGACGATCGTGACCATCCGACTTTCGTCGGAGTCCGTCAGGAGAGTCCCGGGATCGTCGCTGAGACGAAAGTCCGACTTGATTCCCGTTCAGGAAAGGCCGGATTGGTTGTTTATCAGGACTTTAATGGCTTCGCCGCGATTGAGGTCAGTGGTGGCAAGGCTGTTTTGAGGCTCAGGCTGAAGTCCGTTGACACTGTCTTGGGAGAGGTTCCGGTCAAGGGGAAGGAGACTGCCCTCAAAGTGGAATCCAAAGATGGCAACATGTATGAGTTCTTCGCCGGAGGAAAGTCTCTCGGAGAGTTTGAGACGTCCCTGCTTAGCTCCGAAGTGGTCGGAGGCTTTACGGGAGTGATGCTCGGTCTCTTCGCTGAAGGCGGCCAGGCCAGTTTTGAGTATTTTGATTATCAGGAAAAATAACAGACGATGAGAGCCTTTTCACTTTTCGCGCTGGCGACGGCGGTTTGCCTTTCGGCTTGTGCGCCCAAACCGATGAAAGTGGTTCTGGAACCGCTTCCTATGCGATATGGCGACAATTCCAAGGTCAAGGAATATCCTTTCGCGAAGGATCCTACGGTCATCCATCATGGGGATCAGTACTTTATGTATTATTCCCTTATGCCTTTTGACCCGACTCCCCAGGACAACAGCAAACCGCCGAAATTCAATGACTGGCACGCCGCTATAGCCAGCAGCACGGACCTCGTGAACTGGACAAGGGTAGGCGACATGGACCTTAGGGATTCCAAAGGCAATCCTCTCCGTGGCGCCGTGGCTCCCTGTGTCCGCAAGCTTGACGGAAAGATCCACATGTTCTACCAGATGGCTTGGGACGGGACCGACGGGGTGGCCAATATCTGGCACGCCGTGAGTGAGGACGGGATAACTTTCACCAACACCTGTGACCGTCCGATAATAGTCCCGGAGACTAAATGGTCAATCAAGCGCTCTATTGACGCCGAGGTGTACAAGGTCAAGGACAAGCTGATTTTGTTGTTCGCTACCAGGGACAAAACCGCCACCTACCAGATTATGGGTATGGCCGAGGCTCCTTACGGAAGTGATTATGGCCCAGATAAATGGACTCTTCTTTCTGTGGACGGCCCGCTCATGACTCCGGTATATCCATGGGAAATGAGCTGCACCGAGGCTCCGACCGTCGTTAAGCACAAGGGTGTCTGGTACATGTTCTACGCCGGGGCGTACAACCATGAGGGTCAGCAGATCGGGCTTGCCACTTCCACTGACGGGTATCACTACGAGAGGATCGCTCCTGACGGATTGTTCTTCAGGCACGGCCCAGAGGGTGCGTGGAACGCTTTCGAGAGCGGCCACCCCGGGGTTTTCCAGGATGATGATGGACAGGTGTACCTGTTCTACCAGGGAAAGGAGTCGCTCAACGCGACGTATTACCTGTCGGTCTGCAAGGTGAGGTTTGAATAGAGGAATATATTCCTGAAGTCCATGGGGCCGCCTTCGGACTGGATGGCGATGTAGCCGTCGAGAGCGTCGCAGACGGCCTCATTGACGAGTACGCCGTTCAGCCAGACTTTGATTGAGCCGCCCTCGCAGAGAAATTCCATCTCATTCCATTGCCCGAGAGGTTTCTCTGGGCTTTCAGCCACGATCCTGTCTTTCTTGTAGAAAGGACCCTCGATCCCTTCGAGCTTGATCCCACCCATCAGGACTCCCATGTCCTTCGGGGTCATCTGGAGCTGGACACCCAGCGGCCAGACCTTGTCCCCGTCTTGCAGGCGGTTGAAGACACCTCCGTCCACGGCCTCCGCGCCGGCCCAGCGCCATTCAAGATGCAGACGGTAGTCGGAATACTTTTTCTCGGTACGGAGATAGCCGAACGGCTTGCCGGTCACATGGAGCACGCTGTCCTGGACGAAGAACGTCTCCCCTTCGAAAGTCTCGCCCTCGGCGGATTTAAGCACGGCTTTCCAGCCGGTGAGGTCCTCACCGTTAAAAAGGCTTTCCGTTTTTTCCTTGTCAGAGCAGGAAACAAAAATGGCCGCAGCGCAAAGTGCGGCCAAGAAATACTTGATATTCATAAAATTAAAGGTTCCTGAGGAGGTTGGCCATGTTGACCTTCTTATTTATCATCTCGTGGAGCTCGCTGATCGGAACACGAACCTGCTCCATCGAGTCGCGGTCACGGACGGTGACGGTGCCATCGTTCATCGTGTCGTTGTCGATGGTAACGCAGAACGGGGTTCCGATGGCATCCTGGCGGCGATAGCGCTTGCCGATGGAGTCCTTCTCGTCGTACTGGTAGGCGAAGTCATATTTAAGAAGATCAACAACTTCCTGTGCTTTCTCCGGCAGTCCGTCTTTCTTGACAAGGGGAAGGATGGCGACCTTGACCGGGGCGAGCGGAGCGGGGATGCTGAGGACCACGCGGGTATCACCGCCTTCCAGCTGCTCAACCTTGTAGGAATGGCTCAGGACGGCGAGGAACATGCGGTCGACACCGATGGAGGTCTCAACGCAGTAAGGCACGTAGCTCTCACCTGTCTCAGGATCGAAGTACTGGATCTTCTTTCCGCTGATTTTCTGGTGGTTACCGAGGTCGTAGTCGGTCCTTGAGTGGATACCCTCAAGCTCCTTGAAGCCGAACGGGAAGTTGAACTCGATGTCGGTGGCGGCGTTGGCATAGTGGGCCAGTTTCTCGTGGTCGTGGAAGCGGTAGTTCTCCGCGCCCATGCCGAGGTTGACATGCCACTTCATGCGGTTCTCCTTCCACTTGGCGAACCACTCCATCTCGGTTCCGGGCCTGCAGAAGAACTCCATCTCCATCTGCTCGAACTCTTTCATCCTGAATATGAACTGCCTGGCGACGATCTCATTACGGAAGGCCTTTCCGATCTGGGCGATTCCGAAGGGGATCTTCATGCGTCCGGTCTTCTGGACGTTAAGGTACTCGACGAATATTCCCTGGGCGGTTTCAGGACGGAGGTAAAGCACGTCGTCTGAGTTGCCGGTCGTGGAGCCCTGGGTGCTGAACATCAGGTTGAACTGCCTGACTTCGGTCCAGTTGGCGGTTCCGGAGATGGGGCAGACGATGCCGCAGTCGATGATGATGTCACGGTAGGCCTTGAGGTCGTTGGCATCCTCGGCGGCCTTGTAGCGCTCGTGTACCTCGTCGTATTTCTTCTTCTCGCGGAGAACATTGGGGTTAGTGGCCCTGAACTGCTCCTCGTTGAAGGCGTCGCCGAATTTCTTGCGACCTTTCGCGACTTCTTTCTCGATCTTCTCCTCGATCTTGCCTAGGTAGTCCTCGATCAGGTTGTCGGCGCGGTAGCGCTTCTTCGAGTCCTTGTTGTCGATGAGGGGGTCGTTGAACGCGGCCACATGACCGGAGGCGACCCAGGTCTTCGGGTGCATAAACACGCAAGTGTCGATGCCCACCACATTCTCGTTGAGGCGGGTCATAGCCTCCCACCAATAACGTTTGATGTTATTCTTGAGCTCAACGCCCATCTGGCCGTAATCATAAACCGCGGCCAACCCATCGTAAATCTCACTGGAGGGGAATATGAATCCGTATTCCTTGCAATGCGCAACCAGCACCTTGAAGAGTTCTTCCTGTGTCATTTTATCTTGATCTTTTTTGGTTCCATTGTTTTATCGCCTGCAAAGGTACAAAATAATTTAGTACCTTTATGGTCTGTAAACAATCAACAAATGGATTCTAAACAGAGGATTGCGAACGCTCTCAAGGTGGCGACCGACACCAAGTTGTTCGAGATGGGAAGAGGGGCCAGCTCTTTGGCTCCGAAGGTCTTCAAGGAATATTTTCCCGGCAGGAAGGCAAAGATTATTGCCGACATCCACACCTGGCCGGCTCTCGGGGAGAAGGTTTATGGCTTGTTTGTCAATGCCGGCATCCCGACGGAGAAGTTCATCATCATGGAGGAAGAGTTTCATGCGGAGTGGGAATATGTGGAGATGGTGGACAAGGAACTGGACGGTGGATATATCGCTGTATCAGTAGGTTCCGGGGTTATCAATGACCTCTGCAAGCTTTGTTCTCATCATCATGGGCAGCAGTATCTGACCTTGCCGACCGCGGCTTCCGTGGATGGATATTCCTCGTTCGGAGCCTCAATCTCATACCAGAACTCCAAGCAGACTTTTTCCTGTCCCGCTCCTGTCGCCATAATCGCTGACATCGATGTGATCGCGGCCGCTCCGAAGGAGATGACCGCTGCCGGTTATGCCGATCTCGCCGCCAAGGTTCCTGCCGGGGCGGAATGGATGGTCGCTGACCTTATGGGCACGGCTCCGATCAAGCCCGACGCGTGGCATGTGCTCCAGGATTATCTGGATGACCTTCTCTCCGACCCTGAAGGTGTCGCGGAGGGCAAGCCGGAGGCAGTGGCTGATCTATTTGAAGGCTTGACACTCAGCGGTTTCGCGATGCAGGCAGCCCAGTCCAGCCGTCCGGCATCATGCTGCGACCACCTTTTCAGCCATATTCTTGACATGACCCATCACAGGTTTAATGGCAAGCTGCAGTCCCATGGTTTCCAGGTCGCGATCGGCACCCTGACCATGTGCGCGGTGTTCGATGAGTTGTTCAAGCTGGATCTCTCCAAGCTTGATGTGGAGGCTTGCGTTAAGGCATGGCCCACTCTTGAGCAGGAGCAGGCGAGGGCGACGGAGATATTCAAGGACTTCCCGGCACCGACTCTGGGGTATGACAACATCACCAAGAAATACAATGACGCCGAGACGGTTCGGGAGCAGCTCACGCGTGTCCGTGACACCTGGCCGGAATTCAAGAAGAAGCTTCAGGGACAAGTGTATTCCTTCGGGAAGATGCGGGACCTTTTCAAGACCGCAGGCGCCCCCTACGACCCTTCGATGATCGGGGTCACACGCCAGCAGCTCAAGGATATGTTCCCCATCGTCCAGCTCATGCGTCACAGGATGAATGTTCTGGATCTGGCCAAGAGAGGCATGTTTTACGATCAGATTGTAGAGCCTGTTTTCGCTCCTGGAGGGGTTTGGGAGATTGTTTAGGAGATCATGACTATCAGAGGTTCGGGAGTTGGCGGATTCGCCAAAGGGAAGGCGTTCGTGGCCATAGACCGCGGACAGCGTAATCCCTATGAGGACATCCCTCCGGGGAGTGTCCTTGTGGCCCGGACGGTCTTTCTGGCCGATTCAGTGATGATCAATTTCAACAATGTGGTGGCGATGGTCCTTGAGGATGAGGATCTTACCGGACATGCCGACCTGCTCGCCCGAGGTCTTGGAATACCGGCAATCGTCGGGATCAAAGGGTGCCTTGCGAATATTTTCAATGGCGACAGGATCCTTATCCGGAACTTGGATGTGATCGTCAATCCAGACCTCGCGACCTTGGAGGAATTCGACCGTTTGAGAAGGGAATCCGATCCCCAGCTCAGTCTCGATTTGCGATAGCTTGGGCTTCGGAAAGGACTCTCATGAAGTTGCCGCCCCAAAATCCTCTGATCTGTTCAGGGGTATAGCCGTGTTCAAGCATTTTGACAGTCAGGTTGATCAGGTCATTATCCCCGTTGCATCCCCAGACACCACCACCGCCGTCGAAATCGCTGCCGATCCCTACGTGCTCAGCGCCAGCGACTTCCACACAATGATTGAAATGTTCCATCATGTCATCGATGGTCATTGTGCTTCTGGGCCTCCCGAGATATTCAGGAACGGAGTAGACCTGGATGACACCTCCGTTCTCCGCGAGGGCCTTGAGCTGCTTGTCGTCCAGTCCCCTGTCGTGGCCGTAGATGGCTTTGGCTCCGGAGTGGGAGCAGATCACAGGGGCCTCGCTGAGGCTTACGCAGTCCCAGAAAGTGCCGGGAGAGGGGTGGGACAGATCGATGAGTATCCCTTGCCTGTTCATTTCCTTGACGACTTCTTTTCCGACCTGGGTGAGACCTTTAGAAGGGTCACTGCCATGGCGGGAGGACGTGTTGCAGATCGCGTTGTCCCGGAAATGGCTTAAGGAGATGTACACAACGCCCAAGTCTTTGAGCGTCTTTAGGTTCCGGATGTCTTTTCCGATGCCGTAACCGTTTTCAACGGCGATCATGAAGGCTTTCTTTCCGGCTTTCCACAGGGAATCGGCTTCGGCGGGAGTTTTCGCCTGGGCGCAAAGGGCGGGGTATTTCCCGATGTCTTCCCTTATCTTTCGTATCTGGGCGAGATTCTTCTCAAATGCTCTTCCAAGCGAAGCCTCGTCATTGGGACCTTGCCAAAGGAAACTGACCAGGACTTGCGAGGCCAGATGTCCCTCATCCATCTTCGCTACGCCGGCCTGACTGACCGTCCTTGTACCTACGGACCATCCTTTCGGATAGTTTTCAGGTAGGTCGCAGTGGGTGTCGATCGAGAATATTCCGTCCATGATCGAGACCGCTTTACGGTAGGTTCTCGCTTTCCGCATAAGCTCTTCTATGGAGGAAATCCCGCAGGGGAGCCTCTTGAGGCCCTGGTCGATTGTTTTTGTCAGGGGCGATACTCCCAGATAAGGAATATTCCAGTCTGTTATTGTTTTGTAAACAATGATTGAATATTCATTGTCGGCCCTGACCCAATCGTCCGGCATCAAGGCGCCGTCCCATGTCCTTGAGGCGGTCCTGAGGGCGATGACCGAGCATCCCTCCTGGGGCATGTCCACGGGCTCTCCTCCCCAGATCCGGACCATCTCCCTGAGGACTTCGGCCTTCTCGCAGTCCGGAATCGCGACCCTTAGCCTCAAGCCCTTCTCACTCTCACTCCGCCGATTGTCATTCAGTCTGTTTTCGTTCCGCTGGCTGTCATTCTGAGTGCGGCGAAGAATCTCCCTATCCGCCCTCTCAAAAGTCTTCCGAACAACCTCCGGATAACTCACGCCTTGCCCAGCGGCGGTCAAAGACAGGACCGCGGCAGCGAAAACCGATAAGAAACCCCCTTTCATTAACGCGAAGTTAGTTTGAATTTTATTAATATCGCGAAAACTTGAACTATGTTGGCTGGAATTACTGTTTCAGATTATCTCAAGTCCGTTCTGGACTTGATGATTCCCCGGGTCTGCTTGGTCTGTGGGGAAAAACTGTCGCTGGAGGAGGATCATATTTGCGGGGACTGTCTGGCAGACTTGCCCCGTACTTACTATTCCATCATGCCCCGAAACCGGATGGCTGACCGGTTGAACGCGTTGATCCAGAAAGATTTGGACAGGCTCTCGAATCCGGTTTATGTTCCTTACGCCAATGCCGCCGCTTTGTTCTTTTACCGGGCCTCCACTGGCTATAGGAACATCACGAAGAGTCTTAAATATCGCGGGAATATCCCGGCCGGGCGTTATTTCGCCAGGATGTTGGCAGAGGAGATGCGGTCCTCGTCCTTATATGGCGACGTTGACTTGGTAGTCCCGGTGCCTTTGCACTGGACAAGGCGCTGGGCAAGGGGTTATAACCAGTCTGAAATTATCGGAAGGGTTCTGGCGGATGCCTTTGGGGCGGATTTCGGAGGAGATGTTCTTGTCCGAATGCGGAAGACAAGGACTCAGACCCATTTGTCGCTTTTGGAAAAGACCGCTAATGTGGCAGGGGCTTTTGCTGTAAGGGATATGGGCCGTCTCAGGGGGTGCCGGCATATTCTTCTGGTGGATGATGTGTTCACTACCGGGTCAACTGTACATGCCTGTTACTCGGAATTGCGGAAAATAATCAGTCCTGGGGTGAAAGTTTCGGTCGCGACGTTGGCTTGTGTCGGTGATTGATAAATTATAATTAAAACAGTTTAAATGGTAATTTAAAATGTTTTTGAGAGGGGTAGAAGGCCTATGCTTTTGAGGGGAATTAAAATGTTTTTAAAATATTCTTATTGTTTATAGTCCGAAAAATCAGCGACTTAAACCAGTTTAAAAAGAAATTATTAAAAATTTATTACAAAAAATTTGCATTAATTAAAAAAAGCCGTACCTTTGCATCGGGTTGAGCAAGGAGGTTCTCTCCCCGGACAACCCGATTGGTTATTAGTTTTAGTGTTATTAATTATGTGGTTAGAGTGAGGGTCCACGCGGGAAGCGTCGACGCTCATTTTTTTTGCTATTACCGTTGCTTGCTTTCCAGTTTGTTGATGATGGTGATGAGCAGGCTGCCGAGGAGTCCGGCGCAGAGCGAGCCCATCAGGACAGCGACTTTGCCCATGTCACGGAGTCTTGCCATGACTTCCGGAGTCTGGTCGCCGAACGAAAGGGTGTCAACGAAGATCGACATTGTGAAGCCTATTCCACCAAGGCAGGCCACGGCGATGAGCATCTTCCATGAGGCCTTGGCGGGCATTTCTCCCGCTTTCAATTTAACCGCGATGAAACTGGCGAGGGAAATCCCGAGAGGCTTTCCAAGGAGGAGCCCCAAGAATACTCCCATGCTGACTCCGCCAAGAGCGGGATCGATGTGGAACACGTTGAAATATGACACGTCAGGAATCTCCACTCCGGCGTTGGCCAGGGCGAAGAGAGGCATGATCAGGAAATTGACCCAGGGTCCAAGGGCATGCTCGAGGCGGTAGCTCATGGGGATCGCTCCCTTGGAGATGACGCTCATTCTCCGCAGGCAATGCCTCTGGGGACCATTGGGGAATTCAGCCGAGGTGGAAGCGATGCCGTTGTACTCGTTGAGCCTGTCGATGTACTGGATCCTCTTGCGGTGGAAATATGCTTCGTTGTAGCGGGGAGTCATCGGGACAAGGAACGCCATCACCACGCCGGACATTGTCGAGTGTATTCCTGAATAGTAGAACAGGGCCCAGATCACCATTGCGGGGATGAAGTAGTACCAGCTGCGCTTCTCTCCCAACTTGTTCATTATCAATATCAAAATGATCAAGACGACCGCTATGCTGAGCAGGCCGAAGTTAATCGTTCCGCCATAGAAAAGGGCTACCACGAGGATAGCGATGAGGTCGTCGGCGATGGCCAGGGCGGTGAGGAACACTTTCAAGGACACAGGGACTTTATCGCCCAGGATGGAAAGTATTCCAACGGCGAAGGCGATGTCAGTGGCGGTTGGGATTCCCCATCCGGAGGCGGCGGCCGTGCCGTGGTTGACAAGTGTGAAGATCAATGCCGGGGCCACAACGCCACCTAAGGCGGCGATGACAGGCATCAAGGCTTTCTTAACGCTTGAAAGCTCACCGTTCTTCATCTCCCGGCGGATCTCAAGCCCGACGGTAAAGAAGAAAACGGTCATCAGGATGTCGTTGATGAAGCTTTCAACAGTCATTCCTTTCGGGAACCAGATGTCTTTGCCTCCAGGTGTCTTGAAAAACAGGGAGAGCTTGGTCTCGAGAATGTCGTGATATATCTCTTTTGTGAAAGGAAGGTTAGCAAGAAGCATGGCTATCACGACGCATCCGAGGAGGATCACCCCCTGCGACCAAGGCTGGTTGGAGAATTTGCGTCTGCGATGGTCGAAGTTTCTGATGCCTTTAGTCCAAGTGTAGATAGGAAAAAGTCTCATGATTGTTATTCTCCGTATAAATAGATTCTTTGTTTTTCAGTAAGAGTGTCGATCGAGACGCCCCAGTCCGCGAGTTTGCGGAGCGCCACTTCCCTGTCGATCTCCGCGGGTACTTTATGAAGCATCGCTCCAGGTCCCTGAGCGGAGCGCTGTCCTGAGCTTGTCGAAGGATCGAAGGGCCGGAGGGTTTTCCTGTTGTCCGCCAGGAATTTGGCGCTCAAGGCTTGGATGGCGAAACTCATGTCCATAATCTCGGCCGGATGGCCGTCTCCGGCGGCGAGGTTGACAAGGCGGCCTTCCGCAATGACATAGATCCGTCGCCCGTTCTTGAGAGTATATTCCTGAATATTCTGACGGGCAGGCTTCTCTTCGACCGCCATTTCCTTCAGTTCCTTGACTGAGACCTCGCAGTCGAAATGACCGGCGTTGCAACAGATGGCTCCGTCCTTCATGTTGAGGAAATGCCTCGCTGTGATGACGTCCTCGCACCCTGTGACGGTCACAAAGACATCACCCATGGACGCGGCCGCGTCCATGCTCATTACCCTGAAGCCGTCCATCACTGCCTCCATAGCCTTGATCGGGTCTACTTCGGTGACTATTACCCTGGCGCCCAATCCTTTGGCTCTCATGGCCACACCTTTTCCGCACCATCCGTATCCTGCCACGACCACGTCCTTTCCCGCGACGATAAGGTTGGTCGTGCGGTTGATCCCGTCCCAGACCGACTGGCCTGTTCCGTAGCGGTTGTCGAAGAAATGCTTGCAAGCCGCGTCGTTGACGAGCATCATGGGGAACTGGAGCTTTCCGGCTTTGTCCATGGCTTGCAAGCGCAGGATGCCGGTGGTGGTCTCCTCGCAGCCGCCAATCACGTTCGGGATGAGCTCGGGGTAGTTGTCGTGGATCATGGAGACAAGGTCGCCACCGTCGTCGATGATGATGTTCGGGCCGGCCTCGATCACCCTGCGGATGCCGCTCTCATACTCTTCCGGAGTAGCTCCGTGTACAGCGTAGACATTAAGCCCTTCATGCGCGAGGGCGGCCGCGACGTCGTCCTGGGTTGAGAGCGGGTTGCTTCCGGTGATGAACATTTCGGCTCCTCCATTGGCGAGCACTTCACACAACCGCGCGGTCTTGGCTTCGAGATGGACTGAAAGCGCGATCTTCAGGCCTTTGAAAGGTTTGCTCTCCCTGAACTCCTTGTCAAGGCCGTCCAGAAGCGGCATGTGATGCCGTACCCAGCTGATTTTCAGCTCCCCGCTCTCCCAGAGTCCGGGGTCTCTTATCTCACTTGCAAACACAATAATTTCGTTTTGGAAGTGCAAATATAGCCAATTATTCTTGCCCGACTTGACAAATAACTTTATTTTTGCATTGATGTAGTACTATGTTTGCATTTATGTAGTACAATGTCATTCTGAGCGTAGCGAAGAATCTATTAAATGAGCGCAGCGAAGAATCTATTAAATGAACAAAATATAATTATGGGATTATTGGAAGGAAAAGTCGCCCTTGTGACGGGCGCCGCGAGAGGAATCGGAAAGGCGATCGCGCTTAAATTCGCATCCGAAGGAGCTGATGTGGCTTTCACTGACCTTGTGATCAACGAGGCTGCCGAGCAGACGATCAAAGAGCTTGAGGCTTTCGGCCACAAAGTCAAGGGATATGCGTCCAACGCCGCTAATTTTGAGGAGACTCACACGGTCGTCGAGCAGATTCTCGCCGATTTCGGAAAGATTGACATTCTTGTCAACAATGCCGGTATCACTAAGGACGGTCTCATGATGAGGATGACCGAGCAGCAGTGGGACGCCGTCATCGGAGTCAACCTCAAGTCAGCGTTCAACTTCATCCACGCAATCACTCCGATCATGGCTCGTCAGAGAGGCGGCAGCATAATCAACATGTCTTCAGTCGTCGGAGTTTCCGGCAACGCCGGCCAGTGCAACTATTCCGCTTCCAAGGCCGGAATGATCGGACTCGCGAAGTCAATAGCAAAGGAGATGGGTCCTCGCGGAATCAGGGCTAACTGCATCGCTCCCGGATTCATCATTTCCGACATGACCAACGCCCTCTCACAGGAGGTACGTGACGCTTGGACAAAACAAATTCCTCTCCGCAGGGGCGGAACTCCCGAGGATGTGGCCAATGTGGCTCTCTTCCTCGCCAGCGACCTTTCCAGCTATGTCAGCGGCCAGGTCATCCACTGCTGCGGCGCGATGAATTGCTAGATTTTCGGGATTAACGAAACTCTTCGTAACCGGGCATCCCCAAGGATGTGATAAACTCTTTGAACCGCTTGTCGTCTTTAGGGCAGATCAGAAGCGCGTCATCGGTGTCTATCACAAGATAATTGGAGAGGCCTTTTACGGCATATATCTTCTTCTTGTTCTCCGTGACGACCAGGTTGTTCCGGTCTCCTTTGAACAGGTGTTTGCCTGAATTTGTGGCGTTCCCATCCGGATCCTTGGACGAGACAGCTTTGAACAGGGATTCCCAGCTGTCGATGTCCGACCACCCGAAGTTGCCGGCGTAAAGCCATGCGAGGTCTGTCTTCTCCATCACGCCGTAGTCGATGGAGATCTTGGGGCACACGGAGTAGGCTTTCTCAAGGAAGGCCTTCTCTCCGGGGGTCCCGGCGTACTCACCGAGGCCGTTGAAGACTGACACCACGTCGGGCAGGAATTTCGCCATCTCCTCCATGATGACAGAAGCTTTCCATGCGAATATTCCCGAATTCCAGAAAAACTCACCGCTGTTGAAGAAAACCTTTGCCAGCTCCTTGTCCGGTTTTTCAGTGAAGGTCTTGACTTTCACTGGTTTCCCGGAGATAGCGCCGGTTTTTCCACCGGTGACTTGAATGTAGCCGTAACCAGTCTCGGGGCCGGTGGGAGATATTCCCATTGTCATCAGGGCCTTATTCTCGGTGGCATAGGAGATCATGTCTTCCATCGATTTCTTAAAAGACACCTCATCATAGATCAGGTGGTCGGCCGGAGTAGCGACGATGATGGCGTCCGGATCCCGCCTCAATATCTCGAGAGTGGAGTAGGCGATGCAGGGGGCGGTGTTACGGCTGTAAGGCTCAAGAAGGAGGTTCTCGGCTTGCAGTTGGGGGATCTGTTCCTTCACCAGTTCTCCGAACCTGTCCAGAGTCACCACCAGGATGTTCTCCTTAGGGACAATGTCCGAAAACCTCTCATAAGTCTGCCGGAGAAAGGATTTTCCGTTTCCGGCGATGTCCAGGAACTGTTTGGGTCGGGATTCCCTGCTTATTGGCCAGAAGTGATTCGCCGTTCCTCCAGCCATGATGACGCAATACCGATTATCTTTCATATTATAAAGTCCAGTAAATATTGTCTTACAAATACATCGGGAAGAAAGCGTTCGGAAACCACTCTACTTTCGTCTCTCCTCCATCGAATGTTACAGCTATTATGTCGAAATTTACTTCGGCTCCTCCAGCGATCAAAGGATCTTTGCTTCCGTGGAGATATTTTAATGCTGCATTAGCTATCTTCTTCTGTTTCAACGAAGTAACGTTTTCTTCCGGGGCGGCCGCAACAGGCGCTACACGGCTCTTCACCTCTACAAAATGCACGCCGTTCCCGTCGAGGGAGATGATGTCTATTTCCAGATGTCCTGAACGGTGGTTCCTTTCAATGATCTGGTGACCCATGCCCTCAAGGTAAACGCACGCCACGTCTTCGCCTCTCCTGCCGAGCAGCATCCTTGCTGTCGGTTTCTTCTCTTTGTTTTTGTTTCTCATAATTTTTATAGGTTTTAGATCCTTCGTCACTTCGTTCCTCAGGATGACATTGTCATTCTGAGCGAAGCGAAGAATCTGTTTACTCAAATTGTACTATGGTGACTCCGGAGCCACCGAACTGTATGTGCTCATCATGGACCTCCCTCACTCCGGGAATAGTCCTGATGTACTTCTGTATCTCGTCCCGCAGCGCTCCGGTGCCTTTCCCGTGGATAATCCGGACGGATCCGACACCAAGCATGACAGCGTCGTCAATGTAGTGTATGACGATGTCAAGCGCGTCGGAGACTCTTTCGCCCCTGACATCAAGCTCAGGAGAGAATCTCATCCTGCGCTCCCTCAAGCCGGAATTGTCGATCCCCGTCGAGAAAGGCTTGACAGACTCTTTCATCGCCGCTTTATATTCATTGGAGGAGATCCTCTCCACCTTTTCGAGAGGCATCTTGCTGGTGATGTTCCCTATCGCCACCGTCACGGCCTTGTTGGACACCCTCGTGACCTCGCCGACCATTCCGTTGTCTTTCACCCGCACTTTCTCCCCGACTTGCAACGGTCCGGGCCTGAATTTGTCCTGCTCTTGGGGCGACATCTCCCGCTTGACGCTGCCTTTGCGGGCCTCGGCCTTGCGCTTTCTCTCCGACAACTGCTTGAGCTTCTTGTCGATGTAGTCGTCGTGGTCTTTCTGGTCGCTTTCTTTTTTGGATTGCAGGGCGCTGAGGAATTTCTGGAGATCTTTCCTGGCGTCGGTGGTTTTCTCCTTGTCCGCTTGTGACTCCTTGATCGTGCGGATGGTGTTCTCGACAGTCTTGTTGGCGCCGAGAACTATCTCCTCTGCCTCCTTCTTCGCCTTGTCAAGGATTTCTTTCTTGGTCTGCTTGATGCCCTCGAGCTCCTTCTGGTAACGCTCCGTGATGCTGTCAAGAGTCTTGTCCGTGTTCTTGATCTTCAGGAGCTTCTCGTCAAGGGCCCGGCGGTTGCGAACGATCTTCCTCAGGTTCCTCTCCATGCCGACGAACTCCTCTCCGGCCCTGTTCTCGGCATCCTTGACGATGTTTTCCGGGAGTCCCATTTTCCTCGCCAGCTCAAAGGCGAATGAGCCTCCTGGCATCCCGATGTCCAGTTTGAATAGAGGCTGTATCTTCGCCGCGTCAAACTGCATGGCGCCGTTGATCACTCCGGCTCCGGGGCTCGCCGCGTAAAGCTTCAGGTTGGTGTAATGGGTTGTGATAACTCCGTACACTCCCCTCTTATCCATCTCTCCCAGAATGGCTTCCGCGATCGCTCCTCCAGCTGTAGGCTCTGTTCCGGACCCGAATTCATCGATCAGGATAAGGGTCTTCGAGTCGGCTTCCTTGAGCATGGCTTTCATGTCCTCGAGGAAGGAGCTGTAGGTACTGAGGTCGTTCTCGATGCTCTGGTCGTCACCGATGCTGACCATGATCCGCTCAAAGACAGGAAGTTCCGAGCTTTCGGAGGTCGGAACAAGCATTCCCCACTGGAACATGTACTGGAGCAGTCCCGTCGTTTTGAGACAGACGGACTTTCCTCCGGCGTTGGGACCGGAGATAAGAAGGATGTGCTTGGCCTGGTTGAGCTTGATCGTCACAGGCACAATCTCCCTTTTTTCTCTCGCGAGCGCTTTTTCGAGAAGCGGGTGCCTGGCTTTACGCAGATTCATCTCCCCTTCCTCGGAGATCACTGGCATTCCTGCCTTGAAGTCAAGGGCTACCTGGGCTTTCGCCACGAGGAAATCCATCTCCCCCACATATTCGGCGGCATGGATCAATTCGGGAACATAGGGGCGGACGAAGTCGCTGAACGCGGCGAGAATCTTCTGGATCTCCTGCGCTTCCTCGGCCTTGAGAGTGAATATCTCATTCTCCAGCTCGATGATCTCGGCAGGCTCCACGAAAGCCGTCTTTCCTGTCGCGGAAGTGTCGTAAACGAAGCCCTGGATCTTTTTCTTGCTTGAGCTACTTACGGGAATAAGGAGTTTCCCGTCTCTGACCGAGAGTCCGGCATCCTCGTCCACGAGGCCGTCCGCCTTTGCTTGAGCGAGGATCGCGTTGGCTCTTTTGGAAATCGCTCCCTCCTTGGATTTCAATGACTTCCGGATCTGAAGGAGATTGTCTGAGGCTGTGTCCTTCACATCTCCGTATTTGTCCAGGATAAGATCTATCCTCCTGTGAACTTCGGGGAAACTCATCACCGTGGAGCTCATTCTCTTGAGATTGGGATAAATCCCGTCTTTGATCGAGGAGAAGAAATTGGTCAGTTTGCGTACGGTCTCAACCATTGTGCGCAACTTGCCGAGAGCCCCGAGGTCTATGTTCCATCCTTCCCCGCCGAGAGGCTTCAGGAAGTACAGGCAATCAATGTAGCCATTGGTCGGGAAGCTTTCCTCGAACATCATGATGAGTCTCATCTCGTCGGTCAGGGAAAGCCGGTGGAAGATCACTCCGGGGTCGGAGCTGAAAGTCTCTTCCGCCACCTTGGAGACGGCATATTCTGTCGAGCACCGGTCAGAAATCATATTCCTGACCTTGTCGAATCCCAATTTTATCTCAAGCCTGCGGTCTATTCCTTTCTCCTCCATCACTGTGTTTTCTCCTCTTTTGTTCCGAGTTTGAGCTTGAGCTCGTTAATGTTTCCTATTGTCGTGAGCATGCCTCCCCTGACGAACGACACCCCGCCGGTCTCCTCCGAGACGACCACCACGTCCGCGTCGGTCTCCTCGGAGATCCCGATAGCGGCCTTGTGCCTCATCCCGTAGCTCGGGGGAATGTCCGTCCTCTGGGTGATCGGGAGCGTGCATCTGGCCGCCTCGATCCTGTCACCTTTAATTATCATGGCTCCGTCATGGAGAGGGGAGTTCTTGAAGAATATGTTCATGATGAGCCTCCTGGACACTTTCGCGTCCACGATATCCCCGGTCTCGACGATCTGGTTGATGGGATCCTTGTGCGGGAGGACGATCAAGGCGCCGGTCTTGGCTTCAGACATGGCCCTGCAGGCTTCCGCGATCTCGTTGACAGCCTCTCCGCCGAGGTCTTGCTGCTTGTTGCCGAACAGCTTCCCGAGGAAGTCGGCCCCTTTGCCGGCGGCCCCGTAGCTGGATCCGAGCCTTATGAGGAAGTGGCGGACTTCCGGCTGGAAGATCACGATCAGGGCCAGCACACCCACGTCAATGAAGGTGCCGAGCAGGGCGTTCATGAGCTTCATGTTCAACGCGGCCACAACGACCCTCAACACGAACAGAAGGATTACCGCGATGAATATGCTCATCGCGGCGGAACCTCTTATCCAACGGAACACAAGGTAGATCAAAGCGGCCACCATCAGGATGTCCAGACAGTCAGCGGCGGACAGGTTAAGGAAGCCGAATATAGCGTGGATATGGTTGGTCATCACATTTATTTCTCTCCGCGAAGATAACGATTTCTATTTGATTATGAGGCCGTAGGCTTGTGGAAAACTTTGTTAATTAAAAAAATATTCGTACATTTGCAGCCCGCGATTTTGTGCGGGATAACGTAAAGTATTTATATACAATTAATTAACCAAACCAATGCCTGGATTAATTGGAAAGAAAATCGGAATGACTTCCGTTTTCGGTGCTGATGGAAAGAATATTCCATGCACCGTTATCGAGGCTGGTCCGTGTGTTGTCACGCAACTGCGCACTCTTGAGAAAGATGGCTATGAAGCCGTGCAGCTTGCCTATGACGAAATCAAAGAGATACACGCCAGCGAGCCCCTCAAGGGGCACTTCAAAAAGGCAGGGACCACCCCCAAGCGTAAGCTCGTCGAGTTTCCGGCGGACTTCGAGGGTGAGCTCAAGCTCGGAGACACCATCACAGTCGGTGACATCATGAACGATGTCAAGTATGTTGATGTTGTCGGTACTTCCAAAGGTAAGGGTTTCCAGGGTGTTGTCCACCGTTATCACTTCGCCGGTGTCGGCGGAGCCACTCACGGTCAGCACAACCGCCTTCGCAAGCCTGGTTCACTGGGAGCTTCCTCATGGCCTTCACGCGTCTTCCCCGGAATGAGGATGGGCGGCCACATGGGCAATGAGAGGGTAAAGGTCTTCAACCTCGAGGTTGTTAAGGTCATCCCTGAGAACAATCTTCTCGTCATTAAGGGTTCCGTTCCCGGAGCCAAGGGTTCATACGTAGCATTGGAGTTTTAGTTATGGAATTACCAGTATTGAAAATAGACGGAACTGATTCCGGAAAGAAGGTTGTCCTTGACGAGAAGGTCTTCGGTGTGGAGCCCAACGACCACGCTATTTATCTTGATGTCGTCCAGTACCTCGCAAATCAGCGTCAGGGCACATCCAAGACCAAGGATCGCAGCGAGATCGCTCATTCAACCAAGAAGCTCGGCCGCCAGAAAGGTGGCGGTGGCGCTCGCCATGGTAGCTTGAAAGCCAATATCTTCGTCGGTGGTGGCCGCGTGTTCGGTCCCAAGCCGCGCCTTTACAGGTCAAAGCTCAACAAGAAGGTCAAGGCTATCGCCCGCCATTCCGCTCTCACATACAAGGCTCAGGAGAACGCTATCGTTTTCGTGGAGCCCTTCACGATGGATGCTCCCAAGACGAAGGAGTTCATGCGCATTATCGAGGCCCTCAAGGCCGGAAGCCGCAAAGTCCTCTTCGTCCTGCCCGAGAATTCCACCAACATTTACCTTTCTTCACGTAACCTCCCCGAGGTGAAAGTCATCACTGTTAACGAACTCAACACCTACAACATCATGAATGCCAATTCAATGGTGCTGGTTGACGGAGTCCAGGATGTCCTCTCGGAAAGGGCCAACCGTTAAAAGAGAACAGAAATGGGAATTTTAATCAAGCCTATAGTAACCGAGAAGCTGACCGCGGAGACTGAGAAGTTCAACCGTTATGGCTTCATCGTTGACAAGGAAGCGAACAAGCTTCAGATAAAGACCGCCGTCGAGCAGATGTACAACGTGACCGTGAAGGATGTCAACACCATCAGCTACCACGGAAAGCGCAAATCCCGCTACAGCAAGACTGGGATGCTCACCGGCCGTACCAACCACTTCAAGAAGGCTTATGTCACTCTTGAGGGTGAGGACAAGATTGATTTCTACGCTAATATTTAAGGAGGGACAAGGCAATGGCAATTAGAAAATTCAAGCCCACGACTCCTGGTCAAAGGAACAAGGCTATCAGCGCTTTTGACGAGATTACCGCCAAAAGGCCCTACAAACCGTTGTTGGAGCCCCTCAAGAGCACCGGCGGAAGGAACAACACTGGTCAGATGACAGTGCGTTACCGCGGCGGCGGTCACAAGAGGATGTATCGTATCATCGACTTCCTTCGTGACAAGGACAATGTCAACGCCACCGTGCTGACCATCGAATATGATCCTAACCGCAGCGCCCGTATCGCTCTCGTTGAGTATGAGGATGGCGTCAAGAAGTACATCATCGCCCCCGCGGGGCTGAAGGTCGGCCAGATCATCGTGTCCGGCTCGGGTATTTCCCCTGACCTTGGCAACTGCCTTCCTCTCGCCGAGATCCCTGTCGGTACGCTCATCCACAACATCGAGCTTCGTCCCGGCCAGGGTGCCGCTATGGCCCGTTCAGCTGGCACTTTCGCCCAGCTGGCCGCCCGCGAAGGCAACTACGCTATTCTTCGTCTCCCTTCGGGCGAGACCAGGATGGTTCTCACTTCCTGCCGCGCCGTCGTCGGCACGGTCGGTAACGGAGACCATAATCTTGAATCTCATGGTAAGGCGGGACGTCGCCGCTGGTTGGGCCGCAGGCCTCACAACCGTGGTGTCGTCATGAACCCTCATGATCACCCGATGGGTGGTGGCGAGGGCCGCGCCTCTGGAGGACACCCTCGCTCACGTAAGGGTATGCCTGCGAAGGGTTACAAGACCCGCAATCCGAAGGCTTCCTCCAACAAGTTCATCATCGAAAGAAGAAAGAAGAAGTAATTAAACAGAAATCAAGATTATGAGTCGTTCATTAAGAAAAGGACCGTACATCCAGGAAGCCCTGGAGAAGAGAATTCTTGCTATGAATGATGGTAGCAAGAAGAAGGAGGTCGTGAAGACCTGGTCCCGCGCCAGCATGATCTCTCCTGACTTCGTCGGCCATACAGTGGCAGTTCATAATGGGAACAAGTTCATTCCTGTTTATATTACTGAGAACATGGTCGGACACAAGCTTGGCGAATTCGCGCCTACCAGAACATTCAAAGGCCATTCGGGCAACAATAAGTAATCATTAAAGGAGATTTAAGTTATGGGAGCTCGTAAAAGACTTATGGCTGAGAAGTTCAAGGAAGCCAAGAAGCAAACCGCTATAACAAAGCTTAACGACGTGCCTACATCACCTCGCAAGATGCGCCTTGTGGCCGACACTGTGAGAGGTGTGGAAGTTAACCGCGCGCTTGACCTTCTTCATTTTTCGAAGAAGCATCCGTCCATCCCGCTCGAGAAGGCTCTTCGCAGCGCTATCGCTAACTGGGAAGCAAAGAATCCCGACAAGAGCAAGGAGCTGGACAACGGTAATGTCTATGTCAAGACCATCATGGTCGGCGAAGGCCGTACGCTCAAGAGAATCCGTCCCTGCCCTCAGGGCCGCGCCGGAAGGATCCGCAAGCGTTCGAACCACGTCACCATCATTCTCGATGTCAAACCCGCTACAGTAGAGGAGAATTAATTATGGGACAGAAAACTAACCCTATTTCCAACAGAATCGGTATCACCCGTGGATGGGACTCCAACTGGTGTGGCGGCAACTACGCCGAGAAGATCGCCGAGGATTATGAGATCCGCAAGTACCTGACCAACCGTCTCGCGAAGGCCAGCATCTCCAAGATCGTCATTGAGAGGACTCTTAAGCTCATCACCGTGACTATCCACGCCGCAAGGCCCGGTTTCATCATCGGTAAGGGTGGACAGGAGGTTGACAAGCTCAAGGAAGAGCTCAAGAAGGTCACAAAGAAGGATGTCCAGATCAACATCTTCGAGGTCAAGAGGCCTGAGGTTGACGCCAACATCGTCGCTGACAGCATCGCCCGTCAGATCGAGGGTCGTGTTTCCTACCGCAGGGCTATCAAGATGGCCATCGCTTCCGCTATGAGGGTTGGTGCCGAAGGCATCAAGATCCAGATCAGCGGCCGCGTCGGTGGCGCCGAAATGGCTCGCAGCGAGATGTTCAAGGAAGGCCGTACTCCTCTGCACACATTCCGTGCTGACATCGACTACGCTCTGGCTATCGCCAGCACGAAGGTCGGTTGCCTTGGAATCAAAGTGTGGATCTGCAACGGCGAGCGCTATGGCAAGCAGGATCTTACCCCCAACGCCCCGTCTGCGGCGAATGCCCAGGGCGGCGGACGTCCTAGGGGAGACCGCGGAGACCGCAGGGGTGACCGTCATGGAGATCGTGGCGACCGTCGTGGTGGCCGCGCCCCTCGTCGCGATTCCCGCAGCGCCGAGTAAAGTCAATCCATTCAACATGATAAAGACCGGAGTCATTCGACGCCGGTCTTTTTTTTTCCGTGGTTTTTTTCTAAATTAGCAAGTTGTCACCGCTGTGGTGACTTGAGAGGTTATTATATCATATAATTAATACATTATGGCACAATCCAGAAGAGATTTCATCAAGAAAGCCGGACTTGGAATCGGCGCCTTGACGATACTTCCCCGCGAGGTTTTCGGCAAGATGGGTGATTCGTCCAGCAAATTCGTGGCTCCCAGCGACCAGATGACCCGAGGCATTATCGGTGTCGGAGGAATCGGAATGAGCAACCTCCATTTTGTCAGTGACGAGCGCTGCCGCCTTGTCGCTGTCTGTGACGTGGACCAGAAACATCTGGACAACGCGCTCCAGAAAGGACAGGAGAGGTTCGGAACAAAGCTCCAGTCCTATCATGACTGGAGGGATCTTGTCCATGATCCCAATGTCGACATCGTCCACATCGCCACGCCTTCCCATTGGCATGGACTGATGGCGGTTGAGGCCGCCAAGACCGGCAAGGACATTTTCTGCGAGAAGCCTATGACCAGGACCATCGGCGAGGGACAGAAAGTCGTTGATGCCGTCAACAAGTACGGCAGGATATTCCGTCTTGACACATGGTTCCGTTTCAAGGACACTTTCTACGGCCTTGGAACCACGGTGGAGCCTCTTAAGAAACTCGTGGACAGCGGCCTTCTCGGCTGGCCACTCACTGTCAGGATCTCCGGTGCGACCGGTTTCGCTTGGAAATTCTATTGGACAGGAAGGGAAAATCTTGAGCCTCAGCCGGTTCCGAAGGAACTCGACTACGACATGTGGCTTGGTCCGGCCCCGGAGAAGCCTTATCATCCCCACAGGGTACATCAGAGCTTCCGCGGCTACTGGGACTACGAGTCCGGCGGTCTGGGCGACATGGGCCAGCACTATATTGACCCGGTCCAGTACTTCCTCGGAAAAGACAATGACCTGCCTGTCAAGGTCGAGGTCGACGCTCCCCAGCAGCATCCGGACGCTGTCGGAATATGGAGAAGCATAACCTACACCTATGCCGACGGTTGCAAGATCATCCTTGAGGGTGAAGGCTTCGAGAGCTCCGGCAAGGTTCCTTACATCGAGGGCCCTAACGGAAAGGTTTATAAGGGCTTTGAGTGCACTATTCCCAATGTGATGGATGTGATCAATGAGCTTCCTGATCCCGAGCCTCGCCAGACTGATTTCCTCGACTGCGTGAAGAACCGCCAGAAATTCGCCCTTAACGAGGAGAACGGACATTACAGCTGTACAGTTGTTAATCTTGGCTCCTGCGCTCTCCGCCTCGGAAGGACGCTCCACTTCGATCCCGAGAAGCAGATGTTCATCAATGACGATGCCGCTAACCTGCTGATCAACCAGCCTATGCGCGCCCCTTGGTCAATTTAAAAACCGGATAAGACATGAAAAAGATATATTCCATTCTGATTCTTCTCGCCCTTTCGGTGTCGCTTTACGCCCAGGATGCGAGACAAAGGACTGTCCAGACCATAGTCGCTGATGTGCTGGCCGCGATGCCTGCCCAGAACAGCGCTGACTTCGCCACCCAGATGGGTGACCTCGCTTCTGCCGCCCCCCAGTCTGTGGTTGAGGTGGCCAAGCTGATGAAACCTGCCGGCAATGGAGTCAAGAACGCTATTTATGAATATGCCCTCCAGGGCCTTGTGTCATACGTCAATGATCCCGCCCATTCCGCCAAGAAAGCGGACGTGCTGAAAGGTCTCCAGGATGCCGCCGCCGCTTGTTCGGATTCTTATAACAAGGGTCTTTTGACCTCCCTGCAGAGGATGCTGGGTGACTATGTGGCTCCCGAGGCCGAGGAACCGATGCCCCTGAAGGAAGCGAAGTCCCTTCTCAAGTCCGGTGCGACTCATGAGAAGTGCCTTGCGGCTTATGAGATCATGAAGGCCCAGCCCGCGAAAGCATTGAAGACCGTCGCCTCCGCTCTCAAGAGTGACGACAAGATATTCAGGAATTCAGTTCTTGGCAACGCGACCAAGATTCTCGGCGCCTCCGCTCTTGTCCCGGTCTTGACCGGTAAGTTCAAGAAGCTGGCCCCTGATGCCAAGGTTGACGTGCTTAACTGGTTTGGAAATAATAAGATAGCCTCTGTCGCGAATCTTGTTAACTCCGCATTGGGAGATGGTGGAGAGGTCACCAAGGCCGCCATCGCCGCCGCTGGTAAAATCGGTGCCAAGGGTTCTGTCAAGAGCCTCATCGGATTGCTCGGAGGCGAGTTCGGACAGGAAGCCCTCACCGCTCTCAAATCTTTCAAGGGTGACATCAAGGAAGATGTGGCCGCTGTTTTGGCCGAAAAACTCTCCGCCGGAACTGATAAGAGCGCTATCGCCGACCTGGTCAGCCTGGCTTCTTCCAGGAAGATGAAGAACGTTGCCCCATTGGTGTATTCCATGATCGGATCCTCCGATAAGGATCTCGCCAATATGGCCGTAAATTCTCTTTCCAGCTTTACCGGCACCGGTGACATCGCCAAGGTCGGTGGGCTTCTTGATGCCGCTAAGGACGCTTCCGCTATCAGCGATTACCAGGAAGCTCTCAAGGCCGCTATTCACACAATGGCTCCTGCCGATCAGTATAACAAAGTGAGCGGTCTGATCAAAACCGCCAAGAATGTCGCCAATTTCTACCCTGTTTTGGCTTCAACCGGTACTGACGAGGCCGTGGCTGATCTTGAGAACGCCTACAATAACGGCAGTTCCGCGGCTCTTGATTGCCTTGCCGGGATCAACAACTTCAAGGCCGCTCCGGTGCTCCTTAAAGCCGCGAAGGCCAATTCTTCCAACATCGCCAAGGTCCTGCCTCGTTTCATATCCCTCATAAGTGACTATGAGACCAATCTCGAAAAGAAGCGCGCGGATCTTGGAGAGGCTCTCTCGCTGGCCAACACCAAGGATCTGAAGTCTACAGCCCTGAACGCCTTGGCCGGAGTTCCCACGATGAAGGCTTTCCTCCTTGCCGGTAAGTACCTTGACGACAAGGACGCTTCTTATGCCGCCGCAAACGCTGTCAAGACCATCGCTTCCAAGACCGAAGAGGAGATTAACTACACGGATCTCAAGAACTTCCTTTCAAAAGCCGCTAATGTTTTCAAGGGCACCGGTAATGCCGATGACGGTTATGCTGTCAGCGAGATTGACCAGATTCTCGAGGCGGCGGAGCCTTTCACTCCTTCCCAGCTCACAGCCGAGGAGAAGAAGCAGGGCTTCGAGATGCTCTTCGACGGAACCAGCCTCGACAAGTGGCAGGGAGATCTTGAAGGATATATTCCTATAAACGGAACCCTTTATGTGAGCGCGAATTATGGTAGCACCGGCAATCTTTACACCAAGAAGGAGTACCGCAATTTTGTCTATCGCTTCGAGTTCTGCTTCCTCCGCGAGGGTGTCAACAACGGAGTCGGAATCCGTACTCCGATGGGAGTCGACGCGGCCTATGATGCCATGTGCGAGGTCCAGATCCTGGATCATGACGCTCCGATGTACGCCAATCTTCGTGAATATCAGGTACATGGCTCTGTCTATGGAGTGATTCCCGCCAAGAGGATTGTCCACAAACCTCTCGGGCAGTGGAGCACCGAAGAGATCCGTGTTGAAGGCGATCGCATAAAAGTCACCGTGAATGGCGAGGTTATTGTAGATGGAAATATCCGGACTGCCTGCAAGGGTCACAATGTGGCTCCTGACGGAAGCGGAAATAATCCTTACACAGTGGATCACAGGAATCACCCCGGGATGTTCAACAAGAAGGGATACATCTCTTTCTGCGGCCACGGCGAAGGACTTAAGATTCGCAATGTCAGGGTTTTGGACCTTGGAGACAAGAAATAGATTATTAAACTAATACAATGAAGACAAGATCAATTATCCTTGTGGCTGCCGCCTCGCTTTTGATAGCGAGCTGCGGCCCCAAAGTCTCAGACAAGACCACAGAGGTCACCGGACGTCTTGGAAATGACGCCCCCGAGTCTGTGGACATCATCATCAAAGCCAGCAATTTCAGTAAACGGGTATCGGTACAGAACGGCGAGTTCAAAGTGGAGATCCCGAAGGACGTTATCAATATGGCCCAGCTGAAGGCTGGTAGCGTCACGGGAAGTTTTGTCTCTGACGGAACCCCCTTGACAATCACCTTCAACGAGGACAAGAGTCTCAACGTCGTGTCGAAGGTTCCCAAGAAGTCGGTCCAGGCCAAGTTCGACGCTTTCAATAAGGCGATGATCGACATCCAGAACAAGTTCCAGCCCCAGATTGAGGCCGCGACCGATGAAGCCACCGAGGATCAGCTCTACGACTCTTTCCAGAATGAGGTGAAGAACCTTTGCCTGGCCACCGTTAAAGACAACAACAACAATGTCGCAGCTGTAGCCGCTATTGACAACCTCCGGTATCTTCTCAGTAATGACCAGATGGATTCGGTTCTCACGACGCTTGACACCGCTCTTGCCAAGGTCAAGACAATCTCGAGTCTGACCAAGACAGTCGCCGCGCGAAAGAGGACAGCCGAAGGACAGAAGTTCACTGATTTCACGATCAATGACCAAAAGCTTTCAGACTATGTCGGTAAGGGTAAGTACATCCTGGTCGACTTTTGGGCTTCCTGGTGCGGTCCGTGCAAGGCGGAGCTTCCGAACATCAAGAACGTTTACCAGAAATACGCCGGACCAGATTTCGATGTTCTCAGCGTCGCTGTCTGGGATAAGTCCAAGGATACCGAAAAGGCCGCCAAAGAGCTTGGTATCACCTGGAACCAGATCATCAATGCCCAGAGTGTACCCACTACTCTTTACGGAATAGACGGTATTCCCCACATCATCCTCTTCGGTCCTGACGGAACCATCCTCAAAAGGGATCTCCGCGGTGATGACATAGAGGCTGAAGTGGCCAAGCATGTCAAGCCCGTCAAGTAGTCTTGGACGGTAATAGTCTAACTATCAGGGAGAAAATATCCCTGTTTCCACATTCCCCGGGGGTTTATCGCTATTACGATTCCTCGGGGAAGGTGATTTATGTCGGGAAGGCCAAGGACCTCCACAAGAGGGTAGCGCAGTACTTCGTCCCCCCGGAGAGGCTCAATGTCAAGACCCGTATCCTGGTCTCAAAGATAGCTGACGCCAAGTATTCGGTGGTCGACACGGAGGCCGATGCCCTGCTTTTGGAGAACAACCTGATCAAGCAGTACAAGCCTCATTACAATATCCTCCTCAAAGACTCGAAAACCTATCCTTGGATCGAGGTGACGAATGAGGAGTTCCCGAGGGTCTTCCTTACGAGGAGAGTGGACCGAAAAAGCGGAACTTATTATGGACCATATAGTTCCGTGACACATGCCAACTATCTTCTCGAGTTTTTCAGGAAGAACTATCCTCTGCGTTCCTGCAAGCTTAAAATCACCGGCGAGGCTGTCCTGAGGGGAAAGTTCCGCCCGTGCTTGGAGATGCACATAGGACGCTGCAAAGGCTGTTGCGTGGGTAGCGTCAGCCGGGAGGAGTATGCCTCCTGGATCAGTGAGATAACCCGCCTTCTAAAGGGAGGCGTGAACGACATCATCAAGGAATATGAGGCCTCCATGAAAGAGGCTGCCTCGGAGCTTCGTTTCGAGGATGCTCAGGTTTTCAAGAGCAGGATAGACGCTTTGAAAAAGCATTATTCAAAGTCGATAATATCCTCGTCCTCTGATGTTTCCTGTGATGTTTTCTCTCTTGTTTTCGATGGCTCTGAAGCCTTCGGTAACTTTTTGCGGGTCAGGGGAGGAGCGGTCGTGCAGTCTTTGAATCTAGGGTTCAAGATGAACATCGAGGAAGAGAGGGCTTCCGTGCTTAGCGCCTTCATCGCGGAGATCGAGTCAAAGTTCGGAGCTCTGGCTAAAGAGGTGATCGTTCCCTTCCTTCCGGATGTGGAGATAGAAGGTGTTGAATTCAAAATTCCGGTCAAAGGCGACAAGATGTCCCTTCTGGAACTTAGCGCCAAGAATGCCCGGGAGTACCATTTCAACACTCTCAAGCAGAAAGAGCGCACCGACCCGGACGAGTACAAGCGCATGGTCATGGAGGATCTGCAGAAAGCGCTGGGGATGAAGGATTTACCTAAGCATATCGAGTGTTTTGACAACTCTAACATCCAAGGTACCAATCCGGTGGCTTCCTGTGTGGTGTTCCGTGACGGTGTCCCCTCGAAAAAAGACTACCGCAAATTCAAAATCAAAACAGTCATTGGGGCGAATGACTTCGCTTCGATGAAAGAAGTGGTCAACAGGAGGTATTCCCGCATGCTAGCCGAGGCTCCTGACGATCTTCCCCAGCTGGTGGTTATAGACGGTGGTGAAGGGCAGCTGGAGTTTGCCAGGCAGGCTCTCGCTGAACTTGGTCTCCTGGATCGTCTAATGGTCGTGGGACTCGCCAAGAGGATGGAGCTGGTGATCAGGATCAACGATCCTTATCCCCTTTTCCTGGACAGGAATTCCCATGCCCTGAAAGTGCTCATGCAGATCCGGGACGAGGCCCATCGCTTTGGAATCACATTCCATCGTTCACTTCGAAGCAAAGGACAGATTCATAGCGCTTTACGTGACATCAAGGGGGTCGGGGAGCAGACTGAAAGCCGGCTGTTGATGCATTACGGATCGGTGGCCCGCATAGCTGCCGCATCGCTGGAGGACCTCTCCACCATGGTCTCGCCGGCTCTAGCCAAGACCATCCTCGAAGAACTTAACAAAGAATACTCAAACCAATAACCATGAGAAAAGAGATTTTCCTTTCCACAGTGGCTTTGTTTATGGCCATAAGCTTGAGCGTTCCGGCTCAGGACAAGATATCCCTTAACGGCAAGTGGGATCTGGAATTCTGGCCGCAGGAAGGGGAGGCTGTAACGGATCCGTCCGATGTGGCCTCTATGAAAACCACAAAAATCTCCGCCACCGTGCCGGGCAACGTGGAGTTGGATCTGCTGGCGGCAGGGATGATCAAAGATCCACAGGTCGGGAACAACATCTACGACCTGCGTCCCTACGAGTTCTGCCAGTGGATGTACTCAAAGTCGTTCATTGCGCCGGAAATATCTAAAGGACAACGTCTTATTCTTGATTTCGAAGGGATAGACTGCCTTGCGGACATCTTCTTGAACGGGGAGAGGGTCGGATCAGCGGAGAACGCCATGATCGCCCACAAATATGACATAACCACCAAGATCCGGAAGGGAGAGAACAATCTTCAGGTTATCCTCCGGTCCGCTGTCCTTGAGGCTCAAAAATATTTGGTCGGTACCTATAGCTTCAGGCATTACACAGAGTCAGTCTGGATCCGGAAGCCACGCCATTGCTATGGTTGGGACATAATGCCTCGGCTTGTCAGCGCCGGACTCTGGAGAGGAGTGTCTTTGAATATTCAGAATCCAGTGAGTATCAGCGATGTGCATTGGGTGACAGTGAGTGCTGATCCTGCCACCAGGGAGGTTTCGGCCTTTGTGGACATCCAGATCAAGTACCCGGCCTCCAAGATTGACAAGATTAAACTCAACGTGAAGCTTGAGAGAAACGGGAAAGTCGCCTATGAGGATGAGCGGCTCCTTCCCACATACGCCTGGAGGACAGAATTCAAGCTTGAGAACGCCGAGCTTTGGTGGCCTAAAGGTTATGGTGAGCCGGCTTTGTACGAGGGTACCGTCAGTCTGATAGATGAGGACGGAACGATTCTGGCTTCAGACACCCGCAATGTCGGTTTCAGGACAGTTAGGCTTGATCGGAGCGAAATGATCGACAAGGATGGGAAAGGCGAATTCTGTTTCTATGTCAATAACCGGAGAGTATTTGTCCGAGGAACCAACTGGGTTCCGCTTGACGGCTTCCATAGCAGGGATGCCCAGTGGGTGGACAGCACGCTTGACATGGTAGTTGACCTTAATTGCAACATGATCCGTTGCTGGGGCGGCAATGTCTATGAGGACACTCCGTTCTATGATCGCTGCGATCGTGAAGGTATCATGGTCTGGCAGGATTTCTCGATGGCCGGTATCATTTATCCTCAGGATCAAGCCTTTGTGTCCAAGGTGCGGGATGAGGTCAAGCAGGTTGTCCTGAAATTCAGGAGCCATCCTTCCCTGGCTATATGGTCCGGCAACAACGAGAACGACAACTCTCTTCTCTGGACCTTGCCGACTTTCCGTATTGATCCTAACAGGGATGTGATCAGCCGGAAGATGATTCCGGAGGTTCTTTATGAGTTCGATCCGACTCGGCCGTATCTGCCGAGCTCTCCGTATTTCAGCGAAGAGGCTTTCAAGAACGGCTGCCAGCGATCAGATCTTCCGCAGGACCATCTCTGGGGCCCAAGGGGTTACTACAAGGATCCGTTCTATAAGGACGCCAAGGCGATTTTCGTGAGTGAAATCGGTTACCATGGCGCTCCGGACATCGAGTCGATTGAGAAGATGTTCACCAAGGACTGCCGGTTCCCTTGGACAGAGGAAGGGCTGTGGAACAAGGAGTGGCTGACTAAATCAGTCCGACCTATACCTTTCTTCGATGAGTTCGTGGGAAGGAACGACCTCATGACCAAGCAGATAAACCTTCTTTTCGGATTCCGCCCCACAACATTGGAAGATTTCATCGGGGCATCCCAAAGCACTCAGGCCGAGGCGATGAAGTACTTTGTAGAGAAGTTCCGGGGGGCTAAGTTTGACCGTACAGGCATTATCTGGTGGAACGTCCGGGACGGCTGGCCTATTGTCTCGGATGCTATTGTGGATTATTACAATTCCAAAAAGCTTGCTTACGACTATCTCTGGCGCAGCCAAAGGACGGTTTGCGTCCTGATCAATGATCCAGAGGACGGGTCACTGCCACTGCGAGCTGTCAATGATTCATTTGAACCAGCTGAAGGAAAAGTCAAGGTGACTGATGTCGAGAGTGGGAAGGTCGTCTACAAAGGGAAGTTCAATGTTCCGGCGAACGGCAATTCCCTTGTCGCTGGCTTGCCGATCCCCGAGGGTCAGGGAGTCCTGCTCATTGAATATGAGACCCGGAGCCAGAAACTCCGTAATCATTACCTCTACGGAGAGCCGCCCTTCGACTACCACTCTTACCTCAACTGGATGGATAAAGTTCGTTGAGATTAGAGCGTGTTTCTCCTTTAGCTCCGTTCGCCAACATGCAACTTGCGATTGGATGCTAAGTGGGGATAAAATGACGGTGAGTCTTTTACCGTGACATTATTCAGTATTTTTTCATCTCATCAAGGTAACCTTTGTATGCCACAGAAGGGCTCAATTCCTTGAAACATAAGATATTGCGATCCTCTTTGGGGGGAATGATCTTTATCTCCAAATTCCCCTTCAATGGATTATTGGCGATTATCGCACCTTTGGAAGCCTCCTGAACCAGTTCACCGGTCATTGACACTTTGCAATTCTCTACGGTCTTGTAGAATACCGCATTATCACAAGAATAATGGCAATACTTCAAAACGCCTTTGACTGTTTTGGGGCTAAACGATAACTCACCGTTCTCTGTCATCTTATACGGCACATCATCTACAAACAGGTAGATCTCAAAAGCGCTCTTCACCCATGTTGGCAGACCTCTTTCTTGCCAGTCATCAGGCTTTTCACTCGGTTCCACGATTTGAAAAGATTTGAATAAAAGGCTCATTTTTCCATTGTTGTAGTCCGTGTAAACGGTCACATTGCCAGAGTCAGGAAAAGTAACGGACATGGATTCGTTTTTTCCGGCTTCTTGAGACTCGACGGTGAACACGTTCCTAACCACTGAAGACCAGTCATTAGAAGTGAACTCTTTGCTTTGCTGGTCATCGGAGCCATCAAACATGTCATCTACCATATTGCAGGATGACACCGCTACGACAATCGCCGCCAAATAAAAGAATATCTTTTTCATGATATAAAGTGTTAATAATTAATATTCCCTAAATAATAAACCCCGATTTTTGAAAATCTTGCTTCAAAAATCTAATATTTAAAAACGTTTTTTCTTCTGCAAAGTTCGGAAGAAAAGCATTTTCAGCCACTAAAAAGGCCCTCCAAAAGCGTTACATATCTTAGACGAAAAAAACGCATCAGAAATACCTGCAATGCGTTTTTTTCAAAAAACAAAAATAAAAGTCGTTACAAAAGGTCCAAATAAGAGGCGGCATCCTTTACGTTAGAGGCCTTGATTTTCTGTCTGAGCCGGTATTTCAACAACCTTATGTAATCGGTGCTTTTATCGCCCATTATTATTGATACGGTAGTGTTGTCGAATCCGGCGAAATAGTAACTTGCCATGTCATACTCTTTTTCCGAGAGATCAGGAAAATCTCGCTTGAACTTTTTCAGCAATCCCCCCATCTTTCGATCCACCATCTCCTGGAAGGTCTTCCTTGCGGAAGGGTCCGCCCTCAAATTGCCGATATATGCTTTTAAGGCCTCTTGGAGTTTGTTCTCAAAATCTGAATCGTCACCAGTTTTAATGTACACTTTCTCGTACAGATCAGACAAAAAAACAAATATATTACGGTTACGATGATTTTTCAATTGGTTTACTTTCGAGATTTCTTTGATCCGATTATCCTTTTCAAGGATGGTGTCTTTTAAGGACTCGATAGCCATGTTAAAGCGCACCTCGTCTTCCTCTTTCTTAAGCTTATATCTCTGATGATAAAGATACAGGATATAAAGCATCATAACCAGACAGAAGCATAATAATACGCTAACAGCCACAGCGGCTCTATTGTATTTTAACCTTATCTCCTGTTTCGCATTCAGAGCTTGAAGAAAGTCATTTTCTGAAAGTGCGGCGGATTTGGAATACGCCTCAATGATAAAAGACTCATGGGATTCCATTGCGGAAGATAAATACAGGAAGGCTTTTTTGTGATCCCCATTGTTGGCGGCTTCCCGATATTTCCAATAGTTGTAATAATACTTCGAACGGTCATTTTCAGAAGAATCTATTTTACTCCAAATGGCATCGGCCGAATCAAAATGACCAAACTTATTTAGTAAGTAGGCGTAAGCGCATTGCTCGTATTGAGAGCGAAATAATCCACCATCATGTATTACATCAGATATCAAACAGAAAGATTTCTCATCATCTGCAAATGGAGATGTCATGAGGAACATGGAGTAATCAAGTTTGGCATTCGACAACAATTTCGTGTCTATTGTCGGGTCGTTTATGATTTTGCGGAATGAGCTATCCGCCTCATTCCATTTCCTTAATTGGGCGAGGTTACTTGCCTCTCTCAAACGCTCCTTATTCTCTTGGTCTACCCTTCCACTTTTACGGAAGCATTTAAGCGATTCATTAATGTAGCGCGAAGCTTGAGAATGCTCCCGGGTTCTCGTGAACGTGTCCGCCATCCTCGAGTAGAGGATTCCCAGAAGGTTCTGGTCTTCAACACTTTCAGCGAATTTCGCGGCCTTGCTGAACGAGACGATCGCCTGGTTGAATTGGCCGGCGTTGTATTGCTCTACGCCAAGGTACATGTTCGCCTTGAGCTTCTCCTCGGCACTGCCGTGACGGTCGTACCAGTCGACGGCCGGTTGGACGATGCGTGTGTCGGCGGTGTCGATGTAGTTCTTGTCGAGGGCTATGGCGTGGAGGAGCGAGTACTTCGCCTTGACGGCCCTGCCCCGTAGGGCGGCCGTGTCGATCTGGCGTATGGCAGCCAGGGCGCTGTCCGGCCGGGAGTCGATGTACGACTCAATTTCGGAGAGGCGGGCCGTGACTTGCCTGGATGCGCATGAGGCACCTAAAAGCACGATGATGATCGATGCAAATGTTGTGGCGATGAAGCGGAAGGGTCTCATTAAAACAATACTTATTTCAGGATCAGTTCGGTAAATGACCAAGCCGGAGCTTCAACTTTGAAGAGTCCTTTATTGAAACGGGCCTTTCCGCTGGTGTTGTAGACCTTTATCGCGTCTTGGTTTTCCAAGGTGTTCATCGCTACTGGGCTATCGGCTTGGAGCCGGGTCAGGTCGTATGTCTTGAATGTCCTGCCGAGGGCACCAAGGTCAAAAGTGGCCGGGAGCTTATTCCCGGTCCGGTTGCAGATGTAGAGTACAAGCCGTTCACGATCCTTGTCCCATGCGGCCTGAACCAGGAAATCCTCCTTCATGGTTGGATCATAATCCTTGATTCTCAAGACTCTGGCTGCTGGAGAACGGGATAGAAACTCCATCGCTTTGCCAGGGGCCGTCAGGTAAGCCCCTTCTTTAGGAGTGTCCATCACGCATTGGCTGTGGGTGTTCGCCAGGTTGTTGACATTGACGAACAGCATCTCTTCGCCCATTCTCTGGAAACTCATGAAATTCTTCAGAAGATTGAGCGCATAGAGCCATTTGCTGAACATGAATGACTTGGTAGCTTCCTCTCCGGTGGCCATGTTGTAGGTGTCGCGCTTGATGTCGGTGTTGTAAGCCAGCCACTCGGTGTCACAGTATTTGATTGATGTGCCATTGGCGGCGTTATATTCCCGAAGCTTTCCGATCATGGTCCTTGTTGTCTCTCCGGCGTCTCCACGGTCGGCCAGGAAGTCGATGTCTTTCCCGGCGATCTGGAGCATCTTCGCCAGATCCGCATGGTAGCCAGGCTTGCCAGGCCGGCCCCCGTACGAGGAAAGGCCGATCTGGATAGTGGGATCCACTTTTTTCATCTCCCTTGAGTAGACAACCGCGGCCCATGCGTAGTCTTCCGCCTCAAACCATCGGAAAACCTCGTTGTCCAGTTCCCAAAACTTCACTCCGAAGGGCTCAGTGAATCCATGGGAGACCCTAAGGTCCGCCATCGGGTGTGAGCCGGCCGGAAGGTTGCAATAAGCCACCCAGTCAGCGGCGGCCTTAGCTCCCTCCGTGAGGCTCATGAACTTAGGGAACTCGTAGTCCAGCTTGTTCTGCCATTCCTCAAAATCCACATCGTAGTGGCGTTTTGAGGGATGATAGACATTGACGCAGAACATCATCTCGGAGCCTGCCGCCTTGCATAGCATCGCAAACTCGGCCGTCCCGACATCGTTGTAATTTTGGCCTCCCCAGAAATATGAATCCGTCGGAACACGCTCTGACAGAGGGCCTACACCTTCTTTCCAGTCGTAAAAAGAAGCAAAGCAACCCCCAGGGAACCTGACAACGCCAGGATTGACCCTCTTGAATACTTCTACCACTTCAGGTCTCCAACCATAGTAGTTGTCTGTAGGCTTCAGGGAAAAGTCGTCCACCATTATGGAGCTCTTTGGGGGGATCCACAGGCTGAAAGTGGCGTAGCCGTCGAAAGAATTGTTCTCGAACACGAATTCCTTCCGGGAAAACTCGGAGTTGATACCCTTTATTGGAAACACAGCTATCGGGTTGTCCCATTCCCCTTGCTTGTAGAAGCGGACCTGGGCTTCAAGAGGGCCTCCTTCGGACTTAATCATTCCGCTGAAAGAATAAGCTTTTCCTTTTACGAGGTATTTCCCGTCCTGGGCCAGTGCGGTCCACTCGGAATCTCCTTCGTTACTCATTGTCAGACACTGCTTTCCGTGGCCTGAGCCACCCTCGGAGGGGGTAAAACCATGAAAGAAAGTCTCCTCATCAAAGATAACGCTTCCTTTTCCGGGATCCCCTGGCGCGGCGTACCAGCTGTTATGCTCATAACCGCTGTGGTACCAGTCAAACAAACTCCAATCCTTTTCGTACCCTTTTTCGTGGTCGTTCTCGTCGAAATAAAGGTCGTACCAGGACTTGTTGATGTCACGGTAGGGGAGAAAACGCTCGAAACTGCGATTGAAGAACATCTCGCTGTACATCGCCTCGACTTGACGCCCGTACCCCAACTCAATGAAATTGCCGTACAGGAGCGGACTTATGGGAGCCTTTGAATATTCCTCGGCAGTGACTATGAATGGTTTTTCGTTTTTTGGTCCGGCCGCAAGGACATTAACCACCGGCAAGATGGCTACGGCGGCCGATAGTATTTGTTTGTGGATCATCATATTATCTCAACACAGGGGCGCATTTTACTCCCATTAGTTTGAGGGCGGAGACAAATTCGGAAGTGACCGCTACCTGAAACTTCGTGGAGTGGAATTCTATGTTGTACTTCGTTCCTGGGTCGTAGACAAACATCTTCAAGGGAGTCTTTCCCTTGTTGGCTTTTACAAGCTCTACAAGTTCTTTGCGGAATCTCTCTGTCAGCATCGGTGTGCCGATACTGATCGAGAAACCGGCAAGCTTGCTTTCATTGATGTTGCCGAGTAAGGATATTCCTTTGACTCTGAATCCGAAAGGGGCGGTCTTGCCTTGTGCCCTCTCCTCTTGCCTGATGGAATATTTTTCCTCGATGTCGCCCTCTATGTAAAGGCTGGCGTGTGGCTGGAGGTACCGCATGAAGGTCTCATGATCCTTGCCGAACAGGGAGAGCTCGTAGGAGCCGCTGTAGTCCTCCAGCTTTGTCCGGGAATAGGGTTTTCCAGTCTTTGAGGTCAGAGTCGCCGTCTCGGTAACAAGGCCGGCCACAGCCACTTTCATCTTTTTCTTGTTCTTGTCGCATTCGGCAACCAGGTTGTCCAGGGTGGCGAGCTCCTGGTTGGTGAAAGTCTCCATCTCGAAGGAATATTTCTCCAGCGGATGGGAGGATATGTACATCCCGACATATTCCTTCTCCTTCTGAAGGATCTCCAGCTCATCGTCAACCTCCACATTTTCAGGGATTTCCGGTCGTACTGGCTTCATTTCCTCCATATCCCCGAACAGGGAAGCCCCGGAGTCGGCGCTGTTCTGGCTGTAGAGGGTGGCATAGCGCGCCAGCTCGTCAATGAAGAAGTTGCCGTTCTTGCAAGGCATGTAGAATTGTCTGCGCTTGATTTTGAAGGAATCAAATGCTCCTGAATAGACCAGGCATTCCATGGCTTTACGGTTGAGGACACTTCCCATTCTTTCCACGAAGTCGAACACGTCCTTGTAGGGTCCGTCACTTTCCCTTCCGGCGATGATCGCGTCTGCCACGTTGGTGCCGAAGCCTTTTATTCCCTTGAGCCCGAAGCGGATATCGCCGTCTTTGTTGACCGTGAAATGGGAATATGACTCGTTGACATCAGGGCTTTTCACCTTGATTTTATGGGCTTTGCAATCGGAGAGGATCTTGCGGATCTCGGCGGTGTTACCCAAGTTGCAGGACAAGTTGGCCGCGAAGAACTCGGCGGGGTAGTGACATTTCAACCAGCCGGTCTGGTAGGAGACCCAGGCGTAGCAGGTCGCGTGGGACTTGTTGAAAGCGTACTGGGCGAACTTCTCCCAGTCTTTCCAGATCTTGTCCAGGGTCTTCTCCGGGTGGCCGTTGGCCATTCCTCCGCTCATGAACTTGTCTTTGAGCTCGTTCAGGATGGCTATCTGTTTCTTTCCCATTGCCTTACGCAGCTTGTCAGCCTCACCTTTGGTGAAGCCGGCAAGCTTCTGGGAGAGGAGCATGACCTGCTCCTGATAGACTGTGACCCCGTAGGTGTCGCTCAGGAATTCCTCCATGTCGGGGAGGTCATAGTCGATGGGCTCAAGCCCAAGTTTCCTGTCGATGAAGTTAGGAATATAATCCATCGGGCCCGGCCTGTAGAGCGCGTTCATCGCTATCAGGTCCTCGAAACGCTCGGGATGAAGCCTTTGCAGGTTGCTCTTCATGCCGGGAGACTCGAACTGGAACACACTGTCGGTGTCGCCACGGCTATAAAGCTCGTAGGTGGGCTTGTCGTTTATGTCGATAGCCTCGATGTCGATGTCCACCCCATGACGAAGCTTGATGTTGTCCAGGCATTTGTGGATGATGGTCAAGGTGTTGAGTCCCAGGAAGTCCATCTTCAGCATTCCGACATCCTCGATGTAGTGGCCGTCGTACTGGCTGGTCCAGACAAGCTCGCCGGACTCTTTCTCGACCGAAAGGCAGATGGGAATATAGTCGGTGAGACGGCCCCGGCCGATGATGGTGGCGCATGCGTGCTGGCCTACCTGGCGGATGCATCCCTCAAGTTTCTGGGCGTATTTCAGAACATCCTTTACTTGGTCCGAGCCATTGGCGAGAAGATCCTTGAATTCAGGGACAAGGCGGTAGCAGTTCTTAAGGGTGATCTTGACATCGGTTTCCTCCATGCCTTTCTGGAACCAATGTCCGTCCTTCTCATAAGATTTGAATCCCGGTTTCAACTCATCCAGTTTGGGGTTGAATGGATATTCCTTCTCGACTTTCTCGCTGAGGCGGTCGGGAATCAGGCTCGAGAGCCGGTTGGACTCATCGAGAGGCAGGTCCCTCACCCTGGCGACATCCTTTATCGCCCCCTTCGCGAGCATGGTACCGAAGGTGATCACCCGCGAGACATGGTCCTTGCCATAAGTCTCATCGACATATTTGTGGGCGAGTCCCAAGTCCTCGAAGTCCACGTCGATATCCGGCATCGAGATTCGGTCCGGGTTGAGGAAACGCTCGAACAGGAGCTGGTATTTGATCGGGTCCAGATTGGTGATCCCGAGGCAGTAAGCCACAGCGGATCCCGCGGCGGATCCACGTCCAGGGCCAACGAGGCTGCCCATCCTGCGGCATGCGGCTATGTAATCCTGGACGATGAGGAAATAGTCAGGGAAGCCCATTCGGCAGATGGTCTTGAGCTCAAAATCAAGCCTTTCCGCCTGCTCCTCGTTGAGGGTGTCCCCGTAGCGTCTCTTGGCTCCTTCGTAGGTGAGGTGGCAAAGGTAAGCCACCGACCGGCAGAACTCGTCTCCACGATAATTGCCTTTCTTGTCCTTCCTTCCGGCGTCGATGACATCCTTATACTCTTCAAGGTATTTGTCTATATCGGACAGGAAGGCGGGATCGATCTCGTATTTTGGAAGGACATGGTCCCGGTCGATGCTGTAGACCTCGACCTTGCCGGCTATCTCAAGGGTGTTGGCGAGGACTTCCGGATGGTCGGGGAATAGGGCTGCCATCTCCTCTTCGCTCTTCAGGTACTCCTGCTGAGTGTAATGGAGACGTGGTTCCTCGAATATCTTCTTGCCGGTGTTCAGGCAGATCAGGTGGTCGTGGGCCGGACCATCCTCCTTGTCCACGAAATGCACGTCGTTGGTGGCCACGACCTTGACTCCGGTCTCTTCGGCCAGCTTGAAGATCCCGGCATTGCTTATCTGCTGCTGCTCAAATACTTCCAGCGAGAGCCCGGGGACTTCGGTCTTGTGGAGCATGACCTCCAGGTAGTAGTCATCCCCGAAAACCTTCTTGTGCCACTCTATAGCTTTGCGGGCGGCCGTGAGGTCTCCGGCCACGATGTCCTTCGGGATCTCTCCGGCGAGACAGGCGGAACAGCAGATCAGACCCTCGTGGTATTTCTCGATTATCTCATGGCTGACCCTGGGCTTTCCGTAGTAGAGTCCCTCTATGTGACCGAGGGAGACGATGTTCGAAAGGTTCTTGTAGCCTTCGTAGTTCTTCGCCAGAAGAATCAGGTGGTAGTACGACCTGTGCTCATTGTCCTTGAGCTTCGGGTCGTAATGCCTGGTGACGTACACCTCGCAGCCTATGATGGGCTTGACTTTGTACTCTTTTGTCTCCTTGTCGCGATGCTTGTCCGCGAACTTGAAGAACTCCTTGACACCGTACATGTTGCCATGGTCGGTGATGGCAAGGGCCGGCATTCCCATAGCCTCGGCCCGGTCGAAAAGAGTGGCTATCGACGAGAAACCGTCGAGGATGGAGTACTGGGTATGGACGTGCAGGTGTACGAATGACATTAGAGTTCCTCCTCGACTTTGACTTTGATGAATCTTACTCCATGGGAGGGGATGATGTAGGTGGCGTCTGTGGGGATGTCTTTCTGGCGCCAGAGATCACGGACGGTCGTGACATCCTCGAGACCTATTTTCCCGAGAGCTCCTTTCAGGAACGTCGGCATGGGAGCGTCGTTGAGATTGAATATTCCGATAGCGATTGTGCCGTCAGACAGGCGGCGGCTCCACATCTGCACATTGTCCTCGTCGATGTCCCTGTGGGCCTGTTCTCCGAGGATGTCCTGATTGACGGCGTTCACTTCGTTGTTACAGAGAAGATTGAAGGTGAAGTCGTCTATTTGGGCCAAGTCACAACCTATCAGCATGTTGGCGGCCAGGAGCGACCATAGTGTGATGTGGGTATATTGCTCGTCGGGAGTCAGGCGGCTGTCCCTGAGGTTGTCGCTCCAGCCGACTTTTCCGACCACAAGCATGTCGGGGTCGTTCCAGTGGCCTGGCCCGGCATAGGGGTAGAGATCTGTCTGCCGTTTGAATCCGATGTCGTAGAGAGACTCCCAGGTGTCGGTGATGTCTCCGGTGGTCCTCCAGGAGTTAGCGTCCACAGCGTGTCCCCAAGTCCACACATCCGCCATGCCGTACTGGCAGAGCGAATAGAATATGTCGCGGGGTTGTTCCCTGAGGAACTGCTGCATTTTGAGGTAAGGGCGCACGTAGGCGGCGACGGACTTGTCGGGATTCGGCTCGAAGACTTTACTGTAGCCGCACCAGTCGTATTTGAGGTAGTCCACGCCCCATTCGTTCCAGGTCTCGGCGTCCTGCCGCTCATGGTCGAGGGTGCCGAGGTAGCCTCCGCAAGTGCGGTCGCCGGGGCTGGAATATATTCCCATCTTGAGGCCGTTGGAGTGGAGCCACTCTCCCAGACACTTCATGTCAGGAAACTTGTCGTTGGTCTGGATCCGGCCCTCGGAGTCGCGCTCTTCGGCTTCCCAGGCGTCATCGATGTTGATGTAGGAATATCCATAATCGGCCAATCCGCTGTTTATCAACGCGGTTGCCGAAGACATGACCTTTTCCTGCGAGACGCTAACGCCCCAGCAGTTCCAGGAGTTCCATCCCATGGGAGGCGTCAAGGCGATCTTGGATCCCACCTTGAGGGTGAAATCCGCCTCGGCGGCACCTTTCGAGTTGATGGCTTTCAAGGTGAGTTTGTAGTCTCCTTCCTTAAGGACCTTGCCGCTGAGGACTCCCTTCTCTGGATCGAGGCTCACACCTTCAGGGAGGCCTTCAACTGAATATTTCATGGGTTTTTCTCCGGAGAATGCCAGACGGAAGATAACGGGAGATCCGGGCCTTACTCCGAACACCTTCGGCCCGTTGTAACGGGGAGTGGCCGGAGCCTTCGGAGTCAGGATATAAGCCGGGCAGAATGTGCCGCTCAAGGTCTCACCGGAGCGATTGTCCCGGTAAGTGATGGTGAGGGTATTCTCCCCCACGGCCGGCACAAAGGCGGTGTGGCCTTTCTTGGGATTGAGCTTCACGGCCTTGGAACTGATGGTGGATCTCTCGCCGGTCATCGGGTCAGTCGCGTCCACCTCAAGTTTGCCATCCAGCTTGGTTGTCGTGCTCAAGCTGACCTCGCAGCCGTTATCGCCCTTTGTGACGGTCATGGCGGCGATAGCGTCGAGAGTTACTTGACCGATGCGGGCAGGTCCCTCGAAAAAGCCTCCCGGATTGCCACCGTTATAGACTCTGACGGCGATCACATTCTCCTTGTCCCAAAGGACATCCTTAGGATCCACAAGGTACTTTCTGGGGGTGTCCCATTTACCCTCATAACCACCTTCTTCTTCAGGTGCCCTTCCGGTCTTCCCGACCAGCTTCCCGTTGAGATAAGTCTCGTCACAGTCGTCGATCGAGCCGAGATTCAGCAGGACCTTCTCGGGAAATGCGGCGCCGTTCTTTATCGAAGATGGGATTGTCACATGGATCCTGTACCATGCGTAAGAATCGTCATTTGAGATCCCTTGATCGTCCCAAGTCTTATCCAACGAAAGAATTTTCCAGGCGCTGTCGTCAAACCCCGGCGCTTTCCACTCTGGAGAGTCCCCGACGCTGAACTTGGCGTTCTTTACCTCCACACTCTGGGCGCTGGCTGAAATGCTCAGCAAAACCAATGAAACAAAGCACAATACGAATCTCCTCATGATAACTGGTATTTTTCTAGTGAAATGTCTTGCAAGTTATCGAAAAAAAGGATTCCAAGCAAGAGCTGGAAAGTGGTAGTTTTCTCTCTATTTTGCTATATTTGTAAATACCAAAACATTAAACATTCGAAGTTATGAAAGGTGATTCATTATTCGCTTTGATAGCGGGAGCGGCCGCCGGATTGACTCTCGGCCTGCTGTTCGCTCCGGAGAAAGGAGAAGAGACACGTCGCAAGGTTAAAGTGGCTGCGGCTGAAGGCTGGGACGAGTTCGTCGACGCGGCTGGAGACGGCATAGACAAGGCCAAGGAAGCCTATGAGGATGTGAAGGAAGGCGCGGAAAGCGCGACAAGCAGGCTCAAGGCCCGCGCGAGGCTGGCCCGCAGGGATCTCAAGGACTTGAAAGAAACTCTGACCGATCAGGCTTCCGAAATTAAGGACGAGGCCCGTATGAAGATTCTCGCCCAGCTGGACAAGCTTGAGAAAGCCCTGTCCAAGGATCCCGATGAGAGGGAGGATGAGTGGAACGAGCAAGACGCTTGAGGGTCATGAGCGATTTCACAAGGCCGGTTGAGGATCTCGGGCAGAAGACCACGGAGTACGTCGACCTTCGGATCGATGAGCTCAAGCTGAAGACGGCCAAGGGCTTGTCCTTGACCCTCAGCAAGTTGCTATACATGCTGCTGGTCCTTTTCGTCGTGTCCATCATCATGATCTCGATAGCGGTCGGTGGCGTGATGTGGATAGGCGAGATGGTGGGCAGCTACGCCGGTGGGGCCGGGATCGTGGCAGGGTTCTTCCTGCTTGTCCTTGGAGTCCTTATCTTGTTGAGGAAGAAGTTGTTCCGGAACACATTCGTTCCATTATTCATCGACCTTTTCTTTGAGGAGGGCAAATGACGGGCACCATGAAGTACAGAGACATCAAGACAATGGACCAGCTTGAGGAAGCCCAAAAGCAGGTCAAGAGACGCATCTCCGAACAGGAAGGGGCGGTGAGACATTCGTTCGCCGACGTGAAGGAATCTTATTCTCCCGGCAATATGCTGCTGTCCGGATTGAAGTCCGTCTCTTCTTATATTCCTATCGATCAATTACTTCTGTCTACCGTTAGAATTTTCAAGCGCAAGTTGCTCAAATGAGAAACCGAGTCGAGGCCATCAGGGACATGATGCGCTCCCGGGGATGGGACGCTGTCGTCCTGACCGGGAATGACCCCCATGCCAGTGAATATTCCGCTCCGAGGTGGCATCAGGTCGCCTGGGTCTCCGGTTACACCGGGGAGGGGGATCTCGTCATAACGGAGGATCATGCCGGACTTTGGACCGACACCCGCTATTTCATCCAGGCTGAAAGGCAGTTGAGAGGAACCGGGATCGAACTCCACAAGACAAGGGTCCAGGACCAGGTGCTTATTCCGGAATGGCTTGCGGCCCAGTTCGCAGGCTATGGCGAGGTGGTCGTGGCCGTGGATGGACTTGGGATGAGCGCTTCTTCGGTGAATGAGATAAGGGAGGCTGTCGGAGTTGACAGGACCGCTGTCGCCGATGTCCCCGACCTTCTCTCCCCGCTGTGGACTGACCGTCCCGAAATCCCCCGGACGCCGGTTATCACCCTGGGGGCGGAAACGGTGGGCTGGTCCCGGAAACAAAAGATAGTTTGGATTCGGAAATGGTTGGCGGACAAGGGGTTCGATGCCATCTTGATCTCCGCTCTCGACGAGATCGCATGGATGCTCAATGTCCGAGGGAGTGACGTGGCCTACAATCCGGTGGTCATATCTTATCTCCTTATCACCTCGGACACGACCCAGTGGTTCGTAAGGAAGGGCCCTGCCGATTCGGAAGACAGCGAGACCTCCGACAGTTTCTATGAGCTTACCGCCGACGGAGTCAATATCCAGGACTATTCCGACATAGCCATGGCTCTCGCCGGAATGGTGGATGACGACTACATCAAACGCTTGTTCGTGGATTCATCCACCCTCAACTACAATCTGTACGGAATTCTCAAGGAAAACACCCTGCAGGACAGTGTGGTCGCCGGAAAGTCTCCTGTCGCCCTTCGGAAAGCGGTCAAGAATGAGGTTGAGATCGCCGGGCTCAAGGAGGCCCATCTTGAGGACGGCCTTGCCATGGAACGTTTCCTTTTCTGGCTTGAGACCATGATCAAGGGAGGGGAGCCGGTCAATGAATATGAATGCTCACTGAAACTCCATGAGTTCCGTTCAGAGATAGAAGGTTTCCGAGGCGAGAGTTTTGAGACCATTTCCGCCTATGGCCCTTCCGCGGCCCTTCCCCATTATGTGACCCCGGAGAGCGGATCCGCGGAGTTGTATGCCAACGGACTGTACCTGTGCGATTCCGGCGGGCAGTATCTTTTCGGCACCACCGACATAACCCGCACAGTTCCTCTCGGACCTTGCTCCCAGCTTGAGAAAGAGGACTATACCCTTGTGCTCAAGGGGCATATAGCTTTGTCCAGGATAGTGTTCCCGAAAGGTACGGCCGGGTGCCAGCTGGATGTTCTGGCAAGGGCCCCGCTCTGGAACTCGAAGAGGAATTTCGGCCACGGGACTGGCCACGGCGTAGGCTTTTATCTCAATGTCCACGAGGGGCCCCAGGACATCAGGCAGAATTTCAACAAGCAAGCCTTCCTTCCAGGGATGGTCACCACCGATGAGCCGGGAATATACAGGGAGGAACGACATGGGGTACGTCATGAGAACGTGTTGCTTTGCGTTGATGCCGGCGAGAACGATTTCGGACGCTGGCTCCGGTTCGAGCCGTTGACCTTGTGCCATTTTGACACTTCAGTCCTGTTGACGGAACTACTTGACGAGTCCGAGATCAGGTGGCTCAACGACTACAATGAGCGGGTCTTCCGGACCCTCTCGCCACGTCTTTCACCGGAGGTCTCCCAGTGGCTTCGAGAAAAAACATTACCAATAACCAAGTAATTAATATTCAATAATATGAGATTATCTGAATTGTTGCCGGTCTTTTTGATAACGCTGGCATCTTGTTCTGTTGAGCCGAGGAAAGATTCTTCCGCCTACCCTGAGTGGGAGTATTCCAAGATCAAGAAGGAGCTTACCCAGGGGTGGAACACATGGGACACCCGAAGTGTGTTCACCCAAGTCTGGAGCGCCGACAAACTTGGAATCAGAATGTCTTTTGTCGATGAGTCAGGCAAGGAATTCGACCAGATAAGGATCGGAAACATGAACGATGACGCCGCGGTTGTGCACCCATACGACCACACCTACGACGGGCGTTACAGCGAGGTGGACGCCACCTGGCATGGGATTTCCGTCAAGCTCCGCTGTTCCGCCGAAGGGCGCCGGCTGGTCATGTTGCTGACTCCGAAGGAAGAAGGAAGCCGTGGCCAGATTAAAATCCGCGCCGGGCAGAACTGGGAAGGAATGCCGACTTATTATGGCGGCTGGAAAGTCTCAGAGGAGGGTTTTGACCTCTTTTCCCAATTCCGGTCCAACGTGATGAGCGGCAAGGTCGTCGGTAAGGGCAAGAGGTTTGTCCAGACTGGCCAGAACGATGGTTATTACCTGTGCGATTCCGACGCCCCGGTCTTGGTTTACACCGGAGACGACATCTCTTTGGAGGAAGCCGAGGCTCTAATGAAGGCTCGCAAAGAAGAGTTCGTGAATGAAGGCAAGGCAAAGTGGGGTGACAAATACGAGAGCTACCACGCCATGCAGAGCATACTCGCATGGGACACGGTCTATGACCCGATGGACGGGATTGTGGTGACTCCGGTGAGCCGGAACTGGAACATGAGCAATTCCACGGTCAGCGACATAATGGGAGCATACGTGCTTTTCGATTGGGACACATATTTCGCCAGCGAGATGTTTTCGGTGGACAATCGGGAACTTGCTTACTGTAACGCTATTGAGATCACGATGGCAGCCGATAAATGCGGGTTTGTCCCTAATTTCACGACATCCAACAGTTGTTCGGTGGACCGCTCGCAACCTCCTGTTGGGTCCCGTGCCGTTTGGACAATATACGAGCGTTACCACGACCGTTGGTTCCTTGAACTACTCTATCCGAGACTCTTGAGGTGGAATCTGTGGTGGCCGGCCAACCGTGACCAAGAGGGTCTTCTTTGCTGGGGATCAACACCGGCGGGAGGAGCTTTCCACACTGATGAGCCTACCGCACGTCAGCAGGCGATCTATGAGAGCGGACTGGACAACACCTGGGTATATGACGACTCCAGGTTCCTTCTCGACAAGAATGTCGTTTGCTACAATGATGTCGGATTGAGCGCTATGTACGTGATGGACTGCGAGTTCCTTGCGAAAATCGCAGATGAGCTGGGGTGCCGTAAGGACGCCAGGGAGATCCGTCAAAGGGGGGAATATTACAAAAAGAACCTCCAGTCGCTTTGGAGCGATGAGGACGGAATGTTCTTCTGCAAGGATTTAAGGGATGGCCAGCTGGTCAAGAAGATGGACGCGACGAACTTTTATCCGATGCTTTGCGGAGCGGCCTCGCCCGAGCAGGCCTGGCGCATGGTTAAGGAGCATCTGACCAATGACAATGAGTTCTGGGGCGAGTGGATCGTCCCGGTCACACCGAGAAACTCGCCCGCGTTGAAGGACAACAATTATTGGCGCGGCCGCATCTGGGGCCCTACCAACTTCTTGGTCTATCTTGGGTTACGGGAATATGGGTTCGAAGATGTCAGGAAGGAGTTCGCCCAAAAGTCCAACAAGCTCCTGATGAAAGACTGGCTTGCCAGAGGCTACATCTATGAGAATTGGAACGCTGTCACCGGCCAGGGCGACGACGTCAACAACAGTGACCGTTTCTATCACTGGGGATCCCTTCTGGGGTACATCAATCTGATGGAAAAATGATTTTTTGGGCCGTATTCTCGAAACTTCTGCGTTAATATTAATGTAGAAAGTTTTGGAGCATGTGTCTGAAATAAATGAGCAAAGGCTGGCTCTTTTGTGTGCGGAAGGAGACAGGGAAGCTCAAAGGGAGTTGTATAGAAGATATGCGACCAGATTGACTGCGCTCTGTTCCAGATACTCGGCCGGACCATCAGAGGGTATGGACCTGATGCATGACGCGATGATAAAGGCTTTGCATCAGATCGGACGCTACCATTACATGGGCGAAGGTTCACTTTTCAAGTGGTTGTGCAGGTTGGCTATTAATATGTCCGTTGACAAGTTCAAGCGGGAGCGTAGGTTAGAAACTAGCGACACGACTTTTGAGATACCTGACCAAACAGCACCGTCACAGGAAGAGACACGAGGAGTACCTCTTGATGTTTTGCAGAGAATGGTTTCCAGCTTGCCTGGTTCAAAGAGATTGGTTTTTAATATGTTCTGCATTGACGGATTCTCCCATAAGGAGATAGGCGAAAAGCTTGGAATAACAGAAAAGACCTCATCTTCTACTTTGGCCAAGGCAAAGAAGACATTGGCCTGGATGATAAAGGAATATAACGAAAAACATAGGTAGAACTAATGGACGAATGGCTGGAGATAATAGGAGAGCGGTTACGGGAAGCCCAGGTGCCGTTGCCTGTTGATGATTGGGAGATGTTTGAGGCTAATATGAAGGCTAAAAAACGTTACTCCTCGTTTGTGTTATTTGCAACATGCTGATGGCAGTTTTTTCGCAAAGTTATTTCCCTGTTTCATACGGTTGCAGGATTTTTCCTCGGTCGTCCTCGTTTAACTTCTTTTTTCAGTATTGTTTGTCTGTTTTCCATTCGATAGCTTGCTC
>JAGAFU010000043.1 GCA_017627955.1 Bacteroidales bacterium | reverse complement strand
TCTTTGCTGTCAACGAAAATAGAGATAGCGTAAAGACTTTTAGAGATAAAATACACCGACTGTAAACCCAGTCAGTGATAGTGTAAACAATATTAGTTAATCCTCTCTAAAAGTGTCAACCGAAATCAGGGAAGGTCAAATCTTAGGTTGAGAATATCTTATTTTTAAAATATACTTCAAAATAATTTCTTATTTTTGCAAAGTATAGTTTAGAATAATATGGATAAGGGAATCATCAAAACCATCATCGGCGAGAAGCAACGGGAAATCTCCCAAGTAAAGCTTGTGAAACGTCCGGTATCATATGAGGATGCCATGTGCTACGTCAACGTGGGTATCCGACGGGCTGGTAAATCCTGGCTGTTGTTCCAGGACATCCAAGAACGGGTAGTCGCCGGGAAGACGACCTTCCAGGACGTCCTTTACATCAACTTCGAAGACGAGCGCATCTCAGATATCCAGTCCAAGGAACTCGGGCTTATCATCGACTGTTACCAGGAGATGTTCGGCCCCGGTAAACCGCTGGTCTATCTCGACGAGATCCAGAACGTAAACGGATGGGAGAAGTTCGTCCGCCGGCTGGCGGAGTCCGGATTCCGGGTGATGGTCACCGGCAGCAACGCCAGAATGCTCAGCAAGGATATCGCGTCCACATTGGGAGGAAGTTTCGTCATCCGTGAGGTCTTCCCATTCTCCTGGCGGGAATACCTGTCCTACCATGGTGTCCGTCCCGGTCCGAACTGGGAATACGAGCCCGATACCAGACTGGAGGTAAGGAGACGCTTCGACGACTATTTCTACAACGGCGGCTTCGCCGAATCGTTCCCCATCGTCGGAAAGCGCGAATGGCTTACCAGCCTGTTGCAGCGGATCCTTCTGGGCGACATCCTCACCCGGCACAAGATCCGGAACGACCGTCAGCTCCGGCTCCTGGTCCGGAAAGTAGCGGACAATGTAATGCAGCCGACCTCGATCTCGCGTTTCGAACATGTTATCAAGTCCTCCGGTGAGAAAATCAGCACCCCCACGGTGAAGGACTATTTGGAATATCTGGAGGAGAGCTACTTGATTTACTCCATCCCCAACTATGCCTCGCCGGACTCGGAGCAGGAGACGCTTCGCAAACGCTATTTCATTGACAACGGACTCCTGAACCTCTACCTTTACAAAGGGGAGACGAAACTGCTGGAAAACATTGTCGCTCTTTGGCTCAGGAAGCATTACTGGAATCCCGAGGAACCCCGTCTATTCTACTACAAACGGGGCGATGTGGACCTGGATTTCTACATTCCCGAAATAAAGACGGCCATCCAGGTTTCCTATGACCTTTCATCTCAAGAGACCCGTGACCGGGAGGCGGGGGCGCTCGTGAGTTTCAACAGGTCGTTCAAATTGGACAAGGCGCTGATTGTCACTTTCGACCAGGAAGAGACTTATGAGAAGGACGGTCTCACTATCGACGTGGTACCGGTCTGGAAATGGCTTCTCCATTTCCAATCAGCCCCTATCCAATAACCTGCAGAAGAGGGATTGCGAAGCCAACCTGGAATTGCAGATAGCCAAAAATAATCTCTCACTTAAAGATTCCAGTCATCCGTGCGGAATGGACTGGCGGGAATGCCGTAGTTGTTGAATAGAGTTCCGACTCCCCAATTCCTGAAACAATAGCGTACGGCCACCGGCTCCGGAACGTCCGGGCTGCTGACGACGACCTTGTTGTTCCAGAGCTGGACATGAGCCTGGGCAGGGTGGAAGACCTTGTCGGCACCAGCGATCTCAAATCCTTCGAGGTTGACTCCTCCCGGAGAGAGTCCCCTGCCGTCCACCTTCATGGTGATGATGGCCTCCCCATTCTCGAACACGGCGCTTTCGTAGGCCGGAGCATCAGGATCGATGCCCTTGAAACCATAGTCCTTGACCAGGGCCTGATACGCCAGGCGGTTGCCGACTTCCTGCTTCTTGCAAGGGTGGATGGTGCCATATTCTCCGATATCCAATGTGGCGGCCATGCCGCTGTGGGGGATCACATCCAGTGATTTCCGCTGAGCCTCAGTGAAATAGCCCGATGTCCACCCGTCTGGATCACCATAAGGATAAGGGGCGATCTGGACAAAGTAGAACGGGGCGTCGGGGACCTCGAAAATGTCCCTCATCATCGCCACATATTCCTTCTGGAGGCGGATATATTGCTCAGCCCTGCCGCGGTTGGCCTCTCCCTGGTACCAGATCATGCCCTTGAACGTGAAAGGCACAAGAGGGGCTACCTGCCCGTTGAAAAGCGTGCAGGGCGTTTGGAATTGCGTGCCGACTATCTTGTCCCCATCAAGGAAAGACAGGTCGAACTCTTTCCCGAACTTGGCCGAGAGAGTCTCCCTGTTGATCCAGGTCTCGATCGTGGACCCGCCCCAGCAAGAGACGAGGATCCCGACCGGGACGTCCAGCATCTCCTGGAGCTTCTTCGCGAAGAAATATGCCGTGGCGCTCGTGTTCGAGACGGCCTCGGGCTCATTCTCTTTCCATGATCCCTCACATTCCTGGAGAGGCTTCAGGGAAGCGGTCCTTTTTATCGTACACATGCGGATCGGAGTCGAGACCTTGGCCCCGAGGATGACATCGGCGGCACCGACCGCAGGTTGTCCGCCATATCCTCCGACAGGCATCTCCATATTCGACTGGCCTGAGCAGAACCAGACCTCGCCTATCATAACATTCTTAAGCTCAACTCTTTCCGATTTTGCCCCATCAGAGATGGCTATCATGTAAGGTCCTCCGGCCTCGGGGGTCGGTATTCTTGTCATCCACTTGCCGTTCTCGTCCGGTTTGGCGGTGAACTTCACTCCGGTCCAAGTGGTTGTGATGGTGATGTCGCTCTTCTTGTCGGTCCACCCCCAGATGGCGGCTTCTGTCTCGCGCTGAAGAACCATATTGTCACTGAAGAATGATGGAAGGGTCACTTTGGCCCACATTCCCAAAGTCCCGAGCAGGGACAGAATAATGATGGAAAATACTTTTTTCATGATAGGGATTATTGCTCCTATTCACAAATATACTCAATATTTCGCGAAAAAAATTTGCGAGTAATTAAAAATGTTGTACCTTTGCTATCCCGAAACACCAAGACGGGTATCAATAACGCGGAAATAGCTCAGTTGGTAGAGCACGACCTTGCCAAGGTCGGGGTCGCGAGTTCGAGTCTCGTTTTCCGCTCACAATGAGAACGACAGCCTTCATGGCTGTCGTTTCGCATTGTTGTTGGTCCACGACGGCCCGGCCGAGCGACCCCGAGGCCCCCGAGGGGCAGCCTTCCGACAGGAAGGCGGGGGTAACGTGAAAGGCGCGAGACAGTCCGAGGCGCAGCCTCGGGCTCGAGTCTCGTTTTCCGCTCTTAAGACAAACGACGGTCCTTGTGGCTGTCGTTTTCTTTTTTGGGGCCCAATAATGCGGTATCTGGGCCAAAAACACTATTTCTAACTGGATTCGGGCCCAAAATCAGTCATTCCGGTCCTCCATTAATTCTCAAAATCAATGTCCGGCAAACCAAACGGCGAAAGTAACTGAATTATAATTATATTTGTAATATTGAAAACCAATTGACAATGAAAAGGCTTATCAGACTTATCGTGGTTCTCGCGGTAGCATATCTCGCCGTGAAGTACTGCACGGACCATTATGGCAATGTGATCCAGCTCCCCGGGGGTCTGGGCGGAAGCGAAAAGGAAACGACTGAAGAGACAAGCGGCGGAGGCTGGCTCAACCCCAAGAAACAAACCGAAAAGAAAACCACCCAGGACAAAGACGTCCCCCAGGACATCAAGGATCTTGAGCGGCAGCTGGGAATCGGAGACGACGATGGATCAACGACTTCCACCACCGTACCCACCGTACCCACCACCCCGGCGACAACCTCTTCCCCCATGTCCTTCAAAGGCATCCCGATCACCGGCACCTTTTCAGCCTTCGGCTCAAAACTGGTTAAAGCGGGGTTCAAGAGCGCAGGCAACGGCACATATACCGGCGATTTCGCAGGCTATAGCGGTTGCAAAGTGACTCCGATAGGCGACAACCAAGTCAAGGAAGTCCAGATCGATTTCCCGGTGATCTCCGACTGGGACTCCCTGGAGAAGTCCTACGACTCGCTCCAGGCCTCTCTCACACAGAAATATGGCATTGAGCCCTCCACGGCACCAGGAAGCAACAAAGCGGTTTATAACCTCCCCAACGGCACCATCACCCTGGACGCCGATGTGAAGAACCAGAGTTCCTGGCATGTGATATTGCGGTATTCGAACCCGTCCACAACCACATCTTCCGGCTCGATCGGAAGAAACCCGATAGATGACCTTTAGAATAAACACGAGTAACCATGACACGTAGAGAATTTCTGGAGAAGAGCGCCGTTCTTGGCGCCGGGCTTACTATGAGTCCCCTTATGGTCCGCATGGCCGCCAAGCCTGTGGGAGCGAATGACAAGATCCACGTCGGCCTGATCGGCTGCAGGAGCCAGGGATTCGGCGACCTGAGCGCGTTCCTCGGCAATCCGGACGTGGATTGCATAGCGCTTTGCGATGTCGATAATGGGATTCTCGAGCAACGTGCCGCCGACGTGGAGAAGCTTCAGGGAAAGAAGGTTAAGCATCTCTATAAGGATTGGCGTAAACTCATCGACAACAAAGACATAGATGTGGTCATAATCGGCACTCCGGATCACTGGCATTGCCTTCAGCTGGTGGCTGCCTGCGAGGCCGGGAAAGACGTATATTGCGAGAAGCCATTGGGCAACAGCATCGAGGAGTGCAACATCATGGTCCGTGCAGCCGAGAAGTACAACAGGATCGTCCAGGTGGGCCAGTGGCAGCGCAGCGATCCCCACTGGCAGGACGCCATGGCCTTTGTCCATAGCGGCAAGCTCGGCAAGATCCGCACCGTCCGTGTCTTCTCCTACCAGGGCTGGTGCCCCTCCATCCCCGTGCAACCGGATCAGCCCGTCCCCGACGGAGTCGACTATGACATGTGGCTTGGACCGGCTCCCCTGCGTCCTTTCAACCCTAATCGTTTCCACTTCACTTTCAGGTGGTTCTGGGACTATGCCGGCGGCCTGATGACCGACTGGGGAGTTCATCTTCTGGATTACGCGTTATACGGCATGAATGTCACCGCCCCGGATAGCATCATGGCTTCAGGCGGCAAGTTCGGTTACCCGGATGACGCCTGCGAGACTCCCGACACCTTGCAGACAATCTACACCTTCCCGGACTTCACGGTCATGTGGGACCATGCCATCGGCATCGATGACGGCGCCTACGGGCGTAATCACGGTCTCGGATTCGTGGGTGAGAACGGAACGCTTGTCGTTGACCGCCGCGGCTGGGAGGTGATCCCCGAGAAAGTCAATAATGTGGCTCGCATGGAGGCGGTTCCGCTACATAAGCAATATGGTGATGGAGGCCTTAACCTCCACGTGAAGAACCATCTGGAGTGCATCAAGAGCCGGAATCCCAACTGCAACGCCAGCATCCAGATCGGAGCCCACATCGCCAAGTTCGCCCATCTCGGGAATATCGCCTACCGCACCGGCAAGAAACTGTCCTGGGACGGCAAGACCTTCCACGATGCGGAGGCGGATTCCTACCTCTGCAAGCCTTACCGCGACCCCTGGAAGCTCCCGGTCATCCTTTAGCGGCCTCGCGGTGGACTTTAGCCGGTGGTTCGACTCCGCTCACCAACCGGAAAAGGTTCCGCTGCCTATAGCCGCACGACGAGTCGCATCTTGGCGGTGAGGTCGTCGAAGGCGCATTTTGTCTTGAGGTCGTTCTTGAGGTGGTTGTTGTCCCGCCAGATGGTGGTGTGCATGCCGTCGAAACCGAACCGGTTGTAAACCACCGTCCCGACAAGGCTGTAGCGGCTCCACGAGAAGCTCAAGCCGGAGCGGAAGGTGTACGTGGGGACGATCGTGCCATTAAGCTTGGTCTTGTTGATCTGCCCGTCGCCAAGCTCCTCAAGGGAATACATGTGGTTATAGACCGAAGCCATCGGAATGGCGGTAAAGTTGAAAGTCAGGTTCCTGTAGCCCTTCCAGTTCATCCTGTCATCAGAGTCCCGGTGGAACGTCACCCAATTGTATGAATATCCAATACCCAATGAGACTTGCTGGGTAGTGTAGCTGTACAGTCCTTCGGTCACAGCCAGCATGAACTGATCCCTCCGGTCCATCAACAGGTCGCCCTGGAGATATTTCGCGAGCGTCATGAGCGAGCCGGAAGACCGCCTCTGGTCCACATTGCAGCCCTGGGTGGCATTATAGTCGAACCTGTGCCCGTTGAACAGGTAATACACGTCTCCGGTCATGGTGCGCATGATGCCGGGATAATCAGAGGTGAATGTCTGAGGAGGGACTCCTTCCACCTCCAGATTGCCTTCCATATATTCCTGAAGGCGGATGAAACGGACCGTTGCCCCGAAAGTCGGCCTGCGTAACGAAACGGAGAGAAACGAGTTCTTCCCCGGATTCTTGGCACCGATCTCAAGACCTCCTGAGATCCGCAGGCTTCCGTATCCGACAGACAAACCGGCTTTCTTGTGGAGATGCCTTTGCAGGCGGTTCTCAAAAGTGGCCCGGACAGTCGACGCTTCCATGAGAGCTTGATTCAAGGACTGGTATTCCGTGACAGTGATGTCGCTATGGAGCTTGGCCCCGGTGGTGATCAGGGTGTTGTCCAGGGAGAAGGACCAAGGAAGCGGGGACCTCAGGATATAAGCCGTGTCCTTTTTCGGGTGGGGCCTTGTCAGACTGCTAAACACCCTGCCGACAATGCCTTCCGGCATGCGCAGCCTATCGTCCTGGGCGGACAAGGAAGCCACTGAAAACACGATGGCAAGCGATATGGCGGCGACCCTTCTCATCTGGCTCAAGCTTTTCCGCAATCGTACAGATCAACTTTAAGGGATTTGACCTGGGAATGTACCAAAGCCCTGACCTTGATGCCTGGCTCGGCCTTATAGAGCCTCGTCCCGATGACCTCAACCTTGCCGGGGGCGTCATGAGTAAGGACATAGGTCTTTCCGGCTATGGTAATCTCAAGAGTTCCGGTAAAATCGACCGCGAGAGTCACGGCCGCGAACTCGGGAGCCTCAGGATTCCATTCCACAGACTGCCCCTCAGGAAGGCGCATCGAGATTTTCCGGAATGTCCCGATCGGCTTCCGGCCATCCGTCTGATACCACCAGAAGTCCGAGAGCTGGATCGTCACCCCATCAGAAACGGCCCTCTGCTCATGCGGGGCGGGGAATATGGAGGCCTGGACATCGAACCCGGCATCTTTGACAGTCTGAATATAATTGGCGTCGAGCATCTTGTAACCCATGGTACTCATTCCGCATTTTCCGCCGAGTTCCTTCAGGCGTTCGACCGTCCTCTCCGCAGGATCCTTCCCGGGATCCAGCAGGATCAGGCAGTCCGAATAGTCGCGGGCGTGGGAAAGGGCCTTTTGCGACACGTCAAAAGCCACGAAGTTGTCACCCAGGACCTCATGGGCCAACTTGTAGGACTCGACCACGGCACTGTGGAGCATCGGCATGACTCCATATTCCTTGCAGGCGTCAAGCTCTTCCTGAAGGGTTGGAATCGGGGTACGGAGCGCCGGATCCGTGGACTCCAGGACGTACTTGGTACGCAATTCCTCGAAAGTCGTCTCGGTGACCTTGACCGGCTGCTCGATCTTGGAATAATCCGAGGCGTTTCGCATCGTGCGGTTGATGGTCGCGTCATGCATGATCACCATCACGCTGTCAAGAGTATATTTCACATCGCACTCGATGGCCGGATAGCCGTACTGGGCGGCCATCCTCACACCAGCGGGACAGTTCTCGTTGATGTAAAACTCTTCTCCCGCTTTAAGCCAGCAGCCCCTGTGGGCGACTGACATCGGAATATCCTCCGGGATGGCCGGCCCACATGAAGCGACGACGGCCAAAGACATCACCAAAGTCCAGAACTTATTCATATCAAAATATTTAGATATTCTTAAAACATGAAACTCATTTTCTCCGGGAGCCGGGTGTAATCGTCAATCCGGATGTAGTCCATCCCTCCGAGGCGGATCTGGCTGTCGTTGCCGCCATCAGTGAAATCGTCCCCCACAAAGAGGATCTGATCCTTGACATAACCATGCTCGGCGGCATAGCGCATCACAGCGTCGTACTTGTTATACTGCTTGGGGGTTATGTCGAAAGAGGTCGTTCCACCGATGAAGACCGAGTAGTCCTTGAATATCTCGCTCATCTCCGGGAACATAGCCCTACGGCGGATCTTGTCCGGATCGAAGACGAGCTTGTCCGCCGGGTCAGCCTTGGTACCGAGCAGGGCGAAAGTGACCATTCCGGACTGGTGATATTCATTCGAGTCGCCTTTGTAGACGGTGTAGCCATATTTCTTGCGGAGCTCAGCGGTCTTCTTGTCGAAGAATTTCTTGTCCACTGGGCTGGTCTCCTCACGGACCATCTTGAACTCCCCGTCAATGACCTGGCTCTCCTCCATCCCGTAATTGCCCAGGATGGTGATCGGATATTGCCCCATCTGGTTATAAATCCTCTTGCAGTTGCCGCCTCCGGCCATGATGATCTCGTAACGCTGCCTCAGAGTGTCCAGAACCGCCCGGTTAGCGTCCGTGAGAGGCTGCTTGTGCTGAGTAAGCGTCCCGTCCAAGTCGAAGACAATCAGCTTCTTGGTCTGCTTCCACTGGAGTTCCCGGACAGCCGACATCAGGTTCAGCATCGCCTGCGGCTCATCCGAGCTGACGTAATCGACATGGTGGCGCATGGCGAAATCCGCCAGATCATAGCTGTTGACCGGCCATAGAACCGTCTGCAGCCCGGCCTCATGAGCCTCGTCCAGGAGGTGGGTCCTATTCATAACGACACCCATGTGGTAGGAGACTCCGGCATAACCTCTCCTGAGGAGTTCCTCGGTCGTGTAAGCCTTGCTGCTGGAAATAGGGATCACTTTAGTGCCTTTCCGGAGCCTCAGGATCTCGTCGCAAAGATGCTCGCTGAATGAGATGAACGTGACCTGGTCGTACATGTTCATCTCGTCGCAAAGAGCGACAACCTTTTCAGCCAGAGTCGTTTCCCTCTCCTTTGTAGGATGGGCTTTAAGTTCCAGGAAGAGCATCAGGGCGGTAGTCTTCTTCGCCTGGGTGAAATATTCCATGAGCGTCGGAACCTTGTCTCCGTTGGGAAGCACACAGGAACGGACCGTCTTGAAATCAAGCTTCTGGACGTCTTTGTACTCCGAGCCGGCGATCTTCGGCCCATGCAGGATCACGAGGGAGTCGTCGGTGGTGAGGTGCACGTCCAGCTCGACACCCTCAACCCCCAGCTCCTGCGCGCCCCGCAGGCTGGTCAGGGTGTTCTCAAACGAGCCTGGATGGGCGTAATAACCTCTGTGGGACATGACCTTGGTCTGTGCTCCAAGCAAGACAGAGATAGCCAGAAAGGCCATCACGATTGAAACTATTCTCTTCATGTTAACAAAGATAACGAATAATTGTGTACTTTTGATGTTACAAAAACATAATAACCATGACATATCTCTGGATTCTTCTCGCTGTGTCGCTGGCGGTGTCAGCTGTCGGTTGGAAATACTTCATCTACTTCTTCAGCCTCGGGTACGGCTACGGAATAGCCGCCCTGGCCCTTACCCTGGTCATCATCTTCGCCGGAGCCGTGACTCCCCCGACCGCTCTTCTGCTCGCGGTGATGTTCATTTTCGGCTGCCGGCTTGGAACCTATCTCCTCATCAGGGAGAGGAAGGCCGCGGCGTACCGCAAGATCCTTTACGATCCTTCGCTCCAGAAAAAGAAGCCCATCGGGGTGATCCTCTCTGTCTGGATCTTCTGCGCCCTTCTTTATGTGGGCCAGGTGAGCCCGGTGGCCTTCAGGCTGGCTAACACAGCCAAAGGTCTACCTGTCAATGATTTATGGGCTTGGATAGGAGCCGCCATGATGGCTTGCGGAGTGATGCTTGAAGCCGGGGCTGACGCTCAGAAATCGGCGGCGAAAAAGATCAATTCCAAACGTTTCGTGGACACCGGGCTGTACAAGATCGTCCGCTGCCCCAACTACCTTGGAGAACTCGTGATCTGGACCGGGGCTTTGCTTTCCGCCATCGGCGCATCCCTCTGCGCCTGGCAATGGGTTATCGTGGCCATCGGCTACATCGGGATTGTCTATGTGATGTTCAGCGGGGCCAGAAGGCTTGAAATCCGGCAAGACGAGTCTTACGGGGAAGATCCTGAGTATCAGGAATATATCAAGAAAACCCCCATCATACTCCCTCTTGTACCCCTTTACAGCGTGAAGAAATACACATGGCTTCAAGCCTGATAACAGTATTTCATGGTCATGAAAAGATTGATTTGCGTTTTGATTGTGTTGGCGTCTTCAATTGGCGTCTTTGCCCAGGATTATGTCACCAAGTCCGGCCGGATGGACAGAAACCGGCTGAACATCGGAGTTTACCACCTTCGTCCGTACGCCCGTACAGAGGCTCATATCAAGGATTTGGCTGAGTGCGGAGTGGATTTCGTGATCTGCATGGAGAACGATCGTCCGGCTCTCGACTTGTTCAGCAAGTACGGGGTCGGGGCTATTGTCAGCGGAGTCGTCCCCGGATGGTGGGGAGGAGACGGAGACAATGCGGGGAAACTCGCCGAGACCAATCCCATCTCGAAATATGAGGAAGCCGCGGCCTCTTTCCAGGATCATCCGGCGATCTGGGGCATAGACATCGGTGACGAGCCCTCCGCTTTGGATTTCCCGTATTACGGAGAGGTCATGAGAAAGGTTGAAGAGCTCTTTCCCAACCAGTTCGCCTTCCTCAACCTTTACCCGAACTACGCCTCAGTGTCCCAGAACTCAGCGGACCAGACCAAGAACCAGCTTGGGACTCCCACTTATGAGGAGCACATCAGGCAATATTGCGAATACGTCCCGGCCGACTACCTTTCATACGACTTCTACTACAAGAACGTGGGTGTGGCCAAGGACTACGCCAACCTCCGGGTTGTCTCCGACGCTTGCCGTAAGACCGGCCGCGGGATGTGGGTTACAGTTCAGGTAAACAGCTATGACCCAAAGGTTTGGATAACAGAGAACGAGCTGCGCTTCCAGGCGTATTCCGCACTGGCCTTCGGAGCGGAGAACATAACCTGGGGCTGCTACACCGCTGGCTGGTGGACCAACCAGGTGCTGGATGATAAAGGAGTCAAGACGCAGCAGTACGACAAGCTGAAAAAGATAAACGCGGAGCTTCACTCCATCGGGAAGGATTACATGCGTTACGCCTCAAAATCGACTTCTTTCATCGGGTTTGAGGGTACGGATATGCTGGAAGGGACTGGTGAGAAGAGTTTGCCGGTGTACAAGGACGAGGTCTTCACCGACTTGTCCGCCGGTTGTCCCCTGGTTGTCGGCGAAATGACCGCCAAGGATGGAAGCGATGGCAAGGCCTTGTTCGTCTGCGTCGCTGACGATCCTTTCGACAAGGCTCCGAAAGCCCACAAGCTCCGCTTCAAGGCTCCAGGCCGTGAAGTGTCGGTCAAGCGCGGCGATTCCTATCTCCCGATGAGAAGGGATGCCGAAGGCTGGTACGAATGCGTCATCTCCTCCTGCCAAGGCCTACTCATCGAAGCCGATTTGGAGACCTTGCCTGAGGAAGTGGCATCAGATGGCCTTGGGGAAGGTTTTCAGTGGGCAAGGAAGGGGTTTCTTTTTCGAAAACAGGGGGTAAGAGGTGGTCTTTTTTGATTGATTTATAAACAAATTAAGAATTGTTTTCATATCTTTGTGAAGTCATTGGAGACAACTAACGGTTTTGTTCTTCTTCAGGCATCTACCCTTAATAGATGCCTATTTTTTATAAAGCCAGACAACCGAGGGGAGGTAACGAAGCAGGGAGGCCGTTGTTCTTACGCCGTTAGTTTTACATCCAATGAAAAGAAGAACAAGACCAAAATCTGTTCGGATCTCCATAAGAGTGGAGGTCAAGAAAACTGTCAAAGTGAAGGCGTATGAGCGTCTGCGCAATGGCAAACGTGAAAGGGTTCGGAGCCACTATCGGAGGTATTAAGGGTACCATAAGATAGCCGGTGAGCATCCCGTGCCGTAAGGCACTCTACTCTTTCCCCTCGGTTTTTTTATGAGTTTTCAATAGGGCGCTGGCGGTTGGTCTGGCAAGGTCAGATAATAGCGCGGAATGACTGAGGCATTATCCAATGAAGAGGCATCTTCCGTAGAAATAGGATATATTTGCAAAAACGATTGAGATATGAAAGGAAGTCGATTGTTGACGGCGGTTGTGTTATCCCTTGCCGGGATTATTGTCTCCGCACAGCCAGGTACGAGTCCACAGGGCCCAATAAATAAGTTCTTGGCCATTGAGGGCACTTCCGTCCTTAATTACAACATGCGGCCAGAACGAGACATCCATTCCCGAGCAGGCTTCGGCCCGGCGTTCTATGTGTTCCCGGACAGCAAACTGGATAACGGGCAGGCCCTGGAACTAGTTGAGCGACTGAACCTTATCGGAATCATCAAGGAATATGGCGGACGTATAGTGATTGTCAACCCCTCTTCAGGCAAGTGGCAGGATCAGGACCTGGAAACCTTCACCGGATTGATCGGAAGAGGAGGGGCTCCGACAAATATCAAGGTTGTGGGGCTCGGTTCCGGGGCAACATTCGTTAACCGTCAACTGTCCGCCACGGACCTGACTGGAGCCATAGCCGGGATCGTCTCAATCGACGGCGAGCCAGGAAAAACCTGCAAGTATCCTGTTCCGGCATTCATCGGAGGGAAAAACGCGGCGAAAGTCGCGAAACCATATCAGGCGGCAAGTGATTCCGCCCCTGCGGACCCTCTGCAGAAGGTGGTAGTGAATACGGATAAAAAAGCCTCTTGGGAGACGTTGTTCGCCCAGGCGTGGGACAAGGTACTTAGCGCCAACTACCGGTACAACAACCTGTTCCACACTTTTTACATGAGCCGGGGAATCGACAATCGGGAAGGCGTGAAGAACTTTGAGTTGGTCTCAATCCCCGTATTCGACAAGATAGGAATACAGCGCAATGTAGTTGAATATCCCTTGGTGGACATGAACGCCCCGTCCAGGCCGGATAATCCGGACAAGTATCTTTGGTATGAATATATTCCGAAGCAGGCTCTGGATGCCGCTCCCGGTACGGTTCCTTTGGTCGTGCTCCTACATGGCCACGGGAACGATCCCCGCACCCAAAGCGAGACTTCCGGTTTCCCGGAACTGGCTGCTGAAGAAGGGTTTATGGTCGTGGAAATGGAATGGCAGGGAGGCAACGGTTATGTGCCTATGGGACTTGACGGAATAGAGGCGGTGATCAGCGTCCTGCGTCAGAAATATCCCCAGATAGACGGCTCCAGGATCTATGCGGAAGGCTTGTCGGCCGGAGCGATGACCAGCAATATGCTCGGTGTCCGTAAATCCCACCTCTTCGCTGCCGTCGCAGGCCATTCAGGTGGCATATTCTCCGGAAATGGACTTGGTTACTATGCCTACGGCTCCGAACCGTTGATGAACGAGGCCATTCAGAAACGGGGCCATGTGGAAGTCGCGTATTGTTCCGTCGTCGGCACTCACGACGACACGATCCGTTTCTTCGACAAAGATCACTGGGAAGGCAATCCTTACCTCAATGTCTGGCGTATCTATCAGACGATCAACGGAATGCCCGTTACAGGCGATCTGGATTTCAACGTGGATCCGACTTTCGGGATAGCCCTGCGGGACAGGACGCTCATTCATACCGGCAAGAGTGAGGACATAACGATAGAGTCCGGGCAACTTTACAAAGGAGAAAAGCCACTGATCCGTCTTATGGTCATCAATAATTACGGTCACTGGAATTTCAAGCCCGCAGCCAAGCTGATCTGGGACTTCTTCCGCCACTATTCAAGGGATACCGAGACTAAAAAACTCTGCTATCAATAAGCTGACCCTGTCATTAAGCACATCCCCTGTCATTCTGAGCGAAGCGAAGAATCTACCGCCCCTTTCACCCCTCAGATTGAAACACAAGGAACCGCTCCGGGACTTTCCCAACGGCCCCAGGACTTTCCCAACGGCCGCATGAGTTTCTCTCTTTCTACGGGCCGGAGACGGATAAGCATTGATATTCAGATAGTTAAGTAATCTCCCATACCCGAATTGAAGCATGGGAGATTACTTAACTCGTTGGCTATCAACGCAGTTTTGTCTCCCATCAAATCTCACCACCCGGCAAAATTGATATTCAAAGATTATTATCGTACCTTTGAATCACTTAACTATTTGAATTATGAAAAAGAGGAAAGCTTACCGGCCAAGTTGTCTGGGCCACATATACCATCGGGGACACAAAGGATTCATAGTGTTCTACAATGTCAAAGACTGCATCGTTTTCTTCACCATCTTCATGGTTGCCGCGGAAAAGTACGGCATCAGGGTTTCTGGACTTTGTCTGATGTACAATCATTACCATGTGGACTTCGAGGCTGACAACCCTAAGAATGTCAGCAGGTTCATAGCAGCTTACTGTTCACTTTACTCTAAGAGTTTCAACGCCCGTTATGGTTTCTCGGGGAAAGTGTTTGATGAATATGGATTGTCAAACAAGCGGGGAAACAAGATGAGGAGGACCGCATACGCTTATTTGTATAACAACCCGGTGGAATGGCACCTGTGCCCAAGAGCAGAGGATTACAGATGGAACTTCCTGAAATATGCTGTAGAAGACCACCCGTTTTCAGAAAAAATCATATCAAGGAACATTAGTGTCCGGTAAAAATCCGTAAAAGTTCTTTGAAAATATTGAAAGTTAGGTAATTACAAAGGTTTTCGGAGTCAACCGATTAGAAATTATCTTTGCCAGACTAACGTAGAATGGCATATGGGTAATGGAAAATTGG
>JAGAFU010000042.1 GCA_017627955.1 Bacteroidales bacterium | reverse complement strand
TCCGGACTATCTCCAGAACTACTTGAACGAGTTCTGCTACAAGTTCAACCGACGGTACTTCGGCGACAGGCTGTTCGACAGGCTCATGGTTGCGGCCCTGGCTTACAAGAATGACTTTAGGTATAACATTGCGTAATCATTAATTCGATAAAAATTTTACTATATTGCGGAAAATATGACCGACATGGAAAGAATCACTTACGATGTGACGCTCTTGGAAGATACCACGGAAGGCGGGATCAGGAAGACCTTTTTCCGCACCTGCCCCGTTGTCTGCTCGGAAGCGATATACATAGAGACTGAAGGGGACATCATCCGCAAAGTCCAGTACACCAAAGGATGTAACGGCAACACAAAGGGCGTGGCGGCCTTGTGCGAAGGCCGCAAGGTTCAGGACGTGATCGCCCTGCTCGATGGCATTGATTGTAAAGGTCGTGGCACAAGTTGCCCCGACCAGCTCTCCAGGGCGCTGAAGCGACTTTAATCCTTAGTTATTTCACCTCAAGAACCACGACGGAGGCGGGGGGCAGGGTGACCTTGACGGTCTTGCCGGATGTCTTGAAATCCTTGAACTTGGTGGGAGCCACTAAGCTTTTCCCCTCGAAGTCGTTGTAGGATTTCACAGCCTCGATTCCTTTACCTTTTCCGACAAGGACCTCTCCGGAGACCTTTGACGGCTTCAACTCGTCAAACTCAAGTTCGACAGTCTTGGACTCATTGACGGACGGGTTCGCCAGGGAAACGTGTATGGCTTCTGACTTTGAGGCGCTTACGCTCATGGTCGGGTACAGTCGGCCGGATGTTGAGGCCAGGGAATCAGTCTGGAAGCTGACAGGCACGCTGGCAGCATCCTGGTGGACATTGAACATCCTGAACACGTGGTAGGTAGGGGTAAGCACGATCTCTGATCCCTTTGTGAGGATCATGGCTTGCAGGACGTTTACCATCTGGGCGATATTGGCCATCTTGAGGCGGTCGGTGTGCTTGTTGAATATATTCAGTGTCAGGGCGGCGACGATAGCGTCCCTCATGGAATTCTGCTGGAAAAGATGGCCGGGATTGGTCCCAGGCTCCACATCGTACCATGTGCCCCACTCATCCAGGAGCAGGTCTATCCTGTGGTTGGGATCATAGAGATCCATGATCGCCTCGTGGTTCTTGATGACCTCGTCGATCTCGACGGCCTTGGCGATGACGTTGTAGTAGTCCTCGTCGGTGAACTCGGTGGCCGATCCCTTCTTGCCCCAATCGACGGTGTAGTAGTGGAGGGATAGTCCCGAGATGTCTCCACGGACCTTCTGCATCAGCACTTTAGTCCAATTGTAGTCGTAATCGGAAGCTCCGCTGGCGACCTTGTACAGGCGGTTGCCGTCGTAGTTCCGGCAGTAGATGGCGTACCTCTTGTACTGGTCTGAATAGAACTCCGGGGTCATGTTTCCACCGCAGCCCCAACTCTCATTTCCGACCCCGAGATATTTCACCTTCCAGGGCTCCTTTCTGCCATTCTTGGCCCTTAACTCAGCCATTGTACCGCCTTTAGCGGTCATATATTCAACCCACTTCGCCAGCTCCTCGACGGTTCCGGATCCGACATTTCCGGAGATGTAGGGCTCGATGCCGAGCATCTCGCAGAAGTTGAGGAACTCATGGGTGCCAAAGGAGTTGTCCTCGACAGTACCGCCCCAGTTGGAGTTGATCATCTTGGGCCTGTCGGCCTTAGGGCCGATTCCGTCCCTCCAGTGATACTCGTCGGCGAAGCAGCCGCCGGGCCAGCGCAGCACCGGAACCTTCAGCTCCCTGATTGCCTCGACGAGATCTTTCCTGTAGCCGTTGATGTTCGGGATGGGGGAGTCCTCACCGACCCAGATGCCATCGTAGATGCATCTGCCAAGGTGCTCAGCGAACTGGCCGTAAATCTCCTTCGGGATCACAGGCTGGTCGGTGGCGTTCTCATGAACGGATATTTTGACCTGTCCGTAGAGCGATGCGCTCGCTATCGCGACGAGTAGTGTGGTTAGAGCTCTTCTCATATTCGTGATTGGTTAATAGTATTTCTTTTCTTGCCGGTACAGGGCTATGAAGATGAATATCAATATAGTGAAAGCCCACAGTGAAGATCCGCCGTAGCTCAGCAGCGGCAACGGGATTCCGATCACCGGCATCAGTCCGATGGTCATGCCGATATTGATGAACAAGTGCATGAATATGCACGCCGCCACGCAGTACCCATAAATCCGAGTGAAACTCTCCCTGCTTTTCTCGGCGTCGACGATTATCCTCCAAATCATGAACACGTACAGGAATATCACGATCAGGCATCCGATGAATCCCCATTCCTCGCCGACCGTGCAGAAGATGAAGTCGGTGCTCTGCTCCGGAACGAATCCGAAAGTGGTCTGGGTGCCGTTAAGGAAGCCTTTCCCTGTCAAACCTCCGGATCCTATGGCTATCATGCTCTGGTTGACGTTATAGCCTACTCCTGAAGGATCTTCTTTCATTCCCAGGAGCACTTCTATTCTCTTGCGCTGGTGGTCTTGAAGGATGTTGTTGAATATGAACTCGGTAGAGAACACCAAGGCAATCCCGGCCAGCAGCCCGAGCGCCCCGATTGAGAGGTGACGCTTGCGTTCCCGGTAGCCCTTCACGATCATTGCGGCCACCATGATGACGCAGATCCCGATTAGGATGTACATCGGCTTTATCCCGGCGAGGAATGACCCTTCGGGCGCTTTGCCAAGAGCCCAGGGCAAGGCGCAAAGAACAGCGAGGATTCCGATGTTGATCCACCCGAAGACACCCACGTTCCCTTGGATAATTATTGATGTGGCTAGAATCACCCCGACCAGTACAAGCAGGGACACATAGGCGGATGCGGTGAGAGTGAGGATGAACAAGGCAACCGCCATTATGAGACTGAATATCCACCATCCGGAGAATCCCTCACGGTACATGACGAACAAGAATCCCACGTACACCAGGGCGGAACCGGTCTCGCTTTCGGCAAGTATCACAAGCATCGGAACTCCGATGATCAGAGCGGTCATCATGAAGTCCTTGAGGCGAGTGATGCGGTAGTTGGTCTGGCTCATCAGAGTGGCCAGGAGCAGGGAAGTGGTGATCTTCGAGATCTCGGCAGGCTGGAATTTAACAGGCCCGAACTCGAACCACGAGTGTGATCCCTTGACGTCTTTTGACACGAATATAACCACCACCAGCAAGACCAGGACGAATAGGTACAATGGGAGCGCGGAGCTTTGCCAAAACCTTGGATTGACGGCGAATAGGATCACCAGAGCCAGCCCGATGGCCGTAAGGATCCATACGAACTGCTTGCCGCTGCGGACGCTGAAGTCGAATATGCTTGAAGGCTCAGACGAGTGGATTGAAGCGTAGATGTTGACCCATCCAATAAGGATGAGAAGCAGGTAAGAGATCACCAGCTTCCAGTCTATTGACTGCTTAACGCCTCTGTCAGAGAAGTTTCCCATCGCTCGCCTTAATTATATGTCTTAACCCTGGACATCAGGTCGCCTTCCATCACTCTCTTTTCAAGATCAGGTCTGGAAGTCTCCCCGTTCAGGTATTTCTCTATCAGGAGGGAGGCTATAGGGGCGGCCCACGTCGCGCCGAAGCCGGCGTTTTCCACATAGGCGGCGACGGCGATTTTCGGGTCGTCTTTAGGTGCGAAGCAGATGAACACCGAGTTGTCAGCTCCCCTCGGGTTTTGTGCCGTCCCGGTCTTTCCGCAGATGTCCAGCCCAGGGACCTCCGCTACCCATGCCGTACAGCCGGTCCCTGGACCATTGTTCACGGCCCTCCACATGCCGTTTATGACTTTTTGGAAATTGGTCGTGTCGACCATGGTGTACTGGCGCTCATTGTATTTGGGGTCAATCTCGACACCTTCGGAAGCTTTGACGATGTGAGGGATCTTGTACCAGCCCCGGTTAGCCATGATGGCCGCGAGGTTGGCGATCTGGAGGGGAGTCACTCCGACCTCGCCTTGCCCGATGGAGATCGAGATGATCGTAGTGAATTTCCAGCCACCTTTGCCGTACCGCTTGTTGTACAGCTTCGAGGTCGGGAGGGTTCCTCCGAGCTCGGCCGGAAAATCGCTTCCCAGCTTGTGTCCGAAACCGAAGCTCTGGACATACTCGTTCCATTTGTCCAGGGCCTCGTCGATGTTTTTGTACTTCTTGTTCTCGAGAATATTCTTCAGGACATAACAAAAGAAGCCGTTGCAGGACATCATTATGGCCTCTTCAAGCCTCAGGGGAGACCAGTGGTTGTGGCATCCGAGCTTGTGGCTTCCGAAATGGTAGCCTTGGTAGCAGGGATAAGCCATGTCCATGTTCAGCACACCCTCCTGCAGGCCGATGAGCCCGTTGACAAGCTTGAACACGGATCCCGGGGGATACGGAGCCTGGACAGCCCTGTTGAACATTGGCTTGTGGGGATCCTTGATGATTTCGTTGTAATGCTGGCTTATGTCCGCGAGCATGCTGACATCGACTCCAGGGCTGGATACCAGGGACAGGATCTCCCCGGTTTTAGGCTCGATCGCGACAAGGCTTCCGACCTTGTTCTTCATCAGTTCCTGGCCATATTGCTGGAGCTCGGCGTCAATGGTCGTGACGATGTCGTGTCCAGGAATGGCCTCTTTGTCCATCTCGCCCTCTTTGTAGCGCTTCTCGATCTGGTTCCGTGAGTTACGAAGGTAGATGTGGTAGCCTTTCTCTCCCCTCAGGTCTTTCTCCCTTGCGGCCTCGATTCCGGTCTTGCCAGCATAGTCTCCTGGCCTGTATTCCCCGGGATGATCCTCTATGTACTTCTGGTCCACCTCCGAGACATAGCCGAGGAGGTTGCCTCCGGCATTGACCGGGTAGTCGCGGATGCTTCTTACTTGCCCCCTGAAACCGGGGAAATTATATTGGATCTCCGCGAACTTCATGTAAGTCTCTGGCTTAATCTGCTTGAGCATGACCATGCTCTGGTAGCCTATTTTCTTCTTGTTCCTGGAATATTCTGCCATCTTCTCCTTGATGAACTCGGGAGTGGTCTCAAGAACGGAGGCAAGCAGCAGCGTGTCGAACGGGGTGACTTCCCTCGGGGTGACGAGGATGTCGTAAGTCACTTTATTACTGACTATTATCTCCCCTTTACGGTCATATATTATCCCCCTTGTCGGGTAGATGATGTCGTAGACCATCGAGTTGTTGGAGGCGTTGATCTTGTACTTGTCGTCCACGATCTGGATGTAGAACAGCTTCCCCAACAGGACCGCGGCCACTATCAGAAGTCCGATCAGAAGTACACGGCTCCGGTTGTTACCTTCTGTCGTCATAGCTAAGCATGTTTACGAGGGTGATGGAAACAAGATAGCTTGCCAGAAGGGAAATCACGAGTTTTGTCGCCATGAACCATAAAGGCCTGGTCCCGGCGCAGTCTGCCGCGATGTAGATGGCAAGGAACAGGGCAGTCACGAGGATTATCGCGAAGGAAATTCTGGCGAAACCATATTTTCGGATCGATATATTCTCCTTATGGTCAAATGGTTCCGAACCGAAAATCATGTTGATCAAGCCTTTTCTCGTGAACGCTACCGGCACCAGGGAGAGTGCGTTTATCCCGATCGCTCCCTCGGCGAACAAGTCGACCATCAGGCCGGTGGCGAAAGCTATGACCATGGCCCAGACCGTGTCAACCTTGGTCGGGATGCAGAGAACCATCAACGGTAGGATGCTGACCATGCACAATGGCGAGAAGTGGAGGTAGTTGGTGAAAAGCATCTGCCCCACCGCCATCAGGAGATATGTCACGATGAATGTCTTTCTCATCTTCCGCCCTCCGTTGTTTGTTTGTCAGAGTTTTCGATCTGCTCGATCTCGTGTATCCTCGTGTTCTCGATAATGGTGACGTATTTCAAGGCGCTGTGGTCCTGGAACAACTTGACCCTGATCTCATTGGTGGCTCCATTGATCACCTTCGCCTCTCCCGTTATCCCAAGCGGGATGTCCGGAGGGAAGATCGCGGAGTAGCCGCTGGTGTAGACTGTGTCTCCGGGGTTGTATTTGAACTGGAGAGGGATTTCCTTCAGCACAGCCTCATCCGTTCTCAACCCGTCCCATGCGAGAGGTCCCACGGCTCCGGAAGTGTCGATCCTGGCGCTGATGTTGAGCTCCTTGTTGAGGAAAGAGATCGCGAAAGAGTAGTGCTTGCTGACAGCGTCGACAATCCCGATAACTCCTTTTGAGGTTATGATACCTGAATTCTCGACGACTCCGTCATCACTACCCTTGTCAAGAATGAGGTAGTTGTGCTGCGAGGAAGTGCCGGATTTGATGATTGTCGCCGGAATATATTTGAAACCGTCACCCCTCAGGGAAGGCTGGAACGCTGGATCGGATTCCCGGGCCGTCTCCTCGTACCTCCTGACAATCGCCCTGAGATGTTCGTTCTCAAGAGCGAGCTCGTCGTTCTGCCTTTTGAGGTGGAAATAGTTCCCTATGGCCTGGGACGTGCCCCAGGTCTTTGCCATCACCCCATGAGAGACCCTTGAAAGCCAAAGTCTCTGAAGGGCGTTGTTGTTGGAGAGTGTCAGCAAAGCGGCGGTTTCCAGCAGGATGAAAACCGCAAGGTTGATAATTCTGCTTGCCAGTGGTCTCTCCTTAGGCATTATCTCATAAGGAATGAGTAGTTCGAAGTCTTTTTAAGAGCGATGCAAGTACCCCTGGCGACGGCTCTCAACGGATCCTCCGCCACATGGAACTGGATGTTGACTTTCTCGGTGAACCTCTTCGCGAGTCCACGGAGAAGGGCACCACCACCAGAGAGGAATATTCCATTCTCGACGATGTCGGAATAGAGCTCAGGAGGAGTCAGCTCCAGCACATGCAGGATGGACGCTTCCAGCTTGGCCACACTCTTGTCCAGACAGTGGGCGATCTCCTGGTAAGTGATGGTCGCCTCGACCGGGTGGGCCGTCATCAGGTTAGGACCGTTCACCACGAAAGGCTCGGGTTCCTCATCAAGGTCAGGAATGACAGCGCCGACAGCTATCTTGATCTTCTCGGCTGTAGTCTCGCCGATCTTGATGTTGTGCTGCTGACGCATATAGTACTGGATGTCAGTGTTGAACACGTCTCCAGCCGTCTGGATGCTCTCCTGCTCGACGATACCTCCAAGTGAAATCACGGCGATCTCGGCGGTACCTCCACCGATGTCAACCACCATGTTGCCTTTAGGTGCCTCCACGTCGAGACCGATTCCGAGAGCGGCAGCCATGGGCTCGTAGATAAGGTACACATCCCTTCCTCCGGCGTGCTCGCAAGAGTCACGGACGGCCCTGATCTCTACCTGTGTACTTCCCGACGGGATTCCGACCACGATCTTGAGGTTGGGGGAGAAGAGTGATTTCTTCTTGTTGTTGACCTGCTTGATGAAGCCTTTGATCATCATCTCGGCGGCGTTGAAATCGGCGATCACACCGTTGCGCAGAGGACGGATCGTCTTGATTCCGGGATTGGTATGCTCATGCATCAGCTTGGCCTGCTGGCCGATCGCGATGCATTTCTGGGTATTGTTGTCTATAGCGACAATGCTCGGCTCGTCAAGCACCTTCTGGTCGTTGCGGAAGATGACGGTGTTGGCGGTGCCAAGATCCATTGCTATCTCTTGTGTGAGAAATGAAAATGCCATATTAAAATCCAAGTCTTTATTACAACTTGTAAATATACAAAAAAAGTTATATTCGCGAGGATATTTATGAACGTCGGTGATAAAATATTAATCGTTATGGCCGCCGGAAGCGGCTCGAGGATGAGGTCACAGGTGCCGAAACAGTTCCTTGACCTTGGAGGAAAACCTGTCCTGCGGCGGACTATCGAGGTTTTCACTGCCGCGGTGCCTGACCTTCGGGTGATAACGGTTCTCCCTAAAGAGCACATCGCCTTTTGGAAGGAATATTGCCTCGGGGCGGATTTCACCTGTCCGCAGCTGCTTGTCCCGGGAGGTTTCACACGGTTCCATTCGGTGAAGAATGCCTTGGAGCGCGTCCCTTCCAGGACCATCGTCGCCATTCATGATGGGGTGAGGCCGCTCGTGTCCGGGAATCTGGTCAAGGAGATGTTCTCGAAGATGTCCACCGGGAAATTCAGGGCATTGATCCCGGTCCTTCCTTCCGTGGACACGTTGAGGCTTCTTGATACGGAGACGGACGCCTCCGGAAATGAAAGGCTGGCCGAATCCGGAGAGAAGATCGACAGGAGCCGGGTCTATCGTGTCCAGACCCCGCAGATGTTCTTGTCTGAGGACATCAAGGAGGCCTACACGCAGGCTTTTGACACTTCTTTCACCGACGACGCCTCAGTCGCCGCCAAAAAGGGAATACCCCTCTCCTTTCATCCGGGAGAGAGGTACAATTTCAAACTGACCTCGCCAGAGGATCTTGAGATGGCGAGAATGATTATTTCTTATTCTCGCCAGTAGTCTGGTAGCTGGTGCTCTTATAGTCTTTCACCCAAACCTGGCGCTCGATAGCTTGGTCGAGGGAGATCATCGTGTCGGTTGACTGGACGAAAGGAATATTCTGCATCGTGTTCAGAAGCACCTCCATAAGGTGATCGTTGTCAAAGCAATATACTTTGACGAGCAATGCCGCGCTGCCAGTCACGAAATGGCACTCCACGATCTCGGGAATTTTCTTAAGGCTCGCCACGACCTCGGGGTACTTGTTGGCCTCGGAGAGAGTCACGCTGATGAATGCGCAGACATTGAGCCCGAGGGCTTGAGGTTTAACGAGAAGGCGGGAGCCGGTAATGACCCCGTTGGCTTCTAATCTTTTGACTCTCTGATGGATGGCGGCTCCGGAGACTCCGCATTCACGAGCGATTTCCAAAAAGGGCATCCGGGCGTTTTTCACCAGGAATGACAGGATTTTCTGGTCGATCTGGTCGATGTGATAAGTTGCCATTGCTTTCAGTTTATAACTTAAACATGGCAAATTTAACCAAATATTTTAAAAAATCAAGACTTTTTGAAGCGTCTGTGAGCTTTGGCGGTAGGTTTTGATTTTTCAATGATCTCCTTGCAATCCTCCTCCGAAAGAGTGGAAGCGTCGGTCCCTTTGGGGATCCTGTAATTCGAATCTCCGGATTTGATGTAGGGGCCATATCTCCCGTTGATGACCTGGATCCCGGCCTCTTTGAAATCAGCGATCACAGAAGTTTCGGGAGTCTTTTCCGAGGCTGCCGTGATCAAGGACACGCATTCCTCCAGGCTCACTTTGAGTGGATCCTTTCCTTTTGGCAGGGAGACATTTTTGTCTCCATATTTTATGTAGGGTCCGTAGCGGCCCTTCATCGCGATCACGCTGATGCCGTTATACTCTCCCACGGTCCTGGGAAGCTCGAAAAGCTTCAGAGCTTCGGCAAGGGTGATATTCTCGATGAGCTGACCTTTGGCGAGAGAAGCGAACTGCGCGTTCTCGCCCTCGCCTTTTTGGATAAAGGGTCCGTATTTTCCGAATTTGGCAGTCAGTTTGTTCCCTTCCGGATCGATGCCGATCTCGCGTGAGACCTTGCTGTAGTTCCCGTCATGAAGCACCTCTTCCACCTTCTTGTGGAAAGGAGCGTAGAACTCGCTGATGACTTTGTTCCACTCCTGCTCGCCGTTGGCGATTTGGTCGAAATCTTTCTCCACGTTGGCGGTGAAGTCGTAGTCCATTATTTCAGTGAAGTTCTTCTCGAGGTATTCAGCCACGATCATTCCGATCTCCTGAGGCAGGAGTTTGCCCCTCTCAGCGCCTACTGTTTCTGTCTTGGAAGTCTCGGTGATGGTATTGCCCTTTAGAGACAGGTCTTTGACAGGGATCTTGCGGCCTTCCTTGTCACCCTTGACAATATAGCCTCTTCCGGAGATGAGGGTGCCGATTGTTGACTGGTAGGTGGAAGGACGTCCGATCCCGAGTTCCTCAAGTTTCTTCACTAGCGTCGGTTCGGAGAACCTCGGAGGAGCGGCGGTGTATTTGCACTCGGCCTTTATCTCGCACCTTTCCATGACAGCGCCTTCATTGAGATCGGGAAGGATGGTCTCACCTTCCGGATCTTCCTGATCATCAGTACCTTCCATGTAGAGTTTGAGGAAACCTTCGAAAAGTACCTGGGTGGCCTGGACGCTGAATTTCTCCGGCCTCTTGTCTGAAGACACCTTCATCAGCGTGTTGAGTACCTTGGCATCGGCCATCTGTGAGGCGACGGTACGTTTCCAGATCAAGTCATAGAGTTTCTTCTCCTGGGGAGATCCCTCTATCGTGGTGTTCTCTATGAAAGTGGGGCGGATGGCCTCGTGAGCTTCCTGGGCGCCTAAAGACTTGGTTTTGAACTGCCTGGTCTTATGGTATTCGGCTCCGAAATGCTCGGTGATGTATTTTTTTGAAGTTCCGAGTGCCAGGGTTGAAAGGTTGGTCGAGTCAGTCCTCATGTAGGTGATAAGACCCCTCTCATAAAGCGCCTGGGCTACTCTCATTGTCACGCTGACGGGGAAATGAAGTTTCCTTCCGGCTTCCTGCTGGAGGGTGGAAGTCGTGAATGGAGGAGCGGGGAATCTTGCGGCTTCTTTCTTCTCCACGCTGGAGATCCTGAACTCGGCGTCTATGCAGTCCTTAAGGAAAGCCTCGGCTTCCTCAATATTCTTGAATCTTGTGTCAAGGGGAGCTTTGACCTTTACGGAAGCGGGATGTCCCTGGGGATGGAACACGGCCTCGACCCTGTAGAAAGGCTCATTCTCAAAGGCCATTATCTCTTTCTCCCTGTCCACGACCAGCCTCAACGCGACGGATTGGACGCGGCCTGCCGACAGCTTCGGCTGTATCTTTCTCCAAAGGATAGGTGATAATTCAAAACCCACAAGCCTGTCCAGAACCCTGCGCGCCTGCTGCGCGTTCACAAGATTCATGTCAATGTCTCTTGGATTCTTGACGGCATTGGTGATGGCGTCTTTGGTGATCTCGTGGAAAACTATTCGCTTTGTGCTCTCTTTCTTTAGTCCGAGAGTCTCGAAAAGGTGCCATGATATAGCTTCTCCCTCGCGATCCTCATCAGATGCGAGCCATACGGTGGAGGCGGCCGCCGCCGCTTTCTTCAACTCCGACACCACCCTTCTCTTGTCAGCTGGAATTACATATTCGGGAGAGAACCCGTGCTCCACATCCACACTCAATTTGTTCTCCTGCAGGTCCCTGATGTGACCAAAACTGGATTTCACCAGGTAGTCGCCTTTTCCAAGGTATTTCTGGATTGTTTCCGCCTTGGTCGGAGACTCCACGATAACTAGATTGTCTGCCATAATGATTTATTTTGTAAGTTGTTCATAGAATGTTTGTAGTTTCGTTCCGCAAAGTAAAGCACAAACCGGGCAATTTTCCAAATTTTGTTATAAATTTGTCTTTATTATGACCAAGGAGACAAGAAAGAAAATAGCCAAGTGGTTTTGGATCCTGATAACCCTTCCCGTGTTGTTCGTGGCGTTCATGATCCTGTTGGTGTGGATGTTCGCCGACATCCCGTCTTTCAGGGAACTGGAGAATCCTGAGAGCAATCTTGCCACGCAGATCATAGCGCAGGACGGTGAGATCCTTTCCACTTTCCACATTGAGAACAGGACCTTCGTTACCTACGAGGAACTGTCCCCGAATGTGGTCCATGCCGCGGTAGCGACTGAAGACGCCCGCTTCTACAGGCATTCCGGAATAGATTTTAAAGGTTTGGCCAGGGTTCTGTTCAAGACGCTCCTCCTGCGTGATTCCAGCCAGGGAGGAGGAAGTACCATCACCCAGCAGCTTGCCAAGACTCTCTACCCGAGAAAAGAGATCGGAAAGAAGATCCCTGGAATCTACCACATGAGGATGGTCTGGATCAAACTCAAGGAGTGGATCACGGCCGTGAAGCTTGAGAGGGACTACACCAAGGACGAGATCATGACCATGTATCTCAACTCCATCTTTTTCGGCAGCAACGCGTTCGGCATCCGGTCCGCGGCCAGCACATTCTTCGGAAAGCTTCCCTCCGACCTGACTGTCGAGGAGAGCGCCATGTTGGTTGGAATGGCCAACAAGCCAACGCGTTACAACCCCGCCCTCAATCCCGACAAGGCCCTTGTCAGAAGAAATTTCGTCATAGGGCAGATGGAAAAGGCCGGCTACATCAACAAGGCCCAAAGGGATTCCATCAGGGCAATTCCGATCACCCTCGATTATGAGGTGCAAGACCACAATTCCGGAAGGGCACCATATTTCAGGGATATGATCAGGCGTGTCATGTCGGCCAAGAAGCCCCGCCGTTCGGACTACAAGATCCGCGAGGATTACACCGCCGATTCTCTTGCCTGGAATAATGACCAGTTGTACGGCTGGCTTGAGAAGAACACCAAGACGGACGGTACACATTATGATCTGGACAGGGATGGCCTGAGGATCTACACGACCATCAACTACAAGATGCAGAAATATGCGGAGGAAGCTGTCGCGGAGCACATAAAGTCCCTTCAGGCCGATTTCATGAAGGACCTCAAGCGCAAGACCAACGCTCCTTTCTCCAACGACATAGATGAGGCCACCCGCAACCGCCTTATGAATCAGGCCCGCCGCTGGAGCGACCGCTGGCGTCTGCTCAAGAAAGAAGGCAAGACAGACTCCCAGATCCTGAAGACATTCTCACAGCCTGTCAAGATGAGGGTCTTCGCCTACAACAAGAAAGGGTATATCGACACGACCATGACCCCGGACGACTCGATCCGTTACTACAAGTCCATGCTCAGGACCGCGTTCGTGGCAATGGAACCTGGCACAGGGCATGTCAAGGCCTATGTCGGAGGACCAAATTACAGATATTTCAAATACGACAACGTCCGTCAGGGAAAACGCCAGGTCGGATCGACCATAAAGCCTTTCCTCTACACCTTGGCCATGCAGGAGGGAATGACTCCTTGTGACAAGGTGGTCGACCTTCCCCAGACATTCGAGGTTCCGGGCGGCACCACCTGGACACCCCGAAGCACCGACAGTGAGAAATGGATCGGCAAGACAGTGACATTGAAATGGGGACTGACCAACAGCTCGAATAACATATCCGCTTACCTTATGAAACAGTTCGGCCCGGAAGCCATGGCCGACATGATGCGGAGGATGGGTATCCAGAGCCACATTGATGAAGTCCCGGCTCTTTGCGTGGGCCCTGCCGACATCACTCTTTGGGAGATGGTCGCGGCTTACAACACATTCCCTTCCAAGGGCGTGTACGTGAGTCCGCTGTTCGTGACCAGGATCGAGGACAGCCAGGGCAATGTTCTCAGCGAGTTCTCCGGACGCAAGCGCGAGGCCATCGGTGAGAACACGGCCTATCTTATGGTCAACCTTATGGAGGGCGTCGTTCAGGGTGGAACCGCCAGCAGGCTCCGTTATCGCTACAACCTCATGGGCGAGATAGCCGGCAAGACAGGTACGACCAACGACAACTCGGACGGCTGGTTCATCGGTTACACTCCTACCCTCGTAGCCGGGGTTTGGACCGGTGCCGAGGACAGGCAGATCCATTTCCAGTCCGGTGCCTTGGGCCAGGGAGCCAACATGTCCCTTCCTACTTGGGGAATATTCATGAAGAAAGTCCTTGCTGACGGGACACTTGGCGTCACCGCGAATGATCGTTTCATCGCCCCCGCGGGGGTGGTTGACGGCCTTGGGTGCACAGGAAGTGATGACGAGGTCTCAGAGCAGCAGGACAAGATAGAAGACTATTATTTTGAATAACGATATGGGCAAGTACAGCAAGATTGCGGTGATCTACGGGAGTGACTCTTCCGAGTGGGAGGTCTCCTGCCGCAGCGGTGAGTTCGTTGCTTCCCGGATAGACGGGACCCGATACGATGTTTATGAGATATTCGCCCGCTTCGGGAAGTGGCAGCTTGTCGCCATGAAGAAGCGTGACGCGATGAGGGTTCCGTTCCCGGAAGGATCCAGGCCGGAGGTGGACAAGTCTGATTTCTCCATAAAGGTCTATGGAGAGAAGATCAATTTCGACTATGCCTACATAGTCCAGCATGGGACACCGGGGGAGAACGGCCTTATGCAAGGCTACCTTGAGATGTTGGGTATTCCTTTCAGCAGCTGCGGAGCTTTTGTCTCGGCTATAGCGTTCGACAAGTTCGCTTGCAAGAGCTATCTTCGTGACGCTGATTTCGTCAAATGCTCTCCGGACATATTCGTCCGTTCCGGAATGGATCTCGACGAGGTTGTCCGTAAAGCTGAGTCCACGTTGAAGTTCCCGGTCTTTGTGAAACCGACAGATGCCGGCTCCAGCTTCGGCATCACGAAAGTCATGCGTCCTGAGGATCTTAAAGAGGCCGTCAGCTTCGCATTCTCCGAGGGTCCCACAGTGATCATCGAGCAGGGGATAAAAGGAAGGGAGTTTACTTGCGCCGCATATTCCGACGCCGAGGGTGTCAAGGCCCTCCCCATCATCGAGATAGTCACCGACAATGACTATTTCGACTACGATGCCAAATACAACGGCAACAGCCAGGAGATTTGCCCCGCACCGGTCGAGGAGTCCTTCAGCGCTCATATCCAAGAGGTTACCAAGCGGATATATACCCATCTTGGTTGTAAGGGAGTTGTCAGGATGGACTACATCAATGGCGAGGACGGCCTGTACTTCCTGGAGGTGAACACCATTCCGGGGATGACCAGCGCCTCGCTGGTTCCCAAGATGGTTAGAACGGCCGGAATCGACATAACCGACTTCCTATCCGGGATAATAGAGAATTCCTGATGCTCCTGAGGGATTTCCTTAAGGAGGGAATATCTCGACTCGGTTCCCTCTATCCTCCTTCGGAGGCGAGGGACATTATGCTCACATTGGCGGAGTCCCGTCTTGGGACAGGGAGATATGTCTATGCGACAGACCCCGATTACAGCCTCAATGAAGAATCTGTGAATATTCTTTCGCATGATTTGGCAAGGCTGGAAACGGGGGAGCCGTTGCAATATGTTCTGGGTTACGCGGAGTTTTTCGGGCGCCGGTTCAAAGTCACACCTGATGTGCTAATTCCCCGCCCGGAAACCGAGATTCTTTGCGACGAGGCATTGAGGTTGGCCTCAGGAATATTGTCAGAAAGGAAGGCGCTTGGGAATAGCACCCCTTTACGGGTCCTGGATCTTTGCACCGGGTCAGGTTGCATCGCCTGGACAATTGCCCTTGAGATTCCAGGTGCCCAGGTTTACGCCGTTGACATCTCTGAAAAAGCCCTTGCGGTAGCCTCCGGGCAAGATATTCGCCAGTCCGAAGCCGAAGCGCCGGTCCCTGAGCGGAGTCGAAGGCCGGTCTTCCATCAAGCCGACATTCTTCAGGATCCGCCTCATTTCCCCTGCGAGACATTCGACCTCATCCTGTCCAACCCTCCTTATATAATGGAATCCCAAAAGAAGGACATGCGCACCAATGTGTTGGACTATGAGCCATCTATCGCTCTTTTTGTACCGGATGAGGATCCTCTGCTGTTCTATCGCGCCGTGGCCAGGTGGGCTGGAAGCCTTATGGCTCCAGGTGGAATGGGAATAGTTGAGATAAACGAGTTGTTGGGTCCGCGGATTCATGATCTTTTTCTGGATTCCGGCTTTGAGAAGGCGCGTATTATTAAAGATTTTGCCGCGAAAGATCGCTTTGTTTTCTTCTCCTAACGGCCTTCCAGTGGCTTGAAATGCCTTTTTTTGATTTTATCCGTTGAACAGTTTGTTCTACGGATCTTTTTTTGTCACTTCGCGGAAGTGTATTATTAACTTTTAAAACCTATTCAAAATGAAAAATTTCATTTCAAAGAAAAAGTCGCCTCTGCCATTGCCGCTGGCGCTTCTGTCCGCAGCCATCCTGTCTTTCCAGGCTTGTGAAGAGACTTCCCAACCTCTTATTTCTCAAGAGGTTCCTTCTGTTGAGTCGGAGATCACTCCGGCTTCTGTCGCCAAGGCTCTTTCTGGTATTCCCTTTACCCTCGACCAGGTCCGTGAGGTCTGGGACGGTGTCAACGCCTCCTGCGCCAATGGCTATGACGAGGAGTATACTTTCGCCGACATGTTCTCTTCTCCGGGGCAAGGAGTGGGTGACAAAGCTCTCGGCACCCGGTCTATGACAGAGTATCCTGAGCCGTTCCGTGATCTGATATCCGCTCATTTCTCGGGATATCCTGCCACCAGGTCCTCCGGATTCAGTGATGATCTCTTCTCTTCCGGACTTCAGATTTACTGGCCATATTCTGAGGATTGGGACAAAATATCCATGCCTGTGATCACTTTCTGCCCCGAAATCGCGCTTGAGTCCAATGTTGCCTATCAACGTGAGGAACTTCCTGGAGGCCAATGGATTGTGAAAGAGATTGTGGTTGATGAGGCTTATGCAAGGGAGCATCCGGTCTGGGTCATTGGATGGAACGAGGATGCTTTGGCGATGACGCCGCAGATGTTGGATAGACTCCATCCTGAATCCATCGGGACACGTGCGGCCACTGACTTTAAGACCTTGAAGCTCAAAGAATTCAAGGCCCATATCCAATACGACCCATGGTATTCTGGCGGTGCGGAATTCTTTGTAAAATGTGGCTCTCTTAAGGCCTTTACGGCTACGGTGGCGTCCGACTTGACGAAGTACACTCCCGAGATCACAGACCTGATGATCAAAGTAAAGCGCAAGCAGGTAGGTACGTCGTTGAGGTACAACACGGTTCTTGTGCCAGAATGGTCCAACCAACTCTCCGAGTGCGTATTCCTCATCCATGAGGATGACGGAGGCAAGTCCACCACTTGGAAGGCTAACGGGGAAGTCAAGATCAAGTCCAAGGCCTATGGGTTCTCTGTTGAGTTGCCTTACCATCGCAATGACGACATAGTCTGGCGTGGCAAACTATCTTCTTCTTATTTCGAGAAGAACAATGGGATCGCCAACCGCTATGGGGATGTCTCCATTACCTTTGTCTTCAATTGATAGTCAGCCGTTTCCATTGAGGCTGGCCTTTACTGGCCAGCCTCTTGGCAAAAGTTTTTGCTGGATCGTATGTTTTAATTTGAACCGTTTGTTAATCACAATATGATGATGTGATCTTGCGAATACGGAACTTTTAAATTACATTTGTGCAATGGGAAGATACAGGACCATTATAGTCTATAAAGACTATTTTGAAAACTTCCTTAATACCCAGCCCTCGAAAGTGCAGAGAAAGATCTTACAAATATTGAGAGTGATCGAGGATGTTGAGGTTATTCCCTCCAACCACCTAAAGCATATTGAGGGTACGGAAGGCTTGTATGAGATCAGGGTCATATTCGGAGGAAACATATACCGTATGTTTTGCTTTTTTGATGCCTTGAAAGTTGTCGTCCTTTTGAGTGGTTTCCAGAAAAAAACTGAAAAGACGCCAATAGCGATGATACGAAAGAACTCAAAACTAATGAGAGACTATTACAAAGACAAGAATAATAAGGAGATATAAACCATGAACATAAAAACACTCTCTGAGATTGAGGACAAATACATCGGTCCAAGGGGATCAAAGACACGAGAACAATATGAGAAGGAGTTGTCTGATCTGATGATCGGATATCAGATTCGTAACTCAAGACTGAAATTAGACCTGACCCAGCAGGCTCTAGCTGAGCGAATTGGCAAAAAGAGGGAGTTTATATCGAGAATTGAAAATGATGGAAGTAATCTGACTATTAAAACTTTACGAGATATAGTCGAGGTCGGACTCGGAGGGACTATTAAAATCGAAGTCTCAGTTTAAGACACGATTTAAGCCTGATTTCTGGCGCGCTTGGCGAGATCTATTCGAAAACGGATTTCTTTTGAAATTGGGACTTTGAGCGCTATGCCAGGGAAACTGTCATTTCGCAGCGGACGCAGTCGAAGCCGAGGCGGTAGCGCTTTCCGTTATTGATGAGAAACAGCGGCCCGGGCGTTACCCTGTTGCCATCTCCTGTCATTTTGTTGCCTGAGGTACCATTTGTCATTCTGAGGCCGGAGGCCGAAGAATCTTTCGGGCACAGCCCCAGCTCATGCCTGACGCAGTACTTTGTCCGCATCAGTTCGGCTCCATCCCGGTGGGTCAGTTCGAAAGCTTCCTCAATGTCCTTGGCACCAAGACGACGGAGTGTCTCACTGGCGACACTGTTGGATATATTGGATTTATAATCAATTGTTTCTGGTACGGGGGTAGATTCTTCGGCCTTCGGCCCTTCGGCAGGCTCAGGGCAGGCCCTCAGAATGACAGAGTCTGTCACCCTGAGCGAAGCGAAGGGTCTATTCGTGCGTGACGACTGATCCAACCTCTGAGCGATCTCTCTTCTGATGCCATTGATCGCCGAAGTCGGCATGAAGGGCAGTTTCCCACCAGAACCACTTGAGTCTAAATCAGATAGAGTGAATGAATATATCCCCGAGATCTTCTCAATCTGAGTCTTGAACATCGCCTCCATCCTTTCGACATTATTCGCTTCCTGGTCCCCAGCATCCATCTCGAACTCCACGATCTTCCCATCCTCACTTTCCGCCTTCACCTTCAACCGATAAGATGCGGCTGCTTCAGTGCCGGCAGGCGGCAAGGTATCCTCTGGCGAGCATTTTCCCGGATAGGGCGCGAAGCGCAGCGAGCCAGAGGATGCGCTTGCCGCCGCCGTGACACTGCTGATACGCAATGTCACAGAGACAAGGACGCGGCGGACCGGGAGATTGGCTTCGATCTCTTTCTCGAAGGCGACGCTGAGATTTCTCCGGAGCCTCGCCCCGACGTAGAGTCCCGGCACCTCCTTGCAAATAATCCGGTTACCTTCACAGACATCTCCCCTGAAGCCTCTGATCTCGCCTCCGCCTTTAGGCGTGAAAGTGAATCCGTCCCCGTTGCGCAGCATCGTCGCCGGATTGTCCAGTCGAACAGTTACTCCGGCGCTAATGTGTGTAACTGTGCCGATCAGCTCGCCGGCGGATTTCGGAGCGTCCATTGAGGACCATTTGCCGCGCTTACCATCGAGGAACAACTCCGTGTAACCACGGTTGAATGTCTTCCTCAAGTCAGGCGTGAAGCCCCCCTCGACCTTGCCGAACGAGGCCCTGCGGTATTTGTCCGGATGCCTTGCAATCAACTCGTCCAAGGCAAGTGAATATGCCCTGACAGTATTCCTCACATAGGAGATATTCTTAAGGCGTCCCTCAATCTTAAAGGAGCATACCCCGGCCTCGGCGAGGTCTGAAAGCCGTTCGATCAGGTTGAAATCTTTGAGTGAAAGCAGCGCCTTGTCTTTGACGAGGACCTTTCCTGAACTGTCTTCCAGATTGTAAAGCGACCTGCAGGCCTGGACACAGGCTCCCCGGTTGGCGCTTCTCCCGGCCACCGCCTCCGACATGTAGCACTGTCCGCTATAGCACACGCAGAGCGCTCCATGGACGAAGAACTCGATCTCGCAACTGACCGCTTCCCGTATAGCCCTGATTTGATCAAGGGAAAGCTGCCTCTCAAGGACAATCCGGCTTGCCCCGAGACTCTCGTAAAAGCGAGCTTGCTCCGGTGTGCGGATGGCGCACTGGGTGGAGGCGTGCGCCTCCATGTCATTCTGAGCGGAGCGAAGAATCTCGAACACGGCCAGGTCCTGTGCGATCACAGCATCCACCCCAGCCTCGGCGGCTTCATGGAGAATGCGCTTAGCGTCAGGAATTTCCGAATCGTAAAGTATTGTGTTGAGAGTCAGGAATATCCTTACTCCGAACTTATGGGCATATTCGCAAAGCCGGCGGATGTCCTCCATCGAGTTGCCGGCATCCTGCCGTGCCCCGAACGCTGGCCCCGCGATATATACCGCATCGGCACCGCAGTCGATGGCCGCGATGCCGATGTCAGCGTTTCTCGCAGGAGCGAGAAGTTCGAGATCAGTCATTATTTGAGGGCAGCGATCTGCTGCTTGGCCTGGGCACCGAACTTGGCGTCGTTCTCGACCTTCTTGTAGAACTCGAGAGCCTTGGCCTTGTTGCCAGACTGCTGGTAAAGGGCAGCGACGGTGAACGCGATGCCATTGGCGTTGGATGCTGTGGGCTTGAGCTCAAGATACTTCTCGAAGTTCTTGATCGCGTCAGAGTTCTTCTTCAACTTCTGGGACGCCTGACCAGCGATCAGATAAGCGTTGGCATTCTCGGCGATGTCATTGGCCTTCTCAGCGGCCTTGATGGCATCAGCATACTTCTGTCCTTTAAGAGCGACCTGGGCATTTTGCAGGTAGATGGTGGAAATCTGCTTGTTGGCGATCTCCTCGTCACCATTCCAAGCCGCATGCTGGAAAGCCTTGATAGCCTCATCGTCCTTGCCGAGCTTCTTCAGAGCGGCGCCAAGGCGAAGGGCGGTCTTGCTGGCTGTCGTGTCCATGGCGTAAGCCTTGGAGTAGCAGTCTACAGCTGTGGCGTAGTCCTTGTCGGCCCCTTCCTCAGCGAAGCTACCCTTCCTGATCAGAATGTCGGGCTTAAGATTATTCGCTTGTAGCTCAACTTCTTCATTGCCATACTCGGCGGCAAGCTTGGCGACTTCCTCGACTTTGGCGAAAGCCTCGTCGAATTTATTATCTTTGATAAAGTCTTTTGCGATCTCAAGAGCGACTCCAGGAATAGCGGTCTTGCAATTCTCAACAAGCTCATTGGCCTCTTCACCAATTTCGGTTCCCATCGCGAGAGCTTTCTGGAAATAATCCAAAGCTTCGGTCCAGTTTTTCATAGTAATAGCTGTGGCTCCATTGTTGTAGAGTTCAGTAGCCTGAGCCATGTCCTGAGCGGAAGCGATTCCGGCAGCCATGACCAAAGAAGCGATAACGAGAACAATTTTTTTCATCTTCTTTAATGTATTTAAGTTCAACTTTTATACACGGCGAACGGAGACAAATGTAATAAAAAAATTGTGTCAATCGCACATTATTGATTAATTTTGCGAAAGGAGGCTCTTAAAATGCGGCGTTTTTTCACATATGTCTTTTGTTCTGTCTTGCTTGGTTTTTCAATAAACATGCCAGCGCAGAACCTGCCCCCGTTGCAAAAAGACGCGTCAATCACCAAAGGCGAACTTTCAAATGGGATATCCTACTATCTTGTCACTAACACGACAATGAAAGGGGTGGCCGATTTCGCTTTGGTACGCAAAGGGATGACGGACACTCTAGCGGCCAGGGCGGAGCTCGCCTCGCTGCCTCATTTCAACAAGACAATTCCTTATAAGTTCTTGTCTCGCAAGGGAATAGGCTGCCGTCCGGAAGGGTATATATCCTATCAGGACAATGCCACTCTTTTCCGCTTTGACAATGTTCCGATGTTCGATGTCGCCGCGGCGGACACGACCCTGCTGATGATGTTCGACATCATCGGGACACAACCCCGTCCTCATGCGGTGATCGTCTCCGGAGACATAAAACCGGCTGAGATAATCGAGAAAATGAAGGTTTTCTCCCTCATGGTTCCCTCCAGGACGACCTCTTACACCGCTCCGGAATATTCCTGGGTGCCGAGTGAAGACACGAAATGGTCTTTCGAGCCTTCGGACAAAGCATCTGTAGAGGTCCAGTTCAGAGCCCCCAGGACCCCTGCTGAACAGATGAACACGATTCAACCGTTCATCTCCAAGCTGTTCTCCATGGAGCTTGCGGAAATAGTGAAAGACAGACTCACCACGTCTCTCGTCTCAAGGAATATCCCTGTTCGGAATATGCTTGTCAATACTTTCGGAAGTGATGATTCCGCTGGTGATGAGCGCTTCGTTGTTAAATTGGAAACTTCTGAAGATCAGCTGATTCCCGCGACACTGGCACTTTCTTCCACCTTGTCGGAAATAGGAGCCAAGGGAGTTGGAAAAGATGAATACAAGACCTACAGGGAATCTTCCTTAAGGCTTCTCTCCCAGCCGCGGTCCAACGACGAGATGGTCCGCCAATGTGTTTCCAACTATCTGGTCGGAGCGGATCTGGCGACCTCGCCGACCAAGGCCAGGTATTTCACCTCCAGGAACATGTCGATAGATGCCGAGGCCTCGATATTCAACAACTACACTTCCGCTCTTTTAGGGGACACTCTCGATGCCTCGGTCAAGTGGACCGGCAGTGAGGAAGAATATGACGAGTGGATATATCCGATGATGTTTACCGCCACCTGGAACAGCGTCGCTATGTTGGAGAAACCCACCATGGTCTGGAGGGTTTCGGCCAAAGACACTGTCGAATTTGGCATCGAGAGAGGCAAGACAAAGTTGAAATCCGTCTCGAGTGATCCCGCCTCTGGCGGTGAGATGTGGACTTTCGCCAATGGCTTGAGGGTAATTTACAAGAAGATGCCGTCCGGAGGGCGATTCGCATATTCAATGATGATAAAGGGAGGCTTCTCTACTGTGAAGGATCTCGACCGTGGCGAGGGGGCTTTCTTCTCCGACATGATGGGTCTCCACAAGATAGCTGGCCTTCAGGCTGGTGATTTCGAGAAGGTCTTGAATGCCAATGGAGTAGACATCAAGACCACAGTTTCCGCCTCTGACCTGAGGATTTCCGGATCGGCACCCTCATCACGCTATGCGTTGGTGTTCAAGGCCCTCCTTTCTGTCGCGAATGAGAGAAAGGCTGATTATTCGCTGTTTGACCCTTACCGCCTTGCTGGTATTTCCACCCTCAAGACCGCCACTCTTGACAGTCTGATGTTCCCGGACAACAATTACACTGAGATCAAGACTCCTTCCGGCTTGGTAGAGACCACTTTGTCGGATGCCGAGGCCTTTTTCTCCAGGGAATTCCTAAGGTGCGGCGACGGGGTGATTGTCCTGGTCGGGGAACTTCCTTCGGCGGACCTTCAGAAATATTTCGCCAAAGTCCTGGGTGGTTTCAGGGTTAGCAAATCGGTCTCTCCAAGATCATTAGCCAACCTCAACCTCAAAGTTGGTTCCACTACATATTCCGAAGTAGGGGATCCTGCCCGGATAGAGATTGGCCTTGCGGCCTCTCATCCTTTCTCAACAGAGACCTACATGGCGTTCAAGGCCGCCGGTCTCTCCCTGGAGAGACGTCTTTCCGGTGTCATGGCTGAATTGGGTTTCTCGGTGAGCTTGGAAGACAAGTTCTCCACCTTCCCCAAAGAGATAGCTGATATGCGTTTCACTTTGACGCCAGTTCCGGAATATGGTCTTCCGGAAGGTGTTGAAGGAGGTGAGCTGAATGTGGACGAGGCGCTGATGGTCGCCAGGAAGACAATCGACGAGGTCCTCTCCGGGCCGGTCGGGGCGGCTGAGCTATCCTCCAGCAAGGCTCTTCTGGCCAACCAGTATTCAATGAACCTCGCGGATCCGTCTGGTTACGCCGATGCCGTGCTGATGCGGTATTCTTCCGGGAAGGATGTCCTGACAGGTTATAACGAGAAGATCAACGGTGTGACCGCCGACAAGGTCAAAGAAGTTTTCAATGCCCTGGCGGGCGGAATGAGAGTGGAATATGTCGTCAAACCGCAGGAATGATTTCGGGACAATAATCCAGATCGGGGACATCCTGGTCTCTGAGGAAGTGGTCACAGAGTTTTTCGCCTGCGACTATCCTGTCTGCAAAGGAATATGCTGTGTGATAGGTGACAGCGGCGCTCCACTTGAGGAGGAAGAGCTCGACGATCTTGAGAGGGAATATCCTGTCTATTCGTCACTTATGCGTCCGCAGGGACGCTCCCAGGTGGACAAGGACGGCTTTTTCATAATTGACAGGGATGGGGACATAGTCACCCCTGTAGTTGATGGTACAGGCGAATGCGCTTTCACCACTTTCGGAGAAGACGGAAGTTGTTTCTGCTCAATTGAGAGATGCTTTTTCACTGGATCCTGCTCTTTCCGCAAGCCTCGTTCCTGTTGGCTCTACCCGATCCGGGTCAAGAAGCTTTCCAACGGGGGGCAGGCCCTGAACCTCCACCGTTGGCATCTTTGCGAGGCCGCCTTCCAGAAAGGGAAACGCGAAGGAATCCGTGTGTACGAATTCCTCCGCGATCCGCTCATTAGTGTCTACGGTAAAGACTTCTATGAGGCTCTTGAGGCTGCCGCCAAGGTGGTCTTGGGTTAGGCTTCAGTCTCTTCTTCCTCTTCTTCAGGAGTGTCTCCCGGGGTGTTGATCAGTTCCATGGCGGCTTCATAGTCGCTGGCATTGACCTTTACGTCAATGTTGCCGACCCCATTGAGCATAGCCGTGGAGTCAGCTCCGAACACTGCCGCCGGAATCCCGTTCTCGTTCAGCATCCCAGCAACCATCTGGGCGCTGATGGCATCATTCAGTGTGATGACGGTCTTGAATTCCTCTTCTCTTTTCATAATATTCAGAATTTAGGGTTATTAGTGGTTATCGCTCGTTGTTGAGCTTGTATTCGAGTCCGCTGATCAAGCGGATTATGTCTTTTCTGAGGCCCTCTACCTCGAAGCCTTCCGGCACCTTGATGAAAGTCACCCGGTCCTCCAGCATTTTCGCGATCCGGCTGACTTTCGAGTGAAGTCTGAAGGTCATTATCTGGTTCTCTTCTGTCTCCAGCTCGTAACCTCTTGATTCCATGTAACTGACGACCTCGTCCCTAACTTGCGGGTACTCTCCGGGGACAATAGCCTCCTGCTTGCGGAACCCAAACATAGGGTATAAAGCCGCGACTATTCCGAAAAGAATCGCTATCTGCCATATTGATTTCCATCCCTCCCGGAACATTAGGTCCGGATCCGGTTCCACAAGTCCAAGGACTGCCATGATGAGCATGACGATGGTCAGAATCAAGATGAACCATATAAAATATTTGACCGCCCTGACAATGTATTTCATTAGTTGCCCGTTTTTTGCTGTTAGCACAAATATACGAAAAAGAAATACTTTTCGTACTTTTGTGGATTGAAACAAGAATTCGAAGATTATGGCAGAAATCGACCCTATCCTGGAGCGTCGCCAGCGCGAGGAACAGGAACAGAAGAACAAGAGTTTGAAGAACGTCATGTGGGCTCTCGTGGCTGTCGCCGCATTGATGGCGGCCGGCCTGGCCTATGTGTGGACCAGCAAGTCATCCCTTGTCAAGGATCTGAACGCCGAGAAGGAAGACCTTACCCAGCAGATGATAGCCCTGAAGGGAGACTATGACAGCCTTTCCTCTGAATATGAGTCCGTCAACAGCCAGTTGGATTCCTCAAGAGAGGAAGTCAACCAGTTGATCGAAAGGATCCAGAAGACTGAGGCTACCAACCGTGCCAAGATGCGCCAGTACGAGAAAGAGCTCGGAACCCTGAGGAGCATCATGCGTAACTACATTGTCCAGATCGACTCCCTCAACACCCTGAACCATAAGCTGACCGCCGATGCCGCGGCCGCGCGTAAGGAGGCTGCTTCCAGCAGGGCGGAGAACGCCGAGCTGAAGGGACAGGTTGAGAGCCTTACCGGCCAGGTGGCCGCCGGCTCCGTGATCAAGTCAAGGGGACTGTCTATCGCCGCTTACAACAGCTCCGATAAAGTTACTGACCGAAGCAGCAGGGTTGTGAGGCTTCTTGCGACCTTGAGTCTTGTCGAGAATGAATTGGCGCCGAAGGGACCTGTCAGGGTGTACATCAGGGTCAAGGATCCCGAGGGTATTCTCCTGACGAACAGTAACCAGACTTCCTTTACCTATAACGGCCAGACGATGGTCGCTTCCGCTTCCCGTGAGGTGGATTATCAGGGCAAGGAGGTTGATCTCAGCATCTATCTCAACGATATCCCTTCATACCAGGCTGGTATCTATACGATCGAGGCTTACACGGCGCAGGCTTTCCTCGGCAAGACCGAGCTCCTGCTCCGTTAGAGCGTGATCTATCTCCACGTTCCCTTTTGTGAGAGCCGCTGTACCTACTGCGGCTTCTACTCCAATGTCATTCAGAGCGAATCAAAGAATCGTTGCTTCGAGTCCTACGCCGATGCGGTGCGCAAAGAAATCGCCGCCCGTCGCGAAGAGATAACCCAAACGCTCGAAGTAAATACCTTATATATTGGCGGAGGCACCCCATCAGTGCTTCCGCTTGATGTGCTCTCCAAGATTGTCCGGTCCCTGAGCGGAGCCGAAGGGCCGGTCATCTCCCCCTGGTCAGAGTTCACGATAGAGGTTAATCCCGAAGACATAGTCCAGAAAGGTGAGGAATATGTCAAAGGGCTTTTGGCCTTGGGGGTGAACCGGATCAGCATGGGTGTCCAATCCTTCGATGACGGGATTCTACGATGGATGAACCGCCGGCATGATTCAGCTGAGGCCGTTGAGGCTTTCAAGATCCTGCGCCGTTGCGGAGTCATGAATATCAGTATAGACTTGATATTCGGCCTGCCGCAACTCTCCGAAAAAGTTTGGGCCGACACCATTGAAAGGGCCATGGATCTTAAGCCCGAGCATATTTCCGCATACCAATTGTCCATAGAAGAGGGTAGCGCCATTGAGAAACTGATTGCCAAAGGCGGCTTTACCGAGGCTACTGACGAGCGATGTAGGGAGCAATACGACCTGCTTTGCGCCAGACTTGGTGAGGCTGGCTACCATCACTACGAAGTCTCCAATTTTTCCCTTCCCGGTTATGAAGCTGTCCACAACAGCGCCTATTGGAGGCGGGTCCCCTATGTGGGCCTCGGCCCAGGAGTCCACTCATTGTCAGCGAGTTCCGTCAGGTCTTGGAATAGCGAGAGCCTTGGGGAATATTCCCGGGAAGAAGAAGTCCTCACTCCGGAAGACATCCGAGTCGAGCGGATCATGTTACCTTTGAGGACCGATGCTGGCCTTCCTGAAGATGAGCTACGTTCCCTCGCCGGTGACGCTCCGGTTGACCGGCTCCTTTCAGAGGGAGCCTTGTGGTTCGACTCCGCTCACCAACCGGCTCCTGAGCGGAGTCGAAGGATCCGCATCCCCGAGGATCACTTCTTCACCTCTGACGACATCATCAGCGACCTTATCTGACGATTGCTCCGGCGACGATGTTGGCGGCCTGGGCGCGGAAGCGTGCCAGGCTGCCTTTGTCTTCGGGGTGGACCCTGTTGGTCAGAATGATAAGGGCCGTCTTGGTCTTCATGTCGATCACGATTGATGTCCCGGTGTAGCCGGTGTGCCAGATGCTGGTCTCGGGGTCGAATATGTCGCCCCTGGTACCGGGGTTCCATCCGTCCTTGTCCCAGCCGAGGGCCCGGCCGACAGCCGGGTCGTTCTGGACAGGGACCTTGCACATCAGATCGACTGTCAGGGGACCCAGGATACGGGCTTCTGGAGCTGCTCCGGGGAGGGCTCCGCCGTTCATGATCGCGGCGCATATTACCGACAGATCCTCGGCGTTTGAGAACACGCCGGCGTTGCCGGAGTTACCGCCCATGATTCTTCGGGCGATGGGGTCATGCACGATGCCGACAAGTGGTTTTCCGTCCGCTTGCACCTCAGTCGGAGCGCATAATTCCGTCAAGGCGGGGATGGTCCTGACTGCCGACCGTTTACCCGGATAAGGCAGATAGCCGGTGTGCTTAAGCCCCAGGGGATTGAATATGTGCTCCTGGGCGTAGTCGCAAAGCCTTTCGCCGGTTACCCTCTCGAGGATCCTTTGGAGGGTCACGAAATTAAGGCAACTGTAGAGGCACTGGGTTCCGGGGCGGAAGTTCCGTCCGGCACGGGTAGCGATATAAGTCTCGAACTCTTCCGGGGAGCGTTCCCCGAATTCAGCCACGTAGTCATCCACATTGGCATAAGCGTCCAGACCTGAGGAATGGGTCAGCAAGTCCCGAATGATGATGTCGACTGTTTCCTCGCTGTCTGGATCTACCCAAGGTTTGAATCCGGGAATATACATGTTGACTTTGTCCGTCAACCTGACGAACCCATTCTCAATAAGTTGCAAGAAAGAAAGTGTCGTCCCGACGCATTTGCTGAGGGAGGCGAGATCAAAAACCGTCTCCACACTCATCGGCTCAACCTCAGGTACCAGAGACTTGTTGCTGTAGGCTTTCAAGTAAGCGATTTTATCCCCCCTAACAACGGACACAACAGCGCCGGGGATGGTCCCGTCCGAAATCGCACTGTCGATGACACTGTCCAGACGCTCCAGTCTTGTCTCATCCATCCCACATTCTCCGGGAGTCACTTGACGAAGGGATGTCTGGGCGGAGGCGAAAAAGGCCGCTAAAAAAGCGGCCCATATTAAAGATAACTTTCTCATCAGAAGACCAGTGTGGCCGTGATCGGGAAGTGGTCGGAGATGAAGTTACGCTCCATGTACGGCTTGGTGATCGTCTCGTACACCGGGCATGAGCTGAAACCCTTGAACCAGATGTAGTCGATTATGGAATCGGGACCGGCTTTGCCCCAGCCGTTGAATGTGGCGTGGTGGTCAGTCTTGACGGCGACCTCGCGGGCATTGCTCATCATCTTCTTCATGTCATCGAACTCAGGGCGGTCAATCTTCATGTTGAAGTCTCCGGTAACGATCATCGGCAGTCCCTTTGGGTTTATGTTGTCGATCCTGTCCACGATAAGCTTCATTCCGTTCTTGCGGGCCTGCCAGCCGACATGGTCCAGATGGGTGTTGACATAGTAATACTTCTTGCCGCTGGCCTTGTCCTTCAGGAGAGCCCAGGTCGCGGTGCGGAAGCAAGCGGCGTCCCAACCCATTGAAGGCTTCTCGGGAGTCTCTGATAACCAGAAGGTTCCCCACTTGAGGAGCTTGGTTGTCTTCGTGTTGTAGAAGATCGACATGTGCTCACCCTCGTGCTTGCCGTCCTCGCGGCCGACACCGACGCTCTTGTAGTTCTCGCAATATTCCTCAAGGTATTTCACCTGGAAATCATAAGCTTCCTGGAGTCCGAAGATGTCAGGTTTCTGATCGTTGATCATCATGGCCGAGGCTGGATACCTGTATTCCCAGGAGTTCGTTCCGTCCTTGGCGACTCCGAGGCGGATGTTGTAGGATATGACTTTTACGTCCGCTGTCTTTTTCTTGGCGGACACGCTCAGTGGCAGTATCATAAGTGCTGCCATCGCGACAAGGAAAAATCTTTTCATGACAGGTGGTGTTATCAATTACCACAAATTTAACAATTTGTGCTAATTTTGTGATGATTATCCACAAAAAACAATCTCGATGTCTGAAGAATCTTTCAAGGAATACGGTAAAGAGGAAGCGCTGGCCCTTTTGTTCGAGGGTACCGGCTTCGGGAAAGCGGAGAATCCTTCATTTGAGCCAGCCGCAGGCAACACGGTTGTCAGCGCGGCGGGACTCTTTGTGGAAGGAATAGACTTTGACCTCACATATTTCCCGCTCAAGCACCTGGGGTATAAATGTGTCTGTGCGGTGGCTGGGGAGATTTACGCGTCCATGGCCCACCCCAGGACCCTGGCCTTGAGGCTCGGGATTTCCGCCAAATTGGATTTCAGCCACATCAAGGACCTGTGGTCCGGAGCGATGGCCGCGGCGAAAGAACATGGTTTCAAGGCTGTTGACCTTGATTTGCTCCCTTCGCCCAATGGGTTGACTATCAGTGTGTCAGCCGCCGGTGAGAAGGCGAAATTGACGAAGGGGCGTACGGTCAAGGCCAGGAGCAAGGATCTGGTCTGTGTGTCCGGGAGTCTTGGCGCCGCTTATCTCGGCCAGCAGATTCTCGAGCGAGAGAAAAGAAACTTTGACAAAACGAAGGATGATTCCGCTCAGCCAGATCTTGAAAAATACAAGATGCTGATAGGGAGCTATCTGAAGCCGGAGATCCCGGCGGGAGTGGTTTCCCGTCTGGAGGATTCCGGAATATATCCATCCCATGGCTACCTGGTTTCCCGCGGTCTGTCGGATTCTTTGAAGAGGCTTGTGAGGGATTCCGGTCTCGGGGTGAAGGTCTATGCTGACAAAATTCCTTTCGAAGGCAACAGTTTCGCTTTCGGAAAAGAGATGGACATCGACCCGGTCTCAGCGGCGATGAACGGGGGTGATGATTACAGGCTTCTCTTCACTATCCCGATCCTTTCGTTAGAGAAGTTCCGCAGGGATTTCCAGACCTTTGACATCATCGGCCATCTGGCCCAGCCTGAGGTCGGCGCTGTCCTTGTCACCCCCGACGGAGTGGAGCTCCCGGTCAAAGCCCAGGGCTGGAGCGGAAGCCGTGATTTGGAAGTCGTTGATTAACAAGGAAAAACGGGGAAGCCAAGTCCTAAAAACGAAGGAAGGAATATGCTTAAATGCTTAGCGGTTAATAGGTTACAAAACACGGCGTTAGTAGCGTTGCTGTTGTTTTTGTCCTTCCTTGTGTTGACGGGTTGCTCGACCGGGCTGGATGCCCAGATGGAAGCCCTGCTGGACAAGATGGAGGATGAAATGGGCTATGTCAACACCGTCAGTTCCGCGGACGTCGCCAAGGTGGCCGACTGGTTTGTCAGAAGGGGAGACGATGGGCAGAAAACCAGGGCGATGTATTGCCTTGGCAGGGCGCAGTTCAACGAGCGGAGTTATTCCGCCGCCATTGTTTCTTACACCAGGGCTCTGGAATATGCCGAGAAAACGGGTGACACTCTCCGCGAAGGACTCATCTGCCGCGATATGGCCAGAACGAACGGAGTGTCAGGTAATTCCGCCGATGAGATACTCTATCTTGCCAGGGCTTCGGAAGCATTCAAAGCCGCTGGCGAGGAGGGTGAGAGCCAGAGGTCTCTTCTTGAGATTGGAAGGGCTCATGCCGCGGCGGGAAATGCTGAAGCCGCGGAGGATATATTCAAGAGCGTCCTATATGATTCTCATGAGTCCAGGGACACGCTTTTGGAGGCAAGATGTCTTGAGTCTTACGCGGCCCTTGCGGTCAGTAAGGATGATCCGGACCCGTCGCTTGCGATCGACATGCTCGGCCGGGCGGCGAATGAGCTCCATTATCCCCTGACTCCTGAAGATAAAGGAATATTGGCCTATTCATATTCCCTTGCTGGAAACCAGAAAGAGGCGCTCAGGTGGCTTTCAGATGCCAAGGCTTCGGTCGAGAGTGACGAGGATGCGGCCGATGCGGACTTCCGGGAGTATCAGATCGCTTCCCGCTCGGGGGATGCCGTCAAAGCTCTCAATGCCCTTGAGAGGGTCACTGAATATGGCAACAAGTCTCAAGCCTCGTCGCTTCAGGAGGCCGTCTCGGCTAGCCAACGGGAGTATATTCAAGGTCAGGCGGACATCCAGGCGGAGAAACTCCGGGCCGCGAGACTCCGGCTATTGTTGTTGGCGCTGACGGCTCTTTTGGCCGCCGGGGCGCTTCTCGGGGTGTACTTTTTCTATCGTTCGAAGCAGGAAAGGCTTCTGGCTGAGGAGATTGCCGAGCGGGATAGGTACATGTCGATCGCGGAGGATCTGAAGGGCCGTCTGGGGAAGGCGGAGGAGATCCTTCGCTCCGCTCAGGATGACAGTATTTCTGGTCATGGCCGACCTGATCGGCCATCCCAATCCCACCCCACGGATGGACCGGGATTCGAGGCTTTGGAGCGGCTTTGCGAGCAGTACTACATCTACGAGGGCACCGGAAACCTTCAGCCCAGGATTCTTAAGGAAGTTAAATCCATCGTGGAAGGCCTTCGAAGTGACAAGAAGGTTCGGAAGAACCTGGAAGATATGCTGGACAGGCGCATGGGAGGGGTCATGACAAAGCTCCGCTCGGACTTCCCTTCGTGGAAGGAAGAGGATTTCCAGCTCTATGCTTTCACGGCGGCCGGTTTTTCCAGCACCACCATCTCCGCCCTTATGGAGAAAGAGAAAAGCGTGATCTATAACCGCGTCTGGAGACTTAAGGGCAGAATATCCAATTCTTCCTCCGAACTAAAAGACTTTTTCCTCCGTTGCCTTGATAATTAAAGTGTCGAATATGAGAAGAACCCGCGTCTACTTTTCTTTTTCCTTGTGACCTTGTAAATTGCCTGAAATTGAGTTGAGGAGTAAGAAAAATTCGTATATTTGCATTACGAAAAAAGTTGTAACGAAAATATTCGTAATATGGAAAATCCATTCAAGTTCGGTACTATCGTAGAGGAAGAGTATTTCACTGACAGAGTGAAAGAAGTAGCCTATATTATGGAATTTGTCAATAGTGCGAACCATCTCGTGATTATCAGCCCGCGTCGATTCGGCAAGAGCAGCGTAGTGGCAAAAGCTGTAAAGCAGACTGGCAGGAAGCATATTACCGTAAATCTGCAGCAGGCGACATCGGTTTCCGACATGTCCGCGAAACTGTTGCGAGAGTTCTTTAAAGTGCATCCACTGGAACGTGTCCGCCACTTAATCACTCACTTCCGTATAATACCTACTGTTTCTACAAATCCCGTAACCGGGTCAATAGATGTGTCTTTCCAACCTGGCGTTGATGACGGTGTTCTCATAGAGGATGTCATGACTTTGATTGATCAGGCGCATTCAGGTCAGGATCGTATCATTGTCGTATTGGATGAATTCCAAGAAATTTGCGACCTGGCTCCCAAGTTGGACAAAAAACTTCGTTCGATTATGCAGGAGCAGAAGCATGTAAACTACATTCTGTTGGGCAGTCAGGAAAGTATGATGACGGACATTTTTGAGAATAAAAAGTCACCATTTTACCACTTCGGTGAGATGATGCGTCTTGGAAAATTGCCGCGAGATGACTTCCACCGTTATCTCTCTGACCGTCTTGTCGGGTGTTATCCAAAAGATTACGATGCGTTGGCCAATGGTATTTTGGATTACACAGGGTGCCACCCGTATTATTCGCAACAGTTGGCGGCAAATGTGTGGCAGGTCGGAGTTTTACGGCCCGGCACTGCCGATCCGGTGAAGGTGGCTATCGATCATATAGTCACCACGCATGGTCTGGATTATGAAAGACTATGGATGAATTTTAAAAAGACCAACAGATGGATTCTTCAGAGACTGTCTTCCGGGAGGCCATTGCAAACAGGAGAATACCGGACGAGCACTATCTACAGCGCTTTGAAGCGTATGCAAAAAGATGGTTACGTGATATACTCGGACCGTTATGAGATTGAGGATCCATTTTTCCGTGAATGGATCCTAAGGGAAAACATGTGACTCCGTCAATTCCGTCGCCCTGCCCCCTCTTCTACTTTTCTTATGTATTCTTTGGTCTTAGCTTGAAAAGACCGAATGAATTCTTCCTCCTTTTCGACCTCGTCTTTTGTTTTGATAACGATCAGGCTGCCGGTTTCCACTCCCTTGAAAACCTTGACGCTACTCACATTGCCTGAGCGCATCACGCTGTCGGCCACAGCTTTAGAGACTCCTATATTGTTAAGAATATACCGGGGCTCCACTATTTCCGTGGAAATGCGGTGAATCCTCACGACTTGCTTCCGGGCTTTGATGTCATCGATTTTATAAGCCGTGATCTTGTGCCCGACTATTTGTGAACCATCGAAATTCTCCACCAGCTCGTCATTTATGTAGTACCTGTTGGTGGTGTCGGAGGGTGCCTTAGCCGGGGTGAAAGTGAGGCTTGCCGCTATTATAGCTGAAAGAAAAACTGTTACCATAATCATTGATTTTTAATTCGTTGAAGATAATTGGGTGAGGAGTGTGGCGCCGGTTTCCTCTTCCATTGTCATAATGTATGTTCTAGTGCCGCCATTCTTCATGTTGACGGTCAGAATCGCTTTTGATCCTTGAGGTTTGGCCTCAATTGAAATGATGTTACCCTCGTCAAGGTTCATGAGTTCTCCGATAGTCTCGGCGATGGTCACAGCGCTTAACGGTGTTTCCTCAGCAGGGGTTCGGAAAATGAACACGGCAAGTACCACAGCGGCTGCCGTGGCGGCGATGCCGCTGACCCAGCGGAAGATTCTCCGTCTTTTGAGCGGTCTTTCGTATTCCCGGACAATGCGGTCGAACTCTTCCGCGGCCGATTCGGACAAGTATTTTTCCTCAAGTTCCATCACTTTTCCCCCATGTTCTCCCGTAATTTCCTGCGGGCGTTTGATAATGTGACTTTAATGCTGGCCTTGCTTCTTCCCGTCTTCTTGGCAATCTCGTCGAGAGAGAGGTCCTGATCGTTTCTCATCGCCATCAAATCTCTCTCACTAGAGCTCAGGTGGCCATATAGATGTTTCTTTACTATCTGGTTGTCAGAGTTTTCCACTCTCTCATCCGCCCTTTCGTCTCCGATTATCGGAAGCCCTTCAAGCGGAATAGTCTCCAGCTTTCTTTTCCTGTAAAGGGAGACGCAAATGTTCTTGGTGATTCTTATGGCAAGAGCCTTGGGATTCTGGATCGGATAGTTTCTCTCGTACAGCTGCCAGAGGACAATCGTAGCCTCCTGGACGATGTCTTCCGCCTCCTCCGGTCCGCCAGTCGCCTTGATGAATCTCCGGGCGAGCCTGATCAACTCTCCTTTTGACTTTTCACAAATATGCCCGAACTCTTCCTTTGTCATAAACGGCGTCTCTATCTATAAGCCGCAAAACCCTTAATAAAGTTAACGGATTTTTTCATAAATTGCTTATATTTAAGGGTCAAGGTTTTACGTCATGAAAGCTAAGGATCAAAAATGGGTGGTGACCCGCATTGACGGGAAGGTGGCTTCCGTCAGCGCCGATTTCAGGGGCCTGTCCAAGGTGGCCCAGCAGGTCGGTAAGCAGCCGGTGGACAGTGTCTCCGAGATAACTGTCAGCAAAATAAGTACTTCAGAGTTGGCTGAGCTGTCCGCCGCGACAAAGTGGGAGGACATGAGGTTGTCCGGATCTCCTTTCCAGGTGAATGTCTGGCATCAACTTTATCTTCTGACTCATCATGAGGACGGAACTCCGATCTTGCCGGATGAAGGGATTAAATTGTTGAGTTATAGTCAACTGGCAGACTTGTGCGGCAACCCCAAGGGTGTACGGGCTGTTGCCCATGCCGTCGCCTGCAATCCTGTCGCCTACATAATCCCTTGCCACCTGATCGTCCCGAAAGAAGCGATCGACAAGATCCTCGCCATCCGTACCGTCGCACAGTCCACCATATTTAAAGGAACCGACCTCTATCTACTTGATTCGATAGAAGTCGGTGAATATGAATATGGTAGCGTCCTTAAGCGCCGCCTTATCGAGCGCCAGCTCTACGGCCGCTAGATCCTTCGCTTCGCTCAGGATGACAAAGGTCAGTCGTTATTGAGCTGGACTATGTCCACTCGGGCTCGCTCTGAGTCTCCGATGAGCCATTCAGAGTAGTAGTCGGCCATCCTCCAGAAGAAATATTCATTCATGTCGCCGAAACCGTGCCTCTGGCCCGGAAGGAGGAGCATGTCGAAGCGCTTGTTAGCCTTGATGAGGGCGTTGACGACGCGGATCGTGTTGGCCGGGTGGACGTTGTTGTCCACATCTCCGTGGACCAGCATCAGGTGGCCCTTGAGGTTCTTGGCCAGCTCCTGGTTGGTGTCGATGTGGTAGACGAAGGTGGTGTCGCCCTTGTCGATCTTCTCCAGAATTCCGTGGTGCTGCTCGCTCCACCAGCGGTTGTAGATGCTGTTGTCGTGGTTGCCGGCGCAGGAGACGGCCGCCTTGAAGAAGTCGGGATATTTCAGGATCGCCGCGGTGCTCATGAATCCGCCGCCGGAGTGGCCGTGTATTCCGACACGCTCAAGATCGACGAAGGGGCAGCGGGCGCCGATCTGCTGGATGGCGTATTTCTGATCCTCAAGACCATAGTCACGAAGGTTGCCGTAGCCGTAGTTGTGGTACCATTTCGAGCGGTTAGGGTGGCCGCCTCGGTTGCCAACGGTGATCACGATTATTCCAAGCTGGGCAAGACGGTCTGTCCTCGTGAATCCCTTGCTCCAGGAGATATTGTTGGCCTCGACCTGCGGTCCGGGATAGACATAGTCGCAGATCGGATAGACCTTGGTGGAGTCGAAGTCGTAGGGCTTGTACATGGCTCCGTAGAGGTCGGTCACGCCGTCAGCGGCTTTGACCTTGAAGCGCTCGGGGAACTTGTAGCCGGCCTCGAACAGGAGGCTCAGGTCGGCGGTCTCAAGGTCGAGGACCTTCTTGCCTGAAGCCCCGTAGAGGGCGACTCCCGGAGTGTAGTCGACTCTTGAATAGTTGGCTACGAAATACTTGGCGTCATCGCTGGCGGTGGAGAGCACGTCCATGTCATCCATGTCCAGCTTCTGGAGAGCGCCACCGGTTAGGGGGACCCTGTAGGTGTGCATCTGGTAAGGGTTCTCATCCTTCTGCACTCCGCATGCGCTGAGTAGGACATAACCTTCTTTCTCATTGACACCTAGCACGTTGTCGACGTGGAATGCCCCGTCGGTTATTTTCCTGACCAGAGTGCCGTCGCTGTCGTAAAGGTAGAGGTTGGCCCATCCGTTGCGCTCGGACCACCAGATCAGCTGCTTGCCGTCCTTGATGAAGAACGGGGTCTTGGTCTCGATGTAGGTGTTGGAACGCTCGGGGATGATCACTATCGCGGAGTCGGAAGCCACGTTGACCCGACAGAGATCCGCCCTCTTGAGGTCGCGGCTACGGCGCAGCATATAGAAACCGTCATTGTCTCCGAGCCACTTGCTTGAGAAATATTCATCGTAACTGTCTTTCGCCAGCCTACGGGAACGAAGGATGCTGAAGTCCTGGTCCTTGAAAGCGCTGATTTTTATCTGCTTCCTGGTCGCCACGTTGTCATCCCCGGCTTGAGCTGGGATTCCATTGAAAGTGAACACATACAGATATTCTACCGGGCTTGGCTCCCCAGGCATCTGGTACTTGTAGGTCTCGAGTCTCGGCCTCTTGCCAGAGACTGAATTAATGACCCATAAGTCTTTGATCTCGCGGTCATCAGACCGGCTTGCTGCGAAATGCTTCGAATCAGGCGACCAGACTATTCCGGCGTTTGTCCGCCTGGTCGTGTCCGTGTCATCACCGCTGGAAAAGCTGTAACCGAATCCGAAATCCTTGATTCCATCCTTGGTCAGCTGGAATTCCACGATCGTGCTGTCTTTGGGATCCTTCGCGGCCTTTCTCATACTGGTGGAATCCATGATCCAGAGGTTATTGTTCCTGGCGAAGACGCCGACAGTGCCGTCCGGGGAGACGGATGCCCACGTGGGATACTTCTTGTTCTCGTCTTCCTTTTCCTTCTCCTCAGTCACGTCCTTGAGTGTCTTGGAGGCGAAATCATATTCAAAATGGAATACCATCTTCTCGGGTCTGCCCGGGGCGGCAGCTCCTCTTGGTCCTCCTTCTCTCTTCCCCTTGTTATCCTTGGAGGTGTCCGGCTTGGCGGGCTTGTCCTGGGTGCCGCGGATGTCGAAGGTGAAGACTTTGTCGTCCTTCAGCTTTAGGTTGGTTATGGGAATATGCTGGGCATCATACGGATCTTTCACTATTTCAGTTAGTTCCATGGCAAGTCTCTCAAGATCGAAAACCTCGGTCTTGGTCCCTTTGACAGGGTCTACTATGTAGTAGTTCGTCCCTTTCGGCGATTGCCACTCGTACCAGAACCGGTCTCCTTCCTTGAACCAACGGGGCGTTACCCTGGTGGAGAAAACCATGCTGTTCACCCTTTTGGCGGAAAACCTCTCTGCCAGGGCATAATTGGCTTTGGTCACTTTTCTGGACCCGGAGTTTGTGGAAGGGTCCTGTCCGAGGGCGGCGAGGCTGAGCAGCAATGTCGCTCCGATCAATAAAGTTCGTTTCATACCGTTATTTATTAATATTAAATTTTGTTTTACCTTTTTTCAGGCCGTCGGAAGTGCAAGTGACCACGATTTTGCCTCTTGCGCCGGGCTTGACCTTGATTATGACTGACGCGAGTCCGTTAAATGCCTTAATTGAGTCTGAATGGAAGGGTGTAAGGCAGGTCGGGTCGCCAGCGTCCACGGCCAGGATTTCTCCGGGGCCTTTGATGCTGAATTTCAACTCATCGCAGGCAGTCGGAGCGAACACTCCTTTCTTGTCGGTCAAGACGGCGTCAATGTAATACAGATCGCCTTCCCCGAAGCCTTTTTCCTGCTCAAGTTTTATCTTGCGGGTCTCTCCGGCGGTCTTGACCGTCTGTACGATTACCTTCGACCCGTCTTTCCAGCCGACCGCCTTGACCTTTCCGGGACTGTAAACCACATTGTCCCATCTCAGCCTGTACTGTTTGTCGGCCCTTTCACGTATTCCTTGGGAGACTCCGTTGACGAAGAGCTCCACCTTGTCGCAGTTGGTGTAGACATGGACAGGGGTCACCTCTCCCTCGCGGCCAGGCCAGTTCCAATGCGGAAGCACGTGAAGCACAGTCTTTTCTGACCATCTCGCCTGGTACAGCCAGTAACGGTCCTTCGGGAATCCGGCCAGGTCGATGATCCCGAAATACGAGCTTCTGGAAGGGGTAGAGACGGCGCCCTTTTCGGCAATTTCCTTCTCTGCCCTCGCCTTCGCCTCCGGATCATGGAAGTTGGTCAGGATAGTTATGTCCTTGTTGTAGGGAGTTGGTTCCCCGAGATAGTCGTAACCGGTCCAGACGAACTCTCCAAGGCAGGAAGGATTATCGTCCTCATCTTTCCATTCCTGCTCCGGTGTCTGTCCCCACGGCACTGTGTGGAGGTCGTAGGAACTGACCTGGAAGTCCTTCTCGCAGAATTCCTTGCCTCTGGGATCTTCCTCTATGGGGAAGAAATACACGCCCCTTGTGCTGATCGTCGAGGCGGTCTCGCTGCCGAGATAAAGCTTGCCGGGATTGGCCGCATGGAACTTGGCGTAAAGGTGGGGCTTGTAATTGAAGCCATAGATGTCCATCGTGTTGCGGAATTCCTGCTCCGAGGCCCAGGGGTTGTCGGAACCGAAGGTGGTGAGCCTCGTGGGATCTTCCTGGTGGCATATCTCCGTCAAGCGGGCGGGAATATGATAGAGGTTCGGGTAGCCCTGCTCTCCGGTCTCATTGCCTATGCTCCAGAGGATCACAGAAGGGTGGTTGCGGTCCCTGTGGATAAGGGCCTTGAGGTCTTTCTCCGCCCAGTCGTTGAACAGGAGGGCGTAGCCGTTGGGCTTCTTCGGGACGGTCCAGGTGTCCGTCAGCTCGTCCATGACGAGGAAGCCCATCCTGTCACAGAGGTCAAGAAGCTCAGGGGCCGGTGGATTGTGGGAGGTGCGGATGGCGTTGCAGCCCATCTCCTTGAGCATCTTCAGGCGGCGCTCCCAGGCTGTCGTGTTCCAGACGGCTCCGAGGGCTCCGGCGTCGTGGTGGAGGCAGACTCCCTTGAGGAATGTCTTGACTCCGTCGATGAATATCCCGTCTTCTTTGTATTCGATATCCCTCAGCCCGAAAACGGTGATGTATGCCTCGTCTGCCGGACGGCTGTCCGGGCTCGGCCGCGTCCATCCTCGCTTCGCTGCGGCTGAGTACGGCCGATGCCCGGCAGCCGCTCCGGCTTCCATGGGGATGACGGTCGTGATCGCTTTGTAGAGAGTGGGATGGTCGGGGCTCCAGCGGGCGGCACCGGCGAGATCGAATTCTTGGGTGATGACGGTGGAGTCGGTTATGGATTCGACAGCTGTTTCTGCGGATGCGATAACCGTATTCCCGTCATATTCAAATATTTCCGTCCGGACAGTGCCGGCGATTCCGGCCCCTGAGCTTGTTGAAGGTCCGCTGTTCCTCAAGGATATCGCAAGCGTGGCTTTGTCGCCCTTTGTGGTCATGTAGGTTCCCCAGTGGGCTACTCCGACGGATGGGGCCACTGTCAGCCAGACGTCGCGGTATATTCCTCCACCAGGATACCAACGGCTTGACTCTTCGGGATTGTTGAGCGTTATTTTTATCTCGTTCTCTCCTTCTTTTATATAAGGAGTGAGGTCTGCCCTGAAAGAGGCGTATCCGTAAGGCCATTCGGTCACGAGATTCCCGTTGCAGAAGACCTTCGCCCAAGACATCGCTCCATCGATGTCCAAAAGGTAGAGATCCCCGATCGCTGCCGGGGATGACGGGTCGGTTGTCATCCTGAGCGAAGCGAAGGATCTCTCGTCAACCACCAGGGTCTTGGTATATTCAGCCTTTCCCCACCACTCAAGTTTGCCGGTCTCACCGGGATATTGGATGTTGAACGGGCCGTCCACACCCCAATCGTGGGGCAGATCCACCTGCTTGGTGACACCATCCTTACAGAACGTCCAACCTTCATTGAATGATACCCTCGAGGCCTGTTGGGCGGGCGCGGGGAGCGATATGGCCGCCAGCAAGGCGGCGATGATTATCTTTGAGCGGTAATTAAACATATTCAAATATAATGAAATTCCGTCAATTGCAAATCTCCTTAGTATTATCAAATCGGTGTAAAACTTTGGTGAATTGAAGATTATTCTGTAAATTTGCAGCCCCAAATTATTTGGGAAAAAACATAAATAAAAGATTTACAATCGTTTATGCCAACAATTCAACAGTTAGTTCGCAAAGGACGCGAGAGTCTTGTCTCTCAAAGCAAGTCTCGCGCGCTGGACGCTTGCCCTCAGAAGAGGGGCGTATGTCTGCGTGTCTACACGACGACTCCCAAGAAACCTAACTCAGCGATGAGAAAGGTCGCCAGGGTACGCCTTACCAACTCCAAAGAGGTCAATGCCTACATTCCGGGCGAAGGTCACAACCTGCAGGAGCACAGCATCGTGCTGGTGCGCGGCGGTCGTGTGAAGGACCTCCCTGGTGTGCGTTACCACATCCTTCGTGGAGCTTTGGATACCGCTGGCGTGGAAGGAAGGACCCAGTCCCGTTCCCTCTACGGCGCCAAGAGGCCGAAGAAGTCCAAGAAGTAGTTCGTGTTTTTTTATCACCTTTAATTTTTACTCAAAATGAGAAAATCGAAGCCTAAGAAGAGAATTCTACTTCCTGATCCTAAGTTTCATGATGTCGAGGTCACTCGCTTCGTGAACAATCTTATGCTGCAGGGGAAGAAGAGTATCGCGTATTCTATTTTTTACGATGCCATCGACATGGTAGGCGAGAAGATGAAAGATTCTGACAAGGCTCCTCTAGATATTTGGAGGAAGGCTCTCGAGAACGTGACCCCTCAGATCGAGGTCAAGTCACGTCGCGTCGGAGGTGCCAACTTCCAGGTGCCTACAGAGTTGCGTCCGGAAAGGAAAGTATCGCTCTCCATGAAGAACATGATCGGCTATGCTCGTAAACGTTCCGGCCACTCTATGGCAGAAAAACTTTGTGCTGAGATAGTGGCCGCCTACAACAATGAGGGTGGCGCTTTCAAGAGGAAAGAGGATATGCACAAGATGGCGGAGGCCAACAAGGCGTTCGCCCACTTCCGTTTCTAATTCATTCTACGGATGGCAACTGGCAGGGATCTGACTTTCACCAGGAATATCGGTATCATGGCTCACATCGATGCCGGTAAGACGACCACGTCCGAGCGTATCTTGTTCTACACCGGTAAGACTCACAAGATCGGTGAGGTGCATGACGGCGCGGCGACGATGGACTGGATGGTCCAGGAGCAGGAGAGGGGTATCACCATCACTTCCGCCGCGACGACCGCTTTTTGGCACTATGGCGGCAAGGTGTACCAGATAAACCTTATCGACACTCCCGGACACGTTGACTTCACGGTTGAGGTGGAGCGTTCGCTGCGTGTCC
>JAGAFU010000041.1 GCA_017627955.1 Bacteroidales bacterium | reverse complement strand
TTCAGCGTCTCGCGCTCTTTGATCGCCTCAATGGCCACTTTCGCCTTGAACTTGGCGTCGTACTTTTTCCTTGTTCCTTTCATGGTGCTAAGTTACTGTTTTTTAACTTAGGCACCTGTCTTAAATCGCGAGAGTATTATAGTCCATGATACTTGCGGGTTATATGCAGCAAAAAGATAAATGGGGCTATCGCTTGCTGGTTTAAAAAACGAGGACCGCGCGAACAAGATTAGTTTCCGTCAGAGGTGCTTTTATAACGTAGTAGTAGTCGCCTGTGCCAGGATCGAGGGTTATGCTATAGGCTGTGTTTACATATTCCTCTGTCGAAGTCCAGTAGGGGAGGCCCTCAGACAAGGAGTCGCCTCCGGCGGCAGTGATAGCCGTATTAAGGTTGCCGTAGCTTCCGCCATAGGAATTAAACATAGCACCCCACTGATTTTTGCTGGGCAAATACCAATAGGCGCCGGCAACGTAATATTCATTTTCTGGATTATTTTTATCAGAACAAGCAGATTCGGCCCAATCATGTGCCATTGCGTTGTCCTCGTCTTTCAGGCCGATGGCCAGGCCGTGCTTTAAGGAGGAAATGCCCGTCTCGCTGCCCACGTAGGCAATCATAGCAATGGCTTTGGTGCCGGCGGTTGTGGCGGCTGCAGCATTGGCGTAGAACTTGCCATTATTCGCCATCACGTCGCCCAGTGTGGCCATCTTCACCGTGCTCTGATAGTAGGTGCCAGCCGAGGTGGCAGAGGTAACCCTGGCACTTGCGATATAGGGCTTGCTATCAGCAGTGGCGCTGAACCAGTAAGTGCCGACTGCGAGTGCGGGCAGGGCTACGTAAAAAGCCGAGGCCGACGGGCTGACGGTAGCAATCACGTTGTCCTCGCTGTCGCTGACCTTGAACTCTGAGGGGGTAATGCCTGTTCCGGAGATGTTCTGAGTAGTGAACTTGAAGATGCTGTACTGCGCTACGGGCTGTATGGTAACGTCCAGGCTGGGCGTGGTGGTCTGGATAGTGCCCGTGCCTACGCGCACGTCGAGGTTTGTATTGAGCGTGCCGTCCTGGGCAGAGAGCAGCGTTGCGGCATCCTTTACACCGGAGAGCCCGTCATTATACACTGTCGTTGTACCATCCGAGAGTTTGGCGGGATAAACCAGCGTGCAGGCGGTATTGTCAGCAGTTCCGCTTTCTACTGTGAATGAAATAGTGGCAGCGCCTGTGGTTCCATCTACGGAATCAATATTGGCTTCGGCCACATACTTGGTGCCGCTCACCTCGTAGAGAATGGCAATCTTCTCGTTCTGGGCCCACGTCACGGTAATCTTGTCGCCTCCATCGGCCACGGCCTTGGTATCGGCCGTCTTGGGCGCCAATGTAGCGGTGATGGTGATGCCTTCTATTTTACTGTCAGATAACTGTTCTACGGGCGTAATGTCCGTTTCAACTTTGTTGCAGGCTGCAAGGGTAAGCAGTAGGGCTGCAATTCCAAATACTTTCTTCATTGTCTTGTCCTCCATTGTTTAAATGTTTAAAATACGAACGGATCTCCACCATTGTTGTAATCGCCAAGGTCTACTAGGCCGCTTGCAAACGGATCTCCGCCATTGTTGTAGTCTCCAGGGTCTGTGAGGCTGCCACAGATCACACCTTCAGTCTTCATCTCGGAGATATCCACTTCGGGAGGGAGGTACATTTCTTTTTTCTTTAATTCCATACGCCTATTTGATTTTGATTGAATTGATATGCAAACGAAAAGCCGCGGCGCTCCATGTGAAGCCCGCGACAAGATTCTGTTATATGGCTGATTACAAGTCGGTTATACCCCCCCTAATCATGGGAAGAGCACGGGATGCAGAATCATATGAAAGAAATCCTTTCATCACTTCATTCTGTGACCCTGACCAGCGGTTCGCCAAGCGCAGTAGAAATCTCGGCAATGGATTTAAGCGTGAGGTTCGGGAACCCGGAAGTCCATCTGGAAATGGCGGCTTCAGACCGCCCCATTTTCTTCGCAAGGTCCTTCTGGGTCATGTTTTTCTGCTTGAGAACAGTATCAATCCGGGCAATAATATCGGCAGACAACTGCACCTCGGATATGATCTCCGGAGATACGGCCGCCATCTTGGCATTGAACCATTCCTGCTTGTTTTTCATTGCGGTATCTATATTTCAAATGTGATGTCCTCAATGCCAGAGAGCTCTTTCTCTTCAATGCTCACGTAGCCCTTCTCAATGTTTTCGTTGAGTATCTTCTCAAACTCCGTGGTTCCGTCCATCTCAAAGCTGATAGAGTACAAAGAGGCTTTCTCGGACTCATTCAGCAACTCAACCGTTGTTTTCTTCTTCACGTTCATGCGGCAAAGATAATAAAAGAATAATTAACATGCAAGTTAATTTTTGAATTTATGAAAACTTTGCCAAAACACGGAACTTTGCAGGTGAGCCAGAAAATCGACTTCATGAAATAAAGCCACCCCTTGCCTTTCGGATTGTTCCGCTCTGACACGACCCGCTTCCCCGGCCATTTTGACAATACGTTAAGAGCGTTGGCTGACGAGAGAAAACTCAACGTCACGTCAGGTCTTTCCTTCTGCCTGATCTTGGACACAAAACGGATCCCGATCAGCATGACATACCATGAGGTAAGAAACTTCAATAAGCCGGGCAGCCGTACATTGGACAGCCCCATATCCACGATCCGCACACGCTCTGACAATGGATAACCGGATTGCTTATCAAAGAGCAATAGCGACACATCATTATTGGCTGACAACTCATTAGCCAATCTCACCGCGACCCTTTCCGCCCCGCCTCCGAACATTCGGGGAATCAACATGAAGATTTTTCTGCTTTTTAGTCGCTCTATGTTGTTTCCACCTGACTCGCAATCCTGCAGGAACGCGGCATGATTGGAGTTCGCGTCGAAGCCGGCTTTGGCATTATCATGCGCATAGCATTCTTTCAAGACGTGCCGGACCTGCATGCTCTCTCCTCCAAGTTTGAACCCAGAGCCGCTCCTTTTAGGTTCAACCGGTCGGCTAACTTCGGTCAACCAGCCATTGAACGCTGATTCACATTTGATTAATGTAACAGGAGAAATCGGGCCGAGAATACTCTTCGTGTAAAGATCAAAACCATCATCGATATTATGGACAGCCCGACACGAATAAAACACGTTCCCCTTTCCGACCGACAGTTTACAACCGAATCCGTCCGCATTTCTCTTGACTTTGTCACAGTTGTCATGTGAAAGGCAGGACTCAAACCGGTTCCGCGATGGCCACTCCCTTTTTCCGGCTCCGGGAAATGAACAAACCAGGAAACCGGAGTCGCCATTACCTGACGCCTCACAATTCTTGACAACGTTGTCCGAACCACAGACGAAAAGACCGCACGATGGTGAGTTGTTGAACAATAAGCCATCCACAATCCAATAGTGTCCACGAAGAGTCATGGCGGGAATCTTATTCCTGGAACCAGAACCGTCAATAATCGCCTTCCCCGGATTCAAAGCCCTGATTGTTATCGGGTTATGACGTTTCCCGGAAGCCTTTTCAGGGATGAAGTATGGTCCTGATGAATATACTCCATCGGCCAGAAGAATCTCACATCCGGGGGCAGCGATAGCCAAAGCCCCTGACAAATCGAGGGATTCTCCCCCCGGAGAGACAAGCAACCTTGTATTCCCCACCTTCCGCTTCACGCCGTCAGTGACCTTGAATAACGACCTATCGAAAGGGTAATCCGGCACGTGTTGTTTTATTGCCGCCTTCGGAGTATGGCTATTTCTTCCTGGTGTTAAGACAAATCGAATGTCAGAAACCCTAAGTTTAATATCTCCCGCGACAGCAAAACCGACATATATAAAATCACGATCCTGTCGTAGCAGGAAGTCGCATCCACGGATACGTACTGTCTCTGTTCCTTCACCAGTAACCATTGAAGCCTCCAATCCCTCGTCAGTCTTGGCAAGAATGAAGTGCCAGCGCTCGCCCTCCAATATCTCATCAGAAGACGATTGAGTCTGAAACAATCTTGAAGGATCCAAGATCCTCCGTTCGCCTTGAGACTTGGCTTCAGGATCGGAATATCCGCTTACGATCCTCAGACCGCAACCATGGTTCTTCCCCTCCTGAGTACGGAAACGCCCTACCAAGGCATGATTGCGATGGTAACTGGCAGGAGAAGGGCTAGCTATGGTGTCCACGGCCATTATGCCGAAACCGGTCTGGTAATCAGCTCCTGAAGCATCCTCTACTTCAAGTGTCGCTTCCAAGGAAAAATTCTCCTTTCGAGGATCGATCTTCCTATAGTAGAAACGGAAGCTGTCCTGAGAGTCGGCGAGCTTGTTAGCAAGAGGATAGCCTAACACACACTCCTGCCATGCTTCAAAAGATTGATTCAGAACGATTTCTCCCACCTTAATATTTTTTAAAGCCTAATATGGACAAACATTTGAGAACGACCATTTTTGTCCTATACAAGGCGATGTGATACAGCCTTACCATACGACAATAAGCGAACATGATCCCCAAGATTACACCAGACGGCCTTTTCCCTTTGACATGGCAAAGCAGGCGATAGGACTCTCGTTTATAGAGCCATTCTTTTGTGACTATCGAGCTAAAATGGATGAAATAGCAGTCCGGACCTTGCTCCCGGTTAATCACTTTCCAAATGTATTTTGTTTTCCCTTTTACAACGTCTAAATCAATGATTTCTGATTCAGGGAACCAGCAAAAAATATTAGACCAGTCCTCAGATGGGGGAAAATTAAAAACCGAGCAGGCCAGCGGGAATATCATATCATCACTTGGTTTTGGATGGCCAGGCATCTGGAACTCATCATAGTGATCATAAATATACAAACACAGATCGGTAAACCCAGTCAATTTGGGGGATTTTCTGACAAAACGCATCCCTCCTTGACAAGTGCAAAAGAAACGCATCTTTTCCCGCAAACTACCTGAGCGCTTCAATTCGATTTGTCCTTTTTCTGATTCAGCATCGTAAACAGCCCCATATATTCCAAAATCAGGGCTTTTATCGACAATGTCCCACAACCCGTCAAGGCTTTTCAGAATAAGGCAGTCCGCATCAATGAAAATGGTTTCATCGTACGGAGTCAGATCCGCCAAACGCAACTTATCGTTGAACGAGAACATTGGGGAATCCATGATTACCACATCGTCAAAATCCTCCGTATGTTTATTCTTCCTGTCACAAATGATTGCGAAAGGAAGCGACCGCTGATTATGTAAACGATACGATATCAAGAGGTTCCGGGCAAGAATATAATACATCCTTTTCCCGGTCGCCATGGTAACGAAACCCCTGCTGACAGATTGTTTCTTATTCATACTCGCATCGACTATACCATTTTCCGATAGATACGATCAGTGTGATGTCATCTTTTAGCAAGACCTGACATCTCCAATCTTTTCAAATCATTAGCGAGGCTGTCCGTATATGCGTTGACATGATTCATAGCCCGTGACCGCAAACACTATCAGATGCGACAAAAATTTCCTCATCATATCTTCCACGTCCCGTCAATAATAGATTCTACCGTCGGCCGCGACATCCGGTTCTTTACGAGCCTTATATAAAAGCCGATATACAATCCCAAGGGAAAGTGTAACCGCCATTCTTTACAACTTGAACAAGACAGCACCGCCTTCATAACATAGCAATCGTATGACCAATATAGTCCAGGAGCCGCTTTTACATCAGTTTCTACAGTCTCGAAGTACGATCTGGCGAAATTGAACCTGTCCTCGTTATTGATCCTCAATCTTTCTGGCCAGAAGAAGAAACGCTTCGCGGATGCCGGAGGGATGTTTCTTTCTCTATACTCTATAAGAAGCTCATTATAGATCTTTAAATGATGCCACATATTATCTTTCGTACCTGACAGGGATCTCCTCCTTTGAAAGTAGTGGTAATATGGTCCTTTGAAGATGTAGATTTTCTCTTGAAGTATCTCAGACAGCCAGACGAAGTACACGTCCTCCGCACTCCTTATCAGAGGGAATAGTATTGAGTGTTCCTGAAGAAAAGACCTTTTGAACAACCGGCACCACACGACAGGAAGCATATTTCTCTGGACCTCAACCGGTGAATAGTAAAAGACGTTCTCTTTCACTAATAATGATCCATTCTTTTCCCTTCGCTTGCAAGAATGCCCGAACTCATGGTACCAGTTGGCATTAATCACGATGTCTTGCCCGGAAGACACCGCATGAGAGTACATTTCAGAAAGATAATCCTGGTCTATCCAATCGTCCGAGTCCAAGAAATAAATATAATCTCCTTGAGCGATCTTCATGCCAAGATTGCGTACATATCCAACACCATGATTCTCCGGAAGTGACATAAGACTTATCCTGGGATCACGAGCGGCGTATTCTTCAAGGATCATTCTTGATCTGTCCGAGCTGTGGTCGTCAACACAGATCACCTCGATATCTCTCAGGCTCTGTCCCAACACCGAATCCAAACACTTAGGCAGGTACTTCGCTGTGTTGAAAACAGGGACCACAACCGAGATTAACACTTTATGGCTTCCCATGACAATAACCCGTTATTTCCAGAGTCTACTCAAGTCAAAATATTTGGAGAGTAATTTAGGAAAGATTTTCCATACAACCATTTTTATTTTGTCCTTGAGGGATATGGCCGGATGAAAGAAAAACTCTTTTTTGTGAGTTTTATAAAGAGTTTTGCAGGTTTCCAAATAAGCTTCTTTCTCATTGTGAGAAAGGGACTCGGCATTTGATATAAGATACGAAGAGGTCCGGAGGCCTCGCATCAGCCTATTCAGAAGCAATGCTCTGGAAACCTTCCTTTCTTTGGGAATCTCCTCCGACAATCTCGCTAATACGGCGACAGTTTTATGAGGACCGATGTATGAGAACTCCTTACTCAAGCTTGATGGGCGATCAATGTACATGTATAGGGACTCGTTCAAGTAAACGAGAGAGCGAAGACGAAGGTATAGACTCGCGCAAAAAAGGTAATCCTCTTGGTTGATGTTCTCAAATTTGACCTCGTCCACCAAAGTTTTGGTAATCAGCTTGTTCCAGCAAACAAAAAAGACAAGATCCTCATCTTTAAGCAATTTGGACAAAGCCTCGTCGCTTGAATAAACTATCGGCTTCCCTTCAGGGATTATGCACTTGTCCACCTCCACCCCGTCTTTGACAATAGAAAAACCGGAAGCCGCTATATCATAATCCCCTTGTCTTATCGCGGCATACAGATGTTCCAAAGTCTCAGGGCGTAATGAGTCATCGCTGTCGGCGAAATAAACATATTCCCCTTGAGCGGCCTCTATTCCTTTGTTTCTTGCCGATGAGACTCCCTGATTATCCTGATGAATCACATGGAATCTATTGTCTGAAACGCAATACTCATCACAAATAAGGCCGGAGGAATCTGTGGAACCATCATCCACAAGAATCACCTCGAAGTCCTTGAACGTCTGTGACTTAACGCTATCAAGGCACTGACGCAAGAATCGTTCGGCATTGAAAACCGGGATAATTAACGATATCATTTTCGAGGCCTTTTACTAGATTCATCTGGATTCAAAACTTCTGTATCCGACAATTTGAAAACCAGGACATCCCCGATCATCTTCGCACATCCCGGAGAAGGGAAAGAGGGCATCTCCGCGACCTCTGGATCGCATGAGTACTTTTCACACTGGCCAGCATCCAATAAATTGATAGGATATGCGAGGACATTGCTAAGATACCATGGCTGGGTAAGCGGATAAGAAACACTGAATCGGTTTCTATTCCATGCCCTATAGAAATCATCGTCTTCATATCCGGGCCGAATCTGGCTAACACTTGTCTCGTTCAAATTACCAAGCAATGCCACCTTTGTCTCCCCGGGGATATATCCTTCCACTCCCTCTATACGATCTATCAAACGAGTCATCGTCGACAATGTGGCTTCCTCTTCCAGAGCTTTTTTCAGATGACACTGATTCGCGAAAATCGTGTAATTGAATGAGACCACAGCCAAAGAGGCGATAATCACGACACTCGTCACTTTATCCAGGAAAGTACGACTTCCTCCCGGTTCTCGCTGTCGCAGATCCAAAGTCATCACACACCCGGCATAAAGAATAACTATTGACATGACCATCAGAGTGTGAGCGACTCCGCCAGTAAGGATAAAGACAAAATTAGATAGAACAGGCAATGAAATCACCGCGAGGGACAAGAACAGTCGTCTCCGGGGAGAAGAGGGCTCCATCATAATCCTGATGAAAGCGCAAATAGCCATCAAGACATTCAGCCCTCCAGCTATCCAATTGCTCAAAGTCTCCGGATGAATGACATATCTGAAAAAAGAAAGAAGCGAATCCTTTAACAAAGGAATAACTCCGGTCAGGCTCAAGTCTCCCAACCTGGTTATACTGTTATAATCGTCTTGGAAAGGAATATTAGCTATCTTCTCGCCTAATAAAAAAAGGCTCAGCCGCCAACCGGCATAGTACAGCAAACATCCTAAAAACACGTAGAGACAGGCTCGGGCTGCTGACTTGATCAACGTGTCGCGCGCGGTCCCTCTAACCGCCTCTCGGATAAACCAGAAAACAAGCACGACCAACGCGACCTCAAGATAAGTCTGGTACAAAGCCATGGCCATGGCGAGAAAAACTCCACCTGGAATCCATCCTCGCCTGAACCGGACCATAAGAAAAACAGACAACATGCTGAACGCGAATGCCAGCATGTGAAGATCGACAGAAGATATGAACGAGGTAAAAAGACACGTGATAACTGGACAACTGGCCAGAACGGCGGTCAGAAGAGCGACATGAGGCTTCTTTTTTACACCAAGAACATCAGTGAGCAGTATAACGGCGGCAGAAAAGAAAACGATTGATAATGCCGCGATAATCAACGGAGACGCTATTTTTCCCCGAATGAGAATCCACACGGGCATAAGCCAACGCCCAAGGTAGAGCTGGATGAACCCGTCGTCCTGGAACACGATCAGTGAGTCATGGTTAAAAGAAGTGTTGAACCACCGGAAACCATGAGCCAGCAGCATGAAAAGGAAACAGCATTTGAGAATATACTTCAGCCTGTTATTCATATTATCCATCATTTCCAAGCCTGAGCTTCGAGTTTGTCAAGATATTTGCCCATCAACCAAGGGAACAACTTTCCCACGACAACTTCGGCCTTCCGCTTCAAGGGGATTGCCGGATGACAGAAGAACTCCTTCGCATACCGCCTGAAAAGAGTCCTGCAGGTCACTTTGTAAGCCTCTTTCTCTTCATGTGACAGCGAAGAGATGGAGATAAAATATGATGATGTCATCAATCTAACCAGCAACCTCGAGAGGATCAGGGCCCTCGCATTCTCTCTCTCCCTCGGAGTTTCTTCTATCAATCGCGACAGAACCGCGACAGACTGATGAGGACCAATATATGAGAAATCTTTGCTTATGCTTGCCGGCCGGTCGAAATACCGGTAAAGACTCTCGTTCAGATAGATGACAGAGTCGAGCTTCAGGGACAACTGCCCACAGAACATAAAGTCTTCTTGCTTGATGTCCATGAATTTTAAGTCTGAGATCAATCTTCTGTTTATCAGCTTATTCCAACAAGTATAACAAACAAATTCGCAATCCCTCAGGAATTTGACCAGAACCTCATCTCCTGAATAAACTTTAGGTGGAGCCCCCGCGGTAAAACACATTCCTGTCTCAACACCATCCCGGACAATTGAGTAACCCGATGCGGCGACATCGTAGTCGCCCTGTCGGATCGCCGCGAATAGACGCTCCAAAGTCTCTGGAAGAAGCTCGTCATCACTATCGGCAAAATAAATATACTCACCTTGGGCAAGATCGAGTCCAAGGTTCCTTGCCGAGGACACTCCCTGATTAGCCTGGTGCACAACACGGAATCTCTCGTCCGAACCGGCGTACTCATCGCAGATCCGACCCGAGCCATCGATTGATCCATCATCGATCAGGATTGCCTCAAAGTCTTTGAACGTCTGGGACTTGACACTATCAAGGCACCTGCGCAAAAACTTCTCCACATTGTATACTGGTATGATAATAGATATCATTTCATCAAATATACCACTCTTTTTAACCAATATGGAATTAATTTTTTATAAACTCCTTTGATCCTGAATATATAAAAAGACTCACGGAAAGCTCTCCACAGCCCCTCTGACTCAGCGACCAGAGTAAAGGTCTGCTTGAAGAATAGCCATAATTTCCCTTGATGTCCCCAATGCAGCAAATAAACGTCTTCATACCGTTGCGACTGTCCAGTTTGCCGATGGACCCAATCAAAGGTCAACGCTCCGTTCCTAATATCGGCCTCTACAGATTGGACCATGGGAAGGAAGCAGACGAAATCCAGGAGTCCCATCATAGGTGAGAAACCGTGAACAGCCATAGCCAAGGAAAAAACCGCCTCATCGGTAGGCTTTTTGAACATGCGGAAGCGGAACTCTTGGAAATGCTCACTCACATACGACACGGTGCCCGAGAATGTCCCAAGCGCGGGATTTAATCTCTCTATATAATAGATCCCACCATGAAAAGCGATGTGGAACTTCACTTTGTCTGAGAAAATCCCCACATCCTCTCTCTTGAACCACCCGTAATCGGAAGAAAACGGGAGAACCGAACCTAAACTACTAAATGGAGGCGCATCCTTGAAGACTTCCCACAAGTCATTCAAATCCCTGTAAGCCAGGCAATCCGAATCAATGAATATGGTTTTCTCATACGGCGCGAGATTTATTATGGATAGCTTATCCAAGTATGAATGTTTTGCTCCAGGTAGCAAGACAACGTCATCAAACTGCTCGGTGAACTTGTTCTCTTTATCGCAGATAATAGCGAATGGCAGCGGTTCCTTTGAGAAAAACCGGTAAGACCGCAACAGATTCCTGGCCATCATGAAAAACTCCATGCGGCCGGTCGCTAAAGTCACAAAACCCCGACTTCCCTTCTTAATCATCATCTCTATTCAACCCCGAGAAAACATACACACGTTAATATAGAAGAAGAGTATATTACTCAGGAAACGCTTCATTTATAGATCGTCAGAACTGGAAATAAATGAACTTGGGTGAGCCGTCATCAAAGAAGAGGATAGTGACGAGAAGTAGACTGAGATAGATAGCGTAGCGTATTGAACGATAGCGTATCCCGCTCATCGACAAACCGTGTTCCTCCCTACGGTCTATCCACTCGACCAAGACCATGACAGCGATCCACACCGCTCTTGTCAGGAACAATGGCGAGAAAAAGAACGACAGGTCCGCGGCTGAATTCCATTCCGCGAATCCACGGAAATAAGCGACCGCCTGGGATAGGCTGTCCGCCCTGAAAATTACCCAGCCGATTGTCACCAGGATAAAGGTCAGAAGGATCTGCCCGAATTCCTTGATGGACGGAAGCGCCCGGTCAGGAGCGACGATATCTTTATATTTACGGTTGTTCGACGTAAGAATCAATGGTAAGAACAAAAGCGCGTGGAAAGCGCCCCATACGACAAAAGTCCAGTTTGCCCCATGCCAAAAGCCGCTGACAAGGAATATGACCAGCGTGTTAAGAGCCACCCTCGGTTTTGAACAGCGGCTCCCGCCCATCGGAATGTAAAGGTAGTCACGGAACCAGGTTGTCAAGGAGATGTGCCAACGCCGCCAGAATTCCGCGATGTCCCTGCTGAAATAAGGAGTGGCGAAGTTGCGCATCAGCTTGATTCCGAAGAGTTTCGCGGTTCCGATAGCGATGTCCGAATAACCGGAGAAATCGCCGTAAATCTGGAACGCGAACAAGATTGCCGCTGCGATCAACCGCGCTCCTGTATGGCTTGAGATGCCGCCAAACGCCTCATCAACATACAAGGCGCACCAATCCGCGATCACTATCTTCTTGAAATATCCCCAGAGCATCTGGCGCAGGCCATCGACAGCCTGGGAATATTCAAACACCCGCTCACGCCCGAACTGGGGGAGCAAATTCGTGGATCGTTCGATCGGACCGGCGACAAGCTGCGGGAAGAAACTCACATAGGCGAAGAATTGCACGATGTCCCTCGTCGGCGCAACCTTTCCACGGTAGACATCTATCGAATAGCTGAGGGCTTGGAAAGTGTAGAAACTGATACCGACAGGAAGGATCAGATGCAGGAGTATTCCGTCTGACTTGCCGCCAAGGAAAAGGTCCGCGAAACTCTGGGCGAAGAAATCATAGTATTTGAACAAGCCCAGTATCCCGAGATTCAGGATTATGTTGGCGGCGCTGATCCACTTGGCTTTGCGACGGTCTTCCTTGTATTTGAATATCAGCAGACCGCTACCCCAGCTGCAGAATGAAGTTACAGCGATCAGGATCAAGAACTTCCAGTCCCACCAGCCGTAAAAAACGTATGAAGCTACAACGACAAAAGCGTTCTGCCACTTAAGGTTCTTCCCGAAGACGAACCAGTAAAGGCAAAAAACTATCGGCAGGAACGCCGCGAATATCAAGGAATTGAAAGACATGGACGATATTAATTACTTCTTTCTGCTTCGAATGAAGGCGAACATGACATTACGACCGTATTTTAGCAGGAAAGCTTGGTAGTCTTGGCATGAAAGGACAGCATCCATCAAAAAAAGATCTATCGGCGCATAAAGTTCCTGATGACGGCGAACTTCCGGAGCGATCTCCTCGAAAAATGGCTTGATGAGGTTGTATTTATCCTCCGAATCCAGGACGACAGGACCGCCATAAAACAATCTCAAACCCTCAGTGTCCAGCGACCTCGACCTGCGTTCCTCAAATAAAACCTTATGGCTGAATATATTGTAATAGCACAGATCCTTTTGGTGCAGCAATGATTCGGGGCGTTGGAGATAATGGTAATAAGGTCCCCTGAAAACCAGCATACTCGCCTGGTACGAACTAGCCAACCCCGTGAAGAAAATGTCCTCCGTGCCGTTCCTGACAGATGGTCCCGGGAAATGGATGGAGTTCTCCCTCAAGAAGGAGACCTTAAACAGTCTCGCCCACACGACCGGAGGGAACTTATTCTGTATCAACACGGATGGATAATGCTTAGGATCATCCTCAACAAAGCCGAACCGGCTGCTCAACGCCCTTTTACCTTCGTTCGGGAACTCCTCTATGTAGTTAGAGTTGACAACTATGTCATCACCATGATCTTCCGCCATGCGAAGCATTACCTCAAGATAATCAGTATCGAGCCAGTCATCGGAATCCAGGAAAAAGACATATTTCCCTTCCGCCGCATCCAGACCGGCGTTTCGGGCCGCGGACACTCCCCTGTTTTCCGGGAAAGCAACAACTTTAAGGCGAGGATCTGCTATCGCCCGCAGGGCCTCAAGGGAATTATCCGTCGAGTGGTCATCCACGCAGATGACCTCAATATCCGCAAGAGTCTGTCCTAGAACTGATTCCACGCATTTCCCGATGAAAGGGGCAGCATTGTAGACTGGAATAACTACTGAAATTGAACACATACCACGTTTATTTGTTTTCAACCGGAATGATTTCCATCTCGACCAGATCACGGGCCAGCTGACTTGAAAAAATCCTCGCTCCCTTAAGGTTCAGATGGACCGAATCCAGAAACAGGGATTTATCTCCACACAAAGGCCAGTCCAAATAGTCCAGGAGAGGCACCCCGAATTCTTCGCTAATGGAGATGAAAGGCATCCTTATCTTATCCAATAATTCCTGGTCAAAAGAGGAACCCTCATACATTGGGGCCAGGACAAGGACTATTTTTATCCCTTCGGATTTGACCTCGGAAAGGAAAGAATGAAACATTTCCTCATTCTTCTTGTTCTTATAAAAGGACAACTTCTCTTCGGGCAGCCGTGAAAAATTATGATTCAAATCATACGTGAAAAACCCCCGAAGCGTTGCCTTGCCGCACCATGACATTTCGGACAGTCGGCAACCATGGTAGCGGAGCCATGGGACAAACATCATAAACGAAGAGAAAGAAAAATCCCATGGGAAAGAGCTCAGGAATTTCGGTTTCCACATCCAAGGCAAGAACTGCTTGCTGTCATAGGTGACCAGAGGATGAAACAACCTGTTATCGACAAATTGGATGAGAAGTGACGGCTTCCGGTTGAATTCCGAATACATGTCATATCTCAATCTCTGGACTGTAAAATGATGTCCTATCACTCCTGCCGCATAACACTCAAGTCCAGTAAGGCTGTCAATGACAGGAGGATAACAATCAGTGTTGACACGGGAGTCCCCGGACAAAAGGATGTCCGCGGAGGCCTCACCGTCAAAAACCTCCTTCCAGATTTCCATATTGCCTTCGTTGGCGTTGCGGACAATCAAAGAATAGCAAAAATCCGCCGCGACCAGCACGACCGAGAGCAACAGGAAGAAACAAAACAGCACCTTTACAAACCGCTTCATACCGAACATCTCCATGGCGAGGCATTTTCATCAGTTAATTGTCCAACGTTTGCAGGAACACCTTCAAATATTCAGCGTTCTTGAAAATATCAGGAGACAACAGAATCTTATAGAACTCCAAGTCTTTTAACATCCGGATCACGTCAAGTATAAATGACTGGTCGGACTGATGCTGCCTAATCCCACGGCTCCACATCTGATGCAGAGTTGAATGAGCCACCTGGGTGATAGCCCTGTTTTTCTCGGCGGGATCACACAACTCGATCCTTGGCTCGGCGATATCCGGACATATCTCCGGGAACAAGCAAGCACGTATCGGATAATGCCTTTTCAAACCATCGGTATATTCTGAAATATCAAACACATACTTCCCTTTCCAGTGACTAACTCCGACAAAACGAGCCTTATCCAAACCATCATATAACTTGTCATACATAAAAGGTGACAACGAGATTATTGAATAGAGGGGCGAGGCATAAAGTCCATCATCTGTTTTATCCAGCAAAAGATAATCCTCAGAGACATAGTCAAGGCCTTTCAGCATCGCTGTCACCGCTAGTGTAGATTTTCCCCTTTGCCCACGAGCGCATAACAACAAGCCTTTATTATCAAGCCCTACACATGCCCCATGGACAAGTCTGGCACTTGGGGCCGTATTCATAATCCTGAACAACATCTGGACAAGGATATGCCCTTCGGAAATCCAACGCTCTGGTGCGAAACTGTCCGCACCGATGTAATACGTGTCGCCCTCAACCAGATGTATTGTCCTGGCACTGATATTTAGTTGGCCGCAAGGGAAAAAAGACTCTTGGCCGTCTTGCACTTTGATGAGCAAGTATTCGTTTCCTTCGATAGTTCCCGGAAATACGAAAAAATCACGCGCGAACGATAGCATGTCAGATTCCTGCCAGAGGTATATTGTCGCATCGGGTTTATCTACAGCATCCGTCAATACCCATTTAAGCTCTCTTTGGATCATGTCGCGAGCCTCCTTCGCGAAAAGAACAACGCGAACCTTTCTCACCCCTCCCAAGTCAAGGTAAAGGAACTCTGGACTGTCCGACGCACTCTCAATCCTTTTTTTAAGACTCGAAAGACTACCTGTCCATTCTTCTCTCGTGTAATAATCCCGCATAAAAATTATTCCTATTAACAATCAAGACATAACGAAATAGTTTTTTTCTGAAACCAGATCATGAACTATGCCTGATGCGACCTAAAATCATTTGATAGGCCTTCGCTTTGAAGCCGTATGGAAGACGCTTAAGAAACCCATGGGATTTCATGAGGAAAAAATCCATGAACCGGTTTCTGATTTCCAAGCATAGAGGTGCCCGCCCCCTGGACTTCATCACTGACTTCAAACTGGCGACTTCCCTTCCGTATAATTCCTCCTTCGTCCTTTTCATGCTCCAATGCACCATATAACGGTATAAGGGATACGGTTGATTGCTCGCCGTACGATAAAAAAGTTTTCCTTTGCGAATATCCGCTTCGACGGCATGGGAATATGGATAATAGCAGTAAACGTGTACGTAACACAATGCCGGATCAAAGCCATGAACTGAACAAGCGAGGGCGAAAACCGGTTCATCTACAGGCACTTTGTAAGGATAAGACAGGTTAAACGAATCGTAATGGTCAAGGATAAACTCACATGTTTTAGAAAACTCTCCCAGGTCGTTCTTTCTGAGGAAATAAACTCCCCCGTTAAAGACCAATGAGAACTTGACACGGTTCCTGTAAATCCCGGCTCCTTCCCTTGTGATCCATCCTTTACCGGAATCAAGGCTGTACTTCTCTCCTAGCGCGGCGAAACCACCGCTATTGTTGAAAAGCCGCCACAATCCATTCAAGTCCCGGTATGCAAGACAATCAGCGTCAATGAATATCGTCTCATCATAGGGGGCTAACTCCGGCAACCTCAACTTGTCGAGGAACGAGTGCCGGGGATTGTCAATATGGATGACATCGTCGAAATCCGAGGTGAACTCGTTCTCCTCATCACAGATTATCGCGAAAGGCATGGGCCTCCTTGCAAACCACCTGTACGAAAGCAACAGGTTATGGGCCACCTCGTAATACCTGATGTCACCGGTCGCTATCGTGACAAAACCCCTGTTTCCCGCAACTGGATTCATCGTATTTTCCATGTCCCGTCAAGAATTTGATGGACAGTCGGCGAGGTCTTTCTTCTCATGAGAGCAGCCACGAAATTAAGGTGGATTAACGCACTGTAACGTGACTTGTATTCCGCGAAATCAGAGCAGGAGGCAAAAACCTTGACAAGAAAAGCGTCAAAAGGATTATACAGTCCAGGGGCCGCCTCAACATCTGAAGACACATCCGCGAAAAAGGCCTTCAGGAACTCAAACTTCTCCTTTGTGTCAATTACCAGAGAAGGCATAGCATAAAACCGTCTGGCAGAGGTTGGAGGTATTCCCCTCTCATGCAAAGCGTCAAGAAATATCCTGAAATTCTCCATGTGATGGAAAGCCGCGTCCGGCTGACGGACCAACGATCCTTCACGCTGATAGTAGTGATAGAAAGGACCATTGAAGATATAACTACGGTCTTGAAGGATTTCCGCCAAAGCGGTGAAATAATTATCCTCCACACCGCCCTTCAAGAGAGGAGAGCGTATCTTCTTGTCCCTCAAATAACTCAATTTGTAAAGGCGAGCCCAGACCACCGGAAAGAAGTTGGCCTGAACAAGGACAGGAGGGTAATACCCGGCTTCCTCCTTCACGAAACCGAAACGTCCGCAGTGTGCCCGCTTGGTGGGATCGTCATACTCAAGATACCAGTTACCGTTGATAACCACATTCTGGCCGGTTCGCCGGGCATGGGACATCATCTCCGCAAGATAATCCGGATCAATCCAGTCATCCGAGTCCATAAAGTAGATGTACTGGCCTTTCGCCTCATCCATCGCAAGGTTCCTGGCGTATGGAACCCCGTGGTTCTCGAGAAGATGAATCACCCTCATCCGCGGTTCATCCGAGGCGTATTCATCCAGAATGGATGCGGAACTATCCGATGACCCGTCATCTATCGCAAGCAACTCGAAATCCTTGAATGTCTGTCCAAGAACTGAGTCAAGGCATCTGGAGAGATATTTCCCCGTGTTGTAAACAGGGAGAATAATGGTTATTCCGGGCTCCATCCCTTATCTTCCTTTACATCATGGATCGGATCAGCGAACAGCAGTTCCTGAACATCCTTATACTCTGTGCACTCGGGGATAAACCCATCAGCCGACGCGGCGTTGGCATCAATCTCTGGTTTTTCCAAGGATGCGGTATCCGAAGGAATTACAATCTCGAATTCGGAGAGAGTATTGACAAAGGCATTAAGCTTGTCCGGAAAGTCTTCCGGGGCCCCTGGAATAGAACTTACCGTCTTGATGATCTCCCCTACTGGAGATCCGGAAATAAGGCTTTGAAAAATAGAAGTTCCGAAACCATTCATTCCATAATAAATACCGGTTGATGAGTTGATCACGATCGCCATTCCATCGGAAATATCCGCAAACATCTTGGCGTCGTTGAGTTGATAGTTCTCAGTAATCATGATTATATGTTATTGTTCATTGATTCAGTAAACGCCCGCAAACACTCGGCATTAGCGAATATGTCCGTGGTTAGAGTCATTTTGTAAAAGTCAAGAGGATTGATCATTCTCATCAACTTCAGCATGGTCTCGGAGTCAGTCTGGCTCTGCTTAAGCCCTATGCACCACATCTGGAAAAGGGTAGAATGGGCCAGATGTGTGATAGCCCGATTCTTCTCGATTTGATCGCATTTACGGATTGACGGCTCTGTCGCCGACAGATCAATGTCAGGGAAAAGACAAGCCCTGACCGGGTAATGACGCCTAAGGGCATCGGAATAGCCAGTTATATCAAACACATACTTCCCTTTCCAACTGCTGACACCCACAAAACGAGCCTTACCAAAATCCTGATACAAAGCATCATACATCTGCGGAGACAACGTCACTATTGAGTAAATGGGAGAAGCGGTCAAGCACCCATTCTCAGATTGTAGGATAAGGTAGTCTTCAGAGACATATTCAAACCCCTTGAGAAGAGCAGTAATCGCAAGGGTGCTTTTCCCACGATTGCCACGGGCACACATGAGTAGTCCGTGACCATTTAAGCCAAGACAAGCGCCATGGACTAACGAGGCATTTGGCAGTGAATTGAGGATCCTGAACAGCATCTGGACAAACACATGCCCTTCTCTCAACCACCTGTCAGGCTCATAGCTGCTTGTTCCATAATAGTAGTTATTCCCATTTGCGAGAAAAACAGTCCCATCTTTGAAATTCACTTGCCCGGTAGGAATAAACGCGGCATAAGGATCAGCACCAGAGACTGTTCTTTTAGTACGCTCAAAAAAATGCGTCTTCGAGAAAAGCAGAAACTCTTCAGTGTCAGGAATTTCCTCTTCCGTCATCATCACTTCCGATATGAAATCCCTCACATCATTTTCCTTCCAGAGGACTATTGTCGCATCCGGCTCGGCGACAGGGGTGGTGATTACCCAGCCAAGTTCCCTTCCGATAAGTCTCATGGCGGTATGATCACAGGCCATGACACGGACAGTCTTAAGTCCCGAGAGATCCAGAAAAACCTCCTCGGCATTATCAAGGGCTGGCCCGATGCGAGTCTCGAGTCTTTGTATCTTGTCATTCCAATTGTCAACGATTATTCTCATAACGTAAAAGATAAAAACTGATTCATCTTACCTGTGACAATGTGTCATGGCACATCTTGACAGCACATATATCAGGCTTACATTCCAATATGAAAACAGAGTGTTTTTTTGTGATCCGCAATAATGTATCAAGAAGCCTTTCCGCTATCCCAGGGATAGCAAATCGGGCGACAGAAGCCTTAGTGATTATGGATAACGCATCCGAAAAGTTGACCCGACGCATTGTATTATGAAGAGCGCGACTGATCTCAACAAAAGCGCCAACCGGGTAATCCTCGTTTAAATAACAATTAGTATTGCCACTCCAAGGAGACCCGTACACCCTTACCATGTCATCCTTCACACATATTACCGGATTATCATCATTTAACAGGTGAACACCTGGAATATTCTTGACCCATAATGAAGTGTGAGTGCTTTTCCCTATTCCGCTCCTCCCTAAAAAGAGATAACCCTTGCCTTCATTAACCACAACTGAAGAATGCATCACTATAACACCGCGACCCGATGTTGCCAAAGCAAACATCAAGAGGACCGCCGCATCAAGACATGAGCGGCTATAAGTTTTCATCAAGAGCCGTCCTTCCCTTAATGATGAGGACACCTTCAATATCCCACTCTTAGGATCTCCCCAAACAGGGACATCAATCAAATAGCAGTCCCGTGATTTAATGAAATCCAATGCGTTGGAACTTGAATATAACAAACCATCTACCTGCAATGTGAAAAGAACCGTAGAATCACTTGTCCTCTCTACTTCAAAGGGAGAATAGTTCTCAAATGTGAAAGGAATGTCCTCCGGGGCATTATTCCGGATAGAAAAAACCTGACCTGCGACATTATAAACTCTCTCCATTATACCGTCAGGTTTTCAATGCCCCACTTTCTGATGATTGAGGCTCTTGATATAATTCAACTGCATATTTGGGCTATACCTTTCAATGTAATCCTCGTAACACGAACAAGATGTTATCAGATCTAACAGAAAAAGGTCATAATGCACATATAACTCTTTGTGACCTATCACCTCTGGTTTGATTTCCGTAAGAAACTCCTTAATAATACAAAACTTTTCTGAAGAATCAATCAATAGCGGGCCTGAATAGAACAACCTTAAACCTTCATGAGAGAGTCCACGATGAATTAACTCATGGTAAAGTTCCCGAAACACGCAAATGCTTTGATATCCTACGTTGGGCTCGTCCGAAAGTGCCCCTTTTCTCACTTGATGATGATAATAGGGTCCTCTAAAGATATATTCGCTTTGCATGTAGGCCGATGCGAGTGTTGTGAAATAAACATCTTCCGAAAACTGTACTCCAGACGGAAAAACAATACCTCTACTCCTGATAAAATCACGGCGATAAAGCCTTGTCCACACAACTGGAAGCATCTTATTCTGAATGATATAACCAGGAAGACACAAAGACTCCTGATCACTGTCAAATAAAGAAAGCTTCCCTTTATTTCTTACCCCTTTTGACAAGTTTTCCCAATAATAACTCGCATTAACGACCGCCTCAAGCCCTGAAGCGGACGCTTCCCTCAGCATAACTTCGAGATAATCACTATCAATCCAATCGTCAGAATCCAAGAAATAAATCCATTCTCCCTCCGCGGCTTCAACTCCTGTATTTCGAGCCGCCCCGACTCCTTTGTTTACCCCATGTCTGACGATCTTTAAGCGGCTATCCTCTTTCATCCTCTCTTGAATGACAGAGGCGGAATTGTCCGTTGATCCGTCGTCCACGCATATTACCTCGATATCATGGAGAGATTGGCCAAGGACAGAGTTCAGGCACTGACCTAAATATTTTTCCGAATTATATACAGGTATAACAACAGAGACACTGACACTCATAAAACCAAATCACTTAACGAACCGCATTTGCCATAGAAGCGTATGAACAGATTCATAATAAACCTCTTAACATTATTAGGGACAATCATTTTTAACGGCCGGAGAAACCTTCGAAATAACCACAACCGCCTTTCTATCCAGAGCCGGGAAGAAACAGCATTCGCTGGTTTGTTACCAGCATTATCAAATAGTTTAGCGGCTTCTTTCTGATAAAGAATCTCTTTCGTGGCTGATGTGCTAAAATGTAACAAAAAGACTCCTTTTCCAAGACGTTTAGACCGTGGCAACCAGATATACTTTAGTTTCCCGGATAAGATATCCGCCTCGATTATCTTTGAATCCGGGAGATAACAGAACACGTTTATCCAGTCCATTGAGGGGAAAAAACCATGTACAGCCGCCGCAAGCGAGAAAACCGTTTCATCCACCAGACGCCTAGTGGGATAATAATCGAAACTGAATTCATCATAGTGGTTTTCTATATACCGGCAAGTCTCGATAAACTCCGAAAGGCCCTTTTTCCTAAAAAACATTATGCCCCCTTGATAGTCAATCTTGCGATCAATTAGAGCCCTATAAACACCTGCTCCTTCTGGAGTCATCCACCCGGCTTTAGAATCCAATGGTCGTGTGTTTCCTAATACTGAAAAATCAGGACATTTCGGGCCAAACAGTTTCCATAATTCATTCAAATCCGAGTATGCCAGACAGTCAGCGTCTATGAACAACGTCTCATCATAAGGCGTCAACTCCGGAACCTTTAACTTATCAGCATCGGAAAAAAGGGGGGATGGGATAATAATTACCGAGTCAAACCCAGCGGTATAGTCATTCTCTTCGTTTGTTATTATAGTCCATGGATAATGCTTTCGAGAAAAATACTTATACGACCTCAAAAGATTCGATGCCAGGATAAAATACTTCTCATCTCCTGTCGCCATCGTGACAAAACCACGAGTCGGATTATTCTTCCCTCTACTCATGAACAAAGATCAGATAGTATTAAACCGTCCATGAACACCTTTAAAGTACGCTACCACACTATTCTCATGATATCTCGAACAGTAATCGGAATATGAGTCACTTGAGACAAGCGCTTCTATCAGAAAGCGGTCATGGTCTCTGTACAAATCCGGGTTATTCCGGACTTCTTCCACTATCTTCAGAGCATAATCCCTGACGATCCGGTATTTCTCATTAGTATCCAGAATGATCGCGCCATAGGTGGCGAAAAGCCGCACACCTTCAGTCGGGATACTACGCTCCATCAAAGAATTATATAAAGAAATGAACCCTAAAACATGGCGATAAGAAAAATCCAAGCTCCTTATCAATGACCCTTCCCTTTGAAAATAGTGATATGCCGGGCCTTTGAATATATAGCAATACTCTTGAGACAGATCCACCAGTCCCGAAAAAGCCAGATCTTCCGCATATCTCAGTCCCGAGAAACGGATCTTGTTATCCTCCAAAAATGATCTTCTAAACAATCGGCACCATACCGCGGGACTAAAAGTAGATTGGATAACAACTGATTTGATGAAACCTGTCTTGAAGGAACCCCTTTCCTCCGTGTACCGCCTCAAAGACGAGCCAGAATACTCCCTTATATAATTTGAATTAACGACCTCATCAAGCGCATACTCTTCCGCTTTCATGCACATCACTTCGAGAAAATCCTCGTCAATCCAATCATCTGAATCAAGAAAAAAAACGAAATCGCCAGCAGCGACATCCAGTGCTCTATTTCTGGCTAAAGAAAGTCCACTATTAACCTCCATGGTCAACACTTTAAAACGCTTGTCCCCTGAAGCGAACGCTTTTAATAACGACAACGAACCATCGGTAGAACAGTCATCTACGCAAATAACCTCAAAATCCGTCAAAGTCTGGCATCTTACAGACTCCAAACATCTATTGAGGTAGTGTTCAGTGTTGTAAACCGGAATAATTATTGAGACTTTAGGCATTGGTTTTCTTCCTCACAGCCTTAATGGCTATCTTCATCGAATCTTGTTTTTTGTCTAAGAAATAGAAAGGAATGAACTTATGAGGATCCCGACATCTGTGAATCAAATCAACAAGCGCTAATGCAGCCTCTGTCGTTATTGAATCATCAACAAACAGTTTCTCGCACCACCCAATCAATTCCCTAGTCAAGAAAGAATAGACTATCCTATAGTGATCATCACTAACTCGTTCATTTTCAAGAATATCCAAAATGCTCTGAGCTGCGGTATGCAAATCCGAGACGTGCCGCTTTGTAAAACCGCCTCGCATCATCGAGTCTGGCCTTTGAGTATAATAATAATCGGCATTATCCACTACCGCGATTTTGTTCGCCCGAATCGCGGCTTTTATTGAGAAAATAGGATCCTCGAAATGGGATAAACCCTCCATGAACCGCAAATCATTTCCACGAATAAACTCCGTCTTGTATAGTGCCGAGTAGAAAGAGAAATAGAACCATGCCTTATGTCCCCGAATCTTGTCATTCAGATCGAAAACATCCTGTTGGTATGTTCGATCAGAAATAGGATCATAGTTCAAATGCCTCCCCTTGCTTATGTCGCTCCCTTCATTTAATGCCGCAGACAATAAACGCGCGTAAAAAAACTTATCTACTGTGTCATCACTGTCAACAAACCCCAAATAAGGAGCCCTGGCGGCGTCAATACCCGCATTCCTTGCGGCGGAGACACCTCGATTCTCCGGCAAACTAATAATAATGACCCGGTTATCCTTCTCAGACCACTTCTGAAGAACTTCCCATGAACCATCTGTCGAACAGTCATCGACGCAGATAACTTCAATATCCTGGAAAGACTGTCCAAGAACAGATTCCAGACAACGGTCAAGCCAGGCCTCGGTATTAAAAACTGGAATAATAACGGAAATGGATGGTGAACACTTAATTTGAGAGACGCTCTTCTTGAAACTAGCGTGGCGCTTGACAAATGAAACTATATAGTTGCTTTTATAATTGGCTTTGAAATCCTCCAAATCACGACACTCCAAGACAGAATCCACAAAAACCAAATCGCTAAAGTCATACTTACGAGGATTAGAGCGAATCAAATCTGAAACTTCCAACAAGAATTCACGAACCTCATCATACTTTGATTGAGTGTCAAGGTTCGAACGCCTCATAAAAAAAACCTGGATCGTATCCAGTGGCCTTGACCGGTCTTTTAATTCCTCATAAAGTGCCTTATAATACTTGAAGCACTGGAACCAGATGTTCTGACTCCTGCTTAATGATCCTTCAGCATTATAGTAATGGTAGAATGGTCCGCAGAAAATAAAACTTTTTTCTTGTAGCATCTCCGCCAATCCCACGAAATACACATCTTCTCCCCCACCTTTTCCTGGTAGGAATCGGATATTATTGTCGTTAAGGAAACCTCTCCGGTAAAGCCTTGTCCATAGAGAACACATAAATCTTCTCTGCACTTGATACGGCGGATAATAACCTTCTCCTTCTTTGACAAACCGGAAACGCCCGCTTTTCTTGCTGATTGACTGATCCGCGAACTCCTCGATATAATTCGCGTTGACGACGACATCCTGTCCTGTTGCCAAAGCATGTGAATACATAGACTCCAAGTAATCAGGATCCATCCAGTCGTCAGAATCAAGGAAAAAGACATAGTCTCCCCGGGACACTTCAAGCCCTTCATTCCTGGCCAACCCAGCCCCGACATTCTCGTCAAGAGAGATAACGCGCAAACGAGAATCTTCCGATGCTATCTTTGACAGAATAGCCGCAGAACCATCCGTTGAAGCATCATCTACACACACGATCTCCAAATCGGAGAGTGTCTGTCTAAAAACGGAATCTAAACACCGCTCAAGAAAACTCTCCGAGTTATGAACTGGAATAATAACCGAAATCGCTGGCATGAGTAACTCTATTCCGGTTTCCAGCCCTCGTCTTCCTCCACTTCATGAATAGGATCGGCGAAAAGAAGTTCCTGAACATCCTGATAGGCAGTGCAGATCGGCACAAAACCATCAGCCTCAGCCACTTCCGCATCTATGGAAACAGTTACGGACGAATAATCATCACGAGGGATAATGATTTCATTCTCAATTAGAGATTTGACGAAAACACCTAATGAATCGTCAAAATTATCAGGAACCCCCGGGACTTGCTTCACGAATATCGCGATATCCTCTATCGCGGCCCCATCAAGAATCCTCTCGAAAACTACTGTTCCGAAAGAATTCAGGCCAAAATAAATGCCAGTAACAGAATTAATGATAATTGCGGTACCATCTGAAATGTCCACATACATCTTCGCCTCGTTTAACCGATAACACTTCTTTTCCATAATACTATATCTGTTTTAAAAAATTTGACAAACAATCAACATTAGCATCAAGATTCTTCGAGAGAACAATACGGAAACACTCCAATCCATTGAGCATAAGTATTGTTTTTCTAATAAACTCGGAATCTTTCTGATTCCCGGAAAAACCCTTGAAGCCCATTTGAGACAACGTGGAATGAGCAATCTGAACAATAGCCTTCCCTTTTTCAGCCGCCGAGCATTTAATGATCGAAGGCCTCGGCGAATCAACATCTATCTCAGGGAATAGCAGCGCTTTCACTGGATAATGCCTTCGAAACTGATCCTCATAGCCAGAGATATCAAACACATATTTACCTTTCCATGGACTAACCCCGAGGAAATGGGCTTTATTCAGATCATCATACATCTCCTCATACATGATTGGGGATAATGCCACAAAAGAATAAACAGGAGAAGCATTAAGATTACCGGCGCTCGAATCCAGAATCAAATAATCATCAGAGACGTATTCGAATCCTTTTAACAACGCTTTCACCGTCAAGGTGGATTTCCCGCCACCTCCCCTCGCACATAGCAAAACGCCGGCACCGTCCTGCCCGACACAAGCACCATGAACCAATGAGGAGGAACGCAGGTTCAGAATTCTGAAAAGAGCCTGAACAAAATAATGTCCTTCTTTGAACCATGTTTCAGGTCCGAGCCCGTCAAGGCCAAAGAAGTATTCATTATTGTAAGAGATGTGTATTCCCCATTTCCCCGCAGGGTCAATTGACGCCATCGGAAGCATCTCTTTCTTATCGTTATAATGGAAAACCTCATGCCAATCGCCCATACGGGGATCATAGTCTTCCTTGATTCTCAAGACCCTGGATATAAAGTCGTTACATCCGGTCTCACGCCACAACCAAATAACCGCATCGGGATTATCCACCGGTGCTGTAAGCGACAGTTTAAACTGTCTCCCGATTATCCCCGAAGTTCCAGGATAAAAAGAGTTGATACGTACAGTTCGTAAATCTCCAAGATTAACATAGAACACATCTACATTTGTAAATGTTTCTGTTATATAACTCTTTAAAGCCTTGATGCGACAATCCGCCGAAGGAGTTCTCAATGATACTACCATAAGGAGTCAACTAAGAGAGATTCACATTTGACAGTAACCTATAACGTAAAATGAGAAGCGTCTTTTTGACGGCCCGGATGGAGAATACCCGCTTCAGCAAGGAGACAAGGCCCACCCACATGAATACGATGGGATTATAATCCTTTTGAAACGAAGCTCCGACAGAGGTCTGGGAGAACGAGTCCCGTGCCTTGGACAATACATCCCTCTTGAACAGGAAGTCAACAAACTGATTTTCAAATTCCTTGTCTGAAAGATCCGATTCGGTAAGCATCGGAGGGAAGGCATCCGGAATAATCGAGGACAAGAAAACCACGGAGTAGTAAATTTGGAACTCTGTACCTGTTTTCTTAGCGCTGTCTTTCACGATACTCCAGTCAAAATCAGGCTTCCTGGCAATAAGGTACTTCATGTCAAAGAAAGTTGTCAGACTGCTCTCAGGAGTCTGATTTTTAGCGAGATTCTTGTAGAGGTTGACAAGGGCGATGAACACCATGTCCTCAGGGCTGGGCAAAAGACCGGTGACTGAAAACATAGGCACCTCTTGCGAGCGAACGAAGAGGCCGTCATTAAAGGCCTCCTCCTTTCCCGTGAACATTTCCAATCGGTCATGAATATCCAGAAGCCCCTCGTCTGAACCAGGCAGATGAAGGTCCACACTATGGTCAGTCACCATCGGTTTGTCGTAGCCGAGAGCCATCACGATATCCACAACCCTCCGATAGAAAGATTCAGGGACAATAATATCAATGTCGTTCATCCACCGCGGGAAGTCCGGCCTGTAAACCTTCATCGCACCGCCTTTAAGAATCGCGAAAGGTATTCCCTCTTTGTTCAGGGCTTTTCCCACCTTGCTTAGATGAGCCTCACGTTTGAGATTCTGGAAGCGGCAGAAAGAAAGCACTCCTTTAAGACGAGGGGAGATAGTCGCCGGGAACTCAAGGTCAGGTCTTGTCTTCATGATGTAAGCGACTAACATGACACTCCTTATCGGAGCGGCCTCGATGTCCCAGTCCTTGACAAACGCATCAATGTCCCCTTGGGTTGTTCCTTCATCCAAAGCCAACTTCAAAAGCCTGCGATCAAGATCGCCCAAGGCCTCGTCCCCTTGTGTGAGGATAACATCCTCCGGATGGAATGGTATAAGGGCGCAAACCGCCAGAGGAAGCAGGAGGAGGGCCAACATCACAAGGATCACCCATCCCAGGACTTTCCAGGACAGGATCCATCCAAGGAGAGCGAAAAAACAAACCGTTAGAAAAAGCAAAAGCACGGAGCCCCAAAACAGCATCCGCATATACTTTTTATCGTGTCCGGAACTTAAATCAACTCCCATGACCGCAGAAAAATGATTTAAGGTTATTATAGAAAGCTATCCAGTGTTTATTGTTCCAGCGTGCCAGAATGAACTTTACCTTGTACCGTATGAAACAGAAATCGGATCTTAACTTATCCCAGGCCACCGCCCAGGGAGCAAGAAGCAAGCACGCGATCCCGCCTCCATGGTACCAATTCCTCCTGCCGCTCCAAGTCAGGACAAGTTGTGAAACGCGCAGAACCTCATCCTGATCATAAACGATCTTATTCACCCCATTTACAGCGGCAAGATCCGCCTCATGCGGAAGATAAAACACAAAACGGACCTCCCCCTCAGCCGCCTCGCCAGACCAACCGGGATCTATCGCCGACCGCAACATGGAACAAGCTTTGCGGCCAAGGTTGAACGACCTGGAATATAGCTCCTCCGCCATATCAGGGGAGGTAAATTGCTCTCCTGGCCATAAACAAATCACACTCAAATTCTTAAGGAGAACCGCACTCTCGTAAACCGTAAGATCCATGCAATAATCCGACATTCCCCTATCCTTATAGAATCTGTATTTTAAGTTATACATGCCCGTGACCGGGAATTCACAGATAGTAACCTCCTTGTCAAAAAAGGCCAGTGTCGAGACCCGATGTTCACCATCAATAATGTGCCTTTCCGCTCCGACAGGGACAATGGACTCTCCAGGATCAAAACCACTATTGGAGAAAGTATCTATTAACTCATTGAAAACTTTAATGAATATGCGGAATCTGTTTTTTTCCTTCTCTTTTCCATATTCTTTCCACAAAGGATTCGTACATCTCATGCTCTCCTGATAAACCCTCTTGGCAAGATGTGGCCGGCTATCACGGTGGCGGATGTAGACCATTTTGGCGAACAAGCCAAAACGCCATGGACCAAGAAGGCTACGGGCGGGCACGGTTTTAACCTCGCCCTTCAAAGAATCCAGGTGAAAAAGATTAACCCAATAAGGGTGGATTAAGTCAAGTGTAGAAGAAGAATCAGCTCCAGCCTCCATTCAATATCCCCTTCACTGATGGCCAACGCAAATGGAAGAGAAGTTGGATCCTGTATGTCCAATACAGTCCAAAGATATTCTTCCTTTTGAACGCTTTATAGTTTTTCGACGACAAGACCGACATCATCGTGTAGCAATCACTGACAGAGTACAACCACGGCGCCGCCTTGACATCCGGCAGCACATCCGCGAAATACGCTTTAGCGAAACTGTACTGCTCCTCGTTCTCAAACTTAAGATAGACATCCCAAAAAGCGAAACGGCGCGCCGCGGATGGAGGGACCTCTCTCCGCCTGAACTCGTCTAGCAAAAACCGGAAAGCCACAACGTGATCCCACATGTGACTAGGTCTCCTGGTGTTCGAACCGCTCCTCTGCCGGAAATGGTAGAACGATCCGCTGAAAATGTAACTTTTCTTTTGAAGGACTTCTGTCAGGAATGTGAAATAGACATCCTCCGCGCTCTTCACTTCCGGGAACCGCAAATTGTTCTCCCGAAGGAAAGAAGTCTTGTACAACCGGCACCAGACGACAGGGAAGAAACTGTTCGCCAAAACAGAAGCCGGTTCATAATAAGAGGGTTCATCTTTAAAGAAAGGAGACACTTCGCCCTCTTTTCTCTTGGAGGGATCCTCATATTCAAAAAGCCATTTCTTGTTTATGACTATGTCCTGTCCGGTCGAGACAGCATGGGTGTAAAGTTCCTCAAGGTAGGTTGGTTCCAGCCAGTCATCCGAATCAAGAAGGTACGTGTAATCCCCCGATGCCGTATCCATGCCCACATTCCTGGCCTGACACAATCCCCTGTTTTCGGGGAATGCCACAACCTTTACCCTCTGATCCCTGGCCTCATATTCCCTAAGGATAGACAAAGAGTTGTCTGAACTACCATCATCAACACAAATCACCTCAAAATCGTTGAGTGTCTGACTCAAGACTGAGTCAAGACACTCACGAAGATAAGGAGATGTGTTGAATACTGGTATTACTACACTTACCAGCATTCTCACCGAAACTTTAGTCGATCATGTACTGGATACGGACCTTGACGCAACGGTTGAGCTTGGCGTTGAGGCCACGTGTACTCTTGTCCTTGACGGTACGGATACCATTGTTCATGCTGTCCACAAGGAAGATCTGGGAAGCGACATCCCTGAAGCCATCCTTGTCGTTGAGCCACTGGATAACGGTGGCGGCACGATTCTGGGACAGGGCGGCATTCCTCTCGCGTCCAACCCTCTGGGCATCCTGACCAGAATAGTTGTCCTGGCTCGTGGCAAGACCCTCGACCTGGATGAGGACCATGATGCCGCGGTCGACGATGTCACGGATCTTGGCGACGGTCTTGGGATCAGCGAACTGGGCGATGTAACCATTGTCGGAATTGAGGGCGGCGTACATGTCAGCGAAACTGACAAGCTCATCGGCGTCATCGACATCCATGTACTGGCGGACAGTGCCGAGTCCGTAGTGGGAGTTCAGACCGAAGGAGTTGGTCTCCTTGTAGTTCTCTCCGCTAAGCAACTGCTGGCGAAGGGTGGCATCGTCAATACGATAGTTCCAAGTGTGGAGACCATCATAGATAGGAGCGTAGTAGAATCCGGCTTTCTGGCGGAAAGCAGCCATGTCATCAGCCTTGAGGCTGAGAGACATCGGAGTGCCCTCAAGCATCTCGTAGCCACGAGGGACATAGTCAATCTCGAAGTCCTTGTCAGCGCGCTCGGTCTTGAGATCCTCGACAGCGAGGCCATTGAGAGAGGCTCCACTGCGCAGACGGGCCGCGACAGCGTCATTGTCGACATATTTCTTCGAGGTGAATATTCCACCGGCGAGATAATCAATGGCATTGACAGAGGCACCAGGAACGATCGGGGCGTCATTACGTCCAGAGTAGTTGTTCGGATAGAACACGTAGAAGGTAAGTGTCCCGTGGTTGCCGGTCTTCTTGGCGACTTCCTGCTCCTTGACTTTCAGGACCTGGATCTCACGCTCGCGGTAATCCTGCTGGTAGATCCTCGTGGAACCGGTGTTCCATCCATTGTTCCTGGCCTTGCCAAGGTAGAAAGTGAAGCCGGCATGAAGTCCAAGGTTCGAGTCGAACTTCTTGGCGACCCTGTTCTCCATTCCGGACTCATGGTCGAAATTGGTCTGATAGAAAAGACCCCTCGCCTTGAGATCGAGCGAGAATCTCTTCTTGGGATTGAAGAACTGGCTGTACTGGAGTTCGGCATGGCCGCTCCAGAGATTGTCTGAGCCGTAGCTATTCGCAAATCCAAGATGATGCGTACCACCGATACCAAGGTTCACCATCCACTGGCCGAGATGTTTGCGGCTGTCCATCCCCTCATAACCAAGGATGAGACGGGTGAGGTTCAAAGAAGCCAAGAGGCTTAGATCCCACCAGGTGGTCTTCATCTTGCGATAGTCGTTGCCGTTGTAGGTTCCGACAACCGGGCCGTACCCGTAATGACCATTCATGTACTCGGTGTAACCCTGTGAACTGGAACGCAGGAACTCCATCTTGAGAGCGATCCCGGGAGTGAACCACTTTCCGATACCAAGGCCCCAGTCTGGAGACAGGGTACCTTTGAACTCGCCATCCTTTGAGTAGTCACCGCGGAAAGTGTGCATTCCGCCAGTACCATAGACGAACCAGTTCTTACTGAATGAGTTAGTCACGACCCTACTGGGATCGAGGAGCGTGTCCCTCTGGGCCAGGATCCTGGTCCGAGGCTTGGAGACAACAGTGTCACGATAGACCTCGCGGTAATCTTTGTACTGCTCGTCAATCTGGCCCCACGTGGGCGAGGCGGCCAGGAAGCCCAGGGCGACCACGGTCAGAACCCTGCGTACGAGATTGAGTCTTTTCATAATGCGGGTGATATTTTTTTATTTATTTGTTCTTTCATTCTACATTCCACAAGAAGGTAGTCATCATAAAGCTCCTCCCTGGATATTATCTCCGTCCCTTTGTCACAGGATCGCAGGGAAGGAAGGTTCTTCTTATCAATGGTTGCGAACATCCTGATGCCCAGAGACTTGCAAATCCTCGAGCAAGCTGTCCAGATGAAAGTCCCTAATCCCCTGTCCTGCAGTTGATGGTCCACAAGCAATCCGGCGAAAGCCCTGTTGTCGCAGAAACATCTCAGGAAGAAGTAGCCTTTAAGCTCATCGCTTGAGTTTTCCGTCACTTTCATGACAAGGAAGGAATAACCTTTGATTATTCGCCTCAATGTCTTCTCGTCAAAGCGGTGAGGACGGAAATACCTGAAACTCTCCTCCGGCTGGCTGTTCAAGAAAGCCATAAGTCCCGGCACGTCATCCTGGGTGGCCAAAGAGAATTCATAACCTTCCGGAGACGAATTCTCAAGTACCTCAATGGCTAACCGGATGATGTTCCGGTGGCGCAAGAAGAAGATCATTCCATTGAAATCCTCGACCAGCCGCCAAAGCCATGGGAAGGCCCGTTTGAATGATATTAGCCAGGAAGTGAGTCCCATTCAATCAGAAACGATATGTGAGAGCCACTCCAGCGCTTGTGCTTGAGGGGGCGATGGTAAGTTTCTGACCTTCCGGCCTCTTGACAATAACCCTGGAACCTCCAGGCAGTACGGCAGCGTCCAATATGTTATAAATCCAAACTCCAGCGAAAGCACCGGCCATGACATTGCGGGCAACCTTGCAACTGGTAGCCTTGCTATGCCAACTGTCAGCGAAGGGAACTCCCTGGTCCGCCTTATCCTGATACTCGCGGTACTTTATGTGGCTCACGACAGATCCGGCGGCCATCAGAATCTCAGTTCCAAGAATGCCACATCCCTTGAAAGTGTCGCCTTTATAAAGCTGGCCCACTCCGGGAACGATCGAAAGCAAGGCCGCGGTGGAATTGGCATTATCCCGAATGATGAAGTTGTCGAAGACCGGAAGGATATTCTTGTCCGAGACAGCGTAGAGCTGATAGTACTCGAAGCCGTACTCATTGGTCTCGAAATCCTCGAAAGCGCAATATTCATCGACCTTCTTGGCGTAGACGACAGCGTCCCCGGTAGCATCCTTGAAAGAGATGCGGTAGGTGACTTCGTCTGTCTCGACAGACTCGATAGTGTCAATCTTCATTGACTGGGGATCAGCTCCATACTGCTCCCTGACATAGGTCATGAGAGGGTCGAAACGCCTCTCCCGGAGCAGAGTGAGGTCCGGGTTCCAGGTGTGGAACACCTTGAAGGTGTAATTTTCATTAATCCTTTTGCGGTTCATGGCCTCCTCGCCCTGGCGGATCCACTGGGGCTTGATTGCCGCAGCCGCATCAGGAGCCGAAAAAGCGCAGGTCAGCAATGTGACCAGCACAGCGGCAGCCTTTAGAATCTTGCTCATACTTATACTATTACTAAATATTCAGTATTAGACACTTAAAGTACAAAGTTAGCAATAAAAAATGTTAATAGCAAACTTTTACACACTCGCCCAAGTAATTTCTCATAATATGCGGAAAAGCCAGACCATCAAACTATTACAATGACAAAACAGATTCAGGAGTCTTTTCATTCTTTTGGCACAAGTAAACCAAAGCCAGCCCCGCATCGTACATAAGGTCGGTCGTGTAACCCGCCTCTTTAATCAAGTTCAGGGTCTCTTCTGGAGACCAATAATATGTCTCCCAGTACAAAAATGTATCTGGCAAGTCTGGCAGTATCCCATCAGAGGTGTTTTGGCATACAGGGTATATTAAAGACGACTCTTTAAGAAGAGACGTGCTGTAATAAACATTATAGTTGTATGCCGGGTCATAGTTCACGACGGATTTTAAATCACCGTATTCATGGATCCGCTCTATAGAGGGCTCCAGCCACTCATAAACATATTGGACATTCCTTCTATAAAACGGCATAACAGCCACAACTATGACTATGCATGCGGCGATCTTATATACAGTTTCAGGAGAGCGATGGCATTTGACCATCACGTCGAAAAACGACCATGCCAAAATGAAAATCAGCAAAAACAAAAAAGAGTTGTATCTGGTCTCCAAAAACCCGCACAATCCACAGAACAGCCAATAAACAAAAGCGATGGCTATCAGGATCATAGAAAAGCCTCCTAAACGAAGATTCGCTTTTCTCCTAACAGAAAGATATAGTACCAATCCCAAGAGAATAATGATAAGCGTGGTTTCTACTGACCCTGGGACAGAATCCGAGAATGACTTGATTGAATGCTTTAAAGAATTTGCTTTCTCGACCCAAGAGGTGTTGATCAGGAAATCCGTGTGCAAGGCTGCAGCACCAATTTCTTTAGCGGCGAATCTGGCGGGGTGCAAGATCACACTTAGAAGAGAACTCTTTTCAATAATGAAAAACAGCCCTCCACCAATCAGAGGCGCGGAATAATACAATGCCTGACAATACCTTTTCCGTGCAATAAGCCCCAGTGTGAAAAAGAATACCAACGCTCCACCTAGGACAAAGATCAACTCCGAATTTTTGAACGCAAGGTATAGCGTGAAAATCGCGACAGCCTCATAAATGATGTTTTGCTTATGAGATTCCCCGTCCCACATAAGTTTATGCAGGACAATTACAACCAAGAGAAGAAGAAGAGTCCAGGCATAGAAACGGCAATACACGGAAAGTCCCAAAACCAAAGGGCAGAATCCCCACATAATTACCGCAAGCAACGTGGTTCTCCGGTCAAAGCCAAGGCATGAATCAAGAAAAAAGAACAACAGAAGTTGGAAGACAATCCAAACAAGAATATTGAAACCGATACAGATCCATTTAGGAGGTCCCCCTCTTCCGAACACAGTCTCAAGAGCATTGATTATCCACATGTAATTCCGGTCGAAAAAGAGTTTTTTCACAGAGCCGGAAATGGGAAGATCAAACACACTCTCCCCTTCTTCCATTGTGAACCTAGTCTTCAAATCGCTGACATGCAACCACTCCTCGACCTTCCACAATGGACTGTCATCGATATATTCAATCGAGTCTTTGTGATTATTGATATTCTGGACATACTCAAATGTAAACAGCTCGTCGATGTAATAGTATGCCTTTTGTGATGCCCAATAGAACATCGTCCCACATTGAAGGACGATTATCACCACGAGAAACCATAGAGATTTATCTTTTCTCATAACTCTTTTTCCCACAGCGGAATAACTCTATCAACTGTAAATCTTTCTGAAAAAGCAGTCGCTTTTTGGGAAAGGAGGGAACGCAACTGTGGCTCCTCCGCGATCCTTGCCATAGCACCCGCAAGCGCCAAATTGTCACCAACCGGCACTATCAGGCAACAGCCAGAATCTCCCAACAACTCTTCTACGCCCTCATAGGATGTCGTCACACAAGGAAGACCCATCATCATCGCTTCCAAAAGAGCGTTCGGCATCCCCTCATAATTAGAAGACAGAACAAACATCTCAGCATCACGAATGGCCTCATGTACATTCGTCACGAAGCCCTCAAAAAAAACGCTTCTCTCAAGCGACAACTCTGACACAAGTTGCCGCAGCTCATTTTCCAACTCTCCTTTTCCAAAAATATGGAGAGTATGACCTGGATGCTCATTGTTAAAAGCAGCGAAGGCCTTGATGAGTGACTCTTGATTCTTTTGTCTTTTCAGACGCCCGACTGTCACGATCTTATGACTATGGCCATTTGCTTTGCAATCAACTTCAACGGGGTTCGGGACAACGACCCCTTTGCGGCGAATCGAATCCGAGAACATGCTCCTAACCGTCTCGGACTGGAAGAAGACCTTATCGGCGAACCGATAGGCCAGGCAGGCCAAACGGAAGTGACCACGCCCTTTCATTAAAGGGTTATTCCTCTCGGACATCACTATTCTCCCCCCCCTAAAAAAAGCGAAAGCATTGAGCAGATTGAGCTTATTCAAGAAACTCAGGGTAACATCCGGCCTGAATCTCAAACGGAAGATTGACAAATAAAAATAACCATAGAAAACAGAGATAATGAGGCGTAATAGAAATCTTTTCCTTTCCCTTAAGTCAAACAATCCCGCATTATCAATCCTGACATTCCGAGAAAGAGGATACGGATACTTAGAGACAGAAAAAGGCATGATATGCACCTCGTGCCTTTCAGCCAAAGCGCTTGCCACCCTGGTCGCGATCCGCTCAGAGCCACCGCCCTCAAGGGAGGAAATCAGAATAAGTATCTTCATTTAAGACTAATACTCAACCTCTTCTTTAATCTTATATGAGACCGGTGTCTGTATGGGAGTCCCACTCCTAATAGCAAACATGTCCCGCAGCCCATGGAAAATCCTGGATAATGAATTGTATTTTGACCGGCCTCTTTCTCTTGGTCTATGCGAGACCACGACCTCTCCTACCTTCCAGCCCCGGTTCCGCAAAATTGCCGGAATAAAACGATGCTGTCCACCGACCAAATCCAATCCTTCAAAGACATCTCTTCTGAAAACTTTCAAAGTGCAGCCTGAATCGTGGATACCGTCCCGGAGGAACAGCTGCCTGAACACATAAGCCAACTTCATAAGCAAACGCCTGAAAAGATTATCTTTTCGGTCTTTTCGCCATCCGCACACAACATCCAAATCATTGTCGACAAGGTATTTAAGCATCGCCGGTATGTCCACAGGATCATTTTGTCCATCGCCATCGATCGCCGCCACATATTCGCAAGAAGCGATTTTGAAACCACAATCAAGAGCGGCCGTCTGACCGTAATGGCGATCAAATTCAACGTACTTCAGAGGATGTAAAGACCGACAAACTCTCCATGTATCATCCGTGGAACCGTCATTGACAACGATGATCTCGTATTCCGCGAATTGTTCCTCACACATGCTTTTAATGCCTTCGACAAGCCCTGGAACACTCTCAGACTCATTATTGACAGGTATCACAACAGACATTGAAAAGCAACCGGTTACTCTATCTGGATTCAGCACATGACAAAGATTTAATAAATGTCTTAACTGGAGGCCGATCTACTTAAGGTCAAACCTCTTCAGCCAGTTGGAAAGAAGGTATCTGTCCCTGATTCCGTCGTCGACTTCTGTGATAGGATCTTTTAGGAATTGCCTCAATTCCCTCGTATCCTCTCCAAGAACATAGATATTCGACGGGCTGTAGAAGTCAGCCTTCAGGACAGTCCTGTTATTAGTAATCAGCTTCTTCCCGAAAAAAAGCGACTCCATGCACCGGAGCGACAACCCGGTGGAGGGGTTAAGGGTGTAATCGAGAAGGACATCCGACTCCTTGACCCTGTCTATCACTTGCCGATATGGCAATAGCTTCAGCAGTTTTTCCCTGTAAGTCTTGAATGGTCCGGATATTTTGGGAGCGATCTCAAGAGTGACCTCTGCCCCGGCGTTCCTCAAGGTATCAGCGATTTCAACGATGATTTTCCCCCGCCCTTTGTCCCTTCCGATAAATAGGACCTTGGGAGATGCATTATCACGCTTTACGGAACGGCATTCAGCGGCATCCTCAGCAAAGCAGTCGAAAAAGAATTGGGTATTGTGGCGGAAACCATATTTCTCGCAGTCGCTTTCCGAGAAAGACCACTGCTCCAGCCACTCAGGTAAAACACGTTTGAAACCAGAAGAGGAACTTTCGTTCCAGTACCAAAGAATCAAGCGTTTTTCAGGGTGATTTTTTCTCAACCACTCCAGCATACGTAAACTAGCGTTAGAATCAAATACGATGATCTTATCACTGCCATCTTCAAAATGTGGGGCATTGTAGAAAAAAGAAGGTGGCAAATGATTAATATATGGCAGACGACACAAAGCGGAATGCACTAAACTACGGTGATGGCTAGCACAAGCTAAGCCACATTCTCTAAACAACGGCAAGAAAAGTGGCACCCGCCTTAAATCATAATAATAAATCATTTTTCTGGCCTTTTGAGCACAAATCCAACATGGGGGGGCTGGTTGTAACCGGTCTGCTCCGCCGCGACTCCCGCCCGGTACACCGGGTCATGCATAAGCGTCATCATCGAGTGGTGGGTAGGAACGCATGACACAAACACCCGCAGAGCCTCGTGGTCCTCCCTGGCCATAACCAACTCTTCCCTCCAGTCTCCAAGAATATCAGCCTGCAGGCATGGCACCGCTTTCGTGCCGTTGATTGAAGTGCATCCCTCGGTAACGAACAGCCTCTTCATTTCCGAACCTGTCCAAGATGAGATTTCCAGAGGGCAACCAGGAGAACCGTCAAGCAGGTTGTCATTAAGGCTTCCGTCCCAGAATATCCTGAAATTCTCATTCTTGCCGGGAATCTGTATTTTTTTAAAACCTTCCTTTATCCTTTTGTACGCATGGCCGTACCTCCCCCAGAACTGATATTTCCCTCCGGCTCCCAGATCCGCCATCATCACGCGCCCCATATCCTCCTCGGAACCTTTATGGAATAAAGGCTTCCCTGTGGCAGCGGCGATAACGGAAAGACCCCGATCGAGTTGTCTTCTTGTGAAAGGATGCCGGCCGCCAGTCTCATGGGCGGTCAGGAATTCAAAACGTCCGCGGCCAACCGGGAATAAATGAAGAGCGTCTCCATGCCCCCTGAAGGTACACCATTTAACACTTAATCGGTCACCCACAAGGCCGTAACACAGAGACCCGGTCAAAACCTCGTCCCTGGAATCACCGTCAACATCGGCAACAGAGCAATTGTGGTTGCCTTCGCCAATGAATATCTCATTACCCAAGCGATACCCACTCACTCCCTTATAACGTCCATCCGCCAAGAACGAGGATGAGCCTGACTTGCCCGGATAGGCGGATTCTTTATAAGTGTCGAAACTATGGCGGCAATTAAGTTTCCCGTTCTCCACGGTCACGGCACAAGCGCATTGCCGGGCTCTCAACAGGTCTTTTCTCCCGAAATAGTACCCGCGCATAAACACTCCGTAGGGCTTCTTACCATCCAGCCATGCCACAGCGGCTGTGTATCTTTCAGAGCGGTTGCCGCAATCATCACCCCAGATGGTAGGGTCTATCCGCTGATTCGGGTAATAAATAGTATCCAGAGCTCTTCCGGTCAATCCGTCAAACACAGTGAGGAACTCATCCCCCGACATGATGACACCCGAATCGTTACGGGAATCCACAAAATTATCACAATCAACGATTTCCCTTATTCGTGAAGCAAAGCTGACAAAACGGCCTTCCGAATCCATTGAGCCAGGAGCAGTCTTCAAGACTATCTCGCTCCGGGAATCCCGGTCAAAATCATAGACCAGTACCTGAGTGTAATGCGCACCCGCCCTAATGTTGAGTCCAAGGTCTATTGGACGCTTCCACAAGCGCCTCCCGTCAAGTTTATAAGCGTCGAGAAGGACAGGACCGGTCCTCCCGGGATCCGAGTTGTCCTTCGCTCCACTCTCCCACTTCACCACAAGTTCATACTCCCCGTCTCCGTCAAGGTCTCCGGTACACACATCGCTGATAAGATAAGGTCCCTCAAGACTTGCCTCAGGCCTCTCCAAAGGGATGTCAAACCAGTTTTCTCCTGATGCGAAAGGCTTCACAGGACCACAAGTTGAACCGCCTGCGCATAGAGAATAAGATGATTCCATTGTGCCGGAGGGGTCCAGATAGTTGGTTTTCCCATCAAGCGCGGCAATTTCCGTCCCATCCTTGAGCAGGTGGAACACTGGATTTGAGGTGGCTGATCCAAAAGCCAGATCCTCATGGAAAAGCATCCGCCATGAAAGATAGACCCCGCCCTCGACCTTCATTGCCACAAGTCCCCTACCAAGAAGTTCCAAGCGGTTCAATGAAACTTTGACACGCCTTTTGCCATACGAAAGACTCCGGAACGGAAACAACACCGAGGTCTTTAAACGGATTAGCGACAATGCCATAAACCTCGCGATAATCCAAGGTTTCCTGACAAATGGGATGGACAAGAAAGTGCGAAGCTTACTCATTGAAAATCAAGAATGTGAAGCCTCTTAAAATCACGAGCCAAAGAGTCGGTGAATACGGCCGCCCCGCGGCCGTTCAGGTGCATCGCATCAAAAAAATACGAAGTATCTGAGGAAAAAGGCATCTCGGTGTAATCAAGCAGGGTTATGCCCCTCTCTCCCGCGATCCGACTGTAATACTCCCGCATCTGTCCCAACGTCTTGGCTTTAGCGATCGCATCGTCATGCCACGGAGAAAACATAAACACGACCCTAACCCCATCTTCCTCAAGGATGTCCAGGAACTGAAACAGATAAGGCTCAAATTTAGGATTGGCCTTGAAAACAAGGGACGACCGATTGACCGCATCTTCGTCAAAGGGATGGTTGATTGGGTCGAAACCTTTCTCAAGGGGTCTTCCCCTCTCACACAATGTACGGAGAAAATTCTCTATGTCATAACGATACATTGGAATATACAGCTGCCCGAAAGAAAAAGGCCGCACAAATGAGACCGCCTTGCGGAACCTCCTGTAAATGAACCATGGGAAAAACTGAGACTTGCCCTTGGTTCTGTTGTCGGTCAGAGTGAAGTAGTCGATATTCACCAACGCGACCTTGGGCAGGGGATTCCGTTGCTTGAAAAGGTTGTATCGAGCCAGCATATCCGTGATGTGAGCTCCGTCCATGCCAATGTTGTATGACTTTACTCCTGTTATGGAGTCAAAGACTATCGGGTCGAAATGTTTCACAATCCTGGAACTTCCCATCGCGAGGACATCGGCTTCAATAGTACCTTCCATAAGATAAGTCCAATACTTGTACGAGCGGTAGTTAGTCTTTGCGGCGAACCTTGAATAACCGACATCCAACAAAGCAAGAATCAAATAAGCGGAGATCGAGAATAATATGACAGTTGACAGGAATTTTCTCATCATCAAGCATATTCGAACAAATAGCGCCGGGCAGAAGCTTCTATGCTATACTTAGAAGCCAGGGACATACATTGAGCGGTCACATTATCACCTAATGCTTTATCCTCGCAAACCTTTCTCAACACTCCGGCGAGAGCACCCGCATCACTCTCCGGGAATAAAGCCTCTACCACTCCGACCATATCCCTAACCCCAGCCACATCAGAGGCGACAAACGGACGGCCACTCGCCATCCCTTCAATGACCGAAAGAGACATGCCCTCGTAATGGGTGGAAAGGACAACCACATCGCTCGCCGCCAATATGGAAGAGACATCTCCCCTTTTCCCGAGGAAATGCACTCTGCTTTCAAGTCCAAGCTCACGTACCAGCGCCTTACAAGAATCCAGATTCGGCTGATCCTCCGGCCACTCCACTCCTCCGACCAGAAATAGCTGATAATCAGATGGAAGCAGCGCTATAGCCCTAATCAATGTGGCCTGGTCCTTCTGGGAACGGAAGGCTGCGACCATAACGATTTTATGACCAGGCAAGGAACTGATTCCAGGATCAGGGACCGCATTCCTGAACCGGTCCAAGTCAACCCCGTTCCTGATAATTACAGTCTTTCCGGCCACGGCATCTCCAAGATATTCCTCAAGATTGCGACGGACCTCGTCGCCGACGCAGATAATCCTTGAATACCTCGAGTACATCCACCTGTCCAGTGGCTTGAACCATCCCCAAGCCCTTCTCCTGTTGGACGTGTTGTGCTCAGTCGTGACGAGCCTCAGCCTGAGGAACAAAGAAGCGAAGGCAGCAAGGAACTGGCACGCCGAATTATGCGTATGGATAACGTCGAAACGCTCCTTGCCTAGCAGCCTAACCAGTCTGAAGCCCAGAAAAGGGTTACGCATCGAGCCCGCTCCTTCCGCTAGAGAGATTATCCTGACTCCCTTTGCCTCCAGCTCATCGTGGAACGACGTCCTGGTCCCGTCCAGGAGCGCCACGACGACATCATGTCCTTCCTCCTTGAAACCGACAGCCAAGTCAGTCACAAGGCGCTCCGCCCCTCCGAGCCGAAGCGATGTTATGAACTCCAGAATCCTCATTCCCTTAAGAATCTCCCCCAATCAAAAAGAGGATAGCCCCGAAAGGTCATCCTCTAAAAAACAAAGACTTACAAAAGACTACTCTTGCTTGGTCATTTTGACATCACATAAGTAATAATTGTCAGGCTGAATAGTGAAAGTCTCAATCGTATAGGTGTATTCTGAATCATTAGAACTCGCTGACAAAACAAGTTTGCCTGATTGTACAGTGCACATCAAAGCGACATAGAATTCGCTTGAAGGAGATTCCGGGATCACGTCTAGAGGCCCGAATTGAAAACCGCCGTTTTCAGAAGCACTCGCAACCAAAGGTTCGAAAGACTGAGCCAGAACATCATTTTCGTTGCCGTCAGACTCATATAATAACCTAAGCGAAAGCTTATTGGCAGTAAGTAGGTTGCCATCCTGATCCTTTAGTGTAAACTTAACTATGGACTGCATACTCTCGAAGGACAAATCACCGGCGAAAGATATAGTTCCAGAACCGATTTCTTTCAACTGCTGAGAAGCAAAAGCATAGTCACAGTTGGAAGCTATATAACCCAAACTACCATCCTGACCTGTATATTTGAAAGAGAGCTCGTGCAGGTAAGAAAACAGCAGATAATCTCCTTTATAAAAAATGCCTGTGAGCTTACCTGTAAGTGTTGTTGAGTTGCCACTAGATGTAGCGAAGAGGATACCCACTTGTTCATATCCCACAGAAGGGGAAGGACTCATCCTGTAAACATAGACTTTGTCTCCTGCTTCCCAAGGAGCATTAAGAACGTTCCCATTTAATGCCAAAGCGCGTGTCTCCGCCGATCCCTTGACAGCGGCGATCTCGATTGAATAAGTAGCCTCCTCGAGGATCTCCTCCTTAGTGGAGCACGCTGGCAAAAGAAGCAACAGCAATGCGGCAACCGCAACCGGAAATAATATAGTAGCTTTTCTCATAACAATCCAATTCGTGTTCTCCAAAAGAATTCTCTAATTTATTGTTTGCCCCTCACCATATCGAGAGGAATCCGTGACATCGAAAAGAACAGAAGGATCGGTAACAGGGCCATCCATCCAGACCTCAATGTTATAGAAGTAACCATGACCTAACCATGATTGATAAGGCTTAGAATATCGATAGGTAAGATCTCCTACAGTAGCAGTGATATTTATATTGCGATTGGTATCGCTCGAAGAAGAATAAATTGAAGTAGAATAATACAATAAACTATTCCTGGAAAAATAAAGAGGAGTCCACTTACTATAACTATTATCAGGATCATTATTAATGGAAGAGTAATATGTCCCAGCAAGGGCAACGTAAATCTTATCTGAGGCGGTTTCGGGATTCACTTCAATCTTACCCTTTTGAAGGTCATTGTTGCCCGCCAGAGGATTGAAACTCTTAATGAACACGTTGTAGTCGCGGTTCGGATCATAATAAAGAGACGACCCTTCATGATAAACATCCGTTTCTATCGTAAACTTGTCAGCTTTGATCGGTTTTCCGCTCTTATCCTTAAGTGAAAATTTGAAAACCGACTGCTGGCTATGGAATCTAATCTTGTTCGGGACTTTTATTCGTTTATTATCCCGGTCGATTTCCAGATAATCCGGGAGGTCCCATGTATTAGTCCCCGGTTCATAATGACTACTTGACGTAAAGATTTGCGCGCATGCGTAATCAAAATTGTTGTCTATATCTTCCAAAGTACCTTTCTGCCCCTGAAAATTGAATCCTTCCACAGGATCATGCTTGTAAAAGAAATACAAAGCGAAATTTTCATTATTGGGGAGCAGACGGCCAGTAGATTCATCCTCGTAGAATTCTGAAAGCAAATCCGGATCAATCGGTCCAACCAAATCTGTCTCAACACCATCATCCATGGAGGTAAGAACCCCCACTTTTTTATAAGAAGAAATAATGGGGTGGCGACTATCGTCAAGAGTAACTTTATACATATACACCAAGTCCCCTTTCTTGAAGGTCGCTTTTAGATCATTTCCGTTCTCTGTCAACACCCGAGTGTCCACGGAACCCTGCCCGGCAGAAGAGTCGTCTCCCATGGACTTGACAGCCGCAAACTCAAAACGATAGTCCGAGATCTTATCCATCGTAGGATTATCTTTCTCAGTACAGGAGAAGAGGGAAATCAGGAATACAGTGGCGTAGAATATATTAATGCTTTTTTTCATCATCTATTCGACATAAATTACTAAACAACTTAACCCCAAATCTGCGACCCAGTAGAACGATAACGATCATTAGATTCATCATACCAATCAGGCTGATGAGTGGCAGGTTTATCTCCAGATGGATATCTTAATTGATAACTAGATGTACATATGATCTCCTCAAAGTCAGCATGAATCACTTTCACTTCAGGGGCTGTATAGTCCAATTTATTTTGCATAATATGAAACACTTACACTGTTTTAAACAATCTCTATCCTATCAAGATAACTTGGATATAATTATACCAAATTGCGAAGATACGATTTTTCCCCCTTTAAACAAAATTCTATGCGAATTCTTCACTGACAAGCGAAAGGCGACAGAGACCTGAAGGCCGCACTCCGCACTGAACTGATGGCCCCCAACAGTCCACTCAAATACGAGTGCGCAAAGCGAGGAGACAACCTCAGCAGAGAGTATAGGAATATGCCTACGCACTGCCAGAGGACCTTGGGGCAAAAAGCTAGTATGGAAAGTAACCGCGTCCAGTTAGTATCCGAGCCATTATGGTAAACACCTCTCCACCAAAGCATCACGTTAGCCTTGGCAACAATGTGGATCCATTCCGGACTCTTCTTGAATCCCGAGCTGGACGACCCGGCATCCAGATTCTTCACCCCGGATTCATATAAAACGCCGAGTTTCCCCCCGTTCACATGCAGCTTGTACGAAAGCAACGCGTCATCGCCGTAGGCGAAGCCGAAAGAGTCCATCCAGAGTTCATCCTCATAATGTATCTTCAGGAAAGAATCCTTCCTCCACATCATAGCCGGGCCTCCGCACGTCTGGGAAGGGTAACAACGAGGCTCTGGCCGCCAATTATAAGAGAAAGAACCGGTCCTGTGCATCTTGAACGCCCATTTGTTTCCAAAATGAGGAAAGACCCAATTGACCAAGGCCGCTTTAAGCTTAGTCGAAAATGGCATCTTATGATTCTCGAACACATCCGCAGCGACGCAGTCAAAACCCTGTTCCTCAACAGCTTCCAGTAGTTTTGCGGCGCCATCCGGAGCCAGCCTCACATCATCATCCAGCATAAGGACGCAATCGCTTTCGATCTCATCATAGCGCAACGCCCTCTGCGCCACCATCCCCTTTTTCACCCAGACATATTCCTCCTTCCCCACCGAGAAATCAGGGCGAGGGTATCCTTCGGCGATATAGACGACAACCCTATCGGGAGGCACCGTCTGCGCCGCGATGGAAAGGAGCTCCTGCCGGAACTTCTCACCCGCCGTTCCAAGTGTACGTATGGCGATTGAATAGGTCATAAATCCAGAGTTTTCCTAACCCGAGTAGCGGCGGATGAATGGATATACAATCGGAATGAAAACCATGCGATACAACCAGGCGATTGGCTTGTACAACCGCAGATTAACGGTTAATATGATTATAAGCTTCGACCATACTTTATTCATGACGCCTGACCGCAATGGAAGCAAACCGATGGTCCTAAATGACTTGATCAACGATAAGTACTCTTTGGAGGAGTAATTAGCCGTCAATACTCTGGAATAAATCGCCAACATCTTGCCATCAATCCTGCGGAAGCAATTATCATATAAGGCATGATCAGAATCCTTGATGGGCTCCAGTTCCTTGATAATATGCTCGAGCGACCCGGCCATGTCTTTAACCCTTCTTCGAGACTGGGCCTCGTCACGGACCATCGACTGGCTTCCCGGACGGATATAATACTGGTATATCACACTATCCAAGGAGACGACTCCGGGATTCGCCATCATGACATCGAATATGAACCGGAAATCTTCCGCTACTATCCCGCTGTAAAACTCAAGGCCTTTTGTCTCCAGAAAAGATTTCCTGTAAAGATAATTCCAGCAAAAGGTCTCAAAACCGAATTGTCGCAGATATCCGTGTCCATTTCCCCGGAAAATCTCCGCACCTGGATTATCGCATCCTGTTTTTGCCGGCACCGAGCCATAATAGATATTGCAGTAAAAACGGACAAGGTCAATATCCGGTTCGCAATACTTGAGCAATGAAGAAACACCCCCGGGAACCAATGTGTCATCTGAGTCCACGAAACACAGCCATTCCCCCTTCGCCTCCTTTATCCCTTTATTCCGGGAATCAGGCAATCCTTTATGGTCTTGGTTCAACACACGGACAGGATCATGCCGGGCGGACAAGGTCTCGCATAGTTGCGCCGACCCGTCGCTACTTCCATCGTTGACAAGAAGTATCTCAAACGTACCGGAATCCAAGCCTTGATCAAGCAACGACTTGACGCAAGACTCCAAGGTGGATTCCGAATTATAAACCGGTACTATGAAACTGATCAGCGTCACGTGATTAAATTTGGGCTGATTTAATGTAGACGCAACTATTACCGACCCGGGTTAAGCCCAACGACTCCGGATCCGGAAAGCCTTCCCGTTCAATCTCGTCTGAAACCACAATAATGCCTCCAGGATTAACGGAATCGGCCAATCGCTCCTGCACTTTACGCTTAGAGTCGTTTTCGAAGAACTTAATGACATTCCTGCAGAGAATCAGATCAAATCCTCGCGGATAATCATCCATCAGGAGGTTGACAAGCCTTGTTTGAACCAACTCACGAAGCCTTGAGACAAAACGGAACTGAAACAAATGGGAAAAATCCTTCTTGGTTTTCCTCTCTTCATTGTACTTTTCAGTGAAAGGCCAATACCTCAAAGGGATCTCATCTATGGTACGGAGAGAATAAACGCCTGCCTCACACTGACGCAACATCTCCCGGTTATAATCCGTCGCCAGCAATGAAACCTTATCAAGAGGAACAAGGTCTGACAACAGCATCAAGACGCTATACACCTCCTTTCCATTAGAACATCCCGCACACCAAACATTTATCTTTTCCTTATCTCTAACGGAAAGCATGTTCTCCAGCTGTCGTTTCAAAGTAGGCCAGACATCTCCCCGGAAAAAGTGAGAGCCGACAAATGTCAGATTCTCCTTAAGCTCCCTAAGGTCTTCCGGATCAGATGACACTCTTTGCAGCCACTGGCCAAGATTCTTGTATCCATTGGCCAGCGCACGCAAACGGATTTGGTACAAAGCATCCGACCGGTTATAGTATTTCATCTCCGGGATCAACTCCGTGAATCTATCGATCGCCTCCCAGTCCGAAACATTCCCGGGATTCCGGCTCATTCTTCTGAGTCCGAATCGCACTCTCAGCTTATTAAAATTGTTGCCCATCTTCACGAGAAACGAGAAGAGACGCACAAAAGCGAGGCTGTACGCACCTTTACCTTTCACCGACTTTGCCATATAGAATTATAATTATTATCTGAAGAGCAGACTACGCCATTGTGGAATGACTCTCTCCAATGAATACTCTTTAGCCAGTCGCATTCCCCTCTCTGAATATCCCCGCCGTAAGACTTCGTCATCAGCGAAAGCATTCATAGCCTTTACCAACTCCTGCTCATCACCAACAGGGACAAGCCTGCACGCTCCGCTGTCCCCAAGCATCTCCCGAACCCCTTCAAAATCAGTGGATATGCAAGGAAGCCCCATCATCATCGCCTCAAGAAGAGCGTTCGGCGTTCCCTCATAATCGGAAGAGAGGATGAACTGTTCCGCATCAGAAACCGCCTCATGAACATCATCTCTGAATCCCTCCAAAAAGACTTTCCCGGTCAAGCCCATCCGTTCAATCAAAGTTTCCAGCCGGGCGTCTCCATAATCCTTTCCATAGATATGGAGCGTGTGAGATGGATGAGTGTCCGAGAATTTGGCAAACGCCCTGATCAACAGCTCATGATTCTTCTGGGGATGATGTCTCCCCATTGTCACTATCTTTTTTCTTCCACCGACCGCGGCGCGCTCAACCTGGACTGGATTCGGAAGAACGACGCCTTTTCTCCTGATATAAAAAGGGAACATGCTCTTCACCGAATTTGTCTGAAACACAATCTTATCGGCAAATAGGAAAGCTAATAGCTCATGGTAATAGTATGCCTTCCCTTTACTCCTCGGATTATTCCTTTCAGACATAATCCTGACACGTCCCCCGGAGAGAGCGTTAAGAAGATTGGGATTATCCAAAAAGCTTATCGTCACGTCCGGCTTGACTTCCTTCTTTATCTTCTTCAGTTGCCGGCTTAAAGCCAATGTCCTCATCTCATTCGTCAAGCTGATAAAGAATGATCCATATCTTCTTAGATCGCGGATAGCCGGCTCATGGAAATAAAACATCCGGATCTTTTCTGACAAGAAGAAGGACCTGTCTGTATGAAATGTCATCATCATCACATCATTATCTTCGGATAGTGAATTCGCCAGACGGCTCACCACCCTCTGGGCCCCTCCCGCGAACATGTTGGAAATGACAATAAGAATCTTCATAAAGATCAGGTTAGATAGAGTCTTAAAGAATGGGCCAGCACTCTCATTTTTGCCTTTATGCCATGAGAGTACCAACACATATAAGCGATAGTCCTCAAGCAGGACTCATTATTGTCCAACGCTACAAGGAAGCAACGGTCAAAGGCTTCCCTGTCTTCATTGAATAACCTGAAAAGATGCCATTGCGCCACATAAAGAGCATCTTTTTCAGAAGGAAAGGTTTTTGACACGATACCGTAAGCGTGGCATGCGACTAAAGCTCGACACTCCAACTCTCCTTCCTTGTTGTCCAGATCGTATGACAACGACCCCTTCCTCTCAGTCAGATAATAAACTCTCCTGTCACAAACATCAACCGAAGAAGCCCAGCATCCTGTTTTAACAGAAAACAACACATCATTAGAATATCTTATCTCTTCGAATCGTATCGACTTTCCCTCAACAAAATCTCTTCTGATCATCTTGGAGCTTGGTATCCAGTGACGGCAGCGGATAGCGGAATAATCATGCGATGACAAACATTGCTCAAATATCTTACTTAACCATTCAGCATGATGTGATCGCTTGTCAATCTCATCATAAAACACATCAACAAAACGAAAATACACGACATCGCTCTTATTATCAAGATTCGAGTCGAAGGCATCCCACGCATCTTCAGAAAAAAAGTCGTCCGCATCAGCGAAAATCAACCATTTTCCGAGCGCCCGTTCAAGTCCGAGATTTCTCGCATAGCCCGCCCCTCCATGCCTGGGAGCATAAACAAACTCCACATTATGCTTCCGCAGGGATTGAATCACTTGAGGATAATTCTCACCATCCGGGCTATGATCATCCACCACTATTACCTGAATGTCCTCCCTCTGGGGAATCGAATCCACGCAACGAGCAAGCAGATCAGGAATACTATAATGAGGTATTATTACACTAAAAGAAACTTCAGACACGCCAACTATCTTCTCAACTATTTCCACCCTATTATCTTCAAGACCTTCACGCACCAGGCGATCAGCGACTCAACCATATAGTGCGCCGCACATCTGATTCGGTTAAAAGCTGTTGTGTGACGAAGCCCCATCTCCAGCCTGCGCATCTTGGCGAAACTCCGGGGGCTGTCAAGGTACTGACGGTAGATGTTCCTGGACATGCTGTCCGCATCCTGGTACTGAACCAGGCACAGGGGTTCATTAAGGACCAGAAGCGGGTACTTGTCCGTCACTTGAAGAAGCATATACACAGGATTGAAATTCTTCTCTCCCGGGAAGCCTACCTGCGGGGCGACCTCCTTCATGAGGTCAGTCCGCATCACCTGCTTCGTGTCTCCCTTATGAATATTTCTGGCTCGCAACTCCGGGAAAAAACATTCCGTCATCCCATCTGGGAACCTTCCTCCGATCGGTTCGCGGGTATCCATGTCGACATCAAGCCCTATGATTCCGCAATATTTCTCAGAACCTTCTGTATTCCAAAGATTTACAATCTTTTCAACAGCATCCTCCGGCATAGCGTCATCGCTGTCGACACAGACATTGAGTTCAGTCTCTATGTTCTCGTAAGCGGCATTGTAGCCCGTGTACAAGCCCCCGTTCTCTTTATGAATATACCTGATGGGCAACACTCCCTCATCAATCCAACTACGGACAAGCGTCTCTGTCCCGTCAGTCGAACCATCATCCACGACCAGCCACTCGAAGTCCTCGCATGTCTGTGACTTCAAGCTCTCATAAACCCTGGGCAGCGTGTGTGCCCGGTTATATGTCGGAGTGAATATGGTGAGAGTCTTACTCATTTACATGACGCGTTTGTAAAAACAAGTCGCATCGCTGGAGATTGTCTCCAAGGGTACCAATGGCATAAGGGTCTATTCCATCTCTCCACAAACATTCTATCAACGAGATCTGGTCCCTTCCGGAGCCATGCATGAATGAGTCCCACCATTTTTCCATCAAAGAGACGCAAGCTGGGAGTTGATGCTGTCTTGCAATAACGCTCGCCTCCAGAAGTCCCCAATGCTGTGGGATCCCAAGAGCCTTCAGCTCATCTACCTGCTGTTCAAGCCTCCCCCTATCTCCTTTATTTTGGTCGAGGCACGCCTGAATCTCCTCGTATACGCAATTTCTCTTCTTATGACGGAACATCGCCACAGGGAAAGAGTCCAGACTTGCGGTAAGGGGGGTCAAGTCGGAAAATACCCAAATATTCGAATCTATATAGATACTGTATTGATAGTCAGGGAATAACAAGTGAGGATAAAACTTGCACCACCTGTTGCATGCCACGGGATCGCCTTGAATGCCAGAAGGAAGCAAGGGACTGATGTCAAGACTCTTCCAAAGACTGCCACTTGGGATTGGCTGATCAGTAACTATGTAATAGTCAACATTATCCGGATGCAGCAATGGTTCCTTCAGCGTGTCATAAGGCCCAAAGAGTGATGTATAAACGGCAATACGGTCTTCACGAACGTACAAATCCTTTCTTTCGCTCGCGTCATAATGGTCAAGAGCGAGATCTGTTCCGAGCCTGGACCGGTCGTGAACATAAGATATGACCGGGCTTTTTCTCCTTCTTCTGAACCGCGCTGATATGAACGCGATAACGACCTTGAAGAAAGGAGACTGCTTGAGCACAGTCTTCCGCTTTTCCCTCTTTTGGCTTTTCCTGTACCCTTTGGCTTCTGACTCTTTTTTGACAATCAGGTCAAAAAACTCTTTGCTGTCACGTCTCATCAAAGCGCTTTAACCAATTGGACAGCAGATACCTATCCCGTATCTCCGGATTCACTGGCTCAAGTGGACAGTCAATAAACTCCCGGAGAGATCTTGTGTCACGATCCAAAACATAGATATTGGCGGGGTTGTAGAAGTCCGATTCAAGTATCTCCAGATTGTTCGTTATCAGCTTCTTGCCAAAGAAAAGAGCCTCCATAGCCCTAAGGGACAGACCTGTCTCAGGGTAGATGTAATAATCCAGCAATATGTCGGCCTCTTTCACATAATCTATCACCTTTCTATATGGGATAAGCTTTTCCCTGTAGAACCCGGCCCTGCCAGCAAATGGCTTCAGAATTTCCAGTTTCACTTCAACCCCCTCTCTTTCAAGAGATTTCTTGAGATTTATAAGGATGTCGAAACGTCCCTTATCTCTCCAGAAAAAAGGCCTTCGGATGCTCGGAAAGACCCTGTCGCCTACATTCAGCCGCCTCCTGTGCGAGGCCGTCAAAAAAGAACTGGGTATTATACTTCAAACCAAATTCAGCACAATCCGATTTCGAGAAAGACCAAGTCTCCACTCTTGATGGAATCGTTTTTTTTAAGGCCTGGTTTTTTAGAGAATTCCAGTACCAAAGGATAATACGTTTCTCCCTTTGTGTCTCGCTCAACCATGTGATCAAACGAGGGCTCGCATAAGTGTCAAATACGATGATCTTGTCATCCTCGCCTTTCAGGATGGGCTTGGGATAGAAGAGTATAGAAGGCAATTTACGCATGATACTGAAGCGACGTAATAAGTACACGCTCAAGACATTGCGGATAGGATTCCTTTGCACGACCCCACTATCCTTGAACATCCGGCCAAATACTCTTGTTCTATGCAGATCGAAATAATAAATCATGATATCTTTTTCAGACAGAATCCTATGTGCGGCGGCTGGTTATATGCGGTCTGCTCCGCGGCGACTCCAGCCCGATAGACAGGGTCGTGCATAAGGGTCTTGAAAGAATAGTCTGTAGGGATGTCGGAGACGAAAACCCGAAGGGCCTCATTATCTTCCCTCGCCATAACGATCTCTTCCCGCCAGTCACCAAGGATGTCAGCCTGAAGACAAGGGGTAGCTTTGGTCCCGTTGATCGAAACGCATCCTTTCGTTACGAATATTCTTTCCATTTCCTTGCCGTTCCACGCAGTCACTTCCAGAGGACCGCCTTCATCCCCGTCAAGCAGGTTGTCTCTGAGCGTTCCATCCCAGAATAATCTGAAATTAGTGGACACCCCAGGGATCCGGACTCTTTCAAAGCCTTTATCCGTACGGGCAAATGGCCCCACCATGATGCGATCGTCGCTCCCTTCGACTTCAGAAACGCCCCAGAATTGATAAAAGCCCCGCGCTCCGACATCGGCCATCACTCCCCGTCCCATATCCCCGGGAGAACCCAAATGGAACAGGATTTTTCCATTTCTAGCGTCAAGGACAGAGAAACCGTGATCCAATGGCTTTTTTCTTAAAAATGAACGCTTGATTGGATGCTCTCCTCCGCACTCATGAACAGTGAAAAACTCAAAGCCTTTATGTTTCGGGTCGTACGAGCCAAGATGGAGCGCGTCACCATGGCCAAGGAAAGTGCACCACTTGACTTTCAGATGGTTCCGTCTGCTCAATTTGTAACAAAGGGCCCCGGTCAGAACCACCTCACGGCCGTCGCCATCAACATCGGCCACGGCACAGTTGTGGTTGCCTTCCCCGATATAGCGTTCGTTGCCTTTTCTATATCCATGTATCCCCTTGTAATCTCCAGAAATTGTATAGCTCGGAGAATCAGATTTCCCGGAATAACCCTCAGTGTCAAAGGTGTCAAAACACCCTTGGCAACTCATGCGCTTACCGTCAAACGTCACCGAACAAACGCACTGGCGCCCCATCCGAGGGTTCTTCCTACCCCAATAATACCCTCTCATGTAAACTGCGGAAGGACGTTCCCCATCCATCCACGCCACAGCCGCGGTATATCTTTCGGACCTGTTGCCGTATTCGTCTCCCCACAGTTTCGAGTCGACCCTCTGATTAGGATAGTATATAGTGTCGATCGCCCCGCCATCATCGCCACGGAACACCGTCAGGAACTCGTCGCCATCCAGGACCATTCCATTGGAATCTCTGAAATCCTTGGAGTTATCCACCTCCCTGATCGCAAAAGAGTTGCTTGCCAGATTAACGAAACGACCTTTCCCGTCTTTCGACCCGGGAGCTGTTTTCATCACTACCTCGCTTTTTCCGGCACAGTCGAAATCGTAGACCAAAAGCTGCGTGTAATGCGCTCCCGCACGGATATTCACCCCGAGGTCAATAGGTTGGTCCCATAGCCTGGTCCCGTCAAGCTTATATGCGTCCAGCAGCACCTTCCCGGTCATCCCGAGCACGCTGTTGTCTTTGGCGGCACTGTCCCATTTGACCACAAGCTCGTACTCTCCGTCTCCGTCAAGGTCACCGGTACTGACATCACCGATCATATAAGGTCCTAAAGGGCCTTCCTCCGGTCTTTCGAGAGGAATATCGAACCAGTTCTCTCCTGAGGGGAAAGGACGGACAGGCTTTGACTCGCCACCATCCGCCGTACTTACCACATATTCGGAGTCCATAGCGCCATCCGGATCGAGATAGTTGGTCTTTCCCGACAGTTCCGCTATGGGTCTTCCGTCCCGGAGGATAGTGAATGCCAATGGCTTCTCCGCTGTCCCCAACACAGGATCCTCACATGAAAGAATCCGCCATGAAAGGTATACGCCACCCGTGACCCTCATCGCGACAAGCCCTCTGCCCAAGAGTTCGTTCCTTTTGCCTAACGATAATTTCTTTACTCGCCAAAACGGCTTTTTCAAATCCTTCCTCACAGCCAAGAACCAGGAAAGCGGTTTTGACAAAGCACTAACAGTTCCCCTGGTGAACTTGAAAAGAACAGGGCTGTTGACAAATCGAAACAAGAGTTCAGAATACCATCCTTTGAAATGCCCCATGTAACTATGCTGGAACAATTCAGTCCCGAAAGATCGCGACCAGCGTGCTATATCCTTGGCTACGGAATCAATCATGCCTGGCTCTTTCACATGAGGGACAATAACCGTACTCTGGAAAGATCCGTATGAAGCATAATAATGGATTATCTTCGCATTGGCAAGGTAATGTGGCCCAACATCCGAACATACTTGGCAATTCCACTCTCCGGGCAATTCCATTATAAGACAATCCATGTCGAGGTTCGCCTGGCAAAGAGCCGGCTGATCAAGGGATACACCATTCCTTAACGATTCCAGCCACCTGCGATGCCATGTATTAAAAAAACTGTGGGACACTTCGGAATCTTTCACGAAGAAAACTCCACCATTGAAAAATGGAGCGCCTTCCAACTCCGAAAAGCCCGCCTTTCGACAATGCTTCGCGGCAAAACGATTCGTAATCCTGACATGTCCGTTCCAGTCCGCTACCGCGGCGATATCCCCTTCAATTGATTCCAAACCGGTAAGAGGCTCGCAAACAAGGGTGTCTGTGTCGATATATAGGAAATCACCCTTGATAATAGTTCGAAGAGTGGTTTTCAGATACCTTGACTTCTGCAGACCATCAAACTGTTCAGGGATATCCACTCCTATCAATTTCACGCCCTGCAGCAAAGGTTCATTTTTGAGGATTATGCAATTATATGAGTCCTTGTCAAGCACGACCTCAACTTCGCGTTCTTTTTCGTGAAGCCTTAGAGAGTAGAGCGATAGGAGGAACATCTCATAGAAACTATCCTCCGGCTCAAAAACCAGGACATATACAACCTTCATATCCAAGTCTTAAGAAAAAACATCATTAGATTGTCAACACGAAGGTTTGGGTCTAATCATGCAGTAGCCGAGGATACACAATAGGCAAGAAAAAATGCCTGAATATCCAGCGAGAGGGAGGGAAAATACCCGGGAAACGGGACAAAATGGATATCGCGGTACGGCTGATTTGTTCCAATTTACTTGAAGGGGCAGTCTCCAAGGGGAGGAGGCCCGCCGTTTTAAGAGACTGTATAAACGCCTTGAACTCCTCTTTAGAATAATCGGAGGAAAGAGTGCGGGAGAATAGTGTAATTAACCTTGTCTCAATGGATTTTCGGCACGAAAAGTACAAACTTGGATCAGAGATTCTATAATCTTTTAATCTAGATTCTATTTTTATCAATGAACCCGCAAGGTCCGTAGCGAAGCGGCGTGACTGACCTTGTGACTTATCCGTGGATATGCTATTCGGTCTTATCGAATACTGATACACATGAGCATCAAGAGAAATGATCATCGGATCGGCCATCATGACCCGGAACATAAAATCAGTATCCTCCGCGATGATCCCAGGAGTAAAAAACAACCCGTTGGAGAGAAGGAACTCCCTCCGGTACAAATAGTTCCAGCAGAAAGTCTCTATTCCGAAACGTCTCAAATACTCCTTCCCAGTGCCTTGAAACGTCACTTTCCCCTCTTTGCGATCGACTGGCGTTTTAGGCTTACGGCCATCTTGAAAGACAAAGTCACAGTAATAACGCACCATGTCAATGCCTTCACCGCAATGGCGGATAACATCCCGGAGACCATCGCTCGCAAGATAATCATCTGAGTCGCAGAAGCAAACATATTCCCCTGTCGCTAGAGCCACACCGTTGTTTCGCGCCGCTGACACCCCCTTATTTTCTTGGTTCACTACTCTGATAAAAGGATACCTCCGCACGAAAGAGTCACAGACTATCCCGGAATCATCAGTGCTGCCATCATTAACAAGGATAATCTCATAGTCACCCTCGGGAAGCCCGGACGCCACGATGGATTCCACACACCGTACAATCGTACCGGCGGCATTATATATGGGGATAACAACACTGAATCTCATCAACAAATAATTACCAAACAACCATCAACATGAAGGCTGTGAAAGCCACATAAGCCAGCAAAATCCAGCCGGTCTTGCGATCCTGGTCTTCCCAGACGGGAAGATTGATCAACGGATAAGCGATCACGATCGGATAGATAAACCAGGACAGGTAGGCGAACCGATTGCTGTAAGCTGAACGGATGACCATGATCCAGAATGCGTTGCAAAGACAATAAGTCATGCAAATGACATTGTACCAGTTGTCCTGGATCTTTCTCTTCACGCAGACGTACCAACCCATAAAGACCGGCACTGTGCTAAAAAGGAGGAAATCCCAGCGGAATCCTTCCCTGGAGAAAATACTCATGTCCTGAGCACGTGTGTATTGGGTCATTCTGTCATCAAAACCGAGGCCTGCGAAGAAATTTGAGACAGCACCTCCAGCGATAAGGGAAATGAATATGGAAGCGATCCAGAAGCCCAAAGCATAACGGTAATCACGGACACCTATAATCGCCAGCACAGAAGTGGCGATCGGAAGCATCGTGCTCCGGTGGATTCCGAACGCCACAAGGCACAAGAGTCCCCCAATGATGTATTTGTCATCTAACAAGAGACTGATCGCCAGAAGGACCAAATGGCAGGCCATCCCATTGCGGATCCCGTTCACCCCGAAAGTAAAGAACATCAATGATCCCGCCACGAACAGCATTCCCAGCACCGGGTCTTTGGGCATGAGACGTTTAACAGCGAAAAAAGCGGAAAGGACATAAATTAGTTCTACAACGACAAAGAAAGAGTTCACACTCAAGCCGGCGGACTTGCAGGCTATCATCAACCACTGCCAAATCCATTCCCTGCTCCAATCCATCCGGACCTGATAACTGTCCATTGTCCTGTACCCAAGAGCATAATTGGCAGTGTCGCCGAAAGCGGCTCCACTGATCGGCCTGAGTCCCAGCCACACAGCGAAAACGACGCTGACCAATAGGGGGAACAGCCAGAATGTCCCTTTCTGCTGATGAGTATAATCGGGCGACGTTATCCTCCGGACGCCGACCCAAATGCTCAAAAACAACACTAACGCCAAATATATTGGCTGATAATAGAACGGACTCATCGATTACTTTACTATTCGCCCTAATCTCGCTACAACATTGGTCCCGAACAACCGCCTCGCAAATCTTTTAGCCCAAAGCGTCATGGGATTCTCTTTCGGCATCCAAGATTTTGAATACCAGTGGATTGTCCGTGTGTTCGTGGTCTTCTTCAAGCGACCCGTGGAGTCTTCGAATGGGTTGAACCATTCCTGGGGATAGACACTTATCCCCTCAACGTTCTCAATCCCAACCCCGCCTTTCAAGCCTTTTGAGACCAGTAATTCCGTCACCATCGGAATCATCGAGTACGGGTTGCGATTTCCCTCCACATCATAAAAGGGCATATCATCATAACGCTTCAGTATCTCAGCATAGAGACTCATTCCTGCCTCTGCTGCCAGCCCAAGGCCAGGTGCCACAGCAATGGGGCTACCATGTCCATCACTCTCAAACCCCATGAAAGGGCCCGTCGTAATAACATCATCCAACGGCCTTATCACCTCGACATCGGTGTCGAAATACACTCCGCCATTCTCAAACAATATCTTGAAACGGGCATAATCGCTGACGAAAGCATACAAGCCGGCCGCATAAGCGTCTCTTGTGTAGGGATGAGCCTCTACATTGAAGTTATTCTCGTCCCATCTCCGTATCTCATAGTCCGGCAAGTACTTCCGCCAGCTTGCGACGCATTTCTCAGCGAGCGGCGGCAAGGGCTTTCCCCCGAACCAGCAATAATGAATGACCTTCGGAATCACTGTCATTTACTCTTAATTCAAAGCAAGACCTTTCCATCCGGTGTCGAAGGTGTCAAAAACATCGAGTAATACACCGGCATATAAATGACCTTACCTTTACGAACTACCTCCCGCTCATTAGACAGAACTATCGCATGAGAGATATTGTAATCAGGGGTCTCGACAAACGCATCCAAGGAGGGGTGCAAGTCATAGTCCTTTCCTGATTTTACCTCAATTGGGACAACCGAAAGACTGTCATAATCATTCACGATAAACTCCACCTCCCCTTTCTTTTTATTGTCATAATAGAAAAGAGGAAAGCCATGGGCGGAAAGCTCAGAACACACAACAGACTCATACACAGATCCCAGATTGATACTACGGACCTCATTCATGACAGCGGAGATGTTGTACTGATACAATAGGCGTGTAAGAAGTCCGACATCGTTCAAATAAAGTTTCAACAAATTCTTGCTTTCCGATTCAGACAATGGAAACCTCGGATTTGAGATAGCCCGCACCTCATTGCATATACCACTCTTCACAAGATATTCAAACTCATCCTTATAACGTTCAGCTCGAGCTTGATTCTTATCTTCAATTTTATTGTACCGGACTCGCTTCTTCTTGTTTTCCAAGTAAGAAGGGACCAGTTCATAAATACGTTCAATGACCAGTTTATGTTCCTTGTCATATTGACTCGCATCACCCTTGTACAAATCATAAACCTCTTTCTGCATCTCTCTCACAGCTACTATATTACGAGTCTGTATGAAAGTTGTGACCGCATCCGGAAGTCCACCGACAAGCAGATATTCTTTGAATAGGTCCATGATCCTCCCGTGTAGATGCGCCTCAAGAGATTCTCCTTTCAGGAAACAGTCCCGAGCATGATTTATAAATTCATCCCCAACGCCATTAGCCCAAAGAAACTCCTCAAAATCAAGTTGATACATTCTCTTGATCTTGATCTTTCCACCAGGTTTTGACAAAGTCTCATTCAAGGCGATACCTAAAAGAGAACCACTTACTATGTATGTAAACCGATCGTCTTGCTTAAGAAACTTCAACAAAGTCAGCATGTCCGGATAAGCTTGGATCTCATCCAGAAAAATGAGGGTATCTTCTTTATGCCCCATCCGCTCGCCAGCAACAGAGCTTAGACGAAGGTAAAAGTCATCTTTATTCCGGGTGTTCTCAAAAATCCTGTCTCCTTTCTTGTCCTCAAGCAAATCTATCTCTATATAGTTTGGGAAGCGCTTCTGCCCTTCATGTCTAATTATGTATGATTTGCCTATCTGGCGCGCCCCATCGAGAACCAGAATCTTATCAGAGCCAACACTCATGTAATCAGCTATTTCCGCCTGTATCTTCCTCTTAAGCATACACTTTTTCCAAAAATACAACCCTCCAAATATACACTTTTCTACATAAATAATAGCCGTAAAATCACATTTTTCCAATCAGCTGCGCTATCCCTGCGGCACATCCTTCATTGTCTGAAGGGACAATATCCACACCGGAGATGCTTCCGGCCGTAGGGAAATCCGTGACAATCACTACCCTTCCGAGGGCCTGGGCCTCAAGAATAGTCATGGGGCTTCCCTCATAGCGAGATGGCTGGACATAAAAGTCACAAGCTTTCATGTAAGGATAAGGATTCTCCTTTTTCCCAAGGATCCTGACATATTCATCCATCCCAGCCTCCGCTATCCGTTGCCTTATCAACCCCTCATCCCCTCCGAATCCTATCAGATACCAATATGCCTCCACCCCTTTCTGGCGAACACGGCGGCAGATGTCAGGGACATTGTCGTAATTCTTAGCATGGCAGAACCTGCCCACAGACAGCAAGTTGACCCTTCCTGAAGCCTTGGGCATGTCTTTTTCGACATCCTCCGGAGACATCTCTTCGGAGCGTCTGCTGACGTAATCAGACGGCACAACATTCGGCCTTTCAACAATCTTACCGGCCAACGTCGGGAAGACTTTGAGAAAGCTCCTGGTCACATCCGGGGATATGGAGACTATCTTGTCATATCCGCTCCAAATGGGCAGCTCAAGATCCACATCAACATCGATTCCGGAATAATCCGTGTGAATCCACGCGACTTTCTCCTTGGCCCTGACGTGATCAAGCACATAGTCATGGGGCGCCAGATAACTCACGGCAAGATCATACTCCTTCTCCGGATTAATGTCTGGGAGAATCTTTGAGAGACTCTTTGAGACATAAGAGAAAATCGCCGAGCCATCGGCAGGATGCTTATGCCTGACATATTTCCGGAATTGGGCCTTAGCAAATAACCGGGCAAAAGCTATCCTTATAAAGCCATCTTTCAGAACATCTTTTATCGGCCTCTCAATCTGCTTATATTCCGACATTTCCGGCAGAAGATCAACCTGCTTGGGGATCCACTTCATTAGCTCTCCCCTGTGGCTGTACACAAACAGATCCACTGAGTTCTGGCTATAATCAATCGACTCCAATAGTCCCAGAAGGCTCATCTCCGCCCCCCCGAGCTCCATGTAATGTATGGCGATCAAGATGTTCTTTTTCACTGTACTAACTTGCTATTCGCGATCAGCCAGACTTTAAGGAATAATGAGAATAACGGAGGGAATGCCCACATCACAAAAAACCCGAGCCTCTCATAAAATGGAATACAAGAACTCGATAGATAATCCCGCTTTGTACTGGTGATCATAGTGGACAACAACTTTCTGGATTCTTCCCTGCCGGGCAATTTCCTCTGTTCGTTGTAATCTATAAGAACCTGACGGTAAAACAGCCTCAAAAAAGGGCGCCAGTCTTTCTCCCTGTAAGTTTTTAATATCTTAAACATCAGCAATGAAGACTGCAGGTAGCTGCTCTTCATGTCTATCGAGAAAGGATGGGATATGGAACCCGCTCTGATGTTATATAAGTACAGATCATCCTGGATAAAGGCCACCTTATCAGTCCTGATCAATGCTTCCATACAGAACGGTTGGTCCACATGTCTTTCCAAGGACGAATCGAATCTCAATCCCTCAAGCAGGCTCACATGATACATCTTGTTCCACAGAACACCATGCTTGAATCGAGTATCAAAATTCTTGGATGGCCATCCTGACGTGAATTCATCCAGACAGTCATCAATTGGCAACTCTCTCCAATCCGCTCCTGATGTCTTTTTCGTCGCATTCTCGCTGATTTCACCTATTCCCGAAAATGTCGAATAAGAACACATGGCAATCTTATACCCCCGGGAAGCTATATCATAAAGGCGCTCCACCATCTCGGGGCGCATAAGATCATCGCTATCCAGAAAGCAAATCCACTCCCCTCCGCAGCGAGAGAGGCCTACATTCCTGGCCTCACTCTGTCCTTTATGCTCTTGATGAATAACCGTAAAACGGTCATCCTTTGCTGCGAACTTATCACAAATATCCGAGGATCCATCAGTTGAGCCGTCATCCATCAGTATGACCTCAATGTTCCTATAAGATTGGGCGGCGATACTGTCAAGACATCTTCCGAGATACTTCTCCACATTATAAACCGGCACAATAATACTTACCAGCGCATTACCTGACTTCATCTCCAGCTCTTCTCTTAGACAACGCCATCACAGCTTTCAAGAAATCCGGATCAGTCCCGTTGAATTTTCGCGCGAAAAACGCGGGAGAATTCTCCAGCTCAGGAAGATCAGATTCCGACCAGTCCTTTACATACCAGTGGCCGGAGCTCCAATTGATCAGTCGCAGATTACTTGAGACCTCGTCACTTCTTTCATGAATGCTCTCACTAATAGAGGAACGCATGCACAGCGTCTGGAAAACAAACTCGTCGGGTATGAATGTGTGATAGAACACCTTCTTTATCCAGGCTTTAGATTCGATAAACAATCTCGCCATGTTTTCAGTCACGCTCATCCATTGGGATCCTTTGTAAAGATCAACTTCCCGGTTTCGCTTCAACAAGAGCCCTCTTTGTAAAAGGACAATGCCTCCTCTCAACCGATAAAGGAAACTGGGGTTGCGCCTGAAACCTTTGGGAAAGAGATGGACATACCTCATCCGATAATCGATTTCGGCTTTGGAGACGTCCATGAAAGAGATAAACTCTTTACCCGCGTTTCTTTGGAAATAATCATGGATCTGATCCTGACTCTTGATCGGCAGGTCAACGCCGGAAAGCAAGTGATAATAGGAATAGGGTCCATTAGCAACCGCCGCTTCGAACAACCTTTCCTCCGCCTCAACCATACTGAAGTCACCCCAAAAGACCCGCACCCTGTTTTTCAAGATAAAAAGCCTTGAGCGGGAAACGCTTATTTCCGGTATTTCCTTGACTTTCCTGTCAAAATGGATGAATATATCATTCCTTTCGTCATCCAGGCAGCTCACCAAAGACCGCAACACAATGAACTCATTGTGAGCCAATATCAAATACGCATGTTTCAACACGACACCTATTGCATTAATTTTATGTTTTCCGGAAAAGCGGTCATATCCTTTCAGCCTTTTCTCTCAGATAATCTGGATGTGTTCACACCAATTAATAATCCTCCTACCGGCAATAGACCAAGAACAAACGACAAGCCTGCGGAGAATAGGAATGCCGACACTGCTATAACTAAAACCTGAAGGGAATAAAAGATTTAGTGTCAGACTTGACTGGGAGTAGCAAAGCCCCGGAAATCATGAAAAACAGCCCAACCCCGGGAGCAGTCAAATAACTCAATGACGATAAAAATATGCCATCCTCAATGCCTCCCGGCAAATCAAAGGTTTAAGACACTAATACATTTATAAATAACTCTTTTTACCCTATCTTTCCACAAGCCCTTCCTGACCCGATTAATTATCATTTCCTCATCTTTATTTGAAAGGAACTGGGCGGTAGGATATGGAACGTTCTTCGTAATCTCATCTATGAAACCCGAGTCTATCTCCTGCTGGATAAAAGATTTTACTTCTTTCTTAGATTTCCAATACAATAACATTTGTTTGATTTGCGAGAGAAAAACATGGCACATCTCACTTTTAGTGAAATTTGTTGCCTTGTAATACTCATATTTAGCTATCGTATTCATTTTCAGATAGTACTGTGCTTTAAGATCAGAGTACAAATGCCGATTATAGCGAGAAGTCATTCCTCCCAAACGATAATAATATACGATGTCCGGTATAACGCAGTACTTATTAACATAAGGAAAAAGGCGCATATTGAGAACAAGGTCTTCTCCCATAATAAATTCGGAAGGTTTCACACCCGGTGAATCAAACAATGAACGCCTGTATAGTTTCCCCCATAGATTTACGGACAATATGTTTATACCGAAAAAGGATATAAAATACTTATCGAACAATTCGGGAGTCTCTATCTCTTGACGAGATTTGTTCGATATTCTTTTAATAAGTCCGAGGTTACCAAGCACTCTGATTTTTCCTCCTTCAACGATATCCGCCCCAGTTGTTTTCGCAGTTTTTAAAAGAGTTTCTATTGCATTTGACGGAAGCCAATCATCAGCATCAGCAAAGGTTATGTAATCACCAGTAGAATTAATAATCCCAGAAAACCTTGCCTGATCTGGCCCCCTATTTTGAAGAAAATTAACTATTTTGACACGATCGTCTTTCAGGGCATATCGTCTCATGCAGTCAAGTGTACCATCATTTGACCCGTCGTTGACCAAGATAATCTCCAGGTCATGAAATGACTGGTTCAGGAGACTGTCCAGACATTTAGACATGACTCTTTTCACATTATAGCACGGTACGACTACTGAAATCATTTTAATTCTCTATCCTTTTCCAATTTCCCATACGAGTCATATGACGAAATACAAGGCCAGGGCAATAATACATCAAATTCATAGCTATTTTTTCAAGAAAAGGAATGCCCCTGCAGTGCCAGTATCGTCGAGAAGCTTTCCGCCTGATCACATCACAAAAGCTTTTTACCTCCTTAATTTGATCAGTGCCATAGAAATAAGCTTTGCTTAATACCAGCCTTCGATACAGTTTCTCAAGCAGATAATGTTCGTATTTTACTTGGTCATCTGATAGTGACGATAATCCACTCCAATAAATAGCTATAATATCATGATAAAACAAGTACAGGTAATCTGGCCTATGCATATGAGAGCCTGGACGTTGAACCCAGAAATACATCACCTTATGCACAAGGACAGCACTCTCCGCCCTCAAAAACACTTTAAGACAATAGTCCTGATCTTGAGCCCTTTGATAATATCCCGCGAAAACCCCTTCCAAAACACTTCTCCTAAACAACTTATTCCAAACACATCCAGGGATACTCCCACGACAGAACCTTGACAACACTTCTTCTTGATCCAGAAACTCCTCGCATCCATCCAGGAATGTATCAACATCCTCGTCAAGCTTTGTGGTCTTCTTATAATCAATCATAGCCCAATCAAAACCCTGCGCCTCATTGATCGCATTATACATTGTCATGATCATATCCCTATGGATATAATCATCGCTGTCAATGAATATCATGTACTCTCCATTGGCAGCACGTTGTCCGGTGTTTCTCGCAGCCCATAGTCCCATGTTTTCCTGATGGATAACCCGCACACGCTCATCTTGATTTGCGAATTCGTCGCAAACATCACCTGATCCGTCGGTAGAGCCATCATCGACCAAAACAATATCCAAGTTACAATATGACTGATGGGCAATACTTTCCAAACAGCGCGTCAAGTATTGACGCACATTATATACCGGGACTATGATACTAATTAACTCGCCCATCTTTTATTTACGGCTAACCTTCCACACTTTCGAACGATGCTTCAATTCATCTATAATTGTATGCAACGAAAGATGGGATTCTTTGGCCAAAAGAGAACTATATTTTGACATAATCTCTTCTTTGCCAAGGCTCTGTCTCAAATCAATGAAATAAAAGCCATGCCTTTGTCGTTTGTGTTCCGGCGGAAGCTTCATATAATCTCCATACATATACGACAGAATCTTATCGAACTCCCCGGGGACCGTAATGGAATAATTCTCAAAAGGGACCCTGACGCATTTCTCAAACCAACTTTTGGGAAAAACTTCGTTCTCAAGCGGAACACTATAATCGCCTACTTCGTCCCCTTTCAAAGACCTGATACTCTCTTCCACAGCTTCCGCCAGACATATATACCTCCTTTTGAATGGTACATATCTTATCTTTTTCACTATCTTGAAAAGTGAGGGAACAAACTCCCCATGTCGCAGATCAGAGCCTATATCCTTCCACGTCGAATTCGCGATGGATTTCCTGTATTTCCACATAGCAGAGTGGAACGCTTCAAGAGCTTTCTTGTTTTTCACCCCATCGCGACAATTGTCAAGAGGAAAAATATCAATCCAAGGGCCAATAATAAACGGAAACTGCGGATACTCCCAAATTGTACCACGTGTGGAATAAAACTTGGCAAATGGATATGGGCTTTCACCATCATGATAACAAGCTATTTTAAACCCAGCCCTAACGTGATCCCTTAGGTGGATAAATCGATCATAATCCTCTCTGCGCATAGCCACATCAATATCATCGTCCCAAGGGATAAATCCACCATGCCTGATTGCACCTATTAGTGTTCCGCACCAGGCATAATACTGAATATGGTTTTCTGAACAAAAACGATCAAATTCCTTTAATACTTTTAGTAACATCGATTGATGCTCCGAAAGATCTCCATTCATCTCAAACCCAATTTCAATTGCTCAATAAGTCCACCGAACATATCGCTCAAACCATACTTCGGTCTCCATCCCAAACTTCTCAGTTTTGACGTATCCAGTTTGATTCTGGTTGTAGGTGCATACCCCAAATCTTTTCTTAATTTATACACCACTGATCCAGAGGGATTAAAATTATCTTGGATAAAATGCGCCAAATCCTTTGCGGATATATATGTATCCTCGTTCGCAGCATTATATGCTTCTCCCGGCCTCCCATGATACAACACACACAGAATCGCATCCAAAGCGTCTTCAATCTGAATATACGGTCTTGCGGATGTGCCGTCGGTATGAAGTTCTATATCCTCACCCTTTGCCGCTCGGTGAGCGAACTGGGAAAACAAACGCATATCATCCTCGCTCACCCATCCGGGTACCGTCTGCGTAAGTCTGACAATCTTGACGGGCACATTATATTCCGCATAATAAGCATAGCATAGACTCTCACATATCCTTTTCGCCATATTGTAAGAACTGCGAGTCTCCAATGGGTTGACATAACCCTGGATGTCCTCCGTAATAGCAGCAGAATCATCTGGCACACTACCATAAACCTCCAACGACGATAAATATACTATACTCTTGATCTTATTTTGCCAAGTATAATTCAGTAAAGAGGTTAGAGACGAAATATTATAGGACAGTGTCTCAACAGGATGATCTATGAAAAACCTTGAAGATGTAGGGCTAGCACAATGGATGATATAATCATAGTGTCTGTCCAAATGGTTCAAATACTCTTCGTTTGGCGCATAAACCCAATTTATCTTATTCTTCAGATCAGGTTCGAAAAGTGCTTCAACCTTAGCCAAATCTCTTACCGGGCAAGTCAATTCAGTGTCCTGCTCATTGACGAGCCTTCCAACAAGTGCCGATCCTATCAGACCGGTTGCTCCTGTAATGAGATAATGATTCTTCACTTAATAATCCCGATTATTTACGTCCTGCTTCTTTCGCTTCCAAGATTGCCTTGAACACACAAAAATCGATCGGTGTGGTAATCTTGATATTCTCTGTAGGGCCAATGACATTAGACAACTTATAACCATAATGATGCATCATCGTACACGAATCAATGAAATCATGGCGTCCGTCTCTTCTGGCCATTTCATGGGCTGCAAGAATGTCTTTTAGTAAGAAACTTTGAGGGGCACGGGCAACAATAGAATTCTCACGAGAAGGTATTTCCACTTCTCCACCGGCATGCCTAATAACGAATGTCTCAATAGTTGGACTACATGTGATACAACTTCCCACCTCTTGGACCTTGCTAATATTATCTGATACTGTCCGATTGTTTATTAGCGGTCTTACGCCATCGTGAATCAAAACTATATCATTCTCATCATGAGAAAAATGTTTTGCTTCTGACAAACCATTATAAATCGAGTCCTGACCTGTCACACCACCTGGTACTATACCGCGAACTTTCTTAATACCAAACCGATTGATTATCTGATGAAGATAAGTAATCCACTCCTTTATACAGGCAATCACTATACAGTCGATCTGTGGATGGCTATCGAAAATCTCTAGAGTATAAATTATAATAGGTTTACCTCTATATTCCAGAAACTGTTTTGGTAAAGCTTGATTATTCATGCGCTCGCCCCATCCTCCAGCAAATATCACAGCAATGTTCATTTCAAATCTATTAATTGAATCTACGCTTTATTCTTCTTAAGCCTCTTGAAACGGCCCTAAAAAAACATATTACAGGGAAACATTTATGACGATAAGCCTCAAAAAAAAGTTTCCCTTCAAGAGTAAAACCATTATTATTGGCGACATAATCAAGACACTTTTCCACTTTCGGCCGGGACAGGATGCCGAGGACTTCCTGCCGTCTCCATTTGCATCCGGAAGGGGTATCTTTGTGGAAGGTATTGAATAATATCGAGTTATCTATCCCCTGATAAAAGCGTTTATAAGCGTAGCTTTCCAATCGTACGTCCTCCAGATTCCATTTATCCTTGAGTTCACATATCCCATCAAATATGGATTCATAAACCGCAATAGCATGGAAAGAATTCGTAACAACAAAAGACGCATTCTTCACAAGAGAAACAAATGTCTCCGGCCCCGATGTGACAAAATTCTTATCAGCATATCTCTGCCAGTATGGACAGACGGCATAAATTCTCAACCTTTTAAGAACCTCTTTTTGATCTTTCGCAAAGCACCCGAAAGACAACGAAGAGAGTATATTGCCATAAAGTTCTTGGCCTGATATGCTTTTAGAAATAGCTTTCTTTCAACGCCCATGGCATTGCCGGCGGAGATATGATCCAAACACGCTTTAACTTTAGGACGGGAAAGGATTCCCTGGACTTCATTACGCTTCCATTTCAAAGAAGACGGAGCGTCCTCGTGGAAGGTATTGAATAGGACCGCGCTCTCAATTCCCTGATAAAGGCGTTTATAGGCATATTCATTCAACCTGGCATCATTAAGGCCCCATTCTTCTTGGAATCCCTGGATTCCATCAAAAACAGATTCATATATCTGAATCCTGTCTGAGATAAATCTGGACCGGCTATTGCCGTTGTTATAAATATAATAATGATAAAGTACTTTAGAGGAGACGAGCACCCTCTCCGCGAATGGATATAGCCTTAGGTTGAAAAGCTCATCCTGCTGAATTCGCTGCTCTCCGAAACGCGCCCCACACCGATTGATGAAGTCCCTCTTGTAAAACTTGTTCCAAACGAAGCCATTGCCATTGGGGACAAGAAAGATTTCATCAACGAAAACCTTCTTTAATGCCGCGTTGCCAGTCAGTAGCCTATCTTTGAAACAAGTGGACTCGACACGTCCTGTCTCGGGATAAATGAACTCGTTACCGAATATGATTATATCAGTATCATATTCCTTCATCCATCTCATGTTCGTCTCCACGAGATCAAGTTCCGCGACGTCATCCACATCATAAAACCACACATATTCCCCACTCGCCGCATCCAATCCAGCATTTCTCGCGCTGCCAAGGCCCCCGTTGGGCTTATCGATCAGCACAATACGGGAATCTTCCAAAGCCAGCTCTTTACAAAGCCTTAGTGTTTCGTCTGTTGAACCATCGTTAACAAGGATTATTTCCAAATCCTTCCAAGTCTGATTCAAAACACATTCCAGCCTCTTCTCCGCGAGGAAAGGAGCGACATCGAAAAGACCGATTATAACGCTGACAAATCCCTTCTTACAACCTTCCATTCAGGATACCTTTATCAATGCCATTGATATAATCTTCCAAATGTGAATCGTAGTAGGATCGTATTTCTGGTTCGTGCCTGACCATCCACTCAAAGGCATCCCGCAGTTCATGCCCCTCTTTTATATCCTCAACAGGCAGGACATAATTATCCGAGGACCCAAATAAATCTTTAGCGATACCTCGGGACTTGACAGAATAGCCTATAACCAGTGTAGGAACCCCTGAAGAATATGCGGAAATTGAAGCGTGTGTCCGAGAGGCCAACATAAAGCGGCATTGACTGATTACTCCCTTAAGGCTGGAGACATCAGCATCTTTTATCATCACGACACGACCGCTTGAGCTATATTCTTTAAACAAGTGACTCAAAGGTTCACGATCATCGTTGTCAGGCCAATTCACATGCGGGATTAATGCCACCCCCATATCCGTTTTATCCAAGACATAGTCTATCAACCCCTTACAAGCACGCATCACGCTTCCAGGGACAATCTCATGGCGGATAATGAGCGGACTGATATTCAAACCGACCATATTGCCTGGCAAAAAGCCTTCCGGCAATGTGACATCTTTGGCTTCAAGCAGAAAAGCCACATCCGGCATCAATCTCACGTTATCAAGCCCGGCCTTTTTCAAGGCGTCAAACGTGATGGTTTCACGAGCTACAATCTGAGTAAAAAGACGCAGATCTTCAATTACTTCCCGGCTTAAACGATCCTCATCGATTGAACAGCCCCAAAGAACGATCGGGATATGCTTCTTTACGAAAACCTTGTTCAGGATGGAAAATCTCTCGAAGAATCCATGATAGCAGTAATTGTCACCGCCTATCGAAAGAGCCAGGTCCAGCCCGTCAATCTTCTCCCCGAAACCACGATATCTCTTCCTCCAAAAATACTTGTCCCCTCGCCCCAGCTTCATATTCACGGCATAAGCGAGATATCCGACACCTTTGGGCATCCCCGATTGGGACGGCACAATGTGGGCTAAGGCGTCCAGGCCAAATTTAATATCATCTTCAGGGCGCTCAGACAGGATAGTATAATCCTGCTCCCCTAGTAATCGCATAGAGGATCTGGCGAGTGCCTCACATCCATGATTGCCACTGCCTCCGTGAGCGTAAAGACCAACTCTCATCTTTTCTTTTTCAATCTCAAAGACAAATACAACCGCCAAGCTCTGACAAACAGGAGTGTTATGGGGATATTCCTTTTGAGGATGAGTCGTTTAAGTAAGGTCTTACTGGTCTCTTTCCTATTCAAGGCCGGAATACAGTATGGGTTGTCCCAAATAGTATCCATGCAAGTCTTGACTTTGGAATAAGTGGCCTTTCTCATTTCCAGGAAAGAGGCTATGGATAATCCCCCGATGGCGTCATTCAATATACGCTCATTCGTATCTGTCAAGGCCCCCTCGGATTTCAAGAGATCCGCACACTTAGTCTGGACACCGATTAACTGGCCAAATAGAGAATCCTTGTATCTTACAGGACCACCGGTGTTTCCGTATATATGATAACGATAACCGGTCTCAGGAAAGCAATAGAAGGACTCGCAATGGGCATAGCTACTCAAGAAGAAATCATAATCTTCCATAAGGATCATAGTCCGATCAAATCGCAGGTTATACCTGTCAATAATGGATTTCTTCAGCAACTTGTTCGACACGAATCCGTAAAGGCCTACATGATGCCAGTATTGATCACGAGGAAAAGCTTCCAAGAAAGCCTGCCTGCCATAAGATCCTTTCAGGTCGGGTTTCCATTCTTCCACACTACCATTCTCGAAGCAGCGTTTAATTCCCCAGACCAGAATGTCGGCCATGGTCGACTTCGCCGTATCAGCTATATTCTGCAGGTAGCCATCCTCAATCTCATCATCCGCATCCACAAAAAGAAGATACATCCCAGAAGCTATTCCTATCCCGAGATTTCTTGCCACTGACACGCCAGAATTCTCCTGCCGAAAGTATCTGACCCTTGTATCTCTCGAAGCATACTCTTTAATGATGTCAGTTGTCCCATCTGTGGATCCATCATCAACCACGATAATCTCCACATCCTTGAATGATTGACCGACGATCGAATCCAAGCAGCGACCAATCCTGGCCGCCATATTATATACGGGGATGACAACGCTTATGAAAGGCTTCACCTTGCCACAAGACACTTTATCCGACATAAGCAGGTTTTCCATTCTTGAATATAGCCGCACAAGCTTTATTGAATATGAACCCTGAGACGACACATATCAACAAGTAACCTATAAGGAAAGCGATAGAATATGGGATCTTTAAATAGCGATTAATCACCACGATAGCATCGATTATAGGGCAGTGAAGAATAAACATATCGAAGGATATCGCACCAAAAGAGTCCCATATTTTCCCGGAAGTTAATTTATAAATCAACGATTCCTCTTGAAAACAAGACACGATCAAGAATGGGGTGAACAAAAAAATGTAAGCGTCAAGGGTAGTTTTCGCGAACATTATAAACAATATAGCACATAAAGACAAGACAGATGTGATATTAACAAACCCAACACTGAACCTGTCCTTATAGTACTGCAGGAAATGGCCACAGAACACACCGATTCCCATTCCTGCCACACCTCTCAACAGCGGTCTGTAAATCCAGCCATTAACACCCCAAATAGAGACACTGTCCCCCTGATGGAAAATATATGTGAGTATCACCAATACCATCGGGAAGAACAAACGTAGACTTAACTTACGGTCATAAATCAATAATGAATACAAGAAAGCGCCGCCAAGTACCAATGTGGTAAGATACCATACCGGAGGATTCTTCCCTGGCCCAAAAATGCCGATATCCATCACAAAGAAAAGCTCATTTACCACAGCACGCCACTCATTGACAATTTGTTCCAGCGAGCCGACATTATGTAGCCACGTCGGTTGCAGCAATGTGACCAGGACACATCCTATAACAAGTTTGGGATAAAACCTCTTAACTTTCTTTAATGAAAAATCAAAGGTGGAAAGTGGTCGCTCCTTAACACTTGATTTGTAGATAAAGAGACCAGAGACAATGAAAAAGAAATCAACCGCGAGATAAGGATGATTCAAGTTTATGACTGTCCTGCCCGGGAAATGAACCAGGCAAATGAAAAGCATAAAGAAGAAACGGAAAAACTCTACTGAATGGTTTTTCATCGTGAGTCCATGGATTTAAATGCCCTATATGTCTTGGAAGCCATTGAATAAACGCTCTTTCCAGCATTGGCGGCCGCAAGAAGTATCGTCTGCTGGCGATGAAGATTGAGATTGTGTTTTTCTGTAGGGTAATACTTCCGTATCACTTCAAAAACGCCATCGCGCTTGGCCTCAAATTGTTTAGACAACACCCCGTCGGTTTTCAACAGCACACCCAGACAAGATGTCAAAAGAATACGAGCGGCCAAGCCAGAACAATCCGGATGAGTCTTGCGGATGAACAAATATGCTTCCTCCGCACTGACCACCTGGTCGAATGTGTGTTCGCTGACAGGTGAGGTAGTAATACTACCATCACGCTTGCGATATGCGTACATTTTGTTGAAATCTACAACGATATCACCACATAGGTTATAGATGCGAAGTGTAATAGGATAATCTTCATTTATTCTACCGTCCGGAAAGCGTAATTCGGCGAATAAACTTTTATGATATAATTTCGTAGAGGCTGAGAACCACTTAGTGTCTTTCAATGATTCATAGACCAACTCTTTACTTGATACACATTTTCCTTGTGCTGTTGTAGGCGACCACAAAAAACTATTAGGAAGGTCGTCAAACTTGCATGCCGTTGTTTGGCAAAAGGCTAATCTCGTTCCGAATTTGATGATATCATCATAAAGACGCTCATACATCTCTTGATGAATAAAATCATCACTGTCAACGAATCCTATGTATTCGCCGTTACAAATATTCAATCCAGCATTCCTAGCTGATGACAATCCTCCATTTCCCTTATGGAGTACTCTTATCCTTTTATCCTGTAAAGCAAGCCTTTCGCATATATCACCACAACGGTCCGGTGAACCGTCATCAACAAGAATTATTTCCAGATTGCGGTAAGTTTGGTTCTGTATGCTGCCGATACTGCTGACAAGCCAAGGCTCGACCTTATATACAGGAACGATCACAGAGATAAGAGGATACTCAGACTTCATGTCGTTAATCAATGCAATAGATGCCAAATCATGTATTTGAGCATCCAAAATAATGACGATCTGCCTTGACGCCATCTATCTGCTACTACCGCGGGTTTTCCTACCTTTGACTCTGATGTCTCAGGTAATACGATAGTATTATCTACTGATTGAAAGTGATATACAAGCGGTGACAGAACAGCTTGATCATGTCTATGTTCGTAAAAATCAGCATGACAGCACGGAATTTCACCCTCTAAAGGATCCATAATCAAATCTGGATGAAATAATGTCATTTTGTACCAAGTCTCGAGGGTTTTAATGATCGTTTCCGTTTTCTTAACAATAAAAAAACCAGCCCAGATTTTTTCAAAATCTAGAATTTCCGGCGAAATAAACCTATTGTAATACTGAATTAAAGAAGGTTTCATCCAATGTTTAATAGCTACAATATCGGAAGAGTCTTCATTAACGCTTTTCCAACCATAGTCGTAATCGTTCCGATAATGAAAGAAAACAGCGGAATGTGTGTCTATTAATCGCATAAAATAATCCCATTCCGGACTATCCTTCAATAATGAACAGCCAGCATCTACATAAATGATGATATCTCCTTCTTTGCAATTATTCAATGTGTGGTATACCACATATGGTTTCCAACACCAATAACCTCCACCGCGTTCGAAAGCAAATAAAGGAGAGGCCTTTATGTATTCAGGAAGATCCTTGGGAGTATACTTTATTATTCGATCAAATATGCCAACTTGTCTTGCCTGATGGGCTATCCGCATCAAAGACAGTTTATAGCGATCATCGCCGTAAGAAATTAGATACTTCATTAGGTACAATAACTGAAACTAGCGGCCAACTATCCATAATTTCCACAAACGGACTTTCCAGATCTTGGCAAACACCGGTAGAAAATCTGTCAATGATTTATATGGGCCACCCACGCTTGCGACTGCCAGCGAGTCCAAAGTCTCACCCTTCATGAGACCGATTCTGGTCTTCTTGTCATCAAAAGCCGAGAAATACAATTTGTAACCTTCACTGTCTTTGATTAAGGAAGAACGATAGAGGCCGTCGCTATAGAAACTGCCATACACACCAGAAGGGGACAACACTTCCCTTACGACTTCAAAAGAGTGCCCATCCGCACTCTTAAACAGCGTAAGTTTCTGAAAATCATAGATTGTCAGAATGTATTCCCCATCAATTATGTTAAGATCAAGATGCCAAGGTTCAATTGGTTTTCCTTTTAGTTGGCAAAAGGTACGTCTGGACCAATGTCGTCCATCAAATGATTCCGCATAGCACACATGCCTGGCACCATTAGGATCCAAGCCATCCACGTACCACATCTTATATCTACCATCTTCCCAAATGATCACAGGGCTCCTGACCATATCTCCGACTGTCTCTATACAAGAGGTATCAAAAAAATCTAGGATTACCTCGCGTTCTTGCCAATTCACGCCATCCTCACTGACCTTTCTCAAAAGCATAGTATGGAATCCTTCGCTGAGGCGTTTTGAGAATCTATAAAAACACTCAATACGGCCATCCTTAAACACAAGATGCGGGTCTGAGAAGAAATCCTTGTTAGCTATTTCAGACGCGGACAAGTCATCGATAGGATTTAAAAGTCCTTCGGGAACACACCAGTTCAGACCATCATGGGACACATGAATGGAGGGACACTCCCACCTGTCACGATAAGGTGGCACTCCCATAGGGTACGGAGTTTGGACCATCCAATATTCATATCCGCGCCAAGGCTCTTTTAAGAAAATGACCGAGGGATGATAGGCCTGGCCAGTTCCTTCAATAGTCTCCAAATTCAAGGGACTCTGATTAACCCTCCCAAACAAGAAATATTCAATAACGAATTCCAGAGCAAGCAGAATAGCTATTGATAATATCACATATAAAACCATAGGAGAGAATAATATCGTGGCTTGACTGATTATTTAATCCTCCGCAACCACTTAAAGAAAGAATACACCCATCGAAGAGGGAGTATCCTCGTCACAAAATCGAATTCTCGGGACTTATCTATCAATTTCTCAATGTCTTGGACAGCTCGTGGGGGAAGTAACTCCCTTTTGATTTGCCGCAATTGATCTCCACGCTGTCCCTTGGTTTCTTCCCTGGACCCAATTCCTTCAGTATCAAAAAAAACTATCGGGAAATCCAAGTGATGGAAACCTGCGCCAGAAAGATACAATTCCATGAAAAAAGCCCTGTCCGCAGAAATGGTATACTTCACCCTATATGGATGAGCCTTCGCAACCGAGGTCCTAATAAACGATGCTTGATGCCCGAGAGGATTTCGAAACAGGTAGGCCAAATCTATCGCTCCAGGGTATTGTCTCTTCTCTATAACCTTATCCCCAGACAGACACCATTGGTCGCCATAATTCACGTCAGACAAGCCAGGGTCTTCAAAAACATTTTCCAACACTCGGTTATCAATAAAGAAATCTCCGGAATTAAGAAATTGGACGTACTCCCCAGACGCTTTCATAAGGCCCTTATTCATAGCCTCATAGATTCCACCGTCCGGTTCGCTCACACTCCATGCTATATGTCCCGCATATTCTTGTATGACATCTTGACTTCCATCTTTGGAACCGCCATCTACCACCAACCACTCAAAATCGGGGAACGTCTGTTCTGCCACGCTCCTTGCGGTGCGTGCCAAACCGTCCCGGTTGTTGTAGTTAATAGTAATGATGGATAGCCTCATACGTACTCGACAGATCCAGGAAAGCCTTCAACAGATTCCAAGCCGATAAACCCTTCATTAGAGAGACTTAGCGGGTCTCCGAATTGATCGTAGAAACCCTCAACATGAATGGTCAAACAATTCGGAGCGAAGAAATAGTCTTGTATCATCGGCTGGACAAAATACAAATCCACCAGATAGTCACCATTGGCAAGGTATTTTGGAAGACTTATCTGTTTCCTGAAAATGAACTCGCCCGGATGGATATCGAAGTGATACCCTTTATTGCGGCCCTCAATCAATGAAGCCATCGGCGTACCATCCATCTTCTTGACAATCATTTTAATCTCGCCTTTTAAAGGATCTTTGGTCACACCGTGTATCATCACGTCCAATTCCCTTTGCCTTGGTTTTAGAGAAGTACACACAGAGGAAGAACCATTTATCTGAATATCACGGACTTCCAAATAAGATTTTTTAGCCGAGATACAATCTTTTATTGATTTAGCATCAATGACAGGCGCGTAATGAAGATAATAATTGACAGCCTCTTCCGTCGCACCATCAAACGCGACCATTCCATTATCCAGAACAACTCCCCTCTGGCAGAGACTGCGGATCGCCGCCATATTGTGACTTACGAACAGCACCGTCCGGCCTTCCCCCCTAGAGACATCCTGCATCTTGCCGATGGCTTTCTTCTGGAACTCGGCGTCACCAACGGCCAAAACCTCATCAACCACAAGTATTTCCGGGTCAAGGAAAGCGGCGACGGCGAAACCAAGACGGACTGTCATACCGCTTGAGTAACGCTTGACAGGGGTGTCAATGTACCTCTCGATCCCTGCGAAATCAATGATCTCATCCAGTTTGCGGTTAATCTCCTGTCGGGTCATCCCGAGAATCGAGCCGTTCATGTAGATGTTCTCCCGCCCGGTCATCTCGCCATGGAAGCCCGTCCCGACCTCAAGCAAGGAAGCGATCCTTCCTTTCGCCCTGATGATCCCTGTGGTCGGGGATGTGACTCGGGACAAGAGTTTCAGCAGCGTGGACTTTCCCGCCCCGTTCTTGCCAATTATGCCGACGACCTCACCTTCCTTGACATCGAAGGTAATGTCCTTCAGTGCCCAGACATAGTCGGAATTGCCCTTATGGGCCCTGTCATTGACTTCTCCGACACGGAGGTAAGGGTCCTCATGATGAAGCACCTTGGTCTGCCACCAGCGGTTCAGGTCATGGGACAAGGTCCCCGTCCCCACAAGCCCAAGCCTGTAGAGTTTCCCCACATGGTCAAATTGAATAGCGGTATCAGACATTATGGTTTAAGGAAATTGAGCGGGGCAACGTATACTCCGTCCTTGCGCCGATACGCCGATCCCAGTGCGGTAAGGACCAGAAGGAAAGAAGGAGCTTTCTCATCGCTTTTCTGGACTATTTTGTCTGACAGACGTTTCAGTGAAGCAGCCCCTTCTTCAACACGTTCGTCACCCCCCAGCTTTATCTCAACAGCTCCCCAACGACCGTCTTCTAAATGAATCACAGCATCACATTCCAGGCCAGTATTATCCCGATAATGACGTACTTCTCCACCAAAAACTGATGAGTAGATGGATAAGTCACGTACGGCAAAATCCTCAAAGAACAAGCCGAATGTCTCTGAATCACGCAACAGGTCACCAGGTGACACGGAAAGAGCCCGACAAGCTATAGAGGTGTCCACGAAGTGACGCGTTGGAGTCGTCTGTATCGCGGTTTTAGAGCGTATGTTTGGATTCCACGACGGAATGTCCTCGATAATGTATAAGTCCCGAAGAGCATCCATATAATCGTCATAAGTTTTCGGATCCAAGGTCCTTTCATTCCTTTGACGCACATCCGCCATGATCGTACTGTTCGCTGCTTCGGTGGAAATGTTACGAGCATAACTCCGCAAAATCATCCTGAGAACTTCCGGTTTCTTATTGCGGAAACTATCATTTTCAGAGTCATCAAAAACGAACAACCCGTTATAATAGTTCTTAGTGACTTCCAACGCTATTTCCCGATCCGCCAACACCGAAACAGGCCATCCGCCACGGCAGACCAAAAAAGCGATCTCACTGATAGAGATCGGGTTCTGGACAATTGTCCTGAAGTTCTCTCCACCATCAAATAGATCTAATACGGACACACTTCCATCAGAATCTCCAGACTCAAACAGAGACATCGGACGCATCCTCACTGGTGCTATCCTGCCAGCACCGGAATGATTGATCTCTGTCTTGTCGACAGGTGTGGAACTTCCGGTCAAGATATATTTCCCAAAAGAATAGTCCTGATCCAAATCGTCTTTAACTTGATTCCATATGTCCGGGACCTTCTGCCATTCGTCAATCAGCCTTGGTTTATCGCCCTCAAGAGCGGAGTGAGGGTCAAGCCTCGTCATTGATATCACGTTCTTGGTATTCAACTTGATATAGCTGCTTTGATAACGCATGCAAGTCGTTGTTTTGCCGCAGAACTTAGGTCCCGCGACAACGATTGCCCCTGACGAACGCAATTTTAGGTCAATCTCTTTTTCAATCAATCTTTCGATATACATCTTAGGCTTTTTTGCGAAAATATAAAATTCCCAAGATTTTCAGTATAAAATTCCCAAGATTTTCAATGAATAATTCCCAAAATTTTCAGTCAGCATTAAACCGTGTCCATGAAATTCCGCTCGACACGGTTGAAAATGATTATTGAGAAGAACAACATGACAAGCATGAACACAAAACTGTACAGCAGTCCTCCCCAAGAGAGAGAACCACTGCCGAGAACCCCGAACTTGAAAGCCTCGAAAATTGGAGTCAAAGGATTGAGCTCAAGCGCCCAGCGGAACTTGTCACCGGCAGCGCTCAAAGGGTAGATGATAGGGGTGGCGTACATGAAAAGCTGAAGTCCGAAGCCAACCAAATAGCGAAGATCGCGGTATTTGGAAGTCAGCGACGAGACAATCAACCCCCATGACAAAGCATGGAATGCCAACATGAAGACAAGTATGGGGAATAGTAAAGCCGCCGCATTGATCGACACCGGTCCTCCGATTGCGACATAATAGACGTAGACTACTATGAAAAGCAGCAGTTGGATCAGCATCTTGATAAGATTGGATGTCAGTGACGCCAGAGGGACCACCAGTCGCGGGAAATAAACTTTCCCGAATATCCCGGCATTGGCTGTGAATGTGTTGGAGGCTCCATTGAAACACTCCGAGAAGTAGTTCCACAGCATAATACCGGACAGGTAGAACAAAGGCTGGGGCACCCCGTCGGTGGAGATCCCCGCCAGGCCTCCGAAGACGAACATGTACATCGCCGTTGTGAATATGGGCTGGATAAAGAACCAAAGAGGGCCAAGTACCGTCTGCTTATAGACGGTTACGATGTCCCTCTTGACATACATGTACCAAAGGTCACGATACCGCCAAATGCCCTTGAGGTCGACATCCAGCAGCCGTTTTTCTGGCTTTATGACAAGAGTCCAGTCTTGCTCCATGCCTTAGTTCTCGCTCACTTCGTTGCCATAAGCGGTCTTGCCATAAGCCGCTTTGCCATAACCATAGCCATAACCGTGGCCATAGTAACCATACTTATGGTAGCCATAGCGATGGTAGCCGATCTCGCCCCCAGTACCATTGAGGAGGACGGAAAGGTTCTTGTAACGCTTCTCCTGGTACCACTGCTCGATCTCGGGAAGGAACGATTTGTCCATGACCTTCGCCCTGATCACGAAAAGTGTCTGGTCGACATAACGGTTCACAATCGAGGCGTCAGCCACTATCTCAACCGGCGGGCAGTCCACAAAGACATAGTCATACTCCTCTCGAACAGTATTCATAAGATGCTCAAAACGAGGAGTATAGAGCAGCTCACTAGGGTTCGGGGGAAGCTTTCCGCAAGGAAGGACATCGATCTTGCCGAGCTTGACGATAAGGTCATGGAAATCCTCCTCCTTACCGCTCAGATAGGTAGATATACCCTTGTGGGGAGTCTCCACATAATCAGACAGGGAGGCTTTGCGAAGGTCAAGGTCGATAGCGAGGACTTTCTTTCCCTTGATCCCGATGGCCGTGGCCAGATTGGCGGTGATGAAAGTCTTTCCCGATCCGGGATTCAAAGAGGTAAGCATTACAATCTTGTGGGTAGACTCGTAACCGAGCATGAACTCAAGGTTGGATCTCGCGACCCTGAAAGCCTCGTTCATAACATCCCGGTTCTTCTCTGCCACCAACACCTCCGGAACAACGGATTTTCCGTCCTTGGACTTCTTCTTGCCCTTTTTCTTGGATTTGGTGGCGGCAAGAGGAATCTCGCCGGCGAATGGCACTGTCAGTTGCTTCAAATCCTCACGTCCCTGGACGGTTGAATTTAGCAACTCGGTCAGAAGGATGATCACCGCGGGAATGGCCAAACCGATGAGAAGAGCCATCATGTAGATGTTTCCGGGCACCGGCGAGACCGGAGACCAGCTGCCGTGGGGCGGCTCGATCAACTGAGTGTTGTAGGCGGTGAATGCCTGTGAGAGCTCGTTCTCCTCCCGCTTCTGGAGCAGGAACATGTAGAGCTGCTCCTTGACTCTCTGGAGCCTCTCGACGGAAAGAAGATACTTCGCCTGCGACGGATTGGCCGCGACTTTCCCATAAGCTTGGCTTCTGGTCGCCTGAAGGCTTGAAAGCGTGTTCTGCATCACAGCCAGCTCGCTGTTCATGGTGATGAGCAGAGTCTCACGCATCGATCGGATCTGCCTGTCATATTCCATGATCCTCGGATTCTGGAGGGAGGCGTGGGCAAGATGGTTATTCCTTTCCATCAACGTGCTGTTGTACTGTGCGATTCCCCTCTCTACTAGAGCGCTGTTCATACCGGAAGAGTAAGGGATCTGTGAGAACATGTTGCCTTCGTCCATGACAAAATCCCGGACCGAGCGAAGAAGGCGCATCGTGTTCTCAAGAGACAGAGCTTGCCGTTCCGCCTCCGTAGCCTCAGAAAGAGCCATACCTCCAGCCTGGCCGATGTCCAGAATAAGATGCTCTGATTTGTAGTTGGCGATTCCCTGGTCGACATCTCCCAATTCATGCTCAATCACTCCCAGGCGCTCTTTGATGAACTCGTTGGCACTGACTATCCGTCGGTTACGGTCCATCATCCAGTTCTCGTTGTAAACCGACACAAGGGTGCTCAGGACATCCTCAGCCCTGGCCGGAGAGACGTCGTTGTAGCTGATGTCGATAATTGTGGCATCGTCACTGCGAAGACGGGGATAAATTCGCCCGCTGACCCTGCCAACCGCGGAGCCGAGTGTCAATCTTTCCACATCAAGGGAACTCTCCGCTCCCGGCCGATAATAACGGGACGGGTACACCGACAAAAGACCTGCGGGAGTCTGGAGGGTATCTCCCAAACGCATCGTAACCGTCTCCTCCGAGATTGTTCCACCGCGTCGCATGGCGCTCAAAACAACCGTGCTGTCCTTCGCCAGAGCCACATGGACTGCCGCGGACTCATTGTCATTAAGATCCAGGAACTTCACATTGAATGGCAGAGAAACCCCGTAAATGGTTTTCCTGTAGAAAGGTCCCTGCTGCAGATAATCCACATCAAGATTGAGCCGCCTGACGACTTCTGTCGCCACCACGCTCGTCCTCATCATCAAGATCTCGTTGTTGAGGTTGGACGGAGCCTGGGTGATACCAAGTTCCCTGAGTGTCCTGTCACCGCTGTTCGCGTCGGACTTGATCAATATGGAGGCCGTGCGGGAATAAACAGGAGGGGTCTTCTGGATCTTGAGGTAAGCGATACCGAATGCCACGGCAAGGGACAGCACGAACCAGTACCAGTTACTCAGGATCAAGCCCAAAATGTTTTTTATTGTCCAGGTGCTGCCTGATGTGGCAGCCGCCTGCCTGGTCGGCAAAGTGCCATTGTTAGGAGTCCTTTCCATGTCAATCAGCGGATTTTTCCCTGTCGATAAAGGTCCTTATGAACAAATAGAACGAGATGACACTCGTGATGCTGGACATCCAGAACGCCGGATTCCTTGTCTGGTTGGCCATCTGGGTGGACTGGTTAGCCCTCATAGGGGTAGGCTCAACATAGATCATGTCATTCTGCTGCAGGTAGTATACAGGAGAATTGTAGACGCTCTGGGGATTGGTGAGGTCCACGAAATAAGGCGTCTGTTTCCCGTTCTCCGTCCTCAGGACCATCACGTTGTCCCTACGTCCGCTGATCGTAAGGTCCCCGGCCAGGGAGATAGCCTCCATGATGGTAACATTGTCTCTCGGAATCGCTATTCTTCCTGTTCGCCCAATTTCGCCAAGCGCGTAGAACGACAAGTCATAATACTCGACCTGGACAGTCGGGTCCGCGAGCATCTGGCCAGAAAGCAGCCTGTATTTAATCAAATCAGCGACTTCCAGACGTGTCTTACCGCTGACTTTGATTCTACCGAGAACAGGCATCTCGATCTCGCCGTTTTTGTCTACCGTGTACGGATGGTTGCCGCCCCGGCTGGAAGTTGAGGAAGTACCGCTATAGTTGCTGCTGCTATAGCCTCCATAACCACCCTCCCATAGATTGAAATCACTAGCGAGTTCACGGTCATGGCTGAAAACGAAGATCTGAAGCCTGTCTCCAGGTTTCAACGTCAGATCCTGAGTCTCCTGCAAGGCTACTGGCACCTCCGCCGGCAGTTCCCTCAAGTAAGCGATTTTCGGGACGGTGCTGCATCCGGCGGCCAGCAAGACCACAAGCATAGGCAGGAACAGCCTGAAAAAAAATCTTGAATCGTTCATAGGAATAAAAATGCTACTTGTTTTGAATATACGAAATAAGCTCTTGACAATCAAGGAGTTACCCAGAATCGCCAAGATTAGCTGAAGCCGCCGTGGACCAAACTTCCCGGCTACAGGCCTCTCCTATCCAAGAGAACAGCGCTGCCTCCAGCAACCGAAGCGGACATTCCGCCACGGTTCCATAAAAGACAAATATAACAAAAAACCCGAAAAAAAACCTCGCCAGAAGGGTTTTTTACCCTCTCTAAAAGCGTCTTAGATGATATCCTTTAAGGCTAGCACATTTTGCTCTTTAGTCGCCCAGCTTGTGACAAACCTGACGGCAATGTCACCTCCCTCCACCGGGCACCAATCCTCGAAGCGCACTTTTGTGTGGAGCTCCGCGGCCTTCTCCCTGGTCATGACGAAGAACTGCTGGTTCGTCGGAGAATCAATGAAGACATCATAACCTTTCTCAAGGAATATTGACTTAAGCAACGCGGCCATCTCGTCGGCATGACGGGCGATCTTGAAATATAACCCGTCAGTGAAGAGGGTGTCAAACTGCAGCCCGAGCATCCGGCCTTTCGCGAGCAGGGCTCCATGCTGCTTGACGGTGGTGAAAAAATGCGCCGGGGCCCCATGGGTGAAGACCACGGCCTCTCCAAAGAGAGCACCGACCTTCGTGCCGCCAACGTAGAAAACGTCGCACATCGAGGCGAACTCCTTGATCGCGACGTCATTAGCCTCGCTCATCAGGCCATAGCCAAGCCTCGCCCCGTCGATGAATAGAGGGATGGAATACTCCTGGCAGACGGAATGGATCGCCTCAAGCTCAGCCTTGGAATATACTGTCCCGAATTCGGTGGGGAAAGAAATATACACCATTCCCGGAATGACCATGTGCTCGAAAGTTCCGTCGGAATAAAAAGCCTTCAGGTACGACCGCAGTTCACCGGCGTCCATCTTTCCGCCATGATCCGGGAGGGTCAACACCTTGTGGCCGGTGTACTCCACCGCGCCGCTCTCGTGGACCCCGATGTGTCCGGTAGCGACTGCTATAACTCCTTCGTAACTTTTCAGAAGCGAGGCTATTACCGTTGAATTTGTCTGGGTTCCTCCCACCAGGAAATAGACATCGGCATCCGGGACTCCGAAAGCCTCTTTTAGCCTGGCCTTGGCGCTCTCGCAATAATGATCGTTACCGTAACCGGGAGTCTGCTCAAGGTTAGTCTGAAGTAGGCGGCGGACTATGCTCTCATGCGCGCCTTCAGTGTAGTCGCTCTCAAATGACAACATACTGTGCTCGTTTTATATTCACGCGAATTTAGCATTTATATCCAGATCTCAGCGATTATCAACACGCCCTGTTGAAAACTTTTCGCTTCATGGAGGCGACCTTGCTTGCTCCTCTCGTAGTTTCTGCCTATTTTAGCATACTTTGCGCTATTGCATGTTACTACAAACAAAACATTTTAATATCAAAGACATGAAGAAATTTCTGCTTTTACTCCTGCCCATCGCCTTCGCGCTGGCAGGATGCAAGTACGACGACACTGATGTCTGGGACGAGCTGAACGCCCAGAAAGCCAAGATCGCCGCGCTCGAGAATTCTGTAGCGTCCGTCAATACCAACATCGGATCGCTCCAGAGTGTCATCCAGGCATTGCAGTCAAAGGTGACAGTCAACAGCGTCACCAAGACCGACGATGGCTATGTTATCGCTTTCTCTGACGGCACATCCGCCACGATTTCCAACGGCAAAGACGGAAAGGATGGCGTCAATGGGAATGATGGGACCGATGGCAAGGACGGTGTCGACGGCAAAGACGGGAAAGACGGCGTCGATGGCAAGGACGGCATCAACGGCAAAGACGGAGTCAATGGCAAGGACGGAATTGACGGGAAGACTCCCCAGATCGGTGCGAAAGCCGACGAGGACGGACTCTTCTACTGGACCGTCAACGGCGAATGGCTCTTGGATGCCGCTGGCGAGAAAGTATCCACCAGCAACACCCCCAAGGTCAAGATCGAAGACGACCAGTGGATGGTCTCATACGACAACGGCACATCCTGGAGCAAGGTTGAGGGCCAGGGTCCTTCCGCCACTTGCGTGTTTGAAAGCGTGACCACCACCGGAACCGACGCGGTCTTCACTCTCGCTGACGGCACTGTCATCAGCGTTCCGCTGACCGGGACCAGAAAGCTCCAGCTCATCTTCGACGAGACTGTGTTCTCCTCGATGCGCGACGGAGAGCTTCTCAGCACCGCCTACACCATCACTTCCCCCGAAGGTGCCAAGGTCGACATCGAGACTTTCGAGAGCGATGGCTGGACCGTGACCTTCCGTCCGACTGACGAGACCAAGGGAAGGATCTCAATCCAGGCTCCTGCCAAAGTTACTCCTTCCAAGATCCTCTTCCTGCTGACCGACGACAACGGCGGGACTTTCATCAAGATCATCAACATCGGCCTCAACGAGTCCGAGAAACCGGCGGTCAAGACCGAATACACCAGCGATTTCACTGGAGGCCAGATCACTATCCCGATCGTATCCTCCACGGCTGAAATCAGCGAGGGTGCCGACTGGATCGAGCTTGTCTCCGTTGGTGACGAGGTTGTCGTGAATATCTCCGCCAACGAAACCTACGACCGCAGGTCTGCCTCCATCACCCTCGAGGACGGCACGGTCGTCACCATCACACAGACCACCGAGGATGCCATCGTGCTCAGCAAGGAGGTCGTGGAGATCGACGGAAGGCGTCAGCTCGTGGCGTTCGTGGTCAACTCCAACATCACAGTGAAGGCCAACGTGGTCGAAGGATCCGACTGGCTCTCAGTCTCTCCTTCGACAAGAGGCCTCAACCAGAAGATCTTCACATTCACCGCGAAGAGGAACACGACTGAAGAGGCGAGGACAGCCGCGGTCGAGTTCTCCGGCCATGACATCACGAAGACCTGCACGGTCAACCAGGCGGTCTTCGACGGCGATCCGGCCATGGACGTGACTGAGGCCGCAGCTTCCGACGAAGGCGACGAGGTCGAGCTCAAGCCTTCATTCGTCGTGGCGGTCACGGAGGATGGTTACGTTGTCGCGGGTGGCGGAAGCTACATCTTCGCGGAGGGAAGCCACAAGGCAGATTACTCCGCCGGCGACTCCGTCACATTCAAGGCCACGGCCACCAAGTTCAATGGACTTCCGGCCCTTGGCTCCATCGCGGACTTCACAGAGATTTCCGGGAAACACGCTGTCCTGATCTCCGGCAAGGACATCACCTCTACCGTGGATTCCTACAGCACTGGTGTCCCTACCGCTGTCAAGATCACAGGTGACCTCACGATCGACGGCTCCGGCAACTACAACCTGACAGTCAAGGGCGCCAAGAAGAAGGTCGTGATCTACAAGCCCGCGACTTACATCGGCCTGAGTGCCTTCAATGGGTACAACATCACTCTGACAGGTATTTATTACGGAGAGGCCGACGGGGCGATTAACATTATCGCCGTGTCCTATTCCAGCAATGGCGTGACGATGAAGGAGGGTGACCCCGTGACCGTCTCCCAGTTCATATCTCTCGCCAGGACCGACATCAAGCTGAAGCTCACCGGCACTGTCAGCAACTACAACAAGAACAACTGCCGTTTCGACCTGACTGACGAATCCGGCACGATCTACGTCTACTCCGTCACCAACAAGAGCGACTGGTCCTCGAAGATCAAGGATGGAGGCACTGTCGAGCTGCTCGGCAAGTACCAATATTACGAGAAGGACTCCAAGCATGAGGTGGTCGACGCCGAGATCATTTCCTTCACAGCAGGCTCATCAGGAGGCACCACTACTGGCTATCAGTATAAGAAGGCCACCAGCGTGACCTCCGGCAAGTCCTACCTGATCGTCGCCCTTGACGGGTCCAAGGCTTATGTCGGCAAGCCCATAACTAGCAATTATGGTTATATCTCTGTCGATGAGGCCACCGACGAGAACGGTGTCATCACAATGACGAGCAAGAGCAACGAGTATGTGATAACTGAGAGCAACGGGAAGTACACCATCGCCCAGTCCGACGGCAAACTGCTCTATCAGACAGGCACATACACCAGCTTCAATGTCAATGCCAGCCCTTCCGAAGGACAGTATTGGGACATCAAGATCGGTAATGACGGAATAGCCACAATAACCAACACCAGTGTCAACAAGTACGTCCAGTACAGTACCGGGCACTCATCCTTCGGTTCTTACGATTCCGCCCAGAGCGGTTCCCTTATGCCGGTTCTCTATGAATATGTCGGCGAGACGGAAGTGACACCCGGAGACGAGCCTGGCGATGATCCTGGAACCACCATCGAAGGCAAGGTGTTCCAGAAGGTCACTTCCAACCAAAGTGACTGGTCAGGTGAGTACCTCATCGTCTATGAGGGCGCGGGTGTCGCGCTTGACGGAAGCCAGGATAACCTTAAGGGAACCCAGGCCACCCCGTGCGTGATTTCCGTATCCATCGACGGAGGCACCATCGCCGCGACAACCACGACGACCGCCTCGACCTTCACGGTCACCAAGAGCGGTAGTTCCTACGTGATAACCAGCGCCTCCGGCCTGCCTATCGGCAACACAACCGACAGCAACGACCTCAAGTGCTCGAAGAGCGGCTCCTACACCAACTCAATCTCTTACGGTAGCGACGGTGTTGACATCGAGTCCAGTGGCAGCCACCTGCGTTTCAACAATAACGCGAACGGAGGATTCTTCAGATACTACAAGTCTACCTCCTATGCCAATCAGCAGGCTATTCAGCTCTACAAACTTGTGACTGAGTAGTTTCCGCACATAATAAAAGAGGCGTTCCATATTGGAGCGCCTCTTTTTTGATTGGTCCAGCGTCAGGCGATATTCATCGACCAGAGGAAGCGATAAGGTCTTTCAGTCGGGAGTTAAACGCTGACTGGGCTATAAGGTCCTCAAGCGTCGTATGCATCCGCCAACGCCAATAATGCCTCGGATTGGCAGGAACATTTATCCGTTCATCGGCAGGATCGCCCTGATATCGGACCGTCCCGTCTATCGACAGCCAATCCTGGAGCGGAAGGATGCAGAACATGGAAGGAGAATCCAGATGCTGGCTGACTATCCGCTCGCAAATCCACGGCTCGCATAACGCCGGGGCCTGGCCCTCACAGTGAAGCATTTGATGGAAGTACTTGGCGGTCATCTCCCTATCCTCTTCCCACCAAGCCCTGAGAGACGAAGTGTCATGAGAACCGGTCGTACAGACAGAAAGATAAGGGTACCTGGCCGGATCCCCGAAGGCGTCTTCGGGAGACTTCGGCATCCTCTGGACCTCGAGCGAGAGGATCCGCAGCTCGTCCATAACCTCAGGCACGCAAGCAGGGATCATTCCCAAATCCTCCCCGCAAGCGAGCATACCTGTGGAATCCAGCAAGGCAGGGAGTTTCCGCATCGCCGTTTCCTTCCAGAAAGTGTTGTGGCGGCGATAGAAAAAGTCGTTGTAAAGATTGTTATACTCATCCTTGTGCCACTGGTCAAGAGCCTCGAAAGCGGCCGTCTTTTGGGATGAGATACGGGGATGATACCAACCCGGACGATGCGGATCAGGCACGAAGAGGTCGGTTTCGGGATCGAATCCGCGGCCGCGGAGCTCGCCCTCCGAGTAAGGCAGAGCGGGATTGAAATGCCCCAGAAGGCCTGACTTGATGCCCAGAGGGATCTCCCAGATGCGGAAGAAACCTAGGATATGGTCAATCCTGAAAGCGTCGAAATATTCGCTCATCTTCCTAAGGCGAGCCTTCCACCATCCGTAACCGTCCTTGGCCATCTCTTCCCAGTTATAGGTCGGGAAGCCCCAGTTCTGGCCATCTTCGGAGAAAGCGTCCGGCGGGGCACCGGCCTGTGAGTCAAGATTGAATAGCTCCGGATACTGCCAGGCATCGACACTGTCCCTGCTGATGCCGATAGGCAGGTCTCCTTTTATCGCTATCCCCTTGGAATGAGCGTACGCGACGGCATCTTTGAGCTGCTTGTCCAGACAGAACTGCTCCCAGAGGTAGAAATCCATCTTCTCGCCATGTACCTTCCGGAATGCCTCGACCCCGCTTCTGGAATAGACGCTCAATTCCGTCCATTTCCCGAACTCCGGGGTGCAGTTAAGATCCCTCAGCACACAGAATGCCGCATACGGGACCAGCCAATGCTCATTGGCCGAATAGAAAGTCTTATATTCCTCACTTTCAAGAACTTCAGCACCTATCTTGGCGAAAGCCTCCTGAAGGAGACGGGTCTTCTCATTATTGACTCTCTCATAGTCGATCTGGGGAAGAGAGTTCAACTCTTTTTGAAGGGCCTTGTACTCCTTGGTCTTCTTCACTCCGGCCTCAGGCAGGGATATGAACTGCGGGTGGAGGGCGAAAGTGGAATTGGCATTGTAGGGATATGAGTCCGTCCACGAACGGGTCATTGTGGTGTCATTAATAGGAAGGATCTGGATGATGCTCTGGCCGGTGGCCTCAGCCCAGTCCACAAGTTTCTTAAGGTCCTTGAACTCCCCTACTCCGAAACTATCCTCCGACTTCAGAGAGAATACCGGTATGGCAACGCCCGAACCGCGCCAGGATTTCCTGTCGAAAGCGGGTTCCCTCTCACGGATAACCTGTAGGGTTCCCTCACCGGTGCCACAGAAGAATTTCCTGTTCGATCCGGTCTCCCAGCATTTGGGGCTCCCGGTAGCTTCATCAATAATAACGAACTTATATTCAAAAGGTTCCGAAGGGTTAATATAAACCTTCCATATAGGACCTCCAGACAGGGGAATGAATTTTTTCCAATCATCGAAGAGCGCGCCGCTCCCGGTGATGGCGAGGGCCTCGCCCCTTCTCACATCAGGACAAGCTACAAGAAGCGCCAGATTCCCGGAGCGCCTTCTTCCTGAAACCGCTCTCCCTCCGAAAATCACATCCGTGAACGCCTTTGTCCAGAAAGGAGCGTCGGAAGGACGGTCGTTCCAACGGTCCTGGACCTCGACGGACTTTATGGTCCGGGACGAAGGAATATTCAATGAGTGGGCGGCCCATTCCCTGCGGACGGTCTTCCCGTCCCGCTTCAGGACGAAACCATAATCCACTGTCTTCCAATTGGAAGGCACATTGACTTCAGTCCGCCACAAACCATCGGAGACATAACTCATCGGTGTCTCCTTGCCGTCCGGCCATAGATAGGAGAGTGACTCCCCCGGCACTGTGTAATATTCAATACTGATAGAAATACGCATAACAAAACCTGGCGGCCTTATTCCGCCATCATTCCGCAATATAGCCAAAATATCCGAAAATGGCTATCTTTGCACATCTGAATCAGTTCATCAATGGACAGGAAAGAAATCGAGATAATGGCTCCAGCGGGCAACTTCGAGTGCCTGTCGGCGGCCATAGAGGGCGGAGCGGACTCTGTCTATTTCGGTGTGGGGCGGCTGAATATGCGTTCGCATTCCGCCAACAACTTCTCACAGGGGGACCTGCCGGAAATAACAAGGATCTGCGGCTCGGCCGGAGTCAAGACCTACATGACTCTCAACATCGCGCTTTACGAAGAGGACATCGCTCCGATGCGTGAGGCGCTCGATGCCGCCAAAGCCGCGGAAGTCGACGCGATCATCGCTTCCGACATGGCCGCGATCTCATACTGCAGGGAAATCGGTCTTGAAGTCCACGCGTCGACCCAACTCAACATCTCCAACATCGAGGCACTGAGGTTCTGGTCTCGCTTCGCGGATGTGATGGTCCTTGCCAGGGAATTGAACCTGAACCAAGTCAAAAGGATTTCGGAAGCCATTGAGAACGAACACATAACCGGTCCCGCGGGGAAACTCATCCGGCTTGAGATGTTTGCCCATGGGGCGCTGTGCATGGCCATCTCCGGCAAATGCTACCTCAGCCTCCACAACTGCGGTCACTCAGCCAACAGGGGCGACTGCTACCAAATCTGCAGGAGGGGCTATCGCCTCACCGACATTGAGACCGGGGAAGGCCTCGAGATAGACAACCGCTACATTCTCTCTCCGAAGGATCTCTGCACGATCGAGTACCTCGACAAGATGGTCCAGGCTGGAGTGACGGTGTTCAAGATCGAGGGCCGGGCAAGGTCCGCTGAATATGTGAAAAGAGCCACCCAGTGCTATCGTGAGGCGGCGGACGCCATTTGCGCCGGAGTCTTCACTCCGGAGCTGGCCGCAGGTTTGAAAGAGCGGCTTTCAGAAGTGTTCAACAGAGGCTTCTGGGACGGATGGTACCAGGGCGGGAAGATGGCCCAGTGGAGCGAGATCTATGGCAGCCACGCTACCCGGCGGAAGACTTATTTCGGGAAAGTCACCAACTGGTACGACAGGATCGGTGTGGCGGAAGTCCTGGTCGAGTCTGGATCGGTCAAGGTGGGCGATGATTTCATCGCTATCGGGGCCACCACAGGGGTTTATGAGGGGAATGTTGAAGAGATCAGGGTTGATCTGATGCCGGTCCAGGAGGCACGGAAAGGAGACCTGTGCTCTATTCCCGTGGCGTTCCCTGAGGACTGGAAAGGTGACCGCAAGCTTCGCAGGGGCGACCGCCTCTACCTCTGGGAAGAAGTCGGAGAGTGAACGAATCTTCTGGGGCCGTCGATGGAGCGCCAGTAGTCAGCGTCAAAGTCCGAAGGATGCGCGTAGGGGCCCTCATGATCGATAGTGAACTCCAGATATGTAATCTTGTACCCCTGCGACAAGAACATCTTCTCGTAGAACGTCTGCACCTCGTACAAAGCTGATGACCTCCCGGCCGCCGGTATATCGCCGTAAAGATCAACCGTTGAATCAAGGATGGTGAGGCCATTCTCGAGGGCCACTGCCTTGGAATATTCGTGGAGGAAACGGCTGTCGGTCTTGAGGTGGATGATTCCTCCTGGCTTAAGGAACTTCCGGTAGCGTTCCAGGAAAAGCGGACTCGTCAGACGGCTGTTCTCGCTCTTAAGCTGGGGATCAGAGAACGTCAACCAAATCTCACTGACCTCCCCCGGACCAAAGAAAGCCTCGATGAACTCGATCCTCGTACGAAGGAACGCGACATTCTGGAGTCCCTCCTCAGTCGCCGTCTTGGCTCCCCGCCAGAGTCTCGCACCCTTGATGTCAACCCCGATGTAGTTGCGGTCCGGAACCCGCTTCGACAAGTCGATCGTGTACTCTCCCTTCCCACAGCCAAGCTCCAGGACTATCGGCTGGTCCTTCCGGAACATAGAAGAATTCCAGTGACCCTTTATCGGATGGTCATGAAGCCTTAATCCGAGCGAAGGATCCCCGCTCTTGTCCAGTACCGCCGACGCATCCGGCTGTAGGAGGCAGGAGAAAGTCTCGTTCTCGGCGAATTTTCTGAGTTTATCGTGTCCCATCAGTTTCTTTCAATATCAAACCCAAGCCCCTGATCTCTTCGGATCCATTGACGACCTTCGCTTTGAGCCGCCACTCGCCCACCTGAGGAAGATCCAGGGATTGCTTATAGGGAGTTCTTAAGTCTTTTGAGTAATAACCGGTGCCGAGGACATCCGAAATTTTCACGAACGCCGTGTCGACAAGTATTGAGTCAGATGGAGAGAACCATCTGAGATCCAGCATAATATCCTCTGAGGGGAAAGACCCGAAAGCTTCCCTTTCAAGCCTGGTGAAAAAGTCTATTCCGTAGGTTGCGGAAGAGTCCGAGAGGTCGAGAATGAATGAATATGTATCGCCATATTCAGCCGATTCAGAGAGGACAAAATACTCCCTGGTTGGCGGTCTCGAACAGCAGACCGCGGCCAAGATCAGGACGCAAAGCGACAACCGCCCCTTCATGGCTCTGTCAGGATTGCTCCTTCTTGGGACGACGTCCCTTGTTCTTGTTGTCACGTCCCTTATTGCCACGGCCGCGGCCCTTGCCCTTCTTCGGCTTGTCGAAACGTGTTATACTGTCATCACCGACAGCCGAGATGAACTGGGGACCGACCGGCTCCGGATCAGATTTGAGCGATCCGGGCTTCTCGCCATTGCGGTTCATCATGATAATCTGGCGCACCTCGCTGGCTGGCAGCGGATACATATTCGACAGGGACCCCTTCTCGTAAGAGAAATACATAGTCTCCTGAAGTATGTCAGTCTTGACAAGATAAGCGAGTCCGTCCTCAAACTCAAGAGGTTCCGTGACCTTCGGGATCCTCGACTGGGCATCCATGTAATTGGAGACCTCATAATTGAGGCAGCACTTGAGCTTGCCAAATTGGCCGGCGAGCTTCTGGGGATTCAACGACAAGTCCTGCACCCTTGCGGCTGAAGTCGAGATGGACTGGAAGTTGGTGATGTAGTTGGCGCAGCAAAGCTCCCTGCCGCACACTCCGAGCCCACCGATAAGACCAGCCTCCTGACGGGCCCCGATCTGCTTCATCTCTATCCTGATGCGGAACTCCTCGGCGTAGACCTTGATAAGCTGGCGGAAATCCACCCGGCCGTCCGCGATATAATAAAAGATGGCTTTCGTACCGTCGCCCTGGAACTCCACGTCCCCGATCTTCATGTCCAGCCCGAGCTCCGCGGCGATCCTCCTGGCCTGGATCATGGTGTCCTGCTCACGGGCGATAGCCTCCTGCCATTTGGTGATGTCGAAAGGCTTTGCCCTCCGATAAATCTTCCTCAAGGGAGTAGTCTCAGGGTCAACCCCTTTGCACTTCATCTGGCGGCCGACAATCGGACCTTCAAGTGTCACTATTCCGAGATCATGACCATTGGCGGCCTCGACAATCACGAGGTCCCCGGTCTTTATCCCCTGACCGGAAGCATTGACATATATTCCTTTACGGGTATTCTTGAAACGGACTTCGAAAAGATCCTTGTACTGCTCCTGGTTCACACCCTTGAGCCAGTTATAAGCCTCGAGCTTGCAACAGCCCTGACGGTAGTCGCACTCGTATTCCCCGGTCTCCTGGTCGCGGGAAACTGTGCAACCTCGGCTGCAGTCGAATTTTATGGTCTCGTTGTCTATATTCTCCATCTCGGTCGTCAAAATAATAAATACAACCTTCCGACCAGGTCGCAGAAGACAATCTTCTGCGAGACGTTCCGGTCGATCAGCATCCTTGCCCTGTCAAGGCAGGAAAGCGCCTGACGAGGGAAGCTTTTCTTGCATTTGGAAGCAATCCCCTCGAGTATTCCCTTCTCCGACGGAGCCATTCCCGCTATTCCGGTCATGTTCTGCTGGATAAGGAAAATCTTTCTGAGGTTCTCCGCGGCAAAGATACAAAAACCTTTCTGTTTCTCCCGCGATCCGAGATCCGCCAAGGACCCGCCGTACGACAATGCGGCATTAAGATCCTTTGAGCCAATGGCTTCCATCAAACCGGAGAAAATCTCCATCTGTCCCTCGTAGTCTTCTTTATCGGAAAGATAACGCAAAGCGACACCCACGCTCCCTCCAGCGACCTGAGCCGCGGCGGCGGCCTCTCCGGGATCTATCCCGAACTTGCCTTGAAGGGCCTCGGCGATCTCCTCCCTCGAGTTGGGAAGGATCCTCAATGCCTGGCACCGCGATGAAATAGTCTGCAGGACCTTTTCAGGGGCATGCGTGATCATCAGGAAAACGGTTTTCTCCGGAGGCTCCTCAACAGCCTTCAAAAGACGGTTGGCAGCCGTGACATTCATCTTCTCGGGCAGGTAAACCACCACCGCCTTCCAGCCTCCCTCAACCGGAGTGAGATAGACTGTCTCAAGGATCTCCTTGGCTTCGGCGTTGTTGATTACAGTTTGCTTACCTTCTATTCCGAAAGCGTCATTTACCTCAGACTCAAGGGCATAAGGATTGGTTTTCATCAAGTCCCGCCAATAGCCGAGGAAAAGTTCCGCCCGGAGCTTGTCGACTTTCTCCTTGACCTTGGAACCGGCGGCAACCGGGTAGACGTAATGGACATCGGGATGGATCAGACCAGAGACTTTCCTCTCACTGGAGAACAATTCCCCGAGGAATGCCAAGGCGAAGGCCATGGCCCCACAGCCATCATTCTCATAGAGCATCATGGCATGAGGCACCCTGCCCTCCCGGATCATCCCCTGGAGAGCCGCCACAGCATCCTTGTTCCCTATGATGTCACCGAATGTCATTTGTTCCTTGTCGCCGTGAACCGCGCGATTTTTACAAGATAATCTTTTTCCGCCGATTCTGGAAATATTCCCAATGCGGAAGTCGACTTTTCGGAATAATCAAGGAGCCTGGCTTCCGCATAAGATAGCCCGCCTCGGCTCATCACGAAATCCCTCACCTCCGACTTGTATTCCGGATTGGAAGGGATCCCGACAATCATTTCCCTGATCCTGGCCTCTTCTTCCTTTCCCGCTGACTTCAATGCCCCGAGAAGGGGTAATGTGATCTTCCTCTCGTCCAGATCCGCTCCGATCGGCTTGCCTATCTCCAATCCTTCGGAGTAGTCAAACATGTCATCCCTTATCTGGAAAGCCATCCCGAGGCTGACGCAGTACTCCCTGACAGCCTCAACCATCTCATCCGGGGCACCTACGGAGATCGCCGCCGAGACTCCTGTCGCCTCGAAAAGAGATGCCGTCTTGCTGTAGATGATGCGAGAATAATCCTCTTCGGTGGTGTCCCCGCTCTCGGCTTTCTGGAGCTGGAGCATCTCTCCCTCGGCAAGGTCGCTGAGGGTTTTGGCGAATATCCTTATCACTATATTCCCATAAGAGCTGGACGACAGGATGTTCTCCATTGCCCTGACGAGCCAGTAATCCCCGATAAGGACTGAAGCGGGACCGCCAAGAAGCGACATGACGGTGGGCGCGCCTCTTCTCTCAGGGCTGCTGTCCGCCACGTCGTCATGGAGGAGGGTCGCATTGTGGAGCAGCTCGGCGGCGGCGGCGAAACGTACACTGTCCTCGGGGAGAAGACCACCTTGCCCTCCCGCCTTTCCGCATGGCAGCAAGGCCCTGGAAACGAGCAAAGAGATCATCGGCCTCAGCTGCTTTCCCCCGCTGGAGAGGATCGCCTCATTTGTCGAGTCCAGCAGGCGGATGTCGCTTTTGAGGGACATGCGGATCATCTCCATCGCGCGGACCCAGTCCTGGCCGAGAAGTGTCTTTATACTTTCAAGCATAATCTATTATTCAAGCGCTCCGGCAAGTTCCTCCACGGTCTTCGGGAAAGAGATCATGTCCCGGGACCTCTGATCCAGCATCCCGGTGGAGACATAGTGGTCCAAGAGGGCCTCAAGAGGCTCGTAAAAACCATCAATGTCCAGGGCGAGAATCTTTCCGACATAAAGGTCCAGCTTCGCGAGAGTCAAAGTCTCGATAAGCTCGTCCAGGGTGCCGATTCCCCCTGGCAATGCCACGGCAGCACAAGTGCCTTCCCTCATAAGTTCCTTACGCTCCGCCATCGTCGAGGTCCACACCGTTTGTGTAAGTCCCGGATGGACCACTCCGCTCATAAAACGGGGTATAATCCCGATATGCTTGCCGCCGCATCGGACGACCTCATCAGCCAGCACGCCCATGGTACCCTTCACGGTGCCTCCGGAGACAATGGTGTATCCAAGCGAGCAAGCCGCGCGGGCGGCTTCCCTCGCGGCTTGATTGAATTTCGGGTCGATATCGCGGCTCGCGGAGCAGAAGAAAACCACCTTTCGCTCCCTTGCCAATAGATTATCCATTAGAAGAAGAAAGCTACAGAAACCGCGAATCCGTTGAAGTTGTTGCCGTCCATGAGGCCGCCGATAGTGGATCCGGTCTTGGCGATGTCACTCTGGTAGACAGGGCCGAAATTCCAGAAATACTTGGCGGAAACCTGCAGGTTGAGGATTTCCAGTCCGGCACCGAGGCTCAAACCATACTCCATCTTCTGGAGATGCTCATTGAGAGTAGCGGCCTCACCTTTACCATTGGAGGTGATCTGGTAACCCACAAAAGGCTCGATGAAACCGTAGGGACGGAAAGCCACAAGATCAGGACCCCATTGGATCTGGACAGGGACCTCGATGAAACCGACCTTGGTCTGGAAAGACTTGCCGATCTCGCCACCCGTGGAATCACCCCACTTGTCAAGGGAAAGGCCCTTCACCTGGTAGAGGACTTCCGGCTGAACGGCCAAACCGCCACCCAAGGGAATCTCAAGGGCAAGACCAGCATGGTACATGGCGATGTTCTTAGTGCTCACTTCCTTGATCTTGGAAGAAGAAGAGGTAACACCACCGGTGATACCCAACCTGGTGTCATCAAAACCCTGGGCGCCGGCGCTTACGGCAATGGCCAAAGCAGCGACAATAACAGCTATCTTTTTCATATCCGACAGTTTTTAAGGAATAATCAAATTAAAGGAGAGCATCCAGCTTGGCAGTGATCTCGGCCTTCGGAACATTACCGACAAGTTTGTCGACCTGCTGCCCGCCCTTGAAGAAGAGCAAGGTGGGAATATTCCTGATCCCGTACTGGACGGCGATGTCCTCGCAGTCATCAACATTGCACTTCACGACGGCGACTTTGCCCTCATATTCCCCGGCGACAGTCTCCACTGTGGGGCCAAGCATGCGGCAAGGACCGCACCAAGTGGCCCAGAAGTCTACCAGGACAAGGTTATTGGCGGAAATGATCTCCGCGAAATTCTCATTAGTGGCAGTGATTTCCATATCTCTTTTGATTTATAGTTCAAACATACAAATTTAACAAAATCATCGATTCCGTCAAAATCCCTAGACCATCTTGTCAACTGTCCAGCAGAAGGCCCTCAAGCCAAGATCAGGGAAGGCCTCATCTTTCTTCGCGAGAGCCTTGAGCAGGTCCTCGGCCTTAGAGTCCTCGGGAACAAACGTCAGGATGGCATAATTCTGAGTAGGCCACGCGTGGTTGCCGTAATGCGGCTCACCTTTGTCGCCTCCCCGTCCCTGGATGTCAATCCACTGCGTGAAGCCCCTCTGACCGTACTCGTCAAGCAACTCGACGATCTCATCGCCGTAAGCCTGGTTATATGCTATGAATATCGCTTTCATCTTTTTGAATATTAATTATTTCAAGACTTGGCAGCCTGAAGCTTTTCCTGCTGTTTGCGAGCTTTGCGCTTTTCCTGCCTGGCGGCGAACACGCAGTACACGGCCGGTATCAGCACAAGGGTGATCAGAGTAGAGAATGACAATCCCCAGCACACGGTCATACCAAGGCCACGCCACATCTCTGAACCTTCCCCTCTGCCCAAAGCCATCGGCAGCATACCGAGGACTGTGGTGAGGGTAGTCATGAGAATAGGTCTCAGACGACTCCTGGCCGCGGTGACAGAGGCGTCGATCACGTTCATTCCCCTCTCTCGCATCAGTATCGTGTAGTCGATGAGCACAATACCGTTCTTAACGACTATACCAAGCAGGATGATGATACCGATCATCGCCATGACTCCGAGAGCCGTTCCGGTGACCATCAGGCCCATGATCACACCGATAAAGGCGAACGGGACCGAGAACATGATCACAAGCGGGCTCATGAAGGACTCGAACTGGGAGGCCATAACCATATAGACCAAGATGATGATGAGGATCATCAGGATGACAAGATCCCGGAACATGCTCTGCTGGTCCTCGAAATCCCCCGTGATCTCAGTGGAGATGTTGTTCGGGATGTCAGTCTCGGCGAGGATCCTGTTGGTGGCTCCCACACCATCGCTCAAAGCATATCCACGTGAGACGATTCCGGTGATGGAGATGTACCTCTCACGGTTCTTCCTCTCGATTGTCGGGGGCACCTTCGACTCCACGACAGTTCCGAGGTCCTTGATCCTTACAGCACCACCCATAGGTGTGTAAATCAATATATTCTCAATGTCCTCAACACTCGTGCGGAAGCGCTTGTCGTAGATCACCCGGATGTTGTACTCGTCTCCGTCCTCACGGTAGAAAGAGTTGACCGATCCGCTCATCGCGGCGCTGAAAGCTGCGGCGGCCGTCGTGGAATTCAGTCCGTTCAGGGCGAGCTTTTCACGGTCAAAATCAACCTGATACTCAGGAGTGTAGTCATCACGGCTGAGGATCACCTGGGTAAATGCCGGATCAGCGAGCATCTTCGACTGTACCTCCTTGGCGATCCTGTCGGTCTCATCGAAGTCATAACCATAGATCTCGAGACGGAGCGAGGCGGCGCCTCCAACTCCACCCATTCCCTCGGTGACAGTGGCCTTCTTGACCTCCGGATACTCACGGAGATCCTTGCGGATGATGTCAGCGATCTCCGAGGATGAGCGCTTACGGTTCTCCATGGAGCCGACATTGACGTTCATCGAGATGACGTAAGAACCATTGTTCTGCATGCTTCCGATGACGTTGTCCGAGCTGGCCTGGCCATAACGGTACTGAAGGACCTCAATCTCAGGAATTTCCTCTTCGAGACGGTCGGCGATCTGCTTGGCGAAAGCTCCGGTCACGCTCTGCTCCGTGCCGACGGGCAGCTCAATCGAGACAGAAAGGCGGCCACCGTCCATCGTCGGGAAAAACTCGGTCTTGAGGCCGGGAGCCAGCAGGGCCAGAACGCCCACGAAGATGGCGAAAGCTCCGAAGATGACTGTCTTACGGTGGGTGACAGCCCACGCGATGATCTTGGAGTACCAAGTGGAGAGTTTGTCAAGACCGTTCTCGATAGGATCGAAGATCATCCTGTGGAGCTTTCCATTCTTGGGTCCGGCCTTCAGCATCCTCGAGCAAAGCATCGGGACAAGGGTAAGGGCCGCGGTCGTGGATATGATCATGATGATCGAGACGATCCAACCGAGCTGCTTGAACATGATTCCGGCCATACCGGAGACCATGGTCAAGGGCAGGAAGACGCAGAGCATCGTCAAGGTGGAGGCGATAACGGAGATACCCACCTCGGAGGTGGCGTGAACAGCGGCCTCTTTGGGCTTCTCCCCTCTTTCGAGATGCGTCGATATGTTCTCCAACACCACGATGGCATCGTCCACAACCATACCGATAGCGATGGACAAGGCCGACATCGAGATGATATTCAGCGTGTTCCCTGTAGCGAAAAGATAGACCAGTGAGCCCAGCAGGGCGATCGGGATCGATAGTACGATGATGAACGTGGCCCTCCACCTTCCAAGGAATATGAACACCACCAGCATAACCACCAGAAGGGTAATGATGATGGTCTCCTCGAGGGAGTTGATCGTGTTCAGGATCTCGGAAGAGTTGTCGACGACTTCCGTGATCTTGATGTCGGAAGGAAGGGTCGGAGCGATCTCGGCGATTCTCTGCTTCGCCGCCCTAACGACATTGACCGTATTGGCCCCTGACTGCTTCTGGATAGCGATCATGGCGGACTGGCTGCCATTGGTGTACGACTCCTGGGATTTTTCCTCAAGTCCGTCCTCAACCCTCGCCACATCCTTCAGGTAGACTACCTGTCCATTCCTTGTGCTGACCACGATGTCAAGCAGCTCGGAAGGGTCCTTGAACTCCTTCTGCACCCTAAGGGAGAAAGACTCGGAACCGATGTCGATACTTCCGGAAGGGACATTCCGGTTCTCCGCGGCGATGATCTGGGATATTCCCGCGACACTCAGGCCATAGGCGGCCAGCTTGTTGGGATCGCAATACACGTGGATCTCCCTGGAGGGAGCTCCAGCCACCGAGACGGTACCGACTCCGGTGACTCGTCCCAGCGGGGTCACTACTCTGTCGTCCAGGATCCTGTCAAGGCCATTCATGCTCTTGTCTGCCGTGGCGGACAGGATAAGGACAGGCATGTCGTCCATACCGAACTTGAAGAGAACCGGCACGGAAGCCCCATCAGGGAGCGATGAGTTGACCAGGTCCAGTTTGTCACGGATGTCGTTGCTCGCCTCATCTATGTCCGTTCCGTATTTGAACTCCAGCATAACGATGGAGACGTTCTCGCGGGAACGGGAAGTCAGGTTCTTAAGGTTCGCGACACTGTTGAGAGTGTTCTCAAGCAGCTTCGTAAGGTTGTTCTCCACATCGGAGGCGCTCGCCCCGGGATAGGATGACATCACCAACACGACGTTGGCGTCAAAATCCGGGAAAAGAGCCACCGAAGTCTTTGTCAGTGAAAAGATTCCGAATATCGCGAAAGCCAGGAAGATCAAGGCTGTCGTGACCGGTTTGTTCACTGCTGATCTTATGACACTCATAGGCCTTGAGGATTATTTGTTGGAAACCTCAACCTTCGCCCCATCCTTGAGGCTGGTGCTACCCTTGACGGTCACCACATCGCCCTCGGACAGGCCCTCGAGAATCTCATACTTGCCATCAATATGACGGCCGAGCTTGACGATGAAACTCTCTACCGTGTTATCCGGCTTGAGGACATAGACGCACCTCTGGCCGGTGCCCTGCATCTTGACAACGGACTCCTCGGGAACGACAATGCTGTTGTTCACTCCGAACTCAACCTTTACCCTGGCGAACATCCCGGGGCGCAGGACCCTGTCGGAATTCCGCACCAATATCTCGGTGATGAAGGTGTGGGTAGTGGCATCCATCGTGGGATATATCTTATTGATCTTTCCGGTGAAAGTCTGCCCGGGGAGGGCATCGACCGTGATCTCGACCTGGTTTCCGATCTTGACCTTCGTGTAATCGGACTCGGAGACTCCGACCTTCAGTTTCACAGGGGTAATCTGCTGGACGACGAAAATCGGCTGACCAGCGTAGAGATCTCCGCAGTCGTAGTTACGGGCCGTGACGACTCCGCTTATCGGGGAACGGAGATAGGTGTTCTCCGCAAGGTTGTTATAGGAGCGGCGACTGACGTTGTAGGCCATTTCCACCGCGTCGAAGTCAGACTTTGACACTCCGCCTTCCTCATAAAGGCTCCGCAGACGGGCAAGCTCGGTCGAGTCATTGACGAGCTTGAGTCTTGTCTGGTCCAGCTGGGCGGCGTCCATGGTGGCGAGGATCTGGCCCTTACCAACGAACGATCCGACATCCACCCTGATCGACTGGATACGTCCAGGGGTCTGAGGGGCGATATTGTTGATGGCATAAGCCTCAACTGTTGAGGAATACACTTCTGTCTGAGGAACTTCCATAGTGATAGCCTCAGTTGTGGAGACGAGTATGGCTCTGTCTTCCTCCGTCATGGCGGGAGCCGTCTCCGCTGTTTTCTTGCCTCCGCAGGCGACCAGACCGGCGGCCGCGACCAGCATAAACAATGTCCTGAATGTCTTATTCATATCTTTTCTATATTTCTTATGCATTACTTCTTATTGCATTACTGTCATTCTGAGCGAAGCGAAGAATCTACATATTCTCCAAATCAACCTCCCCGCTCTCATCAATAAAGTCCCCTCCGATAGTCTTCTCCAGATTGGACTTCGCCACGATGAAATTATAGATGGCCTGGCTCTGCTGGAGGCTCGCCTGCGTGAGAGTCAGCTGGGCGTCGTTCATCTCAGTGATGGTTCCCTTGCCGATCTTGTATGACTTCGCGGCAATATCGTAAGCCTTCCTGGCCAGCCCGACCGCCTCGGCAGCGGCGTTGTAGCTGTTCATGCTGGTCTCCATCGTGTTGAGATACTGGCGGATGGCGATCCGGAGCTGCCTCTCTGTCTCTATTCTCTGAAGGTCGAGCTCGACAGCCTGGACCTTGGCCTGCTTCACGTCGTAGTGGCGCTTGAACCCTGTGAATATCGGAATGTTGAGGCTCAGTCCGACGTATGAATACGGAGACCATTTGTACTCGCTGAATTTGAAGTCATTGGTCATCGCGATCATGCTATAGGAGAAAGCCGCGGAAAGGGTCGGCAGGTAAGCCGCCTTGTACATCTTGATCGTGGAGGCGAGCTGGTCGGCTTGCATCTCGAGCTGGCGGAGGTTGGTGTTGTAGTCCAGAGACGGCTCGGAGTTATCGTGAATGTCACGGAACATCTGGGTGGAATAGTCTTCCAGCGAGCCGGCGACATCTATATTCCTGTCCAAATCCACTCCCATCACCGCTTTGAGCTGCCAAAGGGCCAGCATGACCGAGCTCTCCGCATTATAGACATTGGGGATAGCCCCGGCGACAACTGATTTGGCCCTCGTGTATTCAAGCTCGGAGGCTTTCTCGGCGTTGTAGCGCTTCTCTGTCTGGACGAAGTTCTCAACGGCATTCTCGTACACTTCCTTATAGACATTGAACGCCTCCTTCGCCAGAAGGACGGCGTAATAGGCCTGTTTGACCTGGGTGACCATGTCCAGTCTGGAGGAACGGGCTTTCTCGACGGCAAGGTCAACGGCCTGGCCTGAGATCTTGAGGCTCTCCCAGAGCTGGGCGTTCACCAGGGGAAGAGCGGCTGAGACTCCGGCGTTGTAGGTGTTCCAACGACCGACGGCGAAACCGCTGTTGGAACTGGAGCTGTCAGATTCGCCAGGGATAATGAGAGGCATGCCCTGCATTGCGGACAACTCGTTGATCCTGACGAAGTAAGGAGCCAGGGAAGAGAGCATCCCAAAGCCTCCGCCACCTTCCTCACCGTCTTTTCCACCACTGTCGGAGTCCATGTACATTATCTGTTTCTTGATGGTCCTCTGGTAGGATCCAGAGCCTGTCACTTGCGGGAACAAGGATGAATATGTCCCTTTCTTGGCGTACTCGCTTCTCTCGATTTCCTTGTCTGCCACTTTGACAGCCACGTTCTCGCTGAGGGCGATCTTAAGGGCGTCATCAAGAGTTATCACAACCTTAGATGTGTCCGCCTGGGGTTGCGGAGCCTCGCCCGTCTTGTACTGCCCCGAAGCTATGGTGAATATTCCCATCAGCACAGCCGAGACAATCAGTCTTTTAGTTGTCATATTAAAATTTTAATTCGATTCTATAAACAAAACCCACAACACACTACAAATGTTATACTAAAAATCCCGGAAAACATTGAAAATCTTCAATATTTTCCGGTTTATCGTTTTAGTGCTCCCCAGTCAAGCACCCCCTCCCGGGCAAGGTCGAAAATTATAGCCCAGACCTTGCCAGCTGATCCTTGCTCCCAGGCACCCTTAACCCACATTACCCAGGCAAGGTCCCCGCCTTATAATTCGACCTTGCCAGAATTAAGATTAACATGACGAGACAATCTGTCTCAAAAGATATGTCTAGCTGATTCATCAGCTCCTTTTTCTCTTTGAAGTTATATTGTTTTTGCTTACTTTTGCTAGACATAGTGCCTTAGCCATCGAACTGCGACACTTGATTTTTAAGGCATATACCGTTATAAGGTGCAGGCGTACACAGCGTGTACTGCTTAGCATTAACGGTGGGGTGTCGCAGCCCTGATGGCGTGCAAGGCAGTGCACGCTTTTTTTGTTGTTTTAAATAAGTATCATTATGAAGACAAAACTTTTACTTATCATCCTGCCACTGCTCCTTAGCATATGTGGCTGTGCTTCTTTTACTAAAGCCAATATCCAAATTGCAAAAAATGAGACTGATAAATTCAATGGTAATCGTATAATCGAAACAAAAACCTGTCAACTATGTTTCCACAACACGGATTTGGGCACGAAACACAACACATTATATCTTTGCTTACGGAAAGTGAATAATCTTTATAGCATACCTGTGAACATAGGTCTTGCCGAAGTAGAAAAATATGTAGATGGAAGCGGTATAACATTTTTACTAGACAATGGAGAGTCCGTAGTTTTGAATTCATCATATACCGGGATAGGTGCTGAAAGAGATCCTCTGGGCGGGGATACGCATTTCTTTAACACTACTTTGATGCTATCTGATTCTGATGTCGAAATACTGTCGTCTCACAAAATAACTGACGTTAGAATTAGATACTTAGGCGGAACTACGGATATGAGTGTGGCAGAAAAACGACAAGATATGTTGATGACAATGTTTAAAGTAATTGAAGGCCAGAAATAATATCACTTTTAAAAGGCGTAGTTTGCTATGCTCAGGTCTGGGCTGACTGGCTATTACCTCCGTAAGAAAAACGTGCTCCCCTCGTCCCGGCCGGAGGGACGTAGGGATCAGTATCGGTTGTATTTGTTCTTTGCGTCCGGGTTTTAGGGACGATAGGGACAGTAGATTCTTCGCTGAAGCTCAGAATGACAGGGTTTGCCGATCAGATAACATTGAAGCCGATCAGATAACATTGAAGCGGATCAGATAACGCCGAAGTGGCGGAGGGCGGAGATGACTCCGTCTTCGTCGACGGAACCGGTGACGAAGTCGGCGGCGGCCTTGACGTCAGGCGTGGCGTTTCCCATCGCGACACCTATCCCGGCATATTCGATGATAGGAATATCATTCCCGCCGTCCCCGAAAGCCATGCACTCCGCTGGAGTCAGGCCGAGACGGTCCAGGATAAGAGACGCCCCATAGGACTTGGACAATCCCCCAGGGACTATGTCGGTGAAGTACGGATGCCAACGCTGGTAATCAACCCCGGAAAGAACAGGATGCAGATACCGGGCCTCCTCCTCGAGCGACATGTAGATCGTGTACTGGTAAACCTCGTGACTATGAGCGACTTCATCAAGATCCAGATAGTTCTCCGGGAAGAAATTCAGCTGCCGGGAAACCTCTTCTGATTTCCCGTTCTCGAAGTTGATCCCGACGATCGAGTCGGCGAAAGACCAGCATGGGACACCGACCTCCGTCGCGATCCTGGCGACCTGGAACGAGATCTCTTTCGGAAGCGGACGGCTGTCGATAGTCTTCCCGTCAAGGATAGTCAATGCCCCGTTCATCGCGATGTAACCGTCGAAAGGATAGTCTTCCAGGTTATTCATGACCAGCACGTGACGGCCGCTTGAAATGAAAAGCTTCACGCCGCGGGCGCGAAGCTCATTCAAGCAGTCCTTCAAACGATCGGACATCCTGTGGCTCTTGAAACTCACCAAGGTGCCGTCAATGTCGAAGAATATGGCTTTGATCATCTAATTGTTGTTCAAGCTCTTGGCGTAATGGGTAGGCTCGGCTTTCTTCGGCCGGTTGTCAGGAATGACAGCCCGGGCGGGAATCTTTTTCTTGAAAGCGTACACCAGCAGGCATATTCCCAGAATGATGAACGGGATACTGAGGGTCTGGCCCATGTTGATGACCATGTTCTCCTCGAAGGCCTCCTGCGGCTCCTTGATGAACTCGATGAGGAAACGCATCCCGAAGCATCCGATGAAGAACAGTCCAATGAAGGTTCCCCGGTACATCTTGTCAAGTTTCTTGACATAGAGCCAAACCAGACAAAGCCCAAGGATAAGGTAGCTCAGGGCCTCGTAGATCTGGGTCGGATGCTTCGGCTCCGTCTCTCCCCTGCGCTCGAATATAAAGCCCCAGGGGAGATTCGTAACGTCACCGTAGATCTCTGAGTTGCAAAGGTTTCCAAGCCTTATGAAAGCCCCGGCGAAAGCCACCGCGATGCAGAGGTGATCCAGGATCCAGAGGAAGTCGAAATGGTTCTTCTTCCCGTATTTCCTGGCGAACCACCACATGCAGAGGATCAGCATGATCGTGCCTCCGTGGCTGGCGAGTCCGCCTTCCCAGACTTTGAATATCTCACGGAAACCCTTCCAAGAGGTGAAATAATAGTCGAATCCGTAGAACAGGCAGTGACCGAGCCGGGCTCCAACGAGGGTTCCCAGCAGCAGGGTGTAGAGAAGCGGGTCAAGCAGGTTCTTGTCCACCTTCTCCCGCTCGAAGAACTTCGTGAACATCCAGTAGCCCAGGATGAAACCCGAGACAAAGAGGAGTCCGTACCATCTGACGGCGAAGCCTCCGATCCGGAATATCTCCGGATTCATGTTCCAGTGCACTACCAGCGGATCCATGGCTTTCGGAATATTACTCCTGGATAGCGGCTATTCCGGGAAGAGTCTTACCTTCAATAGCTTCCAACATGGCGCCACCGCCGGTGCTGACATAGCTGACCTTGTCGGCGAAGCCCATCTTGGTCACAGCGGCGACAGAATCGCCACCACCGACGAGGGAATATGCTCCATGAGCGGTCGCCTCGGCGACGAGCTCGGCGATCTTCTCGGTACCCACAGCGAAGGAAGGCATCTCGAACACGCCGGCAGGACCGTTCCAAAGGATGGTCTTGGAAGCGAGGATTATCCTTGCCCAATTCTCTATCGAGGCGGTACCGCAGTCCATACCCTCCCAACCGTCAGGAATCTTGTGCGAAGGGACCTCCTGGAAAGGAGCGTCATTGCTGAACTCCTGGGTGATGCGGGTCTGGACGGAGAGGGAGACATTGACTCCGAGCTCCTGGGCCTTGGCCATGATCTCCTTGGCCTGAGGGATGAGATCATCCTCGTGGAGGGAGTTGCCGATGCTTCCACCCTCGGCCTTGATGAAGGTATATCCCATTCCACCACAGATAATCAGGTTGTCAACCTTACCGAGAAGGTTCTCAAGGACAGCCAGCTTGGAAGAGACCTTGGAGCCTCCGATGATGGCGGTGAAAGGACGCTGGGCGTTCTTCAGGACGTTGTCAATAGCCTTGACCTCTTTCTCCATCAGGTAGCCGAACATCTTGTCGTTCGGGAAATAGGAAGCGATCAGAGCGGTTGAGGCGTGGGCCCTGTGGGCTGTTCCGAAAGCGTCGTTGATGTAGCAGTCCGCATAAGAGGCAAGTTTTGCGACAAATGCCTTCTGGCTCTCTTTGACGGCCTTCTTGGCGGCAGCCTTCTCCTCGTCAGTAGCGTCCTCGGCGAGTCCTCTGGGTTTTCCTTCCTCTTCAGCGTAGAAGCGCAGGTTCTCGAGCATCAACACCTCACCGGGCTTGAGAGCGGCGGCCTGGGCGTCAGCTTTCTGGCAATCCTCGGCAAACTGAACCGGAACTCCAAGTTTCTCGGAAACATGGCCGACAATATGCTTCAGGGAGAATTTGGGGTCAACTCCCTTCGGGCGTCCGAGGTGGGACATGAGGATGAGGGAACCACCCTCGGCAAGGACCTTCTTCAATGTGGGAAGGGCGGCGCGGATACGGGTGTCGTCTGTGATCTTGAAGTTCTCGTCAAGCGGAACGTTGAAATCCACCCTGACAATGGCCTTCTTGCCTTTGAAATCGTAAGAGTCAATGTGCTGCTGCATAGTGTTTGATATTTATTGTCATTTTTTTCCGGGGCAAAGATACTATTTTTTTATCTTTGCAGCATCATGGCGACAGAGTTTCCTTCAGAACATTGGAAAGACTACGAGCTTCTTGACTCCGGAAGGGGTATGAAACTCGAGAGATTCGGCGGCTATGTCCTCGCGCGGCCGGAGCCGAAGGCATTGTGGGACAAGAATATGACTGATCAGGAGTGGGACCGGTTGACTCACACGAGGTTCACTCCTGGGGCTGGTTTCGGGAAGGCCGGCAAGGAGGACAGCGGCACTTGGGACCGTCTGAAGGCGATGCCCGACCAGTGGTGGATCCGCTACTTTCTAGGCGGTGGCGGGAAGTCCTCTGGCTCGCTGCGCTCCGCGCCCTATCCGGGTAAATGCTCGCCAGATGACTTCCCGGCCACCGGTGATGCGAGCTTTAACCTGCGGCTGGGGCTGACGTCGTTCAAGCATGTGGGGGTGTTCCCGGAGCAGGCGGCTAATTGGGAATATATTTTCAGAAACACCTCGCAGATCGCCGCTTCCATGGAGCAGAAACCCCGGGTTCTGAACCTTTTCGCCTACACCGGAGCGGCCTCGCTCGCGGCTCAGGCGGCAGGAGCCGATGTCACTCATCTCGACTCCGTGCGCCAAGTCGTGACCTGGGCCCATGAGAACCAGGACCGAAGCGGTCTGGACGGCATCCGCTGGGTCGTCGAGGACGCCATGAAATTCGCGAAAAGGGAAGCTCGAAGGGGCAATGTCTACAATGGTATAATCCTGGACCCTCCCGCATACGGTCATGGCCCGGATGGGGAGAAGTGGAAACTCGACGAGTGTCTTTTCGATATGATGCGTTCCGTCGGGCAGATCCTCGCCCCCCAGAACAGTTTCATGGTTCTGAACCTTTATTCCAATGGATTTTCCGCGGTCCTCGGGGAAACCGTTGTCAGGCAGGCACTTAATCTAAAACCGGACACTCCCTTGGACTCCGGCGAGCTGGCCCTCAAAGACAAGTTCGGGAAGATTCTTCCCTTGTCTATATTCGTCCGTCTCAGAAGATAATCCTCACGGCACAGGGTCATAGCCGCTGCCTCCCCAAGGGTTGCAGCGGATGATGCGCCACACCGTCAGGAACAGGCCTTTGAATGGGCCCCACTTGCGAAACGCCTCTATCGCGTAAGTCGAACAAGATGGCTCGAAGCGGCAAGTCTTGGGAATATAAGGTCCCACGCACTTGCGATAGAACCAAATAAGAGCGAGGAACGGGGCGGACAGGACATCCCTGACGACCTTCCGCCAATGCGGTATGCTATAACTGTCTTTCATTCGCCAAAGTGCTGAGAATAAAAGCGATTTCTTCTTTTATCGTCTGGAAATCCTTGATTTCTTTCGAGTTATAAAGGAAAAGAATATCCGTCCCGCATGGAGGGAGCAGGGCCTTTTGGGTCCTGTAGGCTTCTCTCATCCTTCTCTTTAAAAGATTCCTTTTGACCGCCCTCTTGAAAAAGCGTTTGGGTACCGACACCATGATCCGGTTGCCACCTTCGGCGGGATCGTTCCGTAGATAACAGAACTTAAGGGCACGCGAGTGACCCCAGCGGCCCTTTGACATCAGAGCCGAAACCGCGGACCTGCCACAGAGGCGCTCGGATTTCGGTAATGTGTCCATGACGGATTATTTCTGTCCCTGAAGATAAAGCTCGATGGCCCTCGCCACGGAAGGCGCTTCGGGAGTGGGAGCCTTGACCTCGATGGAGAGGCCGGCCTCTTCCATGGCCTTGACGATGGACTTGCCGAAAGAGACGAATTTGATGTCTCCCTGCTTGAAATCAGGGAAATTCTCGAACAGGGACTGCACGTCTGAAGGATTGTAGAATACGACCATATCGTATTCCTTCAAATCGAGGTCCTTGAGATCCTGCGGCACGTTCTTGATGAAAACCGCTGTCTTGTAGGCGATTCCTTCAGCCTCGAGCAAACGGGCAAGGGCTGAGCTTCCATTGGAGTCGGACTGGGTGATGAGGAAATTCTCCCCCTTGTGCTTCGTTCCTATCTGGCTCACGATGGATTCGGGAGTGCCATTCCCGAAGAAAATCTTGCGCTTGCGGTAGACGATGTGTTTCTGGAGATACATCGCCACAGCCTCGGTGGTGCAGAAATATTTCATTGTCTCCGGGACTTTGACACGGAGCTCATCGCACAAGCCGTAAAAAGCGTCTATGGCGTGACGGGATGAGAAAACTATCGCGGTATAGTCCAGGATGTTTATTCTTTGAGCGCGGAATTCCCTGGATGTCAAAGGCTCGACAAGGAAGAACTGACGGAAGGTGATGTCAACTCCATATGTCTCCTTCAACGCGGCGTAAGGGGCATCCTTGATAGGAGCCCGCTGGGAGATCAATATCTTTTTGATTGCCATTCCTTTTGCTTTTTTCAATCCCCCCGGAGCCGTCAGAACAACTTGGCGGAAAGGACCAACGCGGCGGTCGGGAGCAATTCAAGGCTGCAAAGATACAAAAATGTCGAAAAAGGATTGCAAACGTATGCGAAAATCTGTCCCCGCCTGTAAATATAGACAATGTAGGTCAATGCGGTTTCCCACAAAAGAATAGCCTTGACGACTTCCCGGTCGGCGGTCAGCAGGGAGGCTATCCCGCCCGTTATCAGCAGGATAAAAAACAGCAGGATACAATAATTGTAGAATGACCTGTTGGCGGCGGTGAATGCGGGAGTCTTGAAATTATGCATCTCCAGCTGCCAGTTCAGGAAGGTCCGCAAAAGAAGGTAGACGAGGAAAACTCCAATGACCGCGAGAAGCCGCGTCATTGGAGAGAGCTCCTCAAGGAAGTCCGGGGTATAAAGCTGATGGGAATATGCCACCAGGCAGAGCGGGACAAAAAGGATAGCGGCGATCCAGTTGCGGCTCCTGCTGAGCTGTATGCTGTCTTCAAGGTCAAGGTTTCCTTTCCACCTCGCGACGCAGTCAAGAAGCGACGGGGCGATCTTAAGCAAACTCTTGAGGTTCAGCAGGACCAGAAGAGTAAAGAACACCGCGAGGGCGCAAAACAAAGGATTGTCCAAAAAGTCGGAAACCATCTTCTCAATTGCCTCTTTTAGCGTTGTAGCCCAGTTCCGAAAGAATCTTTGTCACCTTGTCCCGGAAATCTCCCTGGATTGTGATCTCACCATCCTTGGCGCTTCCGCCCACACCGCATTTGACCTTCAGGGTCCTGCCCAGCGCGGCAAGATCCTCCCCTGTTCCCTTGAATCCGGAGACCAGGGTCACCTGCTTCCCGCCCCTGTTCCTGCGGTCGATGGAAACGATAAGACGTTGCTTCCCCGGGGGCAGGGTTTCCTCTTCCACAGATGCGGAAGACTCATATTCGAACTCCGGATTGGTCGAATAGACAACCCCGAGCCGTTGTTTCCAATCATTGTCCGGCTTCATTTTCTTGAATCTATTTTTGCAAAGATAGGTATTCCTTTTGTATCTTTGTCCGGAATATGCCTTATTATTTATGGACAGCAAGAAATTCAGACAATGGAATCTCATGACCGCGGTGGTGGTCTTCCTCATCTCCGCGTTCACATACCTCTCGACAATCGAGCCGACAGCTTCGTTCTGGGATTGCGGAGAGTTTATCGCATCTTCATACAAGCTTGAGGTGGGTCACCCCCCGGGAAACCCGGTCTTCCAGCTGATAGCCAGGTTATTCACGATGTTCACCGGGCCCACCAAGGCGGCCGTCATGGTGAACAGCATGAGCGCCCTGTGCTCAGCCCTGACCATATTCTTCCTTTACCTGACGATAGTGTTCTTCGCCAAGAGGCTTATCGTCCCGAAGAATGATCCTGACGGTGGGTATTCCCTTGGCGAGAGCATCGCGATCTTCGGAAGCGGCGCCGTGGGAGCCTTGGCATATTGCTTCTCAGACACATTCTGGTTCTCCGCCGTGGAAGGAGAGGTTTACGCCATGTCTTCCTTGTTCACGGCCATAGTGGTCTGGGCGATGACCAAATGGTACGAGGCGGAAGACCGCAGGTACGCCAACAGATGGATCGTCCTGATCGCCTTCCTTTTCGGTCTGTCGATAGGCGTTCATGTGCTGAACCTGCTCGCGATCCCGATGATCGTGTTCATGTATTACTACAAGATCCGGGAAGACAAGCCCTATACCTTCTGGGAGTGCGTCAAGATCCTTGCCCTGTCCGCTGTCATCCTTGGCTTCATGTTCTTCATCATGATACCTTGGATCCCCAAGCTCGCGGCGTATTTCGACCTCTTCTTTGTCAACGCTCTCGGGCTTCCGTACAATTCCGGAGCCGTTTTCTTCATACTGGCCCTCATCGGAGCCTGCTTCTGGGGACTTTTCAAGACTCTGGAGAAAGGCAAGGTGTTCTGGAACACCGCCCTCCTGTGCGTGACCACCATCCTGATCGGATTCTCAATATTCAGCGTCGTGATCATCAGATCCTGCGCCAAGACTCCTACCAACGAGTACCAGCCGGACAACGCTTTCACTCTCGTGAGGTACCTTTCCCGTGAGCAATATGGCACCGTCCCGCTCATTTACGGCCAGTATTTCGGCGCTCCAGTCGAGGGTGTCTACGGGACATACTGGGCTCCCGTCAACGGCAAATACAAGAAAGTGCAAAGCCCGCCAAAGCCGGTCTACGAGTCCTCCGGCAAGATGCTTTTCCCGAGGATGTACAGCTCCGACGAGCGCCACATACAGTTCTACCAGGAGTACATGAACGGCAAAGGGGTGTCAATCCCCGGGACCGAATACAAGAAGCCCACATTCGGAGCCAATCTTAGGTTCTTCTTCAGTTTCCAGCTTGGCTGGATGTACTGGAGGTACTTCATGTGGAACTTCGTAGGACGCCAGAATGAGATACACGCTCCGTCTCCGGACCTTTTCACAGGCAACTGGGAAAGCGGCATCAAGGCCATCGACAACATCCATCTTGGCGACCAGTCCAACGCCCCGACCTGGCTGAAAGAGAACAGGGGCAAGAACCACTTGTTCTTCCTTCCTTTCTTGCTCGGAATCCTTGGCCTATTATTCCAGTTCGACAAGGACAAGAGGGGCTGCTGGCTGACATTCCTGCTTTTCTTCATGACGGGAATAGCCGTCGTGATGTACCTCAACCAGCCTCCGTTCCAGGTCCGAGAGAGGGATTATGCCTACGCGGGATCATTCTATGCTTTCACGATATGGATCGGACTGGCCGTGGCCGCCATATATTCATGGGTTGTCAAAGCCTTGAAAGGGAAGAACGCTACCGCGACAGCAGCCGCGACGACCGCCGTCTGCCTGCTTGTGCCGGCCCTTATGTGCGCCCAGGAGTGGGATGACCACGACAGGAGCGGCCGCCGCACTGCCGTTGAGATCGCTTATAACTACCTCAACTCAGTAGGCCCCAACGGCCTCCTCGTCACCCACGGGGACAATGACACCTTCCCTCTCTGGTACGCCCAGGAAGTGGAGGGTATCAGGAACGACGTCAGGATCCTGAACACATCCCTGCTCGGAACCGACTGGTACATCGACCAGGCAAGATACGCGATCAACAACTCCGCTCCCGTTCGCCTATCAATAGGACAGGAGCAGTATCTCTATGGAACGAACGACTGGGTGAACATCCAGGACTCCAGGGGACAGGCGGTCAATCTTTCCGATTGCATCGCCGTATTCAAGCACCCTGACGCGAAGCTCCTCACCCAGGACGGACGCAAGCTCGACTACTGGATGTCAAGGAAGATGATAATCCCTGTCAATAAGGAGAATTGTCTCAAGTACGGGATCGTCAGCCCGAAGTTCGCTGACCAGATTCCGGACTCGATCGTCCTGGAGATCCCCAAGGACAAGACCGGGCTTATCAAGGCAGAGCTCTTCATGCTCGACCTGCTGGCGAACTACAACTGGGACAGGCCCCTGAACCTTCTCAACCAGGGAGGTGACCTGAACATCGGTCTGAAGGACTACTTGATGTACGATGGTTTCTCCTACAGGTTCACTCCTATAAAGAACAAGGTCAATTCTTTGGAACTCGGCAAGGTCGACACTGACGATCTTTACAACAAGCTCACGAACACATTCAAGTTCGACGCTCTGGCCGGCGAGGATTACTTTATCGACTACCAGAATTTCTACACATTCATGGGTGTGATGTCGATCCGCAACCTGTTCATCTCCTCCGCCAACGCTTTCATCAAAGCTGGAGAGAATGACCGCGCGCTGAAAGCCCTGGACATGTGCAGGCAGATCATGAGGCCTGACCGCTTCCCGTACGACAACTCCCTTCTGGGATGGAGCTCCAACGCCCTGTTCCCCATCGAGATGGCTCGCGACTACTACCGCCTCGGCCAGAAAGACAAGGCCAGGGAAGTCATAAGGGAGCTTAACAGCGAGGTCAAGGAAGGGATCGCCCTGTTCCTCGATTTCTATCCGGAGTATAAGGATGAGTTCGAGTACAGCACCCAGATAATCTACTTCGTAGCGGGTGAGGTACGGAAAGCTGGAGACAACGAATTCGCTGACGAGATCGAGTCCGACATCGCCGAATACCTCAACTTAAAGAGCTGATAGCCCGGAATTTACTTACTTACGCGAACGCAGCCGGGACATGCTTTCCACAAGAAGTTGGTCCCGGAATATGCGGTGCGCGGCCATAAAATCGAGGATGGCCGCGATCAGGGGAAGTATGGCTGTCCAGCGGTAGATGACTTCTTCTGCCGCGGCGAGGTAATCAAATACGAGCCACCCCTGAAGTCCAAGGAGAATCAGTCCCGCGAGAATGGCTGTCCGCATCTGGAACACCCTGACTTTGAATGAGACAACAGCCAAAAGCTGAAGAAGCGCCGCTATGATCATAAGGATAAGGTAGGGCACGAACGAGATGTACTTGACTTCTTCGGCCCTGACTCCTCCGGATCCGACGACAAAAGATTTTACACTAAAAAAAAGGACCGCGACAAGAGCCGTCGCAATCACCAGATACAATGTTTGAATTCTTTGCCACATGGCGCGAAAATAGTCAATTCCCGTGAATAATTACTATATTTGGCAATTGACTTTAAAAGATACTACCATGAGAATAGCAGAATCCGAATTGATAATCAACCCAGACAACTCCGCGTTCCACATCCATCTTAGACCGGAGGAACTTGCTGACATAGTCATTCTCGTCGGAGACCCCGGAAGGGTCGACATGATAGGGGAATTCCTCACAGACAAGGAGTTCCGCCATGCCAACCGAGAGTTTGTCTCCATCACCGGGAAATATGCCGGCAAACGCCTGACCATCCTCTCGACCGGAATCGGGACCGACAACTGCGACATAGTCATGACAGAGCTGGACGCTCTGGCTAACGTTGACTTCCAGACCAGGGAGCCGAAAGTCGTTCATCGCGAACTGACGATCCTGCGGATCGGAACTACCGGAGCCATACACCCCGACATTCCTATCGGTGCCCCGATCTTCTCGCATTACTCGATAGGTTGTGACGGACTTCTTAACTGGTACGCCGACCGGGACAAGATCACCAACATAGACATGGAAGAGGCGTTCAAGAAACATGTCGGATGGGACAAGAACCTTCCCTCTCCATATTTTGTTAAAGCCAGCGAAGAGTTGATCTCCAGATTTGACGACTGCACGGTCAAAGGAATGACGATATCCGCCCCCGGCTTCTATGGTCCTCAAGGAAGGGTTGTCCGGCTTGGTCTGGCCATGCCTGACATGCTGGAGTCTTTCGAGACATTCAAGTATGGAGAGTACAGGATCACCAATTTCGAGATGGAGAGCTCCGCAGTGGCGGGTCTGGCGAGACACTTGGGACACAAGGCCGGCACAATCTGCTGCGTCATCGCAAACCGCTACCTCAAAAGCAGCAATCCGGACTACAAGTCATTGATAAGGAATCTCGCCGAGCTATCTCTTGACAGGCTGACGAGATAGGAGGGCGCTGTTGAAGCTCGCGAGGACATTCTCCTCGTAGGTCTTTGTGACGGGTATGGGTGGTATGGAGTCATTATCCAGATCCAACTCATACCCTTTTTCCTCTTTTCGCAGGACCTTGACCTTGTCCATGTTCACGATGTACTTCCTGTGACAACGCACCAGGCTGCTGCCTTTGAAACTCTCCTCAACCGTCTTCATCCTGCAGCGAATCATGTAGCGCTTGAGCTCTCCCCTGCTGTCCAGATACCTCACGATGATATAGTTGTCGTCAGACTCCATATAATAAAGGCTGGAAGCGCTCACGCACAACTTGAGATTGCCGCTGTTGTCGAAAAGGGTTATCTTCTCAAGTCTTGAAGGAAGGACGTTCTCGTCCAGGACGACATTCTCGTAATTCATCAGCCGGATAGTCTGGTTCTTGTCCTGCAGGGCGAAATACATTCCCGCCAGGATATCCGGAATGATCAGAGAGATCGTACCGTACAGCAACGCGTTGCCCAGGGTCCTCGGGAACTGGTCCCAGCCGATGCCCGTGATCGGAACGGTTATGAATGAATATGCCAGGCAGATGACGACAACCTCGGCGACACACCATGAGATATAACCCAGATATGTCATCGGAATGACGTTACGAGTATTGTACATCACCAGACGGCTGACAGCGACGAAAGCGAGGGATCCGGTGGCAAAGAGGATCGTGAAGATAAAGAACCTCGAATTGCCCAAGGCCATCCAGCTGTTGTGAGAAAAAGGAAGGCTCAGCAGAAGGAACACGATCGAGAAAAACGCCGCGAAGGTAACGGTGTAGATCAATTGGTACTTACCTCTCAGGAAGTCCGGAATTCTGTTGGTCAACGAGCCCATCGGATTCGGTTCAGACTACAAATATAGTACTTTTCAGGGATTTAGAAACTCCGGAATTCACCACAAATAACGAATGTTCGCCACTAATAAGCGAAGTATAGCGAGCAAGAGGTGGGATTCGCCACAATTATTTTGCGGCACGGAGGAAGATTGGTAATTTCGCGACACACAAATTATATATTTTTTTATATGAGAATCATCGGAACCGGGAGCGCCCTCCCAAAGAAGATAGTTACGAACCAGATGCTGTCTGAGTTTCTTGACACGAGTGACGAGTGGATCACCACCCGTACCGGCATCAAGTCCAGGCATGTCATCAGCGACGAGAAAATAGAAGACCTGGGAGTTGAGGCTGTCACAAAAGCCCTCGAGATGTCTGGCCTTGGAGTCAAGGACATCGACTTGTTCATCGTCTCCAATGTCGTATCCGAGCAAGTGACACCTGGCATGAGCTGCGTGGTCGCGGAGAAGATAGGGCTCAGCTGCCCCATGTTCGACATCAATTGCGCCTGCCCTGGCTTCGTGTACGCCCTCGACATGGCGGAGGCGTATTACAAGGCCGGTAAGGTGAGGAATGTCCTCATAGCTTGCATCGAGGAGCCCTCCCGCATGCCAAGCTGGAATGACCGCTCCACCTGCGTCCTCTTCGGAGACGGAGCCGGGGCAGTTGTCCTTACGGAGGGAGATAACATCAAAGGCACAAAGCTCAATGCCCAACCGGATACTGACAAGCTTTACATGACAAGGACATTGGAGCCCACACCGTTCGTGACGAAGGCCGAGACCAGCATCCCCCTCCAGATGAAAGGCCGGGAGGTGTTCCGTTTCGCTGTGGAAGCTTGCACACACGGAGTCAAGAGCCTTCTTGACGAGGTCGGAATAAAAAAAGAGGATGTCTCATGGTTCATGGTCCATCAGGCCAACAAGCGCATCATAGACTCCATCATCGATTTCATGCAGGTTCCTGCCGAAAGGTTCCCCATCAATATTCAGGAACGCGGGAACTCATCCTCCGCGTCCTGCCCCATCCTTCTTGACGAGTGCAACAGGAAAGGCATGTTCAAAAAAGGAGACATAATCGTGTTAAGCGCCTTTGGCGCCGGCTTGCTTTCCGGCGCGGCAGTGCTTGAATGGTAATGTCCCCCATATTCGTTATATTTGCAAACTTTCAGTGAAGAATAATAAATCAAGAACAATATGAACAAAAGAGTAGTGATCACAGGCATGGGCGTCATCTCCCCGGTCGGGAATGACGTGACCACCTTCTGGAAAAACCTCTGTGAGGGTTATTGCGGCATCGAGGTCATCGAGAGCGAGGACACGGAGCAGCTCCCCGTGAGGATCGCGGGTAAAGTCAAAGAGTTTCACGCTGAGGATTACGGGATGGACAAGCCATTCATCCGCAAGCAGGATCTGTTCACCCAATTTGGTGTAGCCGCCGCGTACCAGGCAGTCAAGCAGTCCGGTCTTGTGTCCGAGGGAGAAGGCAAGAACATCGACCCGTTCAGGTTTGGCGTTTATTTCGGCTCCGGTATTGGAGGTTTCGCCACCCAGTACAGGGAGATGGCCAAGATGATCGACGACCCTTCCGGCCAGTGGATATCCCCTCTTTTCATTCCCACAATGATCTCTAATATCGCCGCCGGGCAGATAGCGATCCTCAACCACGCCGAAGGTCCCTGCCTAGACATTGTGACCGCCTGCGCGACTTCGACGAACGCTATGGGAGAGGCCTATAGGGCCATCAAGCACGGCTACGCCGACGCCATCATTACCGGAGGAAGCGAGAACGCCACCATTCCGATCGGAATCGCCGGATTCGCCAATCTCAAAGCCCTGTCCAGGTCCACCGATCCCAAGTACGCCTCCCTTCCTTTCAACGCCAACCGCGCCGGTTTCGTGATGGGAGACGGCTCAGCCGCCCTCATCCTTGAGGAATATGAGCACGCTAAGGCCCGTGGAGCCGTTATTCTCGGCGAGATGGTCGGTTACGGCAACACCTGCGACGCTTATCACTCCACCGCCCCCAGACCTGACGGGACCACGCAGGCAAGATGTATCGAGCTCGCCCTCGAGGAGGCCGGTTTCGACAAAGAGAAGGACAACCTCTACATCAACGCTCACGGGACAGGCACCAAGCTCAACGATGTCGCTGAGACCCAGGCCTACAAGAACGCCCTTGGAGACTTTGCCTACAAAGCCCACATAAGCTCGATCAAGTCAATGACCGGACACATGTTCGGAGCCGCTGGAGCAGCCGAGGCTATCGCCACAATACTCGCCCTTCGCGACGGGATCTGCCCTCCCACCATCAACCTTGACACTCCGGATCCTGAGTGCGACCTCGATTACACGCCCAACAAGGCAGTCAAGGCTGACTTGACGCTCGGAATCTCTGACTCTTTCGGATTCGGAGGTCATGATGCCTGCGTCGCTTTCCGCAAATGTGAGGACTAAAAATAATTAATACGAACCATGTCAGAAGTACTTAATAAAGAAGACATTAAGAAGTTCCTTCCGCACAGGGAGCCCATGCTTCTTATCGAAGAGGCTTATATTGACGAGAATGGCCTCGCGCATTCAAAGTACACAATCAAAGAAGACGAGTTTTTCACCAGGGGACATTTCCCCGGCAATCCGGTGGTTCCAGGAGTCATTCTCTGTGAGATAATGGCCCAGAGCTGCGCCATCCTGGTCAAAGACGAGATTCCCGGCAACATCACTCTCTATGCTGGCATAGACAAGGTGCGTTTCAAGAATTCCGTCAAGCCCGGCGATGTGTGTGAGGTGACCGCCAGCCTTGACGAGAGACGCGGGCAGCTCTTCTTCTGCTCCGCCAAGCTTGAGGTGAACGGCAAGCTCTGCTGCAAAGGGATGCCTTCATTCGCGCTGGTTCCCATACAGAAATAGTTTAATAAGATGGAATACAGAAGATTGTCCCCGGACGAGCTAGAGGACATATCCTCAAGGATACTCTATGAGGACAATCATATTCTCATCTTCAACAAAGTCCCCGGAGAGATCGTCCAAGGGGACAAGACTGGAGACGAATGCCTGGCCGAGACCCTTAAGGCTTTCATAGCCATAAGGGACTCGAAGCCGGGCAAAGTCTTTATGGGTATTCCCCACCGGCTCGACCGGCCGGTCAGCGGCATTGTGGTTTTCGCCAAGACATCAAAGGCCTTGTCAAGGTTATCAGAGATGTTTCGGACCGGAGAAATGCACAAGACGTACTGGGCTTTGTGCCTGGACTCCCCCAAAAATGAGTCCGGCGACTTGGTGGACTGGCTTGTACGTGACGAGAGGATGAACAAGAGCTTCATCGCCAGAAAAGGTAGCGCCACGCCAGGAGCGAAAGAGGCCCGTCTCCAGTACAAGTTATTGGGACGGACAGAGAGGTATTCCCTGATCGCCGTGAGACTTCTGACGGGTCGCCACCATCAGATCCGATGCCAACTCGCAGCGGCTGGCTGCGTGATCAAGGGTGACCTCAAATACGGAGCGCCCCGGTCCAATCCCGACGGGGGAATATGCCTCCACTCCAGGGAAATCTCATTCATCCACCCTGTAAAGAAAGAGGAGATGACGGTCATCGCGCCACCTCCCGCTTCCTGGAAAGGGATAGAACCATTCCTTTAGTCTTTTCCCGCATTTTTACGGGCTTCTTTCTTGGCCTTTTGCCGTGCGTCCTTTTTGGCTTTCTCACGGGCTCTCTCCTCTTTCTCCTTGGCTTCCTTCTTTTTCTGGTCAGCCCTGATAGACTCTATGGTTGACTCCGTGCTCTCCGAGCGCCTTCGTGACTGGACCCTGTCCCTGGACGCGTCCTTGGCGGAAACACCTTTCAAGACAGCATAGCAAATAACCTCAAAACGCCCCCGAGTCTTCTTGTAGACAAAAAACGAATCCACGATATCCTCCTCCGGATAATCTTTCAACGCGTCCGCCCTGGCAAGGACCTTTGCCTCGTTCAGGTCCTTCCCCTGGGCTTTGCCGATAGCCTCAAAGGAAGATTTGGTGGAATATTTCGAAGTAAGATAGGAGTTGACCGCATCCTCAAGCTTCACGTTGTCCAGCGGCTTGAATCCTTCCGACTTAAGATACTTGACCTCGACCTTGGCATCTCTCTTTGCTTTCTTAACAGCCTTCGCGCTTTGGGCGGTCACCGGGGAAAGTACTATGAGCCCCAACAAGACAGACAGGAGTATTTTTCTCATAACATTAAAAATTATACAAACATCCGCTAATATAGGAAAAAATGGGGATTATCCGATCCTCCCCAAAGAATGCTCCTGCAACCATTCCGAGGGAGTCTTGCCCATGTTGACCTTGAACGCCATGTTGAAAGAGACCGTGGAGTTGAAACCTGACATGGAAGCCGCCTCACTGACCTTAAGCCTCGGATCCTTCTTGAACAGGGACACGGCATACTGTACCCTGTAATAATTGACAAACTGACGGAAGTTCCTGCCAGAGAGGATATTAATGGTCTTCGAGAGGTACAGCTTATTTGAATATAAGTCTTCCGCCATGTCCTCCATGTGGAAATCCGGGTCCAGAAACGGCTTCTTTTCAGTCATGTACAACATGACCCTCGAATACAGATTATTCATTTTCTTATCCTCTTCCGCCTTGTCTATGAAAGATGTTCTCAAGTTGCCTTTTATAATCTCCTTTACCTTCCGTTCGGTTCCCTCGTTCAGCACATAGGTGCGGCCCGTCATGTCCCGCAGATACAAGACAGCGAAAAGTCCCATGAACATTATGATGCCCGAGTAAGTCATAACCTCCCCAGCATCACCCGGAAGCATGATAGCGCAAAGGGAATATATTCCCAGCCCCATGAAGATCAAGGAGTAGATGAACCTTGAATAATCTTCCAGATTATGCCAGACCGCCCAATTCCGGAAAAAGAGCCGGATCCCGTTGAATCTCTTAACCGCCACAGTGGTGAAGAAGGATGAAAAGATAACAAGGATGATCATATAAGAAAAGAATATCCTCTCCGAACGGAAAAACAGCCTTCCTTCCGGCACAAACATCGAGAAGAAGAAAGATATGATGACACCCAACTCAATGAGGAAGACAGCGCTGAACGAGAAAGACGGTTTTTCAAAGGAGCAAGGATAAAGCAGAAGGATCTCCGCGACAGCCGTCACGTCCAGCACAAGGTAGCGGATCTCCACAGGGCCCGGTCGCGCAAGTTCAAGAACGACCAGCAACGCTCCGGTCAATCCTGCCGCCGCTCTTATCACAAGATGCCTGGTGGTCTTGGCGCGGTTCCGGACGAGATCATAAAAAAGAAAAAAGAGAAATTCGAAGATCAGGGATAATGCAATGATAATCGACATTTTGTTCAAGATTGGTTGTTAGACAAGTTTTTCTTTTGTGACCACGAAAATAATGATTAGCATGATAAAAGATACCCCCTGCGTGGGGGTACGCAGGGGGTATCTTTCCAAAAAAGGGATAAAAAAACAGAAACTAGGCTTTTTTATCCTTGATTTTATCAAAGCCTTTACCATAGACTCCCGCCGCCGAGCAAATCGAAAGGAAAGCGTCCGGATCAATCCTTTTGATGGAGCGGAGAAGGAGATTCACATCTGACTTTCTGGTTATCACCATAAGTACGGATGCTGGCTGCTTTGTGTACCAGCCTTTCCCATCCAGGACAGTGACACCACGGTGAAAATCCTTGGCGACCATTTCAGCGATCTCATCATGGTAATGGGACATGATGAATATCTGCACGCTCTGCTTGGCTCCCGCCAAATACAGGTCCGCCACATGGCCGCAGACCGTCACTATGATCATGCCGTAGACAGCCGTAATGAACTTGTCGACAAAAGGAAGCGAGCCTCCATCGGCCGTGTACGATGGCACCAGGAGCGACGAGGCGATGATGAAGACATCTATAAGCAGAATGACCTTTCCTGGTGAGATATTGTGGTACTTGGTGATAATCAAGGCTATGATGTCCGTTCCGCCAGAACTCCCTCCCTGAGAGATGGACATTCCTATTCCCAAACCGGCCATCGCGCCTCCGATCAAAGAGCAAAGCAGCTTGCCATTTGACAAAGCGAAGTCCTGGATAAATGGCTGGGGGATAATCGTCTGCTCTATGTTCAAGCAGAATGAGGCCAGGAAAATCGCATAGACGGTCTTGACCCCGAAAGATGGGCCTATGATAAAAAGGGATATCACCAACAGCAAGGCGTTGATCACAAAATATGTATATCCCATCTTGATCCCGGTGGCGAACTGGATTATGGCGCTTATACCTGAAACTCCGCCTCCGAACATGTTGTTTGGAGTCAGGAAAATGGTCCACCCGCAGGTATAGATAATAATACCAAGTGTGATAAGGATGTATTCCTTAATTGTCCTTAACACGTTCTTCTCTTGCAATTCCATTGTCAGATTTCTTTTTTAGCTTAAGATTGAACCCGGTCTTCATCTCATCAAATCCCTCCCCATAGACCGTGCTCGCGGATGAGACAGTAACAAAAGCGGAAGGATCGATTTCCTTCACGGTCCTCGTGATAGTGTGAAGCTCAGGTTTCCGGACCATAATCAGCAAAACCTTCTTGCTCTCACCCGAGTACCAGCCCTGGGCGTCGAGAGCTGTGACTCCCCTGTTCAGATCGTGGATGACCGTGTCGGCAATCTCTTTGTACTTATTGGAGAACACCATGACCTGCCATGTCGAGTTACGTCCGAGCAGCACCCAGTCCACGAAGACGGAGAAAATCACCATCGCCACGTAACCGTAGACCATGTCCTCAATTGTCTTTCCCGGGACAAGAAGCACGGAAGCGATGATGAAAATATCCAAAGCCAAGAACACCTTACCCAAGGAAACAGGCCAGAACTTATTGACTATCAACGCCACGATGTCAGTTCCTCCGGTACTGCCCCCACGAGCCAGAATGCAAGTGAGACCAATAGATTCGATGATAGCGGCCACAATCACGAGAAGGAGTTTGTTGTCGAAGAAGACATGAAGGAACTCCATACCCGAGAAAATATCCAGTCCCACGGTAGACAAGCCGATGGCATAGATGGTCTTGAAACCGAATCCTTTCCCAAGAATAAGGAATCCCGCGAGCAACAGCAAACCATTGACGACAATATAGGTCAGATGGACAGGGATGCCCGTCGCGAAATTGATAATGGTACAGGCTCCGGTGAGTCCACCGCTGGCTATCCCGTTGGGGATAAGCATGTCAGCCCACGCGAAAGCATAGAAGACGACTCCAAGGGTAATGACAGCATAGTCATCCAGAGTGTTCAGGATCTCGCGCTTTCCTGATTTCAATCCTACTGCCATTATGAAGATCTATTTTATAACGATGTTGACAATCCTGCCAGGAACGACGATAACCTTCGCTATAGTCTTGTCTCCTACCCATTTGGCTGTCTGGTCCAAATTCCTCACCGCAGCCTCGACCTCAGAAGGAGCCATAGACTTGGGAAGCTCCAGAGTGAATCTCATCTTGCCATTGAAAGAGACAGGGTATTTCACGTTGTCCTCTGCCGCCAGAGCTGGATCAAAGGCCGGGAAAGAGGCATAAGCCACACTTCCCTGATGGCCAAGAAGCGACCAAAGCTCTTCGGCGATATGGGGAGCGAACGGAGAAAGAAGAACCGTCATAGGCTCAAGAATGGCGCGCTTACGGCACTTCAAGGCACTCAAGTCGTTGAGCGCTATCATGAAAGCGCTGACTGTGGTATTGAAAGAGAAGTGCTCGATGTCGTATTCCTCCTTGCCGATCAGTTTGTGAAGGACCTTGAGCTCTTCGGCCGAAGGCTCCTCATCGGAGACTGCCAGCGAATCGCCGTCAAAGAATAGCCTCCAGAACTTTTTCAGGAAGCGGTTAACCCCGTCGATTCCCTTTGTGTCCCAAGGCTTGCTCTGCTCAAGAGGGCCGAGGAACATCTCGTAAAGTCTCAGCGTATCAGCGCCATAATCATCGCAGATCTTGTCGGGATTGACGACATTGAACATGGATTTGCTCATCTTCTCGACTGCCCAGCCGCAGATGTATTCCCCATTCTCAAGGACGAATTCAGCGTCAGAGAACTCAGGCCTCCAAGCTTTGAATCCCTCCAGATCGAGCCGGTCATTCCTGACCAGACTGATGTCGACATGGATCTCTGTCGTCTGGTACTGGTCTTTGAGCCCGAGGGAGACGAACTTGTTGGTCCCGACGATGCGGTAGACGAAATTGGAGCGGCCCTGGATCATTCCCTGGTTTATAAGCTTGCGGAAAGGCTCATCCTCACACACATAGCCCAGATCAAAGAGGAACTTGTTCCAGAAACGGGAATAAATAAGATGCCCGGTGGCATGCTCGGTTCCGCCGATATACAAGTCGACGTCCCTCCAGTACGCATCCACATCTTTATCCACAAGAGCCTCATTATTATGAGGATCCATGTACCTGAGATAGTAGGCGCTGGACCCCGCGAAACCAGGCATCGTGCTGGTCTCCAGCGGATAGCCATTGTAGGTCCAGTTCTTAGCCCTCGCAAGAGGCGGCTCGCCGTTCTCGGTCGGCTTGAACTCATCGATCTCCGGAAGAGTGAGCGGAAGATCGCTGAAAGGAACGGGAGTCGGAATCCCATCCTTATAGTAAATGGGGAAAGGCTCTCCCCAGTAACGCTGACGGCTGAAAATGGCGTCGCGAAGTCTGTAATTGACCTTCGCGTGGCCAAGTCCTTTCTTCTCGACATATTCAATGGCGGCAGGAATAGCTTCCTTCACGTCCATCCCGTCAAGGAAACCAGAATTGACCATCTTGCCCTCCTTGGCGTCAAAGCTCTCCTCGCTGACATCGCAGCCTTCGATAATCGGCACGATCGGAAGGTTGAACTTCTTCGCGAAAGCGTAATCCCTGCTGTCATGCGCCGGCACGGCCATGATAGCTCCTGTGCCGTATCCTGCCAAGACATATTCGGAGATCCAGATTGGCACCCTCTCTCCTGTCAACGGGTTGACACCATAAGAACCGGAGAACACTCCCGTGACTGTCTTCGTCTCGGCAATTCTCTCACGCTCAGTCTTTTTCTTGACATAAGCGAGGTAATCCTCAACCTCTTTTTTCTGGTCAGCCGTCGTAAGGACATCCACAAGCTCGCTCTCAGGAGCCAGAACCATGAAAGTCACACCGAAAATAGTGTCTACCCTGGTCGTGAATATGGTCACGTCATGTTCCTCTTCTCCATTGTAGCACTTGAATATCACCTCGCAACCGTTTGACTTGCCAATCCAGTTGCGTTGCATTTCCTTAAGGGAATCAGTCCAGTCTATCCTGTCAAGCCCTTCCAGCAGCCTCCCGGCATAGGCCGAGACCCTGAGCTGCCACTGCATCATCTTCTTCTGCTCCACAGGATAACCGCCCCTCACTGAAAGGCCATCCTTGACCTCGTCATTGGCCAGGACAGTCCCGAGCCCAGCGCACCAGTTGACGGAGGTTTCTCCCTGGTAGGCGATCCGGTAATTCATCAGCATGTCTGACTTCTCCTTCTCGGAGAAAGCCTTCCATTCCTCAGCCGAGAAAGGATCGTGCTCAGAATGAGCCGCGTCAACCGCGCTACTGCCTCCTTTCTCAAAAGAGGCGATCAGGTCCTCGACAGGACGAGCCTTACCCGCGGCATTGTCGTACCAGCTTCCGAACATTTTGAGGAACGCCCACTGGGTCCACTTGTAATATGCGGGATCACATGTCCTTACCTCACGGTCCCAGTCGTATGAGAAACCAATACGGTCCATCTGCTGACGATACCTGTTGATGTTGTTCACGGTCGTCACCTCAGGGTGCTGCCCTGTCTGGATCGCATACTGCTCCGCCGGAAGGCCAAAGGCGTCATAACCCATGGGATGAAGGACATTAAAACCCTTCAGCCTCTTATACCTGGAGAATATGTCACTGGCAATATATCCAAGAGGATGCCCCACATGAAGCCCCGCTCCGGAAGGATACGGGAACATGTCCAGAACATAGAACTTAGGCTTGGAAGAATCCGTTCCTGTCTTGAATGTTCCATTCCCAGCCCAATAGGCCTGCCATTTCCTTTCAATGGTCCTGAAATCGTAATCCATTATCTATAAGTTATTTCTAAGTATTAATCAATGTTTTTTAAACCCAAAGCTCCGCGTTCCCTTCTTTTCCAGACGGAACTCAATGTACAATGACATCTCGGAACTGACCTTCTTGCCTCTTAACTTGCCAGGCTTCCAGGAAGGAGATCCGCTGATGATCCTGACAGCCTCGTCGTCGAGAAGAGGGTCAGCGCCCTTGAGGACTTTCACATCCCTGACTTTCCCGTCTTCACCGATCACGAAATCAACCAGCACACGTCCCTGTATGCCCTGTTTGATAGCCTCCTCAGGATACTTCATGTAGGAATATACCCACTTCTGGAGAAACACCTTAGGATCATCGCTCCCGAGGAAAGAGGGCTTCACATCGCAGTCATAATAAGGGACCGCATCCGGGACACCTCCGCTCAACCGAACAACATCGGATGGGTTGAAAATCGGCTTCGGACCATTGACAAGGGAAACAGCGTAACTGTAAATATATTCCAGCTCCTTCTCCATCGTCTCGTAGTCGAGGATCGACTGGGTATCCCTCTCGGTGTCGTGGGCAGGATATCGTCCTGTCGTGAAGAATATGGAAGGAATTCCCTTGTCGTAAAAGGCCACATGATCCGATGGATAAGGCTCGACAGTGGTCAAAACAGGCCTGATGGGCTGAAGCTCACCCGACAACGACTCCACCATCGCGTTCATGTCCGCATTGGATGCCGTGAAAGCGTAGAAACCGTCATACCCGGTTCCCAGCATGTCGAGATTGATCATGGCATCGATGTTGGAAACATCTGAAAATGAACGGTTAAGGAAATACCATGAACCAGCGAAAGACTCCCGTGAGGCGCCGAAAGCCACAAACAGGACAGATCTGCGGAGAACAGCCTTGTTGGTCTGGAGCATCTTCGCGAGCTCCAGCATCATCGCCACTCCGGAGGCGTTCCCGTTGGCTCCGGAATATATTTTCTCGACCTTGTTCCCGTCTATCGTCATAGTGCCGGTGCCGAGATTATCCATCCTCGCCCCGATCACAATGTAACGGTCCCTCAAAGCCTTGTCTCCTCCATGGATAAAGGCGCAGACATTTCTCGAGGTAAGAGTGTCGCCGTTCTCCTGCAGGATGCCGAACGGATCGCCCGATTCCCCGGAGAGCACATCTACTCCGTACTCCTTGAAAATCCCGGTCACGTACTCGGCTGTCATCTTCTCCCCTTCCGAACCGGCCTTACGACCTTCCATCATCGCGGAAGCCACGGTGGCGACATGCCGTTTGAGAGACGTTACCCTATCACTGTCACCAAGTTCAGAATATCCGGCACGGTACTGGGCACGGCCAGGGGCCGCCATTGACAACATGACGGCAAGAGTCAATATGAGCGCTGATGAGTGTTTCATTTCCTTTTCCTGTCAAGAATCCAGACACCGTCCGGGCAAAAATCCTGCCCTTTCAACTCTCTCATGAATATCTTCGCCTCCTCGAGGTCGTCAGTCCCTCCTATTCCTACAGCCGTACGTCCCTCTGTGAACCCGAAGAACTCCGGCTCATAGCCAAAGGATTGAATCCGCTCGCCATACTTCTCGGCGTTCTCCTTGCTCGAGAAAGCCCCCATGATCACATAGTAACGCTTCTTTTCTTTCGTCTTTGTCGCCGAACTTGTGGAAGTGTCAGCTGGCACAGCCGAATCGCTCGTCATCACCGGCTTCTCATCCGTCATCACCGGCTTCTCATCCGCCATCCCAGGATTCTCATCTGTCATCCCCGGCTCAACCGGCGTTCTGTCATCCTGAGCGGAGCGAAGGATCTCCTCCCGCTTCGCCGCAATCTCCTTCGACGTCGGCCTCCCGGCCAGCACCCGAAAGAAATCGCAGCCAGACACCAACATGGCGACTGACAACAAAACGAAAACGGACTGAAAACCTTTTCTCATAAAACAACGATCATTCTGAGCGCGTTACTGTCATTCTGAGCGCGTTACTGTCATTCTGAGCGCGGCGAAGAATCTCCTTCCACAAACGCCACAATCTCCCCCTTGGCGACCTTATCACCCTGCTTTCCAAGCACAGCGACAACACGGCCGTCCACCGCTGGGACGATCTCCTCCATTCCGTAATATGTCTGGACAAAGCCCATTCCTTCTCCGGCCTTGACCTCGGTCCCGGCCACGGGTGCCGCGGAATCATCCTCCACATCGACCTGCCAGAGGAGCTGGCCCTTGACAGGAGCCTGGACTGGCACGGCATGAGGATAACGCTTCGCATATTCCTCGACATCAAACTTAGGCATCTCGACCACAGGACGCTCCACAACGATAGGAGCCCCCGCTTTCGCCTTAAGATCAGCAAGTTCCTTGTTGAAACGCTCCTTCGCGATTCCGCTCCTGTAGTCACGGTACTGGCGCTCGTGCATCGCAAGCTCGAAGAGCTCCTCATCGTCCTCACCGTAATCCCAGCCTTCCTCATCCATCATCTTGCGGAACTTAGGAAGCTCGTCGGGATAGTTGTCCTGGGGATTGCCGGTACTGAACTCCAGCCCCTTCTCCTTGGCGAGATCGATGATCTCGGGAGCGAGAGGTCCGGGAAGCTGCCCCATATTGCCGAGGATCATTCCCCAAGTGTCCTTGTCGATGGTCGTCCAACGGGGTTTCCCGTTGAGCATATTCAGCAAGTTCATCAGGGCAGTGTTCTTCACATACTGGCTGAAAGGAGTCACAAGAGGCGGATAGCCAAGTCTCGGCCACACATATTCAACTTCCTGGAAGAGCTTGACCATCAATGTGTCAAGACTGATCTCCGGCCGGCCATGAGCCCTTTCGGCCGCATTGATAGCGCCCTGGAAACCCTTGAGGTCAGCCATCATGGAACCCATCATTCCGCCCGGAAGGCCGCAGCCAACCAGGAGCGAGCTCATCTGTGAATTGGTGGGATTGATCCAATATCCGAGGAAGTCGTCGATGAACTTCTGGGTCAGACGCCTGACTTCCATGTAGGCGTCCATATTCAGGTCCTTCACAAGGAAGCCGTCCGCCTTCATCATCTCCCTGATGGTGATCACGTCGGGATGGACCTTGCCCCATGAGAGGGGCTCAACCGCGACATCCAGATAATCGGCGCCGGCCCTCGCGACCTCGAGCATTGAGGCGGGAGAGAATCCGGGACCCGTATGTCCGTGGTATTGGACCACGATGTGGGGATATTTCTTCTTGATATCCTGGACCAGCTGGCCAAGGAACGTAGGACGGCCGATTCCGGCCATATCCTTGAGGCAAATCTCGTCGCAACCGTACTCTACGACCTTGTCAACGATACCCATGTAATATGCCACGGTGTGGACAGGAGAATTGGTGATCGACAGGGCGACCTGGGAGATCATTCCTCCTTTCTTCGCGCCTTCGACAGAGCCGCGGAGGTTGCGGTGGTCGTTCAGGCCGCAGAAAGAACGAGCGATGTCGGTTCCTTGCTTTTTCTTCACCTTGAACATAAGGTCACGCACATCTCTCGGCACAGGGTTCATTCTCAACGCGTTCAATCCCCTCTCAAGCATGTGTGTCTGGATCCCGGCCTTGTGGAAAGGGGCGGTCCACTTCCTGACAGCCACGTTCGGGTTCTCCCCAAAAAGGAGATTGACCTGCTCGAACGCTCCGCCGTTGGTCTCGACACGGTCAAAGCATCCCATGTCGATAATCGCCGGAGCCACCTCGCAAAGCTGATCCACTCTCGGGACGTACTTCCCGGAGCTCTGCCACATGTCCCTGTACACCAGGGAAAACTTTATCTCTTTCGCCATATTTGTATAATTCCTTTTATCCTACAAATATACTCATTTTTCATTATCTTTAGGGGGTTTTAATGAAGCAAACTCTCTAAAGCAATGAGAAAGATTTTCCTAGCGGTCGCGCTGTGCCTGGTCTTCCTACCCGTTTTCGGTACGGCGGCGATCATTCCCGACCCTTGTGAGCACCCTCGACTCGTTATGAAAGCCGGAGAGGAGGCCACCGTCCGGGAAGCCATTGCCAAGGGAGGAATGGCCAAAGAGGCATATTCATACATCAAGACATTCTCCGACAATTTGCTGACGACCCCTCCTTGCGAGCGGGTGATGACTGGCCGCAGGCTCCTTCATGTGTCGCGGGAGGTCCTGAAGAGGGTTTTTTATCTTTCGACCATGTACCGCCTGGACGGAAAACAGGAATATCTCGACAGAGCGGCCGAGGAGATGCTCACTGTCTGCCGCTTCACTGACTGGAACCCCTCCCATTTCCTGGATGTGGCGGAGATGACCATGGCCATCTCTTTAGGATATGATTGGTTATATTCAGAACTTACTGAAGATCAGCGTTCAGAGATCAGTCAAGCGATTCTCGACAAAGGGCTCCGTCCTTCCGATGGGCAGTGGTTCCTGACCTCCAACAACAACTGGAACCAGGTATGCAACGCCGGGATGGTCTGCGGGGCTCTGGCGATCTGGGAAGACGCCTCAGACGAGGCCAGGGCGATAGTCCGTAGAAGCCTGGAATCCAACCCGATAAGTCTGGCCAGCTACTCCAGGGAGGGCTGCTATCCAGAAGGATACAGCTATTGGGAGTACGGAACCTCTTTCCAGATTATGCTGATCTCGGTCCTGGAGAGCGCCTTCGGAAGCGACCTGGGGCTTATGGACGGCCAGGAGGGTTTTTACAACTCCTCCAAATTCATGAGCATGATGTCCACCCCGGCACACAGGGTATTCAGCTTCTTTGATGTAAGCAGGAAGCAGATATTCCAGTCAATGCAGGCGTGGATGGCCACCCGGACCGGGGACCCGTCAGTTCTTTATCCCGAATTGGCGTTCTTCCGGGATAAGGGGTTCACCATGGGCGACACGGACCGCCTGCTCCCCATCTTCCTCATCAGTTGCTCCAAGGTAGATTTCAACGCCATCAAGGCCCCGTCTTACAACACGTATCATTGCTCGGGACTGGAGCCGCTTTTCATGTATCGACGTGGCTGGGACAGCACGGATGACACCTACTTTGGAGTCAAAGGCGGCCGGGCCGCTGACAACCATGGCCACATCGATGCCGGCTCCTTCGTCTTTGAGAGTGATGGAATATGCTGGGCCGCGGATCTCGGAAGCCAGGACTACAACTCTTTGGAAAGCCGGGGTGTAAACCTCTGGTCAGCAGCTCAGGAGAGTCAGCGATGGGATGTCTTCAGGATTGGGGCCGAATCGCATAACATTCTCACGGTCAAGGACAAAAGACCGGTGGTCGATGTCCGTATCCCATTCCGTGAGGTCTGGGAGAAGAAATCCCGGAAAGGCGTCTGGATGCCTATGACGGCTTTCTACGGAGGCGACCTCGACTCTTGCTACCGGAAAGTCTGGTTGGACAAAAAGGACGATCTTAATGTCGAAGACTTTTTCATTGGAGGAGACTCGAAGCAGAACCTGATCTGGAAGATGTGTACTGAAGCCGAGGCCAGGATACTGGGGCCAGCCGCGATCGAACTGAAGAAGGATGGGAAGACCCGCGTCCTGAGGATTCACACAAAGCATTACGCCAGTCCGAGAATATGGCCAACCTCTCCCAGGCATGAATACGACGCTGACAATCCAGGCACTTGCCTCGTCGGCTTCGAGATCAAAAACGTCCTGCCCCACGAAAAAGTCAAGGTCAAAGTCTCACTGGAGAAATAACCTCAATAGACTAGACCATCCGAAGATCCACAAAGAGCCGGCGGTAAGCGTCGGCTTTTTTCTGGATCGGGAGTGGGTAGGCCCGGGAGGTGGAAGGCATGCGGTAGAGACGCATGGGGCGCCCCTCGAAGGTGAATGATGAATATTCCCCAACCGCCGGAGGCTCCGTCCCAAAAGTACCGCACAAAGTGGCCGAAGCCTTCTCTCCTGTCACAACCACGGCCCGGCAGTCCGGGATTCTCCGCAGAAGCGCCGGAATATCAGTTGGTTCCACAACCTCAAGGAACTTGTCCGAAGCGTTGTCCTTAAGGCGCCGGACAGCCACGGCCGTGTCGAACATCGCGATTCCCTTTTCTGAGCAGAACTCCTTGATCTCATCGAGGCGGAACTTCCTCGCGGCCTGGTCCACAAACCGGTCTTTGTCGCCGAAGAATATGATCCCGACTATCCTCCAGAAATCATTGATGAAATTCGGGTAATAAAACTCCATGCTCCAGCGTTTGGGCTGAGGCGGGAAACTCCCCAGCATCAGCACCTTGGCCCCTTCCGGAAGGAAAGGCTCGAAAGGATGTCTCTCAACCAGCGGCTCCCCCATGGCTACACTTTCAGGAATATTTCCTTCTTGTACATGAACCGAAGGATTAGGAACAAGATCATCACATTCGCGAAAGTGATAACGAGGGGATAATACGCCCCGGTGATGTGTTCGAAGCCATGAAGAAGCGACTTGCTGACCGATGAGAAATTCACGACCTCTCCGATACAGTAAGCCGCTATTGAGTTCATTCCGAAATACTTGAACCAATTCAGGCCCTTGCTCTTGCCCCAAACGTCCACGATCAGATAGACAATCGCCAAAGCCAGGCAGCACCAGCCAGCCGAATAAAGGGTCATGGAGCTGCTCCAAATCTTCTTGATGCAAGGGAACCAGGCGTCAAGACCTATCCCGAAAAGGATCAGTGTCACTCCGGTAGCCGCAAGGACAAATCCTTTGTACTTCTTCGGACGGGTCTCATCCTTCAACATCGCCCCGGCGTAGCACCCGAGCATGACAGTGACAATGAAATTGAGGCTGCTCAGGATCCAGGTATATTGGTAACCCTCGTTCCATGACCAGGTTCCGTCGGGATTCCAGATCACCCCGTCGCGGTGGCATCCGAGGACAGCCTTGTCTATTACCATGGCTATATTACTCTGCGGATCCAGATTCATCCGGCCGAAAATCACAAAGACCAGGATATAGAGGGAAAAACACGCCGTCCCGAATATCCAACTACCTTTCTTACCTAAATACACATACGCCAGGGCAGTGAAAACATAGCCTACGGCAATGGCCTGGAGAGTATTCGCGAAAGGGTGGAACTGCTTGAAATCCAGATTCAACAGATTCCCCTGGACTATCCATCCCAGGAAGAACAACAGGGCGAAGCGCTTCAACAGCTTGAGATGGAACGCCTTCCCCGGCTTCTCCCCATCCCTGTACCTGGCCATCGAGAACGGTATCGTCGCCCCGGACATAAACATAAACAGGGGCATTATGATATCCCATAACACGAAACCTTCCCAAGAAACGTGAGTCACCTGAGCCCGCACCCCGTCCCACACCGGAGACTGGTTGATGTCCAGGAAAGAACGGATGACAGGCCCGGCCGCGAGAAGAAGGAAAAGATCCATCCCTCGCAGAATGTCAAGTGAAGCGAGCCTTTCCTTACGTTCCATCACTCCGTCGCCGCATCAAATTCCTCGATGATCTTCTCGGCCTTGGAGTAGCCATCGGCAGGAGCCTTCCACATGGCGGCGAAAACCAGACAGCCAAGTACTCCGAAAGCGATCGCTACAGCGAATACCGTGTTCCAGCCGAAAGACTTGGCTATCATACCGAAAGCCAGGCCGGAGACAGTCGTGCTGGCATAGCCGAATATTCCGAGAATGCCGTTCGCCGAGGCCGCCGCCCTCTTGGTCGCCTGATTGGAGGCGGCTATTCCGGTCAGAGCCTGCGGGCCGTAGATAAAGAAGCTGGACATGATGAGGAAGAATATCGCCCAGCCGGTGTTCCCTTGCGGCATCTTCCAGAAAGCGAAGAAACACAGAGTCGCCATCACCATGAATATCAAGCAGGTATGGTGGGCTTTACTCTTGAAGAACTTGTCGGTGATCCATCCGGCAAGAAGGGTGCCGATGATACCGCCCACTATCTCGGAAGCCGCCACGACGTTTGCCGCGGTGGCTATCGGAAGTTGCTTGTAATCAGTCAGGAACATCGAGCCCCAGTCCAGGATCGTGAACCTGATGACATAGACGCAGAAATTGGAGACCGCCAGGATCCAGATCATAGGGTTGCGGAACACCATCTTCTTAAGGAGGACCTTGTACAGGGCGTGAGCGTGTTCGGGGCTCTCGGCCTGCTGCGGCGCAGCCGTTTTTCCCGCCGGGACATGCTCGTCAAGAGTCTCCGGATTTGGAAGTCCAACGTCGGACGGGGAATTCTTCAATCCGAAAAACAGCAGGAAACTGCCCGCTGCCGCCAGTATGGCCGGGATGAAGAAACACCACTGCCATGCCTCATAACCGAAACGGCCGAGGATGAACGTACCGATCAGGACGGCCACGAGCCCCGCGCCAATAGAGTGGGAGCTGTTCCAGATGCTCTGCTTCGTGGCCAGCTCAGAAGGCTTGATCCAATGGGCCATGAGGCTTCCGCATGGCGGATAACCCATCCCCTGGGTGAATCCGTTGATGAGCCACAGGGAGCCGATGAAATAGACCAGCCCGACAGTAGCCTTCCCGCTGGCATCCATGTAGTGGAAGAGCCCGTTCATCTGGGGACTCAAGCCGATCACGAAATTGACAACCGCCGACAGAAGCAGCCCCAGGCCCATTATAAACTTCTTAGATCGGGCACGGTCAGAAATGAACCCGTTGATAAAACGGGAAATACCGTAGACTATTCCATTCAGCGTCAGGAATATACCCAGCTGCGTCTCATCCAGTCCGAGCTCTGACTTCAGCGCCGGCATCGCGATGCTGAAATTCTTCCTGACGAAATAGAACAGGGCATAGCCGATCATCAGGATGATCAGCGTCCGCCACTGCCAATAGTTGTATTTTTTCTTGATACTCTGGTCCATATCTACAAATATACTCAAAGTTTAATTATGAGATTATAAGATTCAACACTTCATCAACCGAGGAACCAGGGAAAAAACGTGACACATCCGCTTTCATCAAGGATTCATAGATAGAAGGACGGTCGTAACGCAGGCCCGCCAAAATGGAAGAAAGTTCCTGGACAGGCTCACCGAAAAGAAAATCCCCGTAAAATGAGACAGATGTGATATGTCCGTGATCCAGGCAAACTTCCACACTTACCGTACCACAAGGAAGAACGGCGGTACGAGCGATTCCCGTTTCCCTTGAACGGCCGTAGATAAAGTCCCAAGTCGCGAATTTGTTTTCGGCCATATTCCTAACTTCATTGAGCTGGGATTCAGTCAGTTCCATCTGATGATCCCCACTCGCCAGAATGTCTTGCAAGGCGGCCTGTACCTCATCCAAAGACTTGAATCCAGGAAGATAGTCCTTCAAGTTCGCTACTCTGCTTTTTACGGAACCTATTCCCTTGGCGTTCAGTTTTGATCCAGGAGTGTCCAGCACATGAGTAAGTGTGTCTATATCCACGTCATACATCAAAGTCCCATGGATAATCTCCTGCCGCTTGGAAACTCTTCTGGCATAGCCGGACACTTTGCGTCCTTCCACGAATATGTCGTTGCGGCCGGTCAGCTCGGCTGGAACTCCAAGTTCGCGTAAAGCATTGACTATAACCGCCGGTCCTGTCGCGGCAGGCGACAATACACTACCGCGACCATTTGCCCGGATAGGGTGCGAAGCACAGGGAGCGGCAGTGTCATTTGCCGCCTGCCAGCCAACTATAGTGTAGTTGAGATTCTGGAGGTCGTGATAGACGGCCCCTCCTCCGGTGACTCTTCTCACCAAATTAATCCCGTTCTCTTCCAGATATTTGAGGTTGACTTCCGAGTAAGCGTTCTGGTTGAGACCGATAATGACCGAAGGGCGGTTGCGCCACAGGTAGAAATACGGCTCGTCGAGGACGATATTCTCAAGACAGAACTCGTCCAGGGCCATGTTGAAATACGGGTCAGTGCTGTTATTCAGAAGATATTTCATTGAGGATAACGGGCAAGAAATACTCTTTTATCTGCGGATAGTTTGGAAGATGGGTTCCCGGATAGCGGTGTCCTCTCCCGGGATAATGGGATATGAATTCTTCGAAGCAATCCACCATCTCATCATGATCGGCGAAAAAGCCGGTAGTAAGGGCGATTTCGTCCGTGACCAACCCTTCGAACTCATTCTGTTCAAGCGCTTCATAGCCTCGGCATATATCCTCGGTGATCTCGAAAGAAGTCGCTCCGTCTTGTCGTGGGGAAAGATATTCCATGACGCCGATCTTGCTCCTTAAAAGCTTGGAAGGGTGAAGGTCCGGGTTGACGAGGAACTTCCGGAACCCCCTGAGCTTCTGTGCCCAGAAACCGCCGAGGGAAAGGCCTACGATCAAATCCGGCTTTTCCTCCGAGCATATTTCTTTAAGCATGGTGAGCGCCTCCGCGGGCTCAATCGGCACATCAGGGGCTATCACCTCGCTTCCTTTAAGGAGAATCCTCAAGGAAGAAGCCATCTTGTAGGCTCCTGAGGAGGCTAGGCCATGTATGAATAATATCTTCATTTACAGCTATTTCCGACTTTCAAGAATAAGATCCCCGAGTTCCTTTAAATCCCGGACGATAATAAACGGTTCCTGAGTGGAGTCGCAGGACTGGCTAGAGAACGCCTCAAGGGCCGTTTCCAAGGTCGTCTCGCCGGAAAGTACCAGTACGCTGACCGCGCCTGCTCGCCTGCCCATTTCGATGTCGGTGTAAATCCTGTCCCCAACCATCGCGATTTCCTCTGGCCGGAGTCCATGGCGGTCCCGGATGCCGTCCAGCATCGTCGGATCGGGTTTTCCCATCACCTTGTCCGGCTTTCGGCCTGTGGCGGCCTCGATGCATTTCTGGAGCGAGCCGCAGTCAACAAGGATCGTCGGAGCATCAGTCGGGCAGACCCAGTCGGGATTGGTGGCGATGTATGGGACGCCTTGTTTTGCCCACCAAGCTGCCCTGCAAAGGCGTGAGTACACCAAGGTCGTGTCAAAGGCCACAATCAGCATATCCGGCTTGTCTACAGGGTCGTCCTCGCAGGATATGAACCCTGCCTGAACGAATTGCTCCCTCATGCTCGGAGTGCCAAGCATAAACAGTTTCTTGACATCCGGATAGGTCTTCTTGATATAGTCTATCGTGGCTATCGGGGTGGTATACATGTCCTCGGGAGCGCAATCTATCCCCATCTTGGCCAGTTTAGCGACATAATCTCCGACCGACTTGGTGGGGTTGTTGGTCAGGAAGGAATGTCCCACGCCGGCCTTCTTCAAGGCGTCAAGCGTCGGGATAGTGAACGGGAATATATTGTTCTCCATATAGATAGTCCCATCCATATCCAGCGCCAGATGCCTGATCCGGCGAAGCCTGTCCCTTTGTTCCGCTGACAGGGTTTTGTTGTAGTTCTCTTCCATATTATTACAAATATAAGAATTCCGCCGGATTACCATCAGTTTCCCAAGCGGAGAGAAGAGACAATTAGCGTTTTATAGAACACGCTTAGCGTCAACTATTTACAAAAAGCGGGCAGCAAAATAAGCTACCCACTTTTCCATAATAGTCTAAAGCGAAAAACGCGATATGTGCCGTACCTACAGCTGGTCCGCGTGGCTGAGGAGATATGCCTCGGCCTCGGCGTTCCACAGGCCATGGTGGGCCTTGCACAGGCGGTCGAGCTCGGCATAGACGGGATTTGTCTTGCCCTTCTCCTCAAACTCGGCAATCGCGGTGAGAGGCATCGTGATCTGGGTGTAAACCATCTTCTTGCCTCCAGGGATAGTCGGGAGATTGAGGGAAGTGTCGATCACAGTGTTCAAGCCGCCGATATGGGTAATCAGACCGGCAGGGTCCATTCCCTTGGCCATCAAGTCGATAGCCTCCTTCATGTCGTCCGCATTGCCACCGCTTGTCCCGACAATATGGTGGGACTCGTAGTGAACGTTGTAGAAATTGAACTTGGCGCTGAAATCGGCGTTTCTGGGGCCTGAGAAGAAATCGAGACACCCGTCGAAACCGAGGATGGCGTCAGCCTGCTCAACGACAGCGGGAACCGGGGCCATGACAACGACATCATCGTAGCCGGCGCCTCCGGAAATCTCCCTCAAGGTAGCCACAGGATCTCCTTCGCTCGTGTTCACGTAGCGGATATCAATCCCGCGGGCGGCGAACATCTCCTTGCTGTAGAGCATAGCGGCACGGTCAAGACGGCTCTGGTCAATGTCAGTGACCACGAAAAGGGAAGGAACGGGACCCTCGCGATGGAGCACATAGTTGATCATAGCCAGTCCCATAGGACCGACACCGGCGAGAAGCGCCAACTTGCCTCCATCCTTGATCTCCATGGTGTGGACATAAGTGCCGGGAGTCGTGTGATAGTGGGCGTGAAGGGCACCGATGACACATGAGATAGGCTCGCTCAATGACGCGGGATAGAAAGCCTCACCATCGTAGTGGAAAAGGCATTTCTTCTCCATCACCTCATTGGGGATGATGATGTAAGTGGCGTCTCCTCCGCAATATTTGTAGGAATATCCTGGAGCGGAGAGAATCCCAACCGGGCCTCCCTCATAATTGATCGCGGGCTGGATCGAGAACTTATCACCAGGCTTGAACTCATTCTGCCATTTGGAGCCGACTTTAACGATCTCCCCGGCGAATTCATGTCCTATGATGGTGGGGTTATCCGCCACATCATTAGGGACCCTTTTATGCTCGGTCCCGGCATGAGCTGCCTTGTAGGTCGACATGCAGATGTCATCGCTCACGACCTTGGCCAGAATCTCGTCTTCCTTCATCTGGGGAAGCTCGAACTCCTCGAGCCTAAGGTCATCCTTTCCGTAAAGGCGAACAGCTTTTGTTTTCATATTTAATTAATTAAATACCCTTTCTGGCGTGCAGACGCATCTGGGCGACGGTCTGGTTGCTCGTGGGAACATAATCCTTCAAAGGAACGATCTTCTCGTTGATCGCGTCGAGGAACCATGACGGCTGAGGGAAGAAGGCTTCCTCAAGCTCGTGGCAAGGAGTGATCCAGTTGCGGGAACCAAGTACCACGGGAGCCGCGTCGAGGTAGTCGAAAGCCATCTCGGAGATATTGGCCGCAAGGTCGTTGAGGTAGGAACCACGGGCGCAGGCATCACCGGCGATGATGATCCTTCCGGTCTTCTTGACGGACTCGATAACCTTGTCGTAGTTGAACGGAACGAGGGAGCGGGCGTCGATGACCTCAGCCTCCATTCCATACTTCTCCTTAAGGGTGTCAGCGGCCTCAAGAGCCCTGTAAAGGGTAGCGCCGATGGTAAGGATCGTGATGTCCTTTCCGGCCCTCTTGATGTCGGGCTCACCGATTGGAATCTCGTAATATCCTTCCGGAACTCCACCCTCGTGGAACTTCTCGCCGATACCGTAGAGTCGCTGGCTCTCGAAGAAGATGACAGGGTCAGTGCCCTGGAGAGCGGCGTTCATCAGACCCTTGGCGTCGTAAGGAGTCACAGGGAAGCAAACCTTCAGGCCAGGGATGTGGGTGCAGAGGCTGGTCCAGTCCTGGGAGTGCTGCGCACCGTACTTGGAACCAACTGAGACTCTGACGACTACAGGCATCTTGAGAATATTTCCGGACATAGCCTGCCACTTCGGGAGCTGGTTGAATATCTCGTCACCGCAGCAACCGAGGAAGTCGCAGTACATGATCTCGGGAATCACGCGGCCGCCGCACATGGCGTAACCGATGGCTGTGCCGATGATAGCGGCCTCAGCGATCGGGCTGTTGAACAGACGGTGATAAGGAAGAGCCTCAGTCAAACCGCGATAGACGGCGAAAGCGCCACCCCACTCACGGTTCTCCTCACCGTAGGCGATGAGGGAAGCGTCTTTGTAGAAACGGTCCACGATGGCCTCGAAGACTCCGTCGCGGAAGTTGTAGGACTTCATGGAGCTGACGGGCTTGCCATCCTTGTCGAGCCAGAAGCGCTCCTTGCCCTTGATCTGCTTGACCCTCGGGTTGTCCTCAAGAGGCATAAGCACGTCGGGCTTGGCGTCGGAAAGAGAGTCGATGCTCTGGTTGGAGAACATCATCTCACCCAAAAGCTCATCCTGCTTCACGAGATCCATCCTCGGGGAAAGCTCCTCGTCGATGGCGAGCTTGTAGCACTCGAAGATATTGGCGTTGACCTCAGCGCGGATGGCGTCGAGAGCAGCCTGGTCGGCAACTCCGGCCTTGATGAGTTTCTTGCCGAAAGCGACGATGCAATCCTCTTTCTCCCAGGCCTCGATCTCCTCCTTTGTGCGGTAAGAGCTCTGGTCGGACGGGGAATGGCCGCTGTAACGGTAGGTCACGACATCAAGGAGAGCGGGTCCCTTCTTCTCAAGAAGGTAGGCCTTCTTGCGGTAGAAAGCGTCGATGACGGCGAGCGGGTTGTAACCGTCCACCCTTTCCGCAGCCATGGCGTCAGCCTTGAATCCGGCGCCCAGACGGGCCGGGAAGGTGTATCCCATGGTCTCGCCCTTGGTCTGGCCACCCATGGCGTACTGGTTGTCCATGACATTGAAGAGGACAGGAAGGCCACCCTTCATGTCACCCTCCCAGAGGGTGTTGAACTGGTCCATCGAAGCGAAGGTCATACCCTCGAGCACCGGGCCGCGGGCCATAGCGCCGTCACCGAGGTTGGCGACGACAATACCTTTCTTCCTGTTGACTTTCTTATAGAGGGCGGCGCCCACGGCGATCGAGCCGCTACCGCCGACGATGGCGTTGTTCGGATATATTCCGAAAGGAGTGAAGAAGGTGTGCATGGATCCGCCGAGACCCTTGTTGAAACCGGTCGTGCGGGCGAAAATCTCTGCCATCGCTCCGTAGAGGAGGAAGCGGATTCCAAGCTCCTTGGTGTCTTTTCCTTTATATGCCTTCTTGGCGACATTCAGTGTGGCGCCATCCCAGAACTCCTCCATGACCTTCTTGAGCTCTTTCTCGGGAAGGATCTGGATCGAGCGGAGACCCTTCGCGAGGATCTCTCCGTGAGAGCGGTGGCTTCCGAATATGAAGTCGTCAGTGTCGAGGGCGTATGCCATACCCACAGAGGCGGCCTCCTGACCTGCTGAAAGGTGGGCAGGGCCGGGGTTGTTGTAAGGGACGCCATTATAACCACCAGTTGTCTTGACCAGATTCAGCATGGTCTCGAACTCGCGGATATAAGACATGTCCCTGTAGATACGGAGGAGATCCTCCTTGGTGAAACGGCCGTCTTTCAACTCCGCCTTGATGGTCTTGTTGTATTTCATCACCGGGATGGTCGGGAGCTTAAGCTCATGCTCCTGCGGACGCAAGGTGACTTCGGGATCGATATATAGTGCTTTCGGCATGGTTTGACTTATTTAATTGTGAATGATGTTTCTTTGATGATCTCGGACACGGTAGGGTGCGGGAAGACGACCTCCTGGAGCTGCTCGAGAGTCATTTCAGTCTCGATGGCTACGCAGGCCGCGCTGATGATTTCGGAGCAAGGGTTCCCAAGCATGTGGACACCCAGCACTTCGTGGTACTTCGCCCCGACAATGATCTTGCATATTCCCTCTCCCCTCTCGTTCTCGGCGACGAACCTTCCGGCGTATGCCATAGGAAGTTTGACGACCTTGAAGTCGATGCCCTTGGCCTTAGCCTCAGACTCGGTGAGACCGACACCGGCAACCTCGGGATTGGTGTAGACGACACCGGGAATGGCGTTGTAGCGCATCCTGTCCTCTTTTCCGAGAATATTGTTGACCGCGACCTCACCCTCGCGGGAAGCGGTGTGTGCGAGCATGGAGAATCCGGTAACGTCTCCGGCGGCATAGACTCCGGGGACATTGGTCTTCATCTTCTCATCGACCTTGATTCCGTAAGGCCTTCCGGCAGGATTCAGGGCGAGCTCGACACCGAGGCTCTCAAGACCGAAGTCTTTGAGATTGGCCCTACGGCCGACACTGACAAGGATCTTGTCTCCGCTGACACGGCAGACCTTGCCCTCGGGATCCTCGTAGACAACTGTGTTGCCCTCGATTCCGGTCACCTTGCAACGCAGGCAGAACTCGACACCCCTCTTCTCATAAGTCTTCTGGAGCATCTCGCTGATCTCATCATCAAGAGGGCCCAGGATCTTCGGAAGCATCTCAACCACAGTCACTTTCGTACCAAGAGTGCTGAAGAATGCGGCGAACTCCATTCCGATGACTCCGCCTCCGATCACCACCAGACTCTCGGGACGCTCGGTCAAGTCAAGGATCTCGCGGTTGGTCACGATAACGTCGCCAGCCTCCTTGAGGCCGGGGAACGGAGGCACAGCGGCCTCGGAACCGGTGCAGATCAACAGGTTCTTGGCGGCATAGACATTCCCGCCAGCCTCGATCTTGATCCCTTCGCTGTCACGGCCTTGGATGGTAGCGTTCTCAGCCACGACCTCGACCTTATTGCCTTTCATCGCGGCCTTGACACCTCCGACCAGCTTCTTCACCACCTTGTTCTTGCGGGCGACGATCTCATCATACTTGAAAGAAGGATCGCTGACGTAGACCCCGTAATGGTCACCGGTCTTGGCGTAATTGTAAACCTTGGCGCTGTAAAGGAGGGTCTTGGTAGGAATGCAGCCCTCGTTGAGGCAGACTCCGCCAAGCGACTTCCTCTCGAAGAGAACCACCTTGAGTCCGGCGGCTCCCGCCCTCTCAGCGGCCACATAACCACCAGGGCCGCCTCCGATAATCGCTAAATCGTACATATCAAATGTTAATTAATATCCGATGGATTAAAACTGAATATCAAGGTTCTCGATCTCGGTCGCCACCTGCTTGAGGAACCTGGTGGCCTCACCGCCGTCAAGTGCCCTGTGGTCATAAGTCAGGGAGAGACCGAGGTAAGGCACGAAGGCGTAGACTCCGCCGCCGAGATCCTTCGGACGGGCGACAATGGTACCGACTCCGAGGATAGCGCTCTGGGGCAGGTTGATGACCGGGGTGAACCACTCGACTCCGAAACCGCCGAGGTTGGATACGGTGAATGACGCCGCCTCAGCTGAAAGGAGATCCGGATTGATACTGCCCTTGCGGCAATCGTCAGCGACCTGCTTGAGAGCTTTGCTGAGTCCGGTTATATTCAGGTCCTCGGCGTGCTTGACGCAAGGGACCATCAGACCGCGCTCGGTGTCAACGGCGCAGCCGAGATTAACAGTATTGAAAAGCCTCATCGCGTCCCCGAGGCAATGGGAGTTGACCTTCGGGAATTTCTGGAGGGCCCTGATGACAGCGTAGCACACGAAGTCGTTGATGGTAACGTTGGCATCGATCTTCCCCTCCTCGAAAGCCTTCTTGGCTTTCTTGCGCAGGGCTTGGATCTTCCTGGCGTCCGCGCCAAGCATGTGGGTGAGCTGGGCGGAATTCTGCAGGGAATTGTACATGCTCTTGGCGATGAGCTTACGCATGTTGGACATCTTCTCGACGGTGAACTCAGAGCCTTCTCCAGCGATGTCCGTATGTGACGGCTTCCAAGTCTTAAGGTCGCCGCCTTTCACCATGCCGGCAAGGCCGGTGCCGCTTGCGGGGGCCTGGAGGCCGCCCTGAGCCATCATGGCCTTCGCGAGACCGCTTCTAGGAGAGGCTGCCGCGGCGATCACATCCCTCTCGATTACCCGGCCACCAGGACCGCTTCCAGCGATCTGATTCGGATCCACTCCCTTCTCAGCCGCGAGATGCTTCGCCCGAGGAGAGATTCCTGCAGGGGCCGCCTGGGGGACTATTCCCCCTGCGACCGTCTCGCTTCGCTCGACCCCACCTTCAAATTGGGGGCTAGGCCGCCCCCAAACCCCTTGCGGCCTTTCCGGCTCCACGACTTCGCTGTCGCGAAGTCCCGCCCCGGCCGGCCGGCTGATGCCGGCTTGTGAAGAAACCTCCGAGGGGGCGGTTTCTCTCGCCGCAGCACCAGCATCCGGCGCGAACTCAGCGAATGACTCGCCGGGCTCGCCGATAACCATCACATTGGTTAGGCACGGAATCTCGTCATTATCATTGAAAAAGCAGGCGAGGACGGTTCCTTCGACCTTGGACTCCTCATCAAAAGAGGCCTTGTCGGTCTCATAGCTGAAGAGGATGTCGCCGACAGCGACCTTGTCACCAACTTTCTTCTTGAACTCAGTTACAATGCAACTTTCAACGGATTGCCCTTGCTTGGGCATGATAACTACTTGCGCCATTAATTATGATTTTAAAAAAGGCCTATTATTAAGCCACGCAAAGTTAAAATTTCCTGTTGAGATAAAAAAGGATTATATTTGTATGCTTTACTCAAAAAAGCATAAATCAAACTAAAATTATCAAACAGCAAAATGCAATCAACAGAAGATCTGAAGAAGATTGCCTCTCAAGTCAGAAGAGACATCATCCGGATGGTCGCCCTGGCCAAATCCGGGCATCCGGGAGGATCGATGAGCAGCACTGATTTCATGACCGCTCTTTATTTCAGGGTCATGGATCAGGATCCGTCCACATGGACCCGCAAGGGATCAGGTCAGGATGCCTTCATCCTCTCCGCCGGACATCTTACTCCCATGTATTATTCAATTCTCTCAAGAGCAGGATATTTCCCCACATCAGAGCTGGCGAGTTTCCGCAAGTTCGGGACACGTCTTCAGGGACATCCCTCGGTGAGGAAAGGCCTTCCTGGTGTGTTCCAGGCAGCCGGATCCCTCGGACAGGGACTTTCTGTTGCCGTCGGAATGGCTCTCGGGAAAAAGGCCGCCAAGGATAACCACTCCGTTTACGTTCTCTGCGGAGACGGAGAGACCGAGGAAGGTCAGATCTGGGAGGCCGCTCTGTTCGCCGCTCACCACAAAGTCGACAACCTTGTTGCCATGACCGATGTCAACGGACAGCAGATCGATGGCACGACAGAGTCCGTCGCCGGATTGGGTGACCTGGAGGCGAAGTGGCAGGCTTTCGGATGGGAGACCATCTCCGCTGACGGTCACGATATGGACAAAATCCTCGAGGCATTCGCGAAGGCCGGCGATCTGAAAGGCAAGGGCAAGCCTGTCATGATCCTCTTCAAGACAGAGATGGGACATGGCGTGGACTTCATGGCCGGCACTCACAAATGGCATGGAAGCGTCCCCAACGACGAGCAGTGCGGTGTCGCCCTCGGACAGCTTCAGGAGACATTGGGAGACTTCTAAAATCGAGATAATCATGAAAAAATATACTGATAGAGGAAAGAAAGACACCCGCAGCGGTTTCGGAGAGGGTCTCCTGCAAGCGGGAAAGGCTGATCCGAAAGTCGTGGCTTTGACCGCCGACCTCAAGGGATCACTCAAAATGGACGCTTTCGCCGCCGAATTCCCGGACAGGTACTACGAGTGCGGCATCGCCGAGGCCAACATGATCGGCACAGCCTCGGGCATGGCCCTGACCGGCCTTGTCCCATTCGCTGGATCCTTCGCCGAATTCGTGACCGGACGCGTCTACGACCAGATCAGGATGGAAGTCTGCTACGGTAAGACCAATGTCAAGATAGCCTCATCCCACGCCGGCATAACCCTCGGAGAGGATGGAGCGACCCACCAGACAATGGAAGACATCGCTCTTATGCGCGTCCTTCCCGACATGGTTGTCATCAATCCCTGCGACTGGACCCAGACGAAGAACGCGACGATCGCGGCGGCCAAGTACAACGGTCCTGTCTACCTTCGTTTCGGCAGGCCCAAGGTGGCTGACTTCATGCCCGACGAGCCTTTTGAGATCGGCAAGGCATACGTGCTCAACGAAGGCAAAGACGTGACTATCATCGCGACCGGCCACATGGTCTGGGAAGCCCTGAAAGCCGCCGAGACTCTTGAGACCGAGGGAATCTGCGCCGAAGTCATCGACATTGCCACGATCAAGCCCCTTGACAAAGCCACTGTTATCGCCTCCGCGATCAAGACCGGAGCGATCGTAGTGGCCGAGGAGCACAATATGGCCGGAGGCTTGGGCGAACTCATAGCAGGAGTCCTCGCTTCGACTTCCCCCAAACCCATTGAGTTCGTCAACGGTAAGGACACATTCGGCCAGAGCGGAACTCCTTCGGAGCTTCTAGCCGCCTACGGCATCGACGCCAATGGCATCGCTGATGCCGTCCGCCGGGTCATTGAGAGGAAGTAATAATAAAAAAGGCGTTTGGCCCCAGAACCCATGCCACCCTCGGCACTGTAAGAGGGGGGACCGGAGCGGAGCAACGCGAAGCGAGCGGTGGGGCCGCGAAGCGGCGGTTCGGGGGTCAAAGCGCCTTTTTTATAAAAACTTAACTATACAATCAAAAACAAACTAAACTATGAGAATCAAAGAATTATGTGCGGACGAACGTCCGCGGGAGAAGATGTTCTCTAAAGGGCCGGGAGCGATGAGCAACGCCGAATTGCTGGCGATACTCATCGGCTCCGGCACAAAAAAAGAAAATGTTCTGGAAGTGGCCAACAGGCTTCTCGCCTCCGCTGGAGGGAATCTCTCCAGTTTGGCGGCCATGGACAGGACCGGAATCACGGCGATGGATGGGATCGGCTCTGGCCGGTACGCGTCCATCGCCGCCGCTTTCGAGCTGGGCAGAAGGTGCTGCCTTGAGGATCCGGGCGTGGAAAAAGTTCCCCTGACCGATCCGAGGATGGTGTTCAGATTGATGACTCCCAAACTGAGAGGGCTTGACCACGAAGAGTTCTGGGTAATCTTCCTGAATAGAGCCAACTACGTGATCCACAAGGAGATGATCAGTCTTGGAGGCATGTCTTCAACGGTTGTCGACCCAAGGCTCGTGATCCGGAAAGCCCTCGACAAGAGAGCCTGCGGGATTATTCTGGTCCACAACCATCCTTCGGGGAATCCAAGGCCGGGTCAAAACGACCTGGAGCAGACCGCCGCCATTAAAAAGGCTGCTGAGACCTTCAACATCTCCCTTCTCGACCACGTCATCATCTGCGACGACATGTACTTCTGCTTCTCCGAAGATAAGGTTTACCTGGGCTGACGGCAGTCCGTCCATATTCATAAATTATTTGCTGGAGTTGAAATTAATAGTTATTTTTGACTCCAGTAAATATCTCCAATGCCATGAAAGTCATCAACCTCGGAGAGTCCAACTCGGCTCTTGGTAACATTATCGCGCAAGTCCGCGACAGGAAGATCCAGAAAGACAGTCTACGGTTCCGGTTCAACCTCGAAAGGCTAGGCCAGATATTCGCCTACGAGATCAGCAAGACTTTGGAATACTCACACAAAGAAGTGATGACACCTCTGGCCACGGCCAACATCAGCACTTACGACACCAAAATCGTGGCCGCGACCATTCTGAGGGCAGGTCTGCCCATCCACAAAGGGATGCTGGACATATTCGACGGGGCCGAAAGCGCTTTCATCGCCGCCTACAGGAAGTACGACAAGGTTGATGAGTTCCACATCGCGATCGAGTACTGCACATGCCCGGAACTGACCGGGAAAACCTTGATCGTGGCCGACACGATGATAGCGACCGGGGCATCAATGGAGATAGCCTACAACAAGCTTGTCGACGAGGGAGGCGAACCGGCATTCACCCACTTCGTCAGCCCCATCTCGAGTATTTACGCTATTGAATATCTCCAGAAAAGGTTCCCCGAGAACACTTGCCTGTGGACAGCCGCTGTGGATGAGGAACTTACAAGCCAGTCATACATCATCCCCGGACTGGGAGATGCCGGAGACCTGGCTTTCGGAGCCAAAGCGAACCTATAATTCTTTCCTGAGCCTCGACATCGGAATATCAAGCTGCTCGCGATACTTGGCTATCGTGCGCCTGGCCACTTTATATCCCTTTTCGCGCATGACCGCCACCAACTCGTCATCGGTCAAAGGCTTATGCTTGTCCTCCGAGTCGACACAATCTTTGAGGACCTTCTTGAGCTCACGGGTCGAGACCTCGACACCATCTTGATTCTCAAGTCCTTCCGAGAAAAATGACTTGAGAGGGAATATTCCGAAATGGGTCTCGATGTACTTGCTGTTGACCACACGGGAAATCGTGGAGATGTCGAATCCTGTCTTCTCCGCTATATCCTTGAGGACCATTGGCTTAAGGTGCGACTCTTCCCCATCGATAAAATAGTCGTGCTGATACTCCAGGATGGCCTCCATAGTGCTCCTGAGAGTGTTCTGGCGCTGTTTCAGAGCCTCCACGAACCATTTGGCGGAATCGAGTTTCTGCTTGACGAAGGTGGCGGCCTCTTTCTGCTGGCGGTCAGAAGACCCTTGGGCATCCGCGAGCAGGTCGGCATATTTCCTGTTGACCCTGATCTCGGGAATGGAGAAACGGGGCATGGAAAGGTTCATCTGTCCATCCACGATGTCAAGTACGAAATCCGGGACTATCTGCTGCGCCTGGTCGTTGTACGAATCGTCAATCTGCCCTCCCGGCGAGGGATTCAGCTTGACTATCCTGGAGATGACAGCTTTCATCTCGTCTTCGGACAGGCCCAGCTTCATTATTATCTTATGGAAATGCTTGCTCGAAAATTCCTGGAAATAATCCCGGAGGACAGTCTCAGCCAACCGGACCTCTTCCGTCTGGTTCTGGGCAGCGAGCTGTAGCAGAAGGCATTCCCTCAGATCCCTGGCCCCTACCCCGGCAGGCTCAAACTCCTGTATAAGGTGAAGCAGCCTCAGCACCTCTTCCTCATCGGATTCGATATTAGCCCGGAACGCGAGGTCATCCACAATGCTTCCGATGTCACGGCGTAGATACCCGTCAGCGCCAAGACTTCCGATAATGAAGGCCGCGACGTCATGGTCGTGTTTGGAGAGATTCCGGAAGCCGAGTTGCTCCATCAAGCTCTGGGTGAAACTCTCCTTCACGGAGAAAGTGTTGTATTGGGGACGCTCGTCCTTCCCGTAGTTATTGACTCTCAGCTTGTAAGAAGGTATCGGATCATCCGCGTCAAGCTCATCGATGGACACATCCCTGGGCTCATCATCGCCTTCCTCCTTCTCAGGTGCGGGCGAATCGTCCAGCACAGGGTTCTCCTCCAGCTCAGCCTTCACCCGCTGTTCCAACTCCTGGATCGGAAGCTCGATCAGCTTGATCGTCTGGATCTGGAGAGGCGACAGCTTCTGTGTCTGCTTGAGTTCTAGTCCTTGTTTCAACATGTCCTAATAGATTGAGCCCACTGGAGGATAGTTGATGGTCTCCTTGACAATGAAGGCGGAAGGGAAAGAACCCTTGACTCTCTGAAGGAGCTGAAGCGCCTCGGATTTTGTCCGGAAGTCACCGACAGTTACTTTGAAAAAAGGATTCGAATATGTCCTGTAGGCGGATAATCCCGGGAACATCCCTTTGAACCGCGCGAGAGCGGCCTCGGAAGCGCCTCGTGAATTCTGCTTGTTGTCATTGAATATCCTTACACGGTACCCGGACATCTTCCTGGAAGAATTGGAGGCTATCTGGCGGTTCATGGCCCCAAGAATGCCCTGCGACTGGTGCACAGCGACATTCGGCATCAGGTTGAATATGTTCTTGCCGATAAGTGTCGAATCCACGGCCACCCCTGGTGCCGCACCCTCGATATCTTGCGCGGACGCGAGGCCCGCGGTGCCCAGGCACAAAGCCAGGACCATGATTATTCTTTTTAAAAGCCTCATTTTCCCTCTGCCAACTTTTGAAGATCCAAGTCCTTGTATTTCAAGGTCGTCCCCGCCCCGCTTTTAAGCTTCACCTTGGCTTCCACATCAGTGGTGAACCCTTCCAGCGAGCCATTGCGGAAGATCTGGACAGCTTTCATCAAGCTCACGCCCTCGCTGAGGGTCGCCGAACAAGGCAAATCATAAACCTTGCCACATTTCTTGTCGATCTTGATGGTGTCCGCTGAATAGAAAGCGAAATCCTCTCCCTTGTACTTGAGTATGCCATTCAGCCCGGTCACCTTGAAGGCGAATGTGGGATTGTCTACCCCTACCGCGAGAATGGCGTTGACAGTGCGAAGACCGCTCAGGGAATACGATTCCACTCCGACCGAAGTGACCTTGATGTCCTTGACCTTCTGCAGGCTGCCACAGCCGGAGAGTGTCAGGGACACGGCCACAAAAATGGCCACAAGCGCCTTGGATACGAGTTTTCTCATCTCTGAATACTTTTCAGGTCCCACAAATATAGGAAAAAATACTTATTCGCTGAAAAATCCATATCTTTGTAAGTATAGCGAAACCGAATATGGACAAGAAGATATATATAGAAACATACGGCTGCCAAATGAACGTTGTTGACTCGGAAGTCATCTTCTCTATAATGAGGAAGGAGGGCTACGAGCGTACAGCCACCATGGAAGACGCGGACATCATATTAGCCAACACCTGCTCCGTCAGAGACAATGCCGAGCAAAGGATCTGGGGACGCCTGGAGGTGTTCCGCAAGCAGAAAGAGTCCCGCCCGGGAGTTATCGTGGGCATTGTTGGCTGCATGGCCGAGAGGCTCAAGGACAATCTCACCAAGACCGGGAAAGTCGACCTTGTGGCGGGCCCCGACACGTACAGGACGATTCCGGACATGATCAAGGAGATCAGTCCCGGCAATCCCGCCATCAACGTACTTCTGTCAAGGGAAGAGACCTACGCCGACATACTCCCCGTCCGTACGGACAAGAATGGAGTCTCGGCCTTCATCTCCATCATGAGGGGCTGCAACAATGTGTGCTCCTACTGCGTCGTTCCTTACACCAGGGGAGCCGAGAGAAGCAGGGATCCCGAGACTATCATCGCCGAAGCGAGGGACATTTTCTCCAAAGGCTACAAGGAGGTCACCCTGCTCGGTCAGAACGTGGATTCTTACCTTTGGAAAGATGGAGACAGGGTCGTGGACTTCCCTGCCCTGCTGGATGCCGTGGCCAGGATCGACCCTTCATTGAGGGTACGTTTCGCCACGAACCACCCCAAAGACATCAGTGACTCTCTCATCGAGACGATGGCCGCGCACGAGAATATTTGCGATCACATCCACCTTCCTGTCCAGTCCGGCAGTGACCGGATGCTGGAGAAAATGAGGAGGCGCTACACGAGGGAGTGGTACATGGAGCGCGTGAGGAAGATAAGGGAAGTCCTTCCCGGATGCGGGATCACAACCGACGTGATCGCCGGGTTCTGCTCCGAGACCGAGGAGGACCATCAGGCCACACTGTCGCTGTTCAAGGAGGCGGCTTTCGACTACGCCTACATGTTCTGCTATTCCGAAAGGCCCGGGACCATCGCCGCCAGGAACTATCCCGACGACGTTCCGCAGGAAGTGAAGACCAGGAGGCTGAATGAGATCATCGAGCTGCAAAACCAGCTGAGCCTCCAGAGCAACCGCGGCGATGTGGGGAAAACGTTCGAGGTCCTGGTGGAAGGGCCTTCAAAGCGTAACCCCGAGGAGCTTTGCGGACGGACCGGGAGCGACAAGATGTGCGTGTTCCCCGGGAGAGGCCACAAGGCCGGAGATTATGTCCTCGTCAAGATCGGGGACTGCACTTCGGCGACCTTGTTGGGGACTATCGTCGAATAACACTGAACTAACAGATATATGGACAAGTACATACTCGCTCTGGACCAGGGCACGACCAGTTCCAGGGCAATAGTTTTCGACCGCGCGGGCAATGCCGTGTCGGTCGCCCAGAAGGAATTTACCCAGCATTTCCCCAAACCGGGTTGGGTTGAGCACGACCCGATGGAGATCTGGTCCAGCCAGATTGGAGTGGCCCAGGAGGCCGTCTCGGCTCTCAGGTTGGGAAAAGATGACATCGCCGCGATCGGGATAACCAACCAAAGGGAGACTACAATCGTCTGGGACGCCGAGACCGGAGTCCCGGTCCACAACGCCATAGTCTGGCAGGACCGCAGGACGGCCGAGTACTGTGACTCCTTGAAGGACAAGGGCTTGACAGACATGATCCGGGAAAAGACCGGCCTCATCATCGACGCTTATTTCAGCGGCACAAAAATACGCTGGATCCTGGAGAATGTCCCGGGGGCAAGGGAAAAAGCCGAAGCCGGGCAACTTCGTTTCGGGACTGTTGACTCATGGCTTGTCTGGAACCTTACCGCCGGGAAAGTACATGTCACGGATGTCAGCAACGCGTCCAGGACTATGCTCTTCAATATCAACACCCTCCAGTGGGATGAGGAACTGCTTGACCTCATGGATATTCCGATTTCCATGATGCCCGAGGTCCGTTCCTCCAGCGAGGTTTATGGAAAGACATCGGGCAATGTCTTCGCCGAGGGAGTCCCGGTGGCCGGAATGGCCGGAGACCAGCAGGCCGCCCTGTTCGGACAGATGTGCACGGAACCCGGTTCGGTGAAGAACACCTACGGAACCGGTTGCTTCATGCTGATGAACACGGGGACCGAGCCTATCATGTCCAAGAACAACCTCCTTACGACAATCGCATGGAAAATCGGGGACACGGTCAACTATGCGCTTGAAGGCAGCATTTTCGTGGGCGGTTCAGTCGTGCAGTGGCTTCGTGACGGGCTCGGGATCATAAAGAGCTCATCTGAAGTCGAGGAACTCTCCGCCACCGTTCCTGACAATGGAGGAGTATATTTCGTGCCGGCGCTCACAGGCATGGGAGCGCCTTGGTGGGACCAGTACGCCAAGGGATGCATCCACGGCATAACCAGGGGCACCACGGCCGGACACATCGCCAGGGCAGCCTTGGAGGGTATCGCTTTCCAGACGATGGACATAGTGAACGCCATGGAAAAAGATGCCGACGTCAAGCTCGCCGAGCTTAAAGTGGACGGAGGAGCGTCCAGGAACAATCTTCTGATGCAATTCCAAGCTGACGTGCTGGGAGCCGACGTGATCCGCCCCCAGGTCACCGAGACCACAGCAAAGGGAGCATGCTACCTGGCAGGGCTCGCGGTCGGATTCTGGAGCAGTGTCGATGAGATCAAGAGCCAGTGGCTGGCCGACAAGACCTTCAAGCCGGAGGCCCCCGAAGAGAGGGTGAGAGCTTTGAAGGAAGGATGGGCCGACGCCATTAAAAGGACAATCAATAACCTTTAATATTCACGGAGATGGAAGTAACGTTATGGACCAAATGCGTCTTTGAGTTCATCGGGACGCTCGTGCTTGTGCTGATGGGTGACGGTGTCTGCGCCGCCACCACACTCGAGAGGTCAAAGGCCAAAGGAGGCGGATGGATAGTCGTGACCCTCGCCTGGGGATTCGCCGTGATGTGCGGCGTGTTCATCGCCGGGCCATATTCAGGAGCCCACCTCAATCCCGCGGTGACGGTAGGTTTCGCCATTGCCGGGACCTTCCCTTGGAAGGAGGTTCTCCCCTTCTGCGCCGCCCAGATGCTTGGCGGTTTCTGCGGAGCCGGTCTTGTCTATATTTACTATCAAGACCACTACAAGGCATCGGTCTCCAATCCCGACGGAATACTCGGGACCTTCTGCACCATGCCGGCTATTGACCACAAGAGCGTCAACCTCCTCAGTGAGATAATAGCGACCTGCATGCTGGTTTTCCTCATCCTCGCGATCGGCACCACCGGCAACACTCCCGCAGTAGGGCTCGGAAGCATCGGAGCCTTCCCCGTGACAGCCATCATCATGGCTCTGGGTATGTCGCTTGGAGGAACCACCGGCTACGCCATGAACCCCGCCAGGGACCTCGGTCCACGCTGCGTCCACTCCATCATACCTTTGGAGGGCAAGAGGGACAGCGGCTGGGGCTACAGTTGGATTCCTGTGGCTGGTCCGATGATAGGTTGCGTGCTTGCGGCAGGCCTCTACCTGCTTGTTTACTAGAAGATTAGCTGATAAAGAGCAGCTCGCGGTACTTGGGAAGGGGCCAGGTGCGGTTGTCAACCCTCTCCTCAAGTTTGTCAATCGGACGGCGGAGATCAACCAAGGCCTCCGCAATCTGGTGATATGCCACGGCTCTCTGGTAAAGATCCTCTATGGAATTCGCCATCTTGCGGGCTTTCTTCATGGCCTCAGCCTTCGCGCTGATATCCTCGATGTAGCTGTTGATCTGGTTGATGAGCCCAAGTTCGACCGAACAGCCTGAAGTGTCTCCGAAAACGCCTTGGCTCAGAGCGACTTCCTTCAAGAGCTTGCGCTTATAATCAAGCGCGGCGGGGATGATGTGGTTGATCGCCATGCGGACCATGACCCTGGACTCGATCTGGACTTTCTTTATGTACATCTCCCATTTGACCTCGTTGCGGGCCTCAAGCTCTTTCAGGGTGTACACGCCGGTCTTGGCGAACATCTCCACCGACGAAGGCATAGTGAACTGCCTGATCATCTCAGGGACGCTGGTCTCGGTGTCAAGCCCGCGGAACCGGGCTTCCTCCGCCCACTCGGGAGCGTAACCGTTGCCGTCAAAGCAGACCACGTCAATAATCGACGCGATTATCGGCTTCAGGACATCCATCACAGCGACATTCAATGGTTTACCATAAGCGAGCTCAACATCGAGCCTGTCCTTGAAAACCATGAGCTGCTCAGCTACGGCGGCGTTCAGGGTTGTCATCGCTCCGGCGCAATTGGCTGAAGAACCGACCGCGCGGAACTCAAAGCGGTTTCCGGTAAAAGCGAACGGGGAGGTCCTGTTTCGGTCCGTGTTGTCCACGAATATTTCCGGAATCTCCACAAGACCAAGGTTTTGGCCTTTCTTTCCAGCAATCTCTATAGGGGTGTCGGAGGGGACTTCCAGCAGCTTTCTGAGAACACCGGTCATCGTCCTGCCGAGGAAGGCGGAGATAATCGCCGGAGGAGCCTCGTTCCCACCAAGCCTATGAGCGTTCGTCGCCGACGCGATCGAAGCCTTCAGCAGGCCGTTATGCTTCTGGACAGCGGCCAGCACATTGACGAAGAAAGTGATGAACTGAAGGTTGCTCATGGCGTCCTTGCCGGGAGCGAGCAGCATCGTGCCCGTGTCGGTCCCCAAAGACCAGTTGTTATGTTTTCCGGAACCATTCACGCCCTCGAAAGGCTTCTCATGCAGAAGAACCACGAAACCATGCTTGCGGGCGATCGGGTTCATCAGGTTCATCAGCAACTGGTTCTGGTCGTTGGCCAGATTGGTCTCCCCGAATATCGGGGCAAGCTCGAACTGGTTCGGAGCCACCTCGTTGTGACGGGTCTTGATCGGGATACCCAACCTGTGGCCGGCGATCTCGAGATCTCTCATGAACTCGGCGACCCTGGAGGGAATAGCTCCGAAATAGTGGTCGTCAAGCTGCTGGTTCTTGCTCGAGGCGTGTCCCATCAGGGTCCTTCCCGTGATCATCAGATCAGGGCGGGCCGCATACAACGACTCATCCACGAGAAAATATTCCTGCTCCCAACCCAGATAAGAGAAAACTTTCGCGACAGAAGGGTCGAAGAGCTGGCATATCGGCAACGCCGCGTCGCAGACCGCTTTAATGGACTTTTTCAAAGGGGTCTTGTAATCCAGAGCCTCCCCGGTGTAGGAGATGAACACCGTAGGGATGCAAAGGGTATCATCCATTATGAATACCGGTGATGTCGGATCCCAAGCCGTGTAGCCCCTGGCCTCGAAAGTCGCCCTTATACCTCCGTTGGGGAAGGAGGAGGCGTCGGGCTCCTGCTGGGCGAGAGCCTTCCCGTCGAACTTCTCGATGACCCCACCCTTACCATCGTAGTCGATAAGAGAGTCATGCTTCTCGGCGGTTCCTTCGGTCAATGGCTGGAACCAGTGCGTGACATGGGTGACATGGTGCTCCAAAGCCCAGACTTTCATGCCTTCGGCAACTTTGTCGGCAGTCGCCCGGTCAAGATGCTTCCCATTGTCAATGCAATCCAGCAGAGCCCCGAGAGTGCTCTTGTCCAGATAGGCCGCCATCTTGCGGCGGTCGAACACCAATTCCCCGAAATACTCAGAGGGGAGGTTCCCGGGCTTGGCTGCCGGGACCGGTTTCTTCTCGAAGGACTCCTTGACGAGATCAAATCTGTCGATACTCATAACTAATCAAATTTACTCTTCTTCTTGCGAAATGTTTTCTTGCGGATGGTATGTCACCGCGATATATGGCCCCACAGTCCAATGCGGATTATTCTCCACAAAGGCTGCCAAGGCCTCATCAGAGGACAGCTTCTTCGTTCTTGTGACAAGGATCAACGGTTTGTCAGAAGACGTCATCCCAGCGACCTCAGCTTCATAAAAAGCTTGAAAATCTTTCTGATAATCAACAAGTTCCCTACCAAGATACACCTTCATCGGGAGGGGACGACGTACCTGGACGGCCGCCACACGGGCTTCAGCTGGAATCGTCTTGCAAAGATTCCCGTACCCGATCCAGTCATTAGCTTGAGGCAGAACGGAGGACGCGGAATACACAGCCAGCAGCAAGGAAGCCCCGAGGAACATCAAGGAGACGCTAGGGTTCTTCTTTGAGAAAAGATAGTAAAGGCAGAACACCGCTCCAGAGAGCAACAGAAGCGTTGCCAGCTTAAGCGTCCACGAGCCGATGAATGAATAAGGGGCGGTCAACTCAGCAAGCTTTGGAATATAATCTCCGAAAAACAGGACACCCAAGGCCGCGAGAGCCAGAATCCCGACCAACGCCACCGGGACCGCCAAGGACCAGGTCATCCACTTCTTCCAGCCGGTCCTCCGAAGGACTTCCACGAAAAGAAGGACCATGAAGGGCATTATCGGGGCCAGGTATATGGCGAGCTTCCCGCTGAAAAGGGACAGCATCACAAATGTGGAAACGATTGTCACACAGAATAATGTCTCCTTGTCGCCAGATCCTTCGCTTCGCTCAGGATGACATGAAGTTTCGTCCGGCTGGCAAGACCGCTCCTGGCGAGCATTTTCCCGGATAGGGCGCGAAGCGCGGCGAGCCAGGGGCGGTACTTGCCAGCCGTTGATCAGCGAGACAATCAAGGCACCGACGAGGAGGAACATGTATGGGGCGACGATGTACCATATCGCGACGAGATAGTACCAGATGGGAGCCTTGTGGTGGAAGGAGTTGACAGCCCTCCCGACAGTCTGGTGGAAAAGCAGGTTGTTGAGATAATCTTTTCCCCCGTCAAGATACACACCCCCGAACCAAACGACGCACAACCCCGCGATAATCCCCCATGTCTTCCAGCCGAGATATTTCCCTATCTCCTTGCCTTTCCTCTTGAGAAGCAGGAAGCATATTATCGCCACAGGAGGCATCAAAATGCCAACGGGACCCTTCGTGAAAAGAGCCAGGAATATCCAAAGAGGCATAAGGATCTCCTGTTTCCGGCGGTTGCCTTTCCCGGTATAGAGAAGCCAGAATGAATTCATTGCCAGCACGATGAACATCGTCATGAGCATGTCCATACGCAGGAACACCGACGCTCCCAGGAACAAGGCGCAAGTCATCATCATGAAAGCCACGGAGATGCGATCCGAGACCTTCTCGAGTCCGGCCCATCTGTCCATCACCGCTATGATCACGAAAGCCGGGATCAGGGAGAAAAGCGACAGGAGGAACATCGAATGCTTCCCAAGGATAAGCTTGCAGAGCATCACTATCCAGAGGTAGAGCGGAGGTTTGTCGGCATAGGCCTGACCGTCCAGCGTGAAGGCGAAAACATTGCCGTTTTCGATAGCTTCGTCAGCGATCTGGAGGTATCTCAACTCATTGTCCGGAGTAAAATCCCTCATTATCATCACCGGCAGTAGGCACAGGAAGATGAAACAGAAAGTGACGGCCAGCGGATGTCTGGTCAGGAAATTATCTATCTCAAGTTTCGGCATGACCTTTATCTTTTTTAAACCCCAGCATAAGGTTTCTCACATAAGCGACGAAACCGAAAGACTGTCCCAGGATGAGCACGGGATCTTTCCGGAATATTCCATAAGCCACGATCACGCCTGACCCTATCAGGCTGATGATCCAGAAGCCTCTGGGAAGGACACTCTCATGCAGACGGTGGGAATAGAACCACTGGTACACGAAACGGAGGGTGAATATGATTTGTCCGGCGGATCCGAAAACGACGAGCCAGAGAGGGATGTCCTCATTCTGGAACATATTGGCCACAAAGGCCCTGGCATCATGGAGCAACAAGCCTACAGCTACGAATGGAGTCAAGATCAGGACACCCCTCAACACTTTGGAAAGCCTGCTCCACACACCTTTCGCGTCAAGGTTCCAAAGATAGACGAAATATGAGATGAGCTGGCCGAGAATAATCGAGAAATCGTCCCTCATCACCCCATAGACGAACATCAGGAAAGCGCCGATGACGCTGAGGCCCCAATACGTCGAAGGTGATGTGACCTCCTTTTTCTTCTCCGAATACAGCCACTGGAAAAGCGTCCTTCCCGCGAAGAACAACTGGGCGGCGAAGCCGACAGTGTAAATTATCCAGTGTGGCAGTCCGCTCATCAGATTTCCAGATTGTTTTCAGTAACCTTGTAGTTGCAGTATCGCGGTTTCATCCAGCGATAGGCGAAACAATCAGCGAAAGGCCCCCAAAGCCTGTTCCAGAGGTGGTATTTGGACTGCCCCGCGATCCTCGGGTAATGTCTTACCGGCACTTGCTTGTAGGACCCTCCTTCCTGGAGGAGCACAAGCGCGGGAAAGAACCGGTGCATGCCTTTGAACATGGGAATACGCTTCGCCACGTCCGTGCGCAGCACTTTGAGGGGGCATCCAGTGTCCAACGCACCGTCATGTGTCATCATCCTGCGGAAACCATTGGCGATCTTGGACTGGGTATTCTTGAACCAGGAGTCCTTTCTCCCGGAGCGGATCCCGACCACCATCGAGAAGTCGTCAATATCCTCCAGCAGGAGGTTGAAGTCCTCGGGATCTGTCTGGAGATCGGCGTCGATGTAGCCGACAAGCTCAGACTCGGCATAGTCGAAACCAGCCTTCAAGGCGGCCGAAAGACCGGCGTTCTTATCGAACGAGATAAACATGAAGTCCTTGTGGCGCGAGCATATATCCTTGATCCACTTGAGACTACCGTCTTTGGAGCCATCGTCCACGAACAGGACGCAAGCCTTTCTTGAGCACTCAGGCAGGAAAGCGGAGAGGCGCTCCTCGAGCCTCTTCATGTTATCTTCCTCATTGAATATGGGGACTATAACCGTAAGGTTGTATTCGATTGTCCTGTTCATTTGTGCCAAATATTCGCGAATTTAATCATTTCCGGGGGATGTTTTTCCAAAAAAAACTCGAAGACACGTTTGTTTATGTAATCTGAGCCAAGATTGTGGCTGTGACCGGGAAGGAACATCTGCTCGAATCCTTTCTCAAAAGTCTGGGCCGGCAGGATCATGGAGATCAGGATGGCCATGCCCGCCACCAGCGTACGCGTGATCACGGCTGAATTTCGCATAGTTGAACTCATAATATGTAAAGATAGGAAATCGTCTGATTTTTTACTACATTTAACCCATGTTAATCAGCATTATTTCCACACTTCTGGCGGCGGCGACCGTCACTGTGTACAATCCAAGGGTACCGGTCATAGTGGACCGGGAGTTCAATGTCATCTCAGAGATAGTCATCCCCAGCGAAAGCGCGAGGGAAGCCTCCGGGGAGGTTGTAGTGTCCCTGGAAGGGATTCCCATTAAAGCTGTCAAGGATGTCAGGCTCGTGTACACCGGTACGATTTCCCCGGTGATGTCCCGCACGAAATCCAATGTGATGAAATCCCATTACAACTATTGGGGAGCCGGACAGGAGGATTGGTACGCGCCCAGATCCGCCTTTGTTGAGAGCAAAGTCAAGCCCAAATCCTGTACGGTCACGCTTCCTTTCGACCGGCCCCTGGTCAAGGGCGACAATCATTTCTACGTCAGCCTCAACATAAATTCCTCTAAGATCGATTTGTCAGAGACCTTCTCGTGCGGCGTCAAATCCTTGACTATCAACAAAGAAGAAGTGTCTTTCGAGGAAAAGGGCCCCGCCGGGGAAAGACGCTACGGAGTCGCTCTCCGCAACCACGGGGATGACGGAGTGGACACTTACCGGATCCCTGGACTCGCCAGGACCAAGAAAGGCGACCTGATCGCCGTCTACGACATCCGCTGGAACACCTATTTCGACCTTCAGGCCGACATCGACATCGGATTCCAGAAAAGTTCCGACGGCGGGAAGACTTGGAGCAAGATGGGGATAGCCATGGACATGGGTGAATATGGAGGGCTTCCGAAAGACCAGAATGGCACCGGAGATCCATGCGTGCTGGTCGACGACGTGACGGGAGACATCTACGTTTTCGCCATCTGGGCCCATGGTCTGGAAGGATCATATTCCATCTTCTCTTCCAAAGACGGCTTCGATCCGATTGATGTGGCCCAGCTGGTCGTGGTAAAAAGCTCCGACGAGGGGAAGACATGGTCTAAACCGGTGAGTATCACTCCTATGGTGAAACAGCCCGGGAGCGCCACCTTGTTCCAGGGCCCCGGATGCGGGATAACGATGTCCGACGGCACGTTGGTGGTCCCGATCCAGGAATGGGACAAGGACAAGATTCCCTCCGCGGGAATCATCTACAGCAAAGATCACGGAGCTACTTGGAAGGTCTCGAAGATGGCCACCGACCATGTTTGTGAGGACCAGGTCGCGGAAATAAGCCCTGGAGTCCTGATGCTGAATATGCGTAACCACAGCTCAAAGGACCGCACCAGAAAAGTCTATGTCACAAAAGATCTTGGACAGACGTGGACAGCCCATGAGTCAAACGATGTTCTCCCCGAGCCGGTCTGCCAAGCGAGTCTCCTAAAGGCCGGAGGCACCTTGCTGTTCGCCAATCCTGACTCGAAAGTCACCCGGAACATGTTCACCATCAAGGCGAGTGACGATCTTGGGAAGACCTGGGACAGAGCCCTTCTTCTCGACGAGGAAGGCGGCTGGGGATATTCCTGCATGGCCATGATCGATGAGGAGACCGTCGGTATCATCTACGAGGGCAGCCAGTCGCATCTGGTCTACCAGGTGGTCAAGATAGCGGACATCAAACGCTGATAGTTTAATCCCGAGCCATCCAGAAGAGGCCATCGGAGTTGACCGGTGGCCGTTTTTTTTGCCCGGTGGAAAAATATGTGGAAAAAAATGTAAACTAGTGGAAGAAAGTGGAAAATTATTCCTATCTTTGTGGTCAGCGTGAAAGGCGAATATTGACACAACGACATGATCACATTCATCGGCGAATACACTTCGAAGATAGACGACAAGGGAAGGGTAGTCTTTCCCTCGCCGTTCAAGTCTTTGATGGATCCCGAAGGTGACATGAGGTTCGTGGTGAAGAAGGACATCTTCACCTCCTGCCTCGAGATGTACACCTTTGAGGAATGGGAGCGCCAGTCTGAACAGGTCAAGTCGAAACTGAATTTCTTTAATCGCGCCCACGCCGCTTTCTGGAGAGAGTACATGCGTGACCGGGCGGTGGTCGAACCCGACCCGAAACTCGGACGCGTGTCGATTCCCAAGAAGCTTCTGGAGTCCATTGGTGTAACGAAAGAGGTAGTCTTCTCGGGCAACGATTACAAGATAGAGATCTGGGCCAAGGAGAATTACGAGGCCAGCGCGATCTCGAATGAGGAATTCTTGAACATCGCCGGCCAGCTATCTCAAGAGAGATAGGAGGGCGGGAAGAATGTCTGAATACCATACTCCGGTACTTTTGAACGAGACTCTCTCGTTCCTTGTCACCAATCCATCAGGAATATACGCCGACGTCACATTCGGAGGCGGTGGTCACACCGCCGGAATCCTTTCACGCTTAAATGAAGACGGTCACGTCATCGCCTTCGATCGTGACGCTGACGCATTGGAGAACAAGATAGATGATCCCAGACTGACGATGGTCCGGGGGGATTTCCGTTTCATCAGGAACTACATCCTCCAGATCGCTCATGACCGTGAGGACCTTGGAGAAAGGCTCTCTGGCGGTCTGGATGGCATCCTCGCCGACCTTGGGGTGTCATCCCACCAGTTCGACACAGCTGAAAGAGGGTTCTCATTCAGATATGACGCTCCCCTGGACATGAGGATGAACAGGGAGGGCGGTCAGACAGCCGAGGATGTCGTGAATGAATATTCCCAAGAGGACCTTGAGAGGATATTCAGGCTCTACGGGGAGGTCGAGAACCCGGGGAAAGTGTCCTCGCTGATAGTCTCGGCAAGGTCGACCGGTAGGATAACGACCACAGGAGATCTCGACAAGGCTATCGCGGCGGCGCTTCCCAAATTCGCGGAGCACAAGTATCTGGCGAAAGTCTACCAGGCGCTCAGGATCGAGGTCAACCACGAGATGAGGTCCCTGGAGAAATTCCTGGGAGGAGCCTCAGCCACTCTGAAAGAGGGCGGCATTCTGGCCGTTATCACTTATCACTCCCTGGAGGACAGAATGGTGAAGAACTTCATAAAGTGCGGGAGTATTGACGGGAAAGAGAGCAAGGACGTGTTTGGAGTGACGAAAGCGCCTTTGGAGCCGGTGAACAGGAAACCTGTCGTCCCGTCCGAGGATGAGATTTCCTCCAACACCAGGGCGAGAAGCGCCAAACTCAGGGTAGCGAGGAAAACAAGCTTCAATGGAGGAAGATAACATGCTGGGAGAGAAAGAACATAGGAAATGGAAGCTGGCGGACCTCGGCAGGTGGCTGAAGAACGCTTTCCTGGCAGCGATCAGGGGGGAATTCCTCTTGAGGCTGCACATCGGGAAGTACTTCATCCACATCATCTACACCTTCTTCCTCTTCTGGGTAAGCATTTGGCTGAGCCTCAAGATCGAGAAGACATTGACAAGGGTTGAGGACAACCGCAAGACCCTCCAGGACACTGAGATATATCACGCCCAGAAAACGGTGGAACTCGCCTCAATGGGCAGGATGAGCAAGATAGAAGACATGCTGCGGGAAAAAGGATCGGCACTGACCGTTCACGAGAATCCCGCCGACAAAATAAAATAAACAGGATGGCGACCCAAAACCAGAATTCAACCAAGAGAGAGAAGGACAGGATCGGAATGATCTTGTTCTACCTCTATGCCGCCTTCCTGGTGATGGCGGTGGTCCTGGTTGTCAGGATCGCTTACATCCAATTGTTCTGGAAGCTCGACAAGAACTTGGAGAGGAACTTCCGGCCGACAAGCGTGAAGACTGTCATAGATCCCAAGCGAGGCGCCATCATCGGAAGCGACGGGAAGCTTCTTGCCATGTCAACTCCCCTTTATGAGCTGTTCATGGACTGCACCGTGCGCAAGGACTATTTCGCCGGCAAGGGCAAAGAGGGCAAGGAACTCGAGGCTGAGTGGCAGGAGAAGGCAAAACTCTTCGCCAAGGGTCTGGCCGACGAGATGGGAGCGGACGGTGACGCGTATTGGAAGATGATCCAGAAGGGGCGCAAGGACGGAGCCAGGTACATGAGGCTCGGCCACCCGATTGACAGGGCGGCCCTGCTCAGGATCCAGAAACTGCCTCTGATGAATGAGGGACAGTACAAGAGCGGAGTCATAGTGACAAAGAAAGACACCCGCCAATACCCTTACGGCAAACTGGCCGTCAGGACGATCGGTTACGTCAAAGACAATAGCAACTCAAACGGTAACAATCACATAGGCCTTGAAGGCAAGTACGATTACGTCCTCCATGGCAAGGAAGGAGAGATGTGGACGAGACCGACTGAGAACAAAGAGAGGATCCAGAACTACGACAGTCTCTACGTGAAGCCGGAGGACGGGCTCGATGTGAGGACGACCCTGGACATCACGATGCAGGACATCGTCGACAAGGCCCTGCGGAGACAGATCGAGGAGGACAAGTCCATCGAGATGGGTTGCGCCATCATCATGGATGTGAAGACCGGGGCGATTCGCTCAATGGTCAACCTCGTCAGGGACTCAACGGACTGGAGCTTGAATGAGACTTACAACATGGCGATCGGACTGAATTCCGAGCCTGGTTCCGTGTTCAAGGCCACTACCCTGATGACCGCGCTTGAGGACGGAGTCATCCAATCGCTTGACGACCGCATCCCTACCAACAACGGCGTCCTCCCCGGGTATCCTCCGGATGACCACGTGCGGGGAATGACAGACATCTCAATCCTTCACGGGTTCGAGATCTCCTCCAACTACGTGTTCCGTTACCTCGCGGTCAAGAATTACGCCGACAATCCGAAAAAGTTCCTCGACAAACTCTATCTCTACAAGTTGGGACAGGCTTTCGATTTCGATCTGGACGGACTGCAGCAGCCGGAGATCCCCAATCCCGAATCTCCGAGGTGGAGTCCGACCGACCTTGGCTCCGTGGCTATGGGATACGCCGTAAAAGAGACTCCGCTACACATCCTGACTTTCTATAACGCTGTCGCCAACAAGGGAAAGATGATGAAACCGTACCTGGTGGAGAGCGTCGAGAAGGACGGGGTTGTCAAGACGAGGAAGGGTCCTTCCGTGCTGAACGCCTCAATCTGCTCGAAAGCGACAGCTGACACGCTCCTCCGCGCCATGAAGGCCGTCACCCAAGACGGCGGAACGGCGGCCAGGAGACTTGGAGGCGCCAAACTACAGGTAGCCGGCAAGACCGGCACATCAAGACAGGTCCTCTCCGGAGAGGAAATCAAGAAATACGGGATGAGCAGCCCTTATGTCACCAAGGACGGCAGCTATCACAACCTCGCCACCTTCGTGGGTTTCTTCCCTGCCGATGAGCCGAAATACAGCGCCATCATCTGCCTGAAGTCATATCTGATCAGGGGCAGTGTCTACGGAGGTGTCCTCCCCGCCGCCGCGATGAGAGAGATAGTGGATGCCATCTATGCCCTTGACCCTTCGTGGGGCAAAGAACTCGTTCCGAAGGCGACAGTTCCGAAGATGGAACTCCAGGCGGCGGCACCGTACCAAACGGACCCGAAAGAACCGGTCGTACCGGATGTCAAGGGACTTGGATTGAAGGATGCCATGTTCATGATAGAGAACAGTGGATTGAAGTGTAACTATTCCGGGACGGGCCATGTGACCTCACAAGTGCCCAAGGCTGGCCAGAAGGTCGCTCCTGGATCAACAGTGACAATTGGACTGAAATGAGACTTGAGGATATCATAAAGGATTGCGGAACGGTCGAGGTCAAAGGTGATCTCGGCAAGACCATAAACAACGTCACGGCGGACTCCCGCAAGGTAAGTGAGGGAGGGTTGTTCGTGGCCGTGAAGGGTCATGGGGCGGATGGTCATGCCTTCATCGGGAAGGCCATCGAGGCCGGTGCCGCGGCGATTGTATATGAGGAAGATTCTTCAGTCGCTCCGCTCCTTCAGAATGACAACAGCGTCACCTTCATCAAGGTTGCCTCCTCTCGTCATGCCCTGGCTATCATAGCCGCTAACTTCTACGACAATCCGTCCCGGAAGCTTTCCCTGGTGGGAATCACCGGCACTAATGGGAAAACCACCACGGTCACCCTTCTCTATCAGCTGTTTATGGCCCAGGGCTACAACTGTGGCCTGCTCTCCACTATCGCCAATTATGTCGGGAAGCACCGCTTTGAGACAGCCAACACAACCGCTGACCCTATCACCATCAACTCTCTCATGGCTGAGATGGTTGATGCCGGATGCGAGTATTGCTTCATGGAGGTCAGCTCGATCGGCGTTGAGCAAGAGAGGGTCTCAGGACTTGATTTCAAAGTGGGAATATTCTCGAACCTGACTCACGACCATCTTGACTACCACGGCACATTCGCCGAATATCTCCGCTGCAAGAAGCTGTTTTTCGACAACCTTGGCCCCAAGGCCACCGCGGTGATCAATATTGACGACAAGCATGGCGATGTGATGGTGCAGAACACCAAGGCAAAGGTTATGACTTTTTCTTGCAAGGGTATTGCCGATCACACTTGCAGGGTGCTTGAGGAAAGCTTTGAGGGCATGTTGCTTAAAATTGACGGTAAGGAGGCATGGACCACCCTCGTGGGAAGGCACAACGCGAGCAACATCCTGGCGATCTACAGCGCCGCCATGGCGCTCGGTGCCGATCCCGAAGAGACCCTCATAGCGATAAGCAAGCTCAAGCCCGCTCCAGGCAGGCTCGAGGTCATGAGGGGCCCGCAGGATAAAGCGGTGGTCATTGACTATGCCCACACTCCCGACGCCTTGGACAACGTGCTCAAAACCCTGAGGGAAATCGACCGGGGCAAAGAACTGGTCTGCCTGTTTGGCTGCGGCGGCGACCGCGACCGCACGAAGCGTCCGGAGATGGCGAAGGTCGCGGAAGGATATTCCGACAGGATCATAGTGACTTCGGACAACTCCCGCACCGAAAGGACCGAGGACATCCTCGAGGAGATCAAGGCCGGATTCAGCCCAGAAGGTCTTGCCAAGGCGGTCTTTATCCCGGACAGGAAGGAAGCTATCCGCTGCGCGATAATGTTCGCGTCCAAAGGAGCCACCATCCTTCTCGCCGGGAAAGGTCACGAGACTTATCAGATTATCGGAACCGAAAAGCGCCACTTTGATGAGCGCGAGATCGTCTCCGAAGTGTTCAAATCAATGGAAACATCTGAAAAATAAAGAATTATCATGATATATCACCTATTCCAATATCTTGAGCGTTTCGACATTCCGGGACAGAGGCTTTTCACCTATCTGTCTTTCAGGGCCATGCTGACCAGCGTCACGGCCATGCTCATCTCGTTCTTTATCGGGAAATGGATCATCGCCCTGCTCCAGCGCAAGCAGATCGGCGAGACGATCAGGGATCTTGGACTTGAGGGCCAGATGCAGAAGAAGGGTACACCCACGATGGGAGGAATCATTATAATCATCTCGATAGTGATCCCAGTCCTGCTCTTCTGTGACTTGACGAATGTCTATCTCCAGCTGCTTCTGTTCACCACCCTTTGGTGCGGGGCGCTCGGGTTCGCGGACGACTACATCAAGGTCTTCAAGCACAACAAGGAAGGCCTGCATCCCAAAGTCAAGCTTGCGGCCCAGATGATCCTTGGGCTCGCCGTCGGAATGACCGTTTGGCTCAGCAACGACATCGTCATCAGGGAGAAGGTTCCGGTGAAAGCCGGTGTAGCGAATATCGTCGAACAGGGAAACAGGCAATCCTTGAACGTTGACTCGGAAACGCTTGTCGCTGAGGATGCCGGATGGGAGATGGAGAATGTGGTAAAGAGCACCAAGACGACCATCCCCTTCGTAAAGAACCACGAGTTCGACTACAAGTGGCTCTCCCCTTTCAAAGGCAAGTGGGGCTGGTATTGCAAATGGGCGATATATGTCCTGATGATCGTCATCGTGATAACCGCCTGCTCCAACGGGACCAATCTCACGGACGGTATGGATGGACTGGCCGCGGGAACAAGCGCGATCGTAGGAGTGGTTCTGGGCGTGCTCGCCTGGGTCGGAGGCAACCTCTTGAACTCTGACTATCTGAATATTATGTACATCCCAGGCAGTGGCGAGATAGCGGTCTTCATGGCAGCCTTCGTGGGGGCCTTGATGGGATTCCTGTGGTACAACTCCTACCCGGCCCAAGTGTTCATGGGCGACACCGGAAGTCTCACGATCGGAGGCATTATCGGCGTAGGGGCCGTTCTGATGCGCAAGGAGCTCCTCCTTCCCATCCTTTGCGGGATCTTCCTCGTCGAGTCACTCTCCGTCATAATGCAGAGGACATATTTTAAATACACCAAGAAGAAATACGGCGAGGGCCGTCGAATATTCAAGATGAGCCCCTTGCATCACCATTACCAGAAAGAAGGTATCCCGGCATTGATCACCAAGCCGGTCCATGCCATCCCGGAGGCGAAAATCGTAGCCAGGTTCTGGCTGATAGGCATCATACTGGCCGTCTCGACCTTGGCATTGTTGAAACTTAGATAGCGAAACTGAATATTAGATATGAGCAGGATTGTAGTATTAGGAGGAGGAGAAAGCGGAGTCGGAGCCGCTGTTCTCGCGAAAGTGAAAGGATTCGATGTGTTTCTCTCGGACAACGGGACGATCGCCGGGCACTATGCCGACGATCTCAGGAAATGGGATATCCCGTTCGAGGAAGGAGGCCATACCGAGGAACTCATCCTCAACGCCGACGAGGTAATCAAGAGCCCCGGGATCCCCAGCACCGTGCCCATGGTGCGCAAACTCGAGGCCCAGGGAACTCCCATCCTCTCGGAGATCGAATTCGCGGGACGCTACGACAGCGCCAAGAAGATCTGCGTCACAGGAAGCAACGGTAAGACCACGACCACATCCCTGATCTACTACCTCCTGCAGAACGCCGGACTCAATGTCGGCCTGGGAGGGAACATCGGGAAAAGTTACGCGTATCAGGTCGCTACCGAACATTTCGATTATTATGTCTTGGAAATCAGCAGCTTCCAGCTTGACAACTGCTACGACTTCCACCCGGATATAGCGATCATCACCAACATAACTCCCGACCACCTTGACCGCTACGGCTACCAGCTGGAGAACTACGTCAAGGCCAAGTTCAGGATCACCAGGAACCTCAGCCCGGACGATTGCTTCATCTTCGATTCCGACGACGAGATCACAATCGACCACCTCAACAAGATCATCCTTTCAGCCAAAAGGCTGCCTTTCAGCCAGAAGAACGAGGTTGAACAGGGCGCTTTCCTCAAGGACGACAAGATTGTCGTGAAGTACGAGGATGAGGAGTGCGACATATTCCTGAAGGAACTGGCATTAGGTGGGAAGCATAACATTTATAACTCGATGGCCGCCGCGCTGGCCGCCAAGGCTTCGGGTATTGACAACAAGGTGATCAGGGAGTCCCTGGCCACTTTCCAACCTGTCGAGCATCGTCTGGAGCCTGTCCTCAGCATAAAGGATGTCCTCTACATCAATGACTCGAAGGCCACCAACGTGGATGCAGCCTGGTATGCCCTCGAGTGCCAGAACAGGCCGGTTGTCTGGATTGTCGGCGGGAAGGACAAAGGGAATGACTACGAAGTCCTCAAGGGACTTGTCAAAGACAAGGTCAAGGCTATCGTCTGCATGGGTCTGGACAACACGAAGATCCGCGCCGCGTTCGAGGGAATAGTCGGTGGGGAGAACTTCACGGAGACCACCTCCGCCGAGGAAGCCGTCAAGAAAGCCAGCGAGTTCGCCGAGGCAGGAGACGTGGTCCTGCTGAGTCCTTGCTGCGCCAGTTTCGACCTCTTCACCAGCTACGAGGACAGGGGACGCAAGTTCAAGGAAGCGGTCAGGATGTTATAGGAATAGCTTAAGAGACAGAAAGATGGCCCAAGAGAAAAAAAAGAGCACGCTTTGGAACTTCTTCGATAATTTCGAAGGAGACAAGGTCGTATGGATGATAACGCTCCTGCTGATGCTTATCTCCATCGTGGCCATTTTCTCGTCGACCTCCCAGCTGGCCATATCCCAGAACACATCCAGGATGGCCATTGTCACCGAGCAGATCAAAATCTCCCTGCTGGGACTCATAATCATTATCGTTTGCTACAACATCAGGAGCATAGGATTCTTCAGGATGGTCTCCCAATTCGGTTACTTCCTGTCGATGTTCCTGCTCCTCATCCTCGCGACACACAAGAGCGTGGGTCCCATCAAGCCGGTTTTCATCAACCAGGCCTGGCGAATAGTCCAGATAGGCGGGTTCCAGGTCCATGTCTTCGAAGTCGTGAAGGTCGCGATGGTGATGTACCTCTCCTGGGCCGTGAACGCCTACAGGAACGACAAGTTCACCCTGGCGAACCTGCTTGGCGCGAAGAATCCTTTCTGGCGTAAAGACATCGTCAAGAAAATAACTTACATCTACCTGCCTATCTTCTCCGTCTGCGTCGGAATCATGGTGGGAAGTTTGTCCAGTACCATTTTTATCGGCGGGATCATGTTCGTCACCATCCTGATAGGCGGAATCGGCATCAGGGAGCTGATTCTTCCCGGGATAGCGGCCGTGGCCATTCTCGCCGCCTGCATCGGAATCAACGCCGCCTCAAACAAGCCCTCTGACGAGAAGCCATTCCCCCACCTCGAATCCGCGATCAAAAGGGTCACTTCCGGCGGAGGCGAGAACGAGATGGAGATCTTGAAGACCGCCCCAAGAAGCAGCCAGGAATTCCAGGACGCTCTCGATAAACTCAAGCAGCCCATAAGCGCGAAAATAGCCATCCACGAAGGAGGCCTGCTGGGGAAGGGCCCTGGAAAGAGCACCCAGAGATACGTGGTTCCAATCATGTTCGAGGACTACATGTTCAGCTTCATAGTCGAGGAATACGGCCTGCTCGGAGGACTATTCGTTATCATATTGTACATCAGCCTCCTTGCCAGGGGCTCCATCATAGTTCGTAACTGCGACAACCATTTCGCGAAAACAGCGGTCGCCGGCCTGGTCCTGCTGATCACCGGACAGGCTATGATGCACATCATGATCAACTGTGACCTGGGTCCCTTGACCGGGCAAACCCTGCCACTGGTGAGCCACGGAAACTCGTCCTTCCTGATGTTCAGTCTGGCCTTCGGGATCATCCTGTCCATCAGCAAGATGGCGAGAAGGAAAATAGCCCGCGAGGCGGAGAAAGCCACTCCACTCGTGGAGCATGCCGAGAACGATGAGGTCGGGAGCCGTCTGGACGATCTGGAGATGATGGAATCAGAGATCCCAATTGAAAACAACGAGTAAAGCCATGGAATACAAAGCGTTGAGAGTCATAATCAGTGGAGGCGGCACGGGAGGGCATATCTTCCCGGCGGTCTCTATCGCCAACAAACTCAAGGAACTCAATCCCTCGACGGAGATCCTTTTTGTCGGAGCCGAAGGCAAGATGGAGATGGAAAAGGTCCCCGCTGCCGGCTACAAGATCATCGGCTTGCCTATCACAGGTCTCCAGCGCCAGCTGAACCTGAAGAACATAATCAATGATCTGACTGTCCCGGCCAGGGTTATTTCAAGCCTCCGGAAAGCCAGGCGCATCATCAAGGAGTTCAAACCCCAAGTGGCGATAGGAGTAGGAGGCTACGCCAGCGCTCCCCTTCTGATAGCGGCTACACGGATGGGCATTCCTTCGCTGATCCAGGAACAGAACGGATTCGCCGGGCTGACCAACAAGAAGCTGGGCGACAAAGTCCAGAGCATCTGCGTCGCCTACGAGGGAATGGAACGCTTCTTCCCGAAAGACAAGATAGTCCTTACAGGCAATCCGATCAGGAACGTCTTTGTGCCATGCACCCCGGAGATGAAAGCGGATGGAGAGAGGGAATATGGCCTGGATCCTTCTAAAAAGCACATATTCATCGTGGGGGGAAGCTTGGGAAGCGCCAAGTTGAACGCCTCGATGCGAAAATGGATACACGATGGTTGCCCTGGATCTGAAGGGGTGGACATATTGTGGCAGTGCGGCAAGTTCTATAAAGCGGATATAGACATTTTCATGGAAGAGGAGAACATGAGGAATCCGGAACTCGCCGAAAAAGTCAAGTATTCCGACTTCATCGGACGGATGGATCTGGCTTACGCCGCGGCGGATGTGGTTATATCCCGCTCTGGAGCAAGCAGCGTGTCCGAGTTGTGCGCCGCCCACAAGGCTGTCATTTTCGTGCCATCGCCCAACGTGGCGGAGGACCACCAGACCCACAACGCCATGGCTCTGGTACGGAAGGACGCGGCTATGATAGTCAAGGACTCCGAGGCTTTGGACAAGATGATTCCTACAGCTCTGGAACTCCTCAAAGATCCGGACAAGATAAAGACCCTGGAGGAGAACGCGGGCAAGATGGCGCTTCCGGACGCGGCGATGAAAATCGCCGAAGAGGTTTATAAATTAGTTTAAGAGAGAATGTCTGAATATTCCAAGATATATTTCATCGGGATCGGCGGCATAGGAATGAGCGCCATCGCCAGGTATTACAAGACCAAGGGCTATCCCGTGGCCGGATATGACAGGACACCTTCCGACCTCACCCGGGAGCTTGAGAACGAAGGCATTTCCGTCCATTACAACGACGATCCGGACTACATCCCGAAAGATGTCGCCTCCACCCTGGTTGTCTACACCCCGGCGGTCCCGGAAAATCTCGGCGAGATGGTCTACGTTAGGGAGCACGGATACACTCTGGTGAAGAGATCCCGCATGCTTGGGGAACTTTCTTCCGGACAAACCTGTCTGGCTGTCGCGGGGACCCACGGGAAGACCACGACAAGCACGATGATAGCCCATATTATCACCGAGGCGGGCCCCGGATGCTCCGCCTTCCTCGGAGGAATATCCAAGAACTATGACACGAACCTCCTGGTCAGCCAGGAAAGGATTTTCGTGGCTGAGGCGGATGAGTATGACAGGTCATTCCTCCAGCTCCATCCGGCAGCCGCAGTGATCACGGCTATGGATCCGGACCATCTGGACATCTACGGCACACCCGAGGAATACCGGAAGGCTTTCAAGGTTTTCGCCTCGCAGGTGACGAAGACTCTTCTCGTCAAAAAGGGTCTTGATATTACTAAGGAAGACACTAAAGCAGAGATACTTACATATAGTTATAACGACCCCGAGGCGGATTTCCGCGCCGTAGATCCGACACCAGACGAGCTTGGGCACTACATCTTCGACCTGGTCTACCCGGGCGGAATCCTGAAGGATGTCAGATGCGGGATTCCAGGATGGGTCAATGTCGAGAACAGCGTCGCCGCCGGAGCTATATGCATCCTGCAAGGAATTAATCCTGAGAGTGCCAAAAAGGCAATAGGCACATTCGCCGGCGTAAAGCGAAGACTGGATGTCCACGTCGCGAGCCCGACCCTTACCTACATTGACGACTACGCCCATCATCCGATGGAGTTGTCAAGCGCCATTTCCTCCATCAAGAGGATGTACCCGGGAAGGAAACTCACGGCTATCTTCCAGCCCCACTTGTATTCAAGGACAAGAGATTTCGCCGGTGAGTTCGCCGAGGCTCTGAGCGCTGTCGACAAGCTTATCCTCCTGGACATCTATCCCGCCAGGGAGGAGCCGATCCCCGGAGTGACCTCGGAGATCATTTTCGACAAGGTGACAGCAAGAGAGAAAGTGCTTCTGAAGAAAGAAGAGCTAATGGAATATATTAAGGATGAGCCGCTTGATGTACTGGCAACCTTCGGAGCCGGCAACATCGACCGGTTCATAGGCCCGCTCACGGAACTGCTGGAAAAAAGGTTGGAAAAATGAAAAAGGGACTCAGGATAGCCATCATCGCCGCCGCGGCATGCCTGCTCGCGTTCCTAATCCTCATGATTTTCATGATGAACGGGAACCGCAAGAGGGAGCTCACGTGCGGTGGCGTCAACGTGGAGTTCGCCGACGGTTACAACTTCGTGACGCCGGAGGACATCGAGGGCTACCTTGACAGCGAATACGGAGCCTACATCGGTCAGAGGCTGGATAGCGTGGACCTGGCAAAAGTCGAGAAGATCCTTGACAACAAGAGCGCCATCCTGAAGACAGAGGCCTACACTACCCCCGACGGTATGCTGAATGTGAAGGTGTACCAGAGGGAGCCGGTCGTAAGGTTCCAGAAGGGTGGAAACGGATTCTATGCCGATGAGAAAGGGTTTTTATTCCCTTTGCAAAGCAACTACACCTCTCAAGTCCCGATCATAGACGGAGCTGTTCCGCTTACGTTCGAAAGCGGCTACAAAGGGGAGCCGGTCACAGATAAAGAGAAGGAATGGCTCTCCGGGATCATCGAGCTGGCCGCCCACATGAAAGCCACGAAGACATGGGCGGAAAACATCAGCCAGATCTCCGTACGCGCTAATGGGGACCTGGTGATGGTACCCCGGCAAGGGAAGGAGGTTTTCATCTTCGGACCGGCGGACGACTTCGAAGAGAAGTTTTCCAAGATGGAAAAGTATTACACATCCATTCTGCCGGAGAAAGGTGAAGGATTCTACTCGACGGTTAATGTGAAATATAAAGGTCAGATAATCTGCAGAAAATAAGTATATGGAAGAACGGTACATAGCGTCTGTCGACCTGGGCACCTCCAAATTGGCGGTATGCGTGGCCAGGATCCTGGGGCATGATGTCCAGGTGATTTATTACAAGGAGACCCCGGCACAGGGAATCCGCTACAGCTACGTCAACAACCCCGGTAAAGTGGAAAGCGGCCTCAGGGATGCCCTCACCCAAGCCCAGCAGGAGCTCAAGATCAAGATCCAGCAGGTCATCGTCGGCCTGCCCCGCTACTATGTCAGGCAGGAAAACGCGTCCGCCAGCATGGAGAGGACGGATCCTGACACACAGATAGAAGACGGGGAGGTCAGGACACTCAAGTCGATGGCCCTTGAGGAATATCCGTTGAGTGACTCGAAGAACGAGGTCATCTACGGAGCTGTCGCCCAGTCTTTCTCCACCGAGGACAGCTTGAATGAGCTCGAGGGAGACATTGTTGGAATGACAGCCGAGAAGCTTGAAGGCAACTTCAAAGTATTCATCGGAAGCCGCAGGCATTCAATCAACATCGACAATGTCTTCAACAGCATGGGAATAGCCATCGCCAAGAAGTATTTCACTCCCGGGATCACCGCCAGGGCCGTCCTTAAGGAGGAGCAGATGGAGAATGGCGTGGCCCTTATCGACATCGGCGCCGGGGTGAGTTCCGTGACCATATTCAAAGGAAAGATCATGAGATACTATGCGGCCATTCCGTTCGGTGGCAACAGTATCACCCGTGACATCAAGACCGAATGCAATTTCTCATTTGACCTCGCGGAGAACATAAAGAAAGCCTACGGAGCTTGCATGCCTGGCAAACTATCCGCCCTCGGTGAGAAATCCATCCAGATCGTAGACGAGAATGACGAACCGACCGCGCAGGTGACCGTGAAATACATCTCAGAGATCATAACGGCCAGGATGAAAGAGATCATCGAGGCCCTTCTCTACCATATCCAGGCCAGCGGATACGCCAGCGAGGATCTGCTCAGGGCAGGCGTCGTTGTGACCGGTGGAGGAGCTGAGATGGTCAATTGCGCCAACTACATAAAAGACCTTTCGGGATATTCAGTAAAGATAGGCTACCCGAGGAGATTCTTCTCTTGCGAGGGATGCCCTGAGGCTACCGAGGCCTCGGCAGCGACCTCGATGGGAATGATCCTCGCGGCGAAAGGCGACCAGTTGCTTAACTGCGTCAATGAAGCCCCCGCCAGACGCTTCTGGACAGCTCCGAAACCCAGGCCACAGAGTGACGATTACCGGTCCCTGAGCGGAGCCGAAGGGCCGGATCCTGTCATCCTGAGCGAAGCGAAGGATCTAGCCGAAGGGCCGGATCCTACAACACAAAGCGGAGCCGAAGGGCCTGATCCTGTCATCCTGAGCGGAGCGAAGGATCTAGCCGAAGGGCCCGATCCCGTCATCCTGAGCGAAGCGAAGGATCTAGCCGAAGAGTCCGAGCCCTCGATCGAACCCTCCGTCATCGCGGCGCAGGAAGAAGGAGAGCCTACCCTGTTCGGATCGGATGGTCCCGAAGTGGCCAAGCCCGAAGGAGGCCGCTTCAAGGGGAACAAACCGCCCAAACCATCCAAACCGCGGATCAAGCCTAAATTTACTTGGCTCAAGCACTTGCAAAGTTCCATCAGCAAAGCGGCAGGCGACCTGTTCGAAGGAATGGAGAATGAGGAAATTTAAAGAATACATCAGTCATGGGAGAATTTGACAATTTCGATATAGCCGAGTCCAGCGACTGGACTCCAATCCAATCCATGATCAAGGTCATCGGAGTTGGCGGAGGCGGATGCAACGCTGTCAATTACATGTACCGCGAGAAAGTGGAAGGTTGCAGCTTCATGGTCTGCAACACCGACAGGCAAGCCCTGGAGGAGAGTCCCGTGCCCATCAAGATACACATCGGACGTAATGCCCTCGGTGCCGGGACTGACCCTACCAAGGGACGCAACGCGGCTCTTGAGGCACAGGAACAAATTGAGAAAGTGGTACTTAATGAAGGTACCCAGATGCTCTTCATCACAGCCGGTATGGGCGGAGGCACCGGGACCGGAGCGGCTCCCCAGATCGCCAAGATGGCTAAAGACAAGGGAATCCTCACCGTCGCTGTGGTCACAATCCCGTTCGAGAACGAGGGCGACATGGCCCTTTCCAGAGCGATTGATGGCATCCATGAGCTCGTGAAGAACGTTGACAGTCTTCTGATTATCAATAATGAGAAGCTCTACGACTTCTTCGGAGGACTGCTCATCCACGACGCTTTCCCGAAAGCTGACGAAGTCCTGGCGACAGCCGTGAGGGGAATCACCGAGATCATCTCCAAACCGGGCTACATCAATGTCGACTTCGAGGACATCAAGACGATGATGAAAAACAGCGGCATGGCCTTGATGGGAGCCGGTGTCGGGACCGGTGAGAACAGGATCGAAGAGGCGGTCCAGGGCGCTTTGCACTCTCCCCTGCTCAACGATTTCGACCTCACCACAGCGAAGAACCTGCTCATCAACATCACCTGCGGGAAGAACGAGAAGGGCCTTACGATGGATGACCTCAAGGAGATCAACGCCAAGATAGCCGACTACACCGGCAACGTCAACAAGTTCAAGACCGGTCTCGTCTGGGAGACAGATCCTGAGATCGGAGACCAGGTCAAGATCACGGCGATAGCCACAGGCTTCAAAGTCAATGACTTGTCAAAGATAACCAAGACCGATCTCGGCAATCTGATCATTATTGGCAAGGACTTCAAGTTCGAGAAAAAGAACATGGTCGGGGCCGAGGAGGTCAATCTCTCCGACCTCCCCAGCGGAATGAACATGATCGGCTACAACGCCGCGGACAACGTTAAAAGGTACAACTTCAACTCCGACAACAAGCCTACCCTGGCTGTTGAATATGGCCAAAGCATTGGCGAGCTGGAAAGCGTCCCGGCAATCAAGAGAATTGTACGCCCTGAAAAAGAAACAAATTAGAATAATATAGATGGAAAGAAGGACAAGAGTAAGATTCGCCCCCAGTCCGACTGGCCCGCTTCACATGGGCGGAGTCAGGACTGCATTGTATAACTATCTGTTTGCCAAGCAGAATGGCGGAGATTTCATCATAAGAATAGAGGACACTGATTCGCACCGTTTCGTGCCCGGAGCCGAAGAATACATCATAGAGGCCCTGAGATGGTGCGGGATAATTCCCGACGAGGGAGTGGACGCTGAGGGCAAAGTCGTTGAGACTCCGTCCGCAAAGCATCCCCACGCACCCTACAGGCAAAGTCAGAGAAAGCCCATATACAGGCAATATGCCGAGCAGCTCATCGCCAACGGCTATGCCTACTATGCTTTCGACTCGGCCGAAGAGCTTAATGCGGCCCGTACCGAGGCGGAGGCCTCCGGCCAGACCTTCATCTACAACCAGGTCTCGAGGATGTCCATGCGCAATTCCCTTACCCTCCCATCAGATGAGGTCGAGAGGCTGCTTGCCGAGACGTCCGACTGGACCATCCGCTTCAAGATGCCGACGGACACCGTCGTCAAGATGGACGATCTGATCCGTGGCCACATTGAGGTCAACACCGACACTCTGGACGACAAGGTACTCTGGAAAAGGGCTGACGAGCTGCCGACCTATCACCTCGCCAACATAGTGGACGACCACCTCATGGAGATCTCCGAGGTCATCCGCGGAGAGGAGTGGCTTCCATCCCTGCCCCTCCACTACATGCTCTACAAAGCATTCGGATGGGAGGACACAATGCCTCGCTTCGCGCACTTGTCCCTGCTGCTCAAGCCTATTGGTAACGGCAAGCTCAGCAAGAGAGACGGTGACAAGATGGGATTCCCTGTGTTCCCTCTTCGCTGGACAAACCCGGAGGGAGAGACCTCCAGGGGCTACCGCGAGGACGGTTATTTCCCTGAGGCTTTCGTGAATATGCTCGCCATGCTCGGCTGGAATCCTGGCGATGACCGCGAGATGTTCACAATGGAAGAACTCATCGGCGCATTCTCGCTTGACAAAGTCCAGAAGGCCGGAGCTAAGTTCAACCCCGAGAAGGCCAAATGGTACAACAGGGAATATCTGAGGTTGAAATCAGACGAGGAACTCACTGACCTTCTGATTCCTGTCCTTGAGGAGCATGGGATCAACGTCATCGATTGCCCCAAGTGTGCCCTCACCGCCGGAGCCGAGTTCAATGTCGCCGGAGGTGACCTCAGAAATCACATATTCACAAGGGATTATGTTCAGAGCGTTGTTAGCTTCACAAAGGAGAGGGCCACTTTCGTCCAGGACTTCTGGACAATAGCCTCGTATCTGTTCGTCGCACCTGCAGACTTTGAGGCGTTCGGGATCAAGGCAGGCCCTCAAGTGGCCCCAGGAGCCGCTGACGCCAGGCCTGTTGATCCTCGAGCCAAGGTATATGACGATTCGCTCACCGCTCCATTCATCGCCAAAGATGTGGACAAATTCTGGAAGCCGGAGATAGTTGAGATGGTTTCCAAGGTCGGAGAGTTCGTCAAGGCATTCGACGGCGAATGGACTATTGAAGGAGTCGGAGCCGCTATTGAGGAATATATCAAAGGCAACGAGTGGCCGATGGGCAAGGTGATGAACGCCCTCAGGCTCGCACTTGCCGGCAGTGCCAGTGGCCTCGGTATCGCCGACATCGTCTGGCGCGTCGGCAAGACTGACACCGCCGCCCGCATCGCCTTCGCGAAAACGAGACTGGTCTGACTCTAGGGGGATTTATCTATCAAAGCGCCGATTAGCGCTTACGAAGAGCCTTTTTAAGGGTTGGGAGGACGTATTCCGTGTAGCGGACCATGCCAAGGTCGGTGAAGTGGACTCCGTCCACGGTGGCCTCGCCATCCGTGCCCAGCATCTTGTCTCCTTTGATATAATAGATCTTCTTCTCCCCAGCCTTCTTTAGTTTCTCGTAAACCGCTCGCATCGAAGCGTTTCTGGACGCGATGTCAGCAGCGGCCTTCTTGTCGAATACAGTATGAGGATAATTCGGATTCTCAACGAAAACTACCGGGACATCCGGATGCGCGTCACGAAGGATACGGAAAAACTTCTCCTCGCGCTCGTCTATGAGAGAGGCCACGCAATTGGGCACATTGTCAAGGACAAAAAGCGACGGATCCTCAACAGAAGCCATCAACTCAGCGATCTCATAATCCAGCCTGGCGCTGCCGCTGAAACCGAGATTGACAACCTCCCTGTCAAGCTCCCTGGAGATGATATTCGTGAAAGCCATTCCCGGACGATTGGCGCAGCCTCCCTGGAGGATGCTTGTGCCGTACATCACGATAGGAGAGCCTTTCTTCGGGCTGTCGAGGGCAGGCTGTTCGATAACGGAGCCTTCCTCGACCCCGATCTCAAGCTTCTTGACTCCCTCATAAAGAGAGAAATAGACTATGTATTCCCTCATCACCGGCTCCATGTCGCCAATGACCAGGACATCATTCAGCGTGTCCTTTTGAGGACGGGCGCTCCTGGCGAACCTCCAATGGCCATCGACGGGATCCTGGGTATAAAGGTCCAGTCCCCTGGTACCGGTGTCGGTCATGTGATTCATCGTGTGGAGGCCCAAAGAGACCCATCTCAACTTGATGGACGGAGAGTCGGAGCGAAAGCGCACGGAAATACCGGCCGAATGACGGGCAAGGTCCCAAACAGGCTGACGGATAACGCCTTCCAATGAAGCTGGAAGCCTCTCGTAAGTGGCAGATGTGTTAGGAATCGCCTTCCCGTAGATCGGAAATGTCGAAGCATCAGTATAGACATAACTTTTAACCTCTTGTGCTTTCAGGGCAAAAGGGAAAAGTAGCGTCAGTGACAGAAGGGCAACCGATAATTTTCTCATAATAATCAGATTCTTCGCTTCGCTCAGAATGACAATTAACGCTCAGAATGACAATTAAAACATGTACCTGACACCAAGACCGAGGGTGAAAAGACCGTTGCGACGAATCTTGCCGTCTCCGAACATCATCCTGGGGCGCAAGCTCAAAGATATCTGGAGAGGAATATCGAACACATACTCTATTCCCACATTGCCAAGAAGGCCGGCATATACCACATTGTCACCCTCGCCATTATCCCACACGGCGACACTTGCGCCAGGACCGGCATAGACTCCCCACTGTCCATAAGCGCTCCAATCAGGGCGAGTGATCATGAAGTTGTAGATCCCGTCAAGATGGAAGGCGTTGGAATTAAACACATTGTCCATTCCAAGCTCAAACTCGAGGAAATCTTGCTCCCCAGCGAAATTCTCATAGCTGACATCTACGCCATAGTTGCCGACACGAAGACCGACAGCCCTGGGCTGGGCAATAGCGACAGCGGACGACAACAAGACGATAGCCAGAACAACCAGTGCCTTTCTCATATCAGACCATTCCAGAGAAACCCATGAAGGCCATAGCGAGAATGCCGCAAGTCACAAGGGCGATCGGAACCCCCTTGAACTGCTTGGGCACGTCGTTGAGCTCAAGATGCTCCCTAAGGCCAGCGAAAAGAATCAGGGCCATCCCGTAGCCGAGAGCGGTAGCGAACGCGTAGACGATCGACTCGCCGAGATTCAGCATGTGGGCGGCTCCACCTCCGAAAGTGAACTCCTTGGTGACCACATTGAGGGCCACGCCGAGGACGGCGCAGTTAGTGGTGATAAGGGGAAGGAATATTCCGAGAGCCTGGTAAAGGGACGGACTGATCTTCTTAAGGACGATCTCAACCATCTGGACGAGGGCCGCGATCACAAGGATGAAGGCGATGGTCTGAAGGAACTCAAGCCCGAAGACAACCAGCAAATACTTGTTGATCAGATAAGTGACCAGGGTCGCGAGGGTGATGACGAACACCACGGCGCCGGACATTCCAGTCGCGGTCGAGAGCTTGTTGGAGACTCCCAGGAAAGGACATGTGCCCAGGAACTGGGCCAGCATGATGTTATTGACGAATATCGCCGAAATGATTATGAGGAAATACTCCATAGCTTAGCTCTTTTTAGCGATTTTATTGAAAAGGACCATCAGGTACCCGAGGGCGATGAAAGCTCCGGGAGCCATGACAAACACCAGGATACCGTCCCCGGAGATAAACTTCCAGCCGAATGCGGAGCCGCTTCCGAGGATCTCCCTGACGAGACCCAGCACGGTAAGGCTCATCGTGAAGCCGAAGCCGATTCCCAGGCCGTCCAGAGCGGAGTCAACTATCCCGTTCTTGCATGCGAACGCCTCGGCGCGGCCGAGAACAATACAGTTCACCACAATCAGCGGAATGAAGAGTCCAAGAGTCTTGTACATGTCGGGAGTGTAGGCCTGCATGGCAAACTGAAGGATCGTAACGAAGGTCGCGATCACGACGATGTAGACAGGAATATGGACCTTGTCAGGAACCACGGGGGCGATCGCGGAAATAACTATGTTCGAGAGGACCAGGACGAAAAGCGTGGCCAAGCCCATGCTCAAACCGTTGATGGCCGAAGTTGTGGTGGCCAGCGTGGGGCACATTCCAAGGAGGAGGACGAAAGTCGGGTTCTCCTTGAAGAAGCCTTTGGTGAATATATCAAGTTTTCTCTTGCTCATGGCCTATTCTCCTTTAATGGTCTTGAAAGCCTCCACGGCATTCTTCACGGCGAGGGAATATGCCCTCGAAGTGATTGTGGAAGCTGTGATGGCGTCGATGTCTCCACCGTCTTTCTTGACGGAAAGTATCTTCTCAGCAGGGTTGAATCCCTTGAACTGCGAATAGAAATGCTCATCGGTCGTGCACTTGGCTCCGAGACCGGGGGTCTCGGTGTGCGACAGGACAGAGGTGTTGTAAACCGTTCCGTCCGGGGTGATACCGACCATGAGGGTAAGAGGTCCGCCGAAACCCACGACAGTTGATTTCACGGCGTAGGCCTTGGTTGAACCACCTTCGGTGCTGACGTAATACTCGGAAGGCTGTCCACCGACCTGCAGAGGCTTCGCCTCGGAGAGCTCGCCACCCTCAGGAAGAACAGCTCCGATAGAAGCCTTCAGGATGTCGGCGTTAGCCTTCGCGATAGGCTCCGCGGTCAAGACATACATTCCACCAAGAAGAGCCGAGCAGACGAGACAGACCGCCGTCAGGCACAGTACCATATTGGTAAGATTTGATTTAGCTGCCATGATTATGCCCTCCCATATTTTTTCTGATGGAACCACTTATTGAGAAGAGGAACCGTCGAGTTCATGATCAGGATAGCGAAGCTCACACCTTCAGGATATGAGCCGAAATACCTGATCATCAATGTGATGAAACCTATTCCAACGCCAAAGATGATTCCTCCCTTGGTGCTCATCGGACTTGTCACATAATCGGTCGCCATGAAGCAGGCGCCGAGGAGGAGACCTCCGGAAAGAAGGTTGAACAGAGGATCAGTGAATTGGGCGGGGTTAGCGAGCCAGAACACGCATGAGACAGCCGCCACGGTACCCAGGATCGAAAGGGTGATCCAAGGCTTGATAACCTTGCGGACAAGCAAATAAATAAAGCCAAGGAGAATGGCGATGGCGCAGGCCTCTCCAGCGGATCCGCCGATATTGGCGAAAAGCATCTGGGAATATGAATACCCGTGGCTTGCCATGAGCTCGGGGACTGTGGAACCCTGCATCAAGCCTTCCTTGATCACGCCCAACGGAGTGGCTCCGGAGATCGCGTCCACACCGAACAGGCCTTGGGGGATCTCCCAATGGGTCATGTAGGTCGGGAAAGAAATCAGGAGGAACACACGTCCGACAAGAGCCGGATTGAAAACGTTCTGTCCCAAACCTCCGAAGGTCATCTTGGCGACTCCGATAGCTACCAGGGCGCCGAGGAAGACAACCCACCAAGGGGTGGTGGAAGGGAGATTGAGAGCCAGAAGGATGCCGGTCACTGCCGCGGACCAGTCTCCAAGCGTGGATGCCTTCTTCAGGCAATATCTCGTGATAAGGTACTCGATCGCCATGCATGAGATAACGCTGACGGCAAGGACGAACAACTCCTTCCAGCCGTAGAACACGACCGAAACCAAAACGGCCGGGAGCAAAGCGATCACTACATCCCTCATCAGGACCGCTGTCGTGGTCTTGGAGTGGATGTGGGGATTAGGTGAAACCAATATTTTGTCCATACTATTACTTACTTTTAAGCGGTTGGTGTCTTCGGCAAGGTCAGGAACCGGCCGAAGCTTTCGCTGCCTCGGCAGCGGCCTTAGCCGCGGCCGCGCGGGCTCTCATTATACCCATAACCTGGCCCCTGGCTTGGCTGATAACGTCCAGAAGCGGGATCCCGGCCGGACATGAGTACAAGCAGCAGCCACACATGATGCAATCCTGAACGGCATTGGCCTCGAGGGCGTCAGTGTCCCCGGCTTTGGCCAGACGGTTCAGAAGGAACGGTTCAAGCCCCATGGGACACGCGTCAGCGCACTTACCGCAACGGATGCAACTGCTCTCAGGCATCCTCTTGGTCTGCTCCCGGGTCAGGAAAAGCAGGCCGCCGGTGCCCTTCATAGTGGCGGCTTCGAGGTTGGCGATCGACTTGCCCATCATGGGGCCACCACTAATGACTTTAGCCGCCGACTCAGGAACACCTCCAAGATAATCAATCACATAGTTAAGCGGAGTTCCCACACGGACTATCAAGTTGGCCTGTTTGGGGAAGCACTCTCCGGTCACTGTGACGGAATTGTCAATGAGAGGCTTGTTCTTCTGGACAGCCTCGTAGACCGCGAGGGCGGTGCAGACATTGTCGACGACGGCTCCGACATCGATCGGAAGACCGCCGGACTTTACCTGACGATGCATCACAGCGTCAATTAGCTGTTTCTCACCACCTTCCGGATATTTCTTCATAAGGGACAGGACCTCGATGCCTGAATACTCAGGTCCCTTGGCCTTCAAGGTCTCGACGACTTTGGTAATATGCTCGATGGCCTCGGGCTTGTTGTCCTCAATGGCGATAGTGGCCTTCGCGACTCCCAGGGCTTTTTTGATGAGAGCCGTACCGACAACCACCTGCTCGCCTTTTTCAAGGAGCGTCCTGAAATCCGATGTAAGATAAGGCTCACACTCGCAGCCATTGATTATCAGCATCTCGCAGGTCTTTCCCGGAGGCGGGCTGAGCTTGACATGAGTCGGGAAAGTCGCTCCTCCAAGACCCACGACACCACCAAGCTTGATCTTCTCGATGATAGCTTTGGGATCATCGGGAATACTGGTGACCAGATTGTCGGCGCGGTCGATGTTCTCCATCCACTCGTCTCCCTCCACGGCGATCTCAACAACCATCTGGTTGTTGCCTGAAAGGTCCTTCCTTGGGCCGATGGACTTGACGGTGCCGGACACGGAAGAGTGGATATAAGCCGACATAAAGGCTCCGGGCTCGGCGATAACCTGTCCCGCCTTTACTTTGTCACCAACAGCGACCACGGGCTTTGCCGGGGCGCCGATATGCTGGGACAAGGCGATATAGACTGTCGGAGGTATCGGAAGATACTCCAGCTTGCAATCCCTGGAAATCTTGGAATCGGCGGGGTGAACACCGCCTATCGAGAATGTTCTTCTAGCCATTGCTTTCCTCCTTTTTTAAGACAACTGGTTCCTGGACCGGTGGTTCGACAGGCTCACCAACCGGTTTGGCAGCTGCCGCGGCGGCAGCTTCCCTGGCCTTTTTCTGACGCTCCTGGACCCTGGCCTTGACGGCATCCTTGTCAAGAGGCTTCGGGAAATTGACACCATGGATAGCGCCGGTGGGGCACATGGCCTCGCACTCACGGCAGAGCTTGCACTTGTCGAAATCGATGTAAGCCACATTGTTCTCAACAGTGATAGCGTCGTGAGTACAGGTCTTCTGGCATATTCCGCAACCGATGCAAGCGTTGGCGCAGGCCTTCTTGACGGAAGGGCCTTTGTCCTTGTTGACGCAGGAGACGAATTCCCTCATCCCGCGAGGTCCTTTCTTGCGGAGCTCGATAATAGCCTTGGGGCAAGCCTTCACGCAAGCGCCACAGGCCGTACACTTCTCCTCATCGACCACCGGAAGACCAGTCTCGGGATCCATGGACAGGGCACCGAACTTACAGGCGGCGACGCAGTCCCCGCAACCCAGGCATCCATAGGCGCAGCCAGTGTCACCGGCGTAAAGCGAGGCTTTCACCTTGCAAGAGACGCTTCCGTCATACTCGCTGGTCTTTGGCCTTGCCGCGCAAGTGCCGGCGCAACGCACCACAGCCACCATAGGAGCCTTCTCCTTGATCTCATAGCCGAGAATCTCGGCAACCTTCTTCATCGTCTCATTGCCGCCGACCGGACAAAAATGATTGTCCAGGTTGGGAGCCTTCACCGCGGAATCGGCGAAAGCATGGCAACCAGCGAAACCGCAGCCACCGCAGTTCGCCCCAGGCATTGCCTTCTCAACCAGCTCGATGCGAGGATCCTCGACGACCTTGAAGCGCTGCGCGACAAGATAGAGGGTCAACGCGAGCAGCAGGCCAAGACCTGAGATGATCGCGATGGTCCAGATAATAGTTGTTGTCATAAAATATCAGTGATTTATCTTTTCCTAATATAAAACTCATAGCCCTCCGCGAGACGATCCCGACAGAAGTACAGCACGAGATAGTACCCGGCGACTCCAAGCAAGGACAACAGTCCGACCGCCAGCTCGCCAAGCCCAATCTTTGGCAAAGATAATATTAAAATCAGTAATAACAGCACAGGAAGGACATAAGAAAGCAAGACCGCTTTCATTCCGGCCTTTCTGGCAAGGCAGACCTCGACTTCTTCTCCGATCTGGTACTCCCCGGGGAATCTTGTTGGAACCTCAACGATCTTCTTCCTCGACTCGGACATTCCGCAAAGTCCGGCGGCATGGCAAGAGGCGCATGCGGACTCTGAGACTATCTCCACCCGGACCATCCGGCCTTCCGCCTCAACGATCCTGCCTTTATGAGACACTGCGTCAGGCATCACTGGACCAAGCTGGAAGAAGGATGTTTCAAACCATCAGAGCTGTACAACCGTCCACGCACCTGCCCGATCTTCAAAGGAGCCACGAAATAGACCGGGATCCTGTTGCCGTCATCCGTGAACCAGGCGTACAGGCTGCTCTCACCATCGAAAGTCTCCCCTTTAGGCATCTCGAATCCGAACTTGTGGCACCTGTAAGTGCCTTTGCCGGATATCTTTTTGTTTTCGACGCCGAAATACCTGAAATAAATATTGCGGATATGATGGTCGCAAGCATAAGTCATGGGATATCTTCCGCCGGCCTTCAGCTTGGAAAGATCCATATTCCTGATAAGGAAAAGCATGGTGGCGATGTCGTAAGTGCACTCATCCTTGGGAAGGCTGACCGTGAATTCCCCTTTCCGGGAATTGTTGATCAAAGCGTCAATATGGTCGGACTTGTAGGTGTAGAGGTTGGTACACCAGTAGCCACCTTCCTTGCAGTCCCTCGTAAACTTCATGGGTTGGAAGCCGTCTGACGTGAACCAGCAGTCGAAATCCTCCTTGAGCTTGAACACTGACTCATATATCTTCTGCGTCTTTCCCCTGAGGGAACCGTGATAGCAGCTTTTCCCGTTCAACATAGTGGAATCCACTTTCAAGGTGGCCTGCGCCACATCAGCATTGATCAAGCCCCACTTGTAGTGGATGGTGAAAACCAGTTTCTCCCCTCCCTTGAAAGCGAGATTGCTCTTTTCCAGATTGACCGGAAGGCATTTCTTGTTGTCAGCGGCACCGAGAGTGATCCCGGCGGCCAGTAATGTCGCCACTAAAGCGATCGAAAGTCTAGCGAGTCTTCTCATCAGAAATCAGGATTTTGATCGAACTCACTGTTCATTGCAGATTCCGTGCCCATCGACTCGGCCTGCGCCGCAAGTGAATCCCCAGGCTCGACAAACCTGACCTGCTCGGCCTTGAAAAGCATGTCGATATCGCAAACCTCACCGTTACGATGCTTTGCGATAATGATCTGGGTGGTTTCTTTTCCGTCAGGGGTCTCCCCAAGTCCCACATAATCCGGACGATGGATGAATATGACCATGTCAGCGTCCTGCTCGATGGATCCGGACTCACGAAGGTCGGAAAGCTGGGGCTTTCCAGTGCCGCCAGTCCTCTGGACAGCGTTACGGGAAAGCTGTGACAGGGCTATGATAGGCACATTCAGCTCCTTTGCCGTGGCTTTGAGCGTCCTGGAGATGGCCGCTACTTCCTGCTCGCGAAGGCCTCTCAGCTCAGCCGGTCCCTGCATCAACTGCAGATAGTCAACGATGACAAGACGAACATCTTTGGACTTGACCAACCTTTTCACCTTCGTACGGAACTCCATCAAGGGTATGCTGGGAGTGTCATCTATATAAAGAGGTGCCTTTGAAAGGGCCGCGAGCCTTGTCTCAAGCTGCTGCCAATCCCAAGGATCAAGCTTGGCTCCCCCCTTGAGCTTGTCGGCGGGAAGACCGGACTCGGTAGTCATCAGTCTCATAACAAGCTGCAGGGCAGACATTTCCAGAGAAAACACCGCAACTGGCATATTATGATCCACCGCGGCGTTCCTCGCAAGGTTCAATGCGAAAGCGGTCTTACCGACGGAAGGCCTGGCAGCGAGAATGATCAAATCAGATTTCTGCCAGCCCCTCGTCACACGATCCAATGTCGGAAATCCGGAAGGGACTCCGCTGAGGCCGCTTATGTTCTGGTTCTTCTCGATCTCGCGCATCGCGTCGTTGATGATCGAGCCGACCTCCTGGACATCTTTCTTGAGATTGTTCTGAATGGCGTTGTAGACCTTGGACTGGGCCTCGTCAATCAAATCGTCTACCTTGACAGAATCATCATAAGAGTCCCTCAAAATCTCATAAGAGGCGGTAATGAGGTCCCTTTGAATACTCTTCTGCTTGAGAATCTTGACATAATACTCAATATGCGCCGCCGCGCCCACTTTCTCAGAGAGCCCGGCCAGAACGACCGGACCACCCACAGCCTCAAGATTACCCCTCTCACGCAACTTGGAGCTTACGGTCACAATGTCTACCGACGTGTGCTCGTTGACAAGCTCCGACATCGCCTCGAATATCATCTTATGGCGAGGGTCGTAAAAACAAGAGGGAGTAAGCTCCTCAAGCGCCATGTCCACAGACGTGGGCTCAATGAGCATAGCTCCGAGGACAGCCTCTTCGACTTCAAGGGCTTGAGGCGGTTTGTTCCCCATCTCAAGCCCTATAGAGTCCAGGTTGACTGCCTGGGCCTTTCTCCTAGAGGTTTTTCCAGGCTTGTCTGGCATATCTTAAAAGTCTATTCGAAATCCGGATTGACAATGATTCTCCCGCAATGCTCGCAGATGATAAGCTTCTTGTTGGATGCGATATCGACAAGACGCTGGGGAGTGATCGTGCTGAAGCAACCGCCGCAGGAGTCCCCATTGTAGACGGAAACAACGGCGAGATGGTTATGGACGCTGGCGCGGATACGATCGTAAGCGCTCATGGTCCTAGGATCGATCTTCGCGGCGCACTCTTTCCTCTTCTCCTGAAGCTTCTCCTCCTCCTTGGAAGTGGACTCGACGATCGTGGCAAGCTCTTCCTTCTTGGCCTTGAGGTCCTCGCTCCTGACGGCTATGTAGTCCTTCAGGCTTTCCTGATCCTCTTTCTTCGCCATGATGGCAGACCTTGTGTCGTTGATGTTCTTCTGGGCTATCTGACGCAGAAGGTCCTGATTCTCAATCTCTTTGTTGATAGAGTCATACTCGCGGCTGTTGGAGATGTCATCCAACTGCTTACGGTACTTCTCGATCTGGAGGTCGCAATCGACAATGTTCTGCTTGTTCTCGGCGATAGTCTGGTTGTAAGCCTCGATCACCGCTGTGCCCTGGGCAAGACGGGCCTTAAGGTCCGCCACCTCATTCTCAAGGGCCTCGACCTCTGCCGGGAGCTCGCCGCGGAGCTGAACGATCTTGTCAATCGCGGAATCAGCCTCCTGAAGAGCGTAAAGCGTCTTGAGTTTCTCTTCAACGCTTATCTCGGAATCAGCGAAATTCTTCTGCAAGGAAACGAAGGTCTCCCTCTGGTCTATCGGTGTCTCGACTTTCTTGATTTTTTTGGTTGCCATAATAGCTTATGAATCTGACTAATAATAAAAAACCGGATTGCTCGCCTCCAGCTTCCCGCTGGTACGGACTGCAAAGGTAGGAAAATTTTTCTTTAACAGAGAAAATAAAACATGGCAAATTTCCACTTCTCCCTCGAAATGGCCTATATCAATGACCATAAAGTTTTTAGGTGTGAAGAAATGGTGATAGGATATGTCTCCGCAAATATAGGCCTGGGCCCCGGCCTCAATCGCCTTATCGATCAGTGAGGATCCGGATCCTCCGCACATAGCCACCCTGCTTACAGGAATATCCACGGGACGGGAGCACCTCGCGACAGAGAGCCCGAAAGCGGACTTGACTTTGGCTATGAACTCTTCGGCCGTCATTGGCGAAGGGAGATTTCCAACCGCTCCCAGCCCAATCCCAGAGTCTTCCTCGTCAAGCACCCTGACATCCTCAAGCCCGAGGCGGGCCGCCATCCTTCCACTGACTCCCCCGATCACCTTGTCGGCGGTCGTATGAGCCGCATAAACCGCGATACCGGCGGAGGCAGCCTTGATGACGGCAAGTCCGACAGGATCTTCGGGAGAAATCCTCTTAAGCCCGCCGAATATCAACGGGTGATGGGTGATGATCATGTCCGAACCGGTTTCCACGGCCTCATCGACAAGTTCAGGGGTGCAGTCAAAACCGATCAGGACACCTCGTATCTCCTGGTCCGGAGAGCCGATAATAAGACCGCTGTTGTCCCACGGTTCCTGGATGGACAGAGGGGCGAAAGCCTCGGTCGCAGCCGTTATATCCCGCACTCTCATAATGACTTCCGGACTTCTACAAGCTGGCTTCTGATCTCTTTGAGGCTGTCCAGGACTTTGACCCGGCCCTCAACCTTGAGACGGTCGGCGGCAAGTTTCTTCGATGCCCCCTCAAGAGTCAGTCCCTGCTCCTTGACCAAAAGATGGATCTGCTTCAGGCAGTCAACATCCTCGGCTGTGAAGAGCCGGTTGCCTTTGGCGTTCCTCTTTGGTTTGATGTACCGAGGAAAAGAGTTCGACCAGAATCTCACGAGGGATGTGCTTTCCCCAAGCATCTGCGAGACCTCCCCGATTGTGTAATATAATTTATCCATATTCTGACATGTGTGTCCGGTAAAAGTTCCGGACAGTTTATATAAAGTTTAACATTTAAAACAAAGTCGGTTCGGTAGAACCATCAAGTTCATTGACAATATTGTAGTTAGGTTTTCCAAAGAGTTTGTCGAGAGGTATTTTCTCTGT
>JAGAFU010000040.1 GCA_017627955.1 Bacteroidales bacterium | reverse complement strand
AGATAAGAAGTTTTCCCGGCAAATCCAAAATATTTATTATTCCACGTACAGCAAAAGGCCTTTGAGGTACTCGCCTTCGGGGTGGTAGATGTTGACCGAGTGGTCGGCGGGCTGGTTCAGCCGATCCAGGATCCTAACCGAGCGGCCAGTCTGGGCCGCGGCGGAGAAAACAGCCAGGGCAAAAGCCTCTTTATCAACCACTTGCGAGCAGCTAAATGTGAAGACCAAGCCTCCCGGAGCCACCTTTGAGATCGCCGCCGCATTCAGCCTCTGATAAGCCCTCAATGCATTGCTCAAGGCACCACGATGCTTGGCGAAAGCCGGCGGATCAACTATCATCAGGTCATATTTATCCTCAGGGACACCACGCAAAAAATCTATCGCGTCAGCGCAGATGTCTTCGTGGAGTTCGGAACCATAGCCATTAAGATCCATATTCCTACCTACCATGTCGACTGCCTTCCGGGAACTGTCCACGGAATCCACCCGCAAGGCTCCCCCACGAAGCGCATAGACAGAGAACCCACCTGTGTAGCAGAAGAGATTCAGAACGTTACGCCCGGCAGAATAGCGCCCGACCAAAGCCCGGTTCTCCCTCTGGTCCAGAAAGAACCCTGTCTTCTGACCCTCGGTCCAATTCACGAAGAACTTGTTACCATTCTCGAGGACGACCTGCTCATCATCAGAAAAACCTTCAGCCTTATACAAATAGCCATCGACAAGATCCAGCCCGGCCTTGAAAGGAGCGGTTCCTGAACTTTTGTCATAAACCGCTTTCAGACGCTCACCGAAGACCGACTTTAAAGCCTCACATATTGCCCCTTTAGAGCGGAACATTCCGACCGAGTGCGCCTGGAGGACACAGACACCGTCGTACCAGTCAATGATAAGTCCAGGCAGACCGTCCCCCTCGCCATGAACAAGACGGAAACAATTAGTTTCCAATCCATTGGCAAGTCCTGTCGCCATACGGACCTTCAAAGCCCGGCCTATCATATTCACCCAGAAATCGGGCCCAAGAACATCCTCGCCCGAGAAGCTCAGAACCCTAACAGCGATCGAACCGATCTGGTAGTGGCCGTAAGCCAGAAAAGATCCGTCATGGGCGAAAACACCCACCACGTCGCCCTCGGAGGGCTGTCCGACTATCTGGGCGACAGCACCCGAGAAAACCCAGGGGTGGAAACGCCGCAAGGACTCATCCCTTCCTTTCTTGAGTATTATCTTTGTCATTCTTCTCTTGGTTCTTGGGTGGATTCGGCATCATCTGCTCCGGAGTCAGGGGGTGCTTCTTGGAAGAAAGCAGTTTGAGGTACATCTCCCTGCAGACCCAGGCGTCAGTGGCGGCGTAGGCCTGCTGGGCTTCGGAGAGGGTCTCCGCTTCCCAATTGGAAAGCTGCTGAGTCTTGGAAATCCGTATTCCGAGAATATTGGCGGCCATCTTCTTGACGGCTTTGTCCTTGATACCATATTCCCAGACAATCTTCTGGAGGTCGACAAAGCCCCTCGGAGGAAAATCATGATGCTTCTCAAGTCCCCGCACATCATCATTGACGGCAGCGCCTATCTTGAGGATATTCGCATTGGAAAGGATCGCTCTGAGTTGCCTCGGAATACCTCCCATCAACTTGATTCTGAAGAGGTAAGCTTTCTCCGGTCCGGAGAGCTGAAGAAGTGATACTCCATAATGAGGCTGGTCTGAAGAGAAGGATGGACGCGATTCCGTGTCAAAGCCGAGTATCTTCTGCCTCTTAAGGTAGCGCACGGCAGCCAGAAATTCCAGCCCCACGCTATCAATAACCTTAATCTTGCCAGGGAAACTGGCAAGTTCCAACTTATCTATTTCTTCCGGAGTTATGCTTATTTTGTACATGCGATACGTAGGTGTTCTGGGCAAACACACCGACTGTGTCGGCGAGAGCCGCTGGAACCAGATTCTCGTCAAAAACCAAAGCCTTTGGGTATTCCTGCCCTTCTTCGTGCCGGAGGATCGTCAGGAGGGCCGAGGGATATGTGATGTTATGAGTAAACAAGTTCCTGTCTCTCATCACTTTGAAGCAAGCGCTGGAGAAAGAGAAGGCTGTGTCGGCGGAGCAGATGACGGGCACTTCGCAGCCGATCTTCTCGAACAGGTCGGCCACATCCGCTCCTCCCTTGATGGCCAGTTGGGGAGAGCAAAGCACCAGGACTTTGCAATCCAGCGTCGAGTCAAGTGAGGCCAAAGCGCCACGAACCGCCGCCTCACGGAAGAAGAGAGAGTCCTTCCCCTCTGCCGATAGAGAGTCATAGGGCTGGGCGGTGATGTCCATGATGGAGACAATCCTTTCTCCGGCGAAATCCGGCAATCCGTCCTTCACCCTACGGGCGTCGACATTGTCGAATTCATCAAAACCCATCATCTCCTCGCTCAAGGCCAGGCAGCGCATCGGATCCCCCATCAGCACCACACTCCCGGAAGGTTTTCCGGCAAGAAGGGCTTTCCCGCGCAAGGCAGCCAGGGAATCGGAAAGGACCTTGTCGACATAGGCGATGGACTTATACCCAGTCTCGACGCGTCTGGCACATGAAAACATCAGTGACAGAGCGGCAAGGAAATATGTCAGATACTTCAGTCTCAAAGCGAAAATGGTTGATTAGGCCGCAAATTTAATAAAATCAATCCAACAATGAAAGGATAGCGGGGACTAGCATTGTCCGGATATATTCCTCCTCCATGAAATGGCTGCCGCGGTAGACTGTCCAAGTACCTTGTCCGAAATATTTTTTCCAAGTCCGGATCATCACCACACCGCTCCGGCGGAACTTGTCACGGGTGCCGAAGAAGGCATGGAAATAGTCGCCACTGCCTCGTAAAGGAGTGTTCTCCAATGCCGCCCTTCTGACGGCCGGCCACTTGAGAAGTGTCTTGCGGGCGAAATGAAGAGGCTGGCGGTCTCCGGCCTTGGGATGGTAATACCAGTCGAAGAAAGGGGTCACCCCGGGAATCCAGGCGATTGCCGCCATGACACGGAAGAACAGTGGAGCGTTAAGTGACGGAGACACAAAGAGATGGGGAAAGCCTCGCAATCCCACGGCATGTATCGCCCCCATGCTCTCCCCTATCACCAGATCCGGAGAGACTTCCTTCGCCCAGGAGGCCAATTGCCTGGTCGCGACCTCGGGGTCGAAATCATAAGTCCTGATGACAACGGAATATCCGGGGCCGAGAAGGTCTTTCAATATTGAGGGAATACGGCTGTCACCGCCGCCGCCCATGCCGTGGACGTAGAGGATGGTCTTCACTTCGTTCATTTAGATTCTTCGCTACGCTCAGAATGACAGGCACCACGCTCAGAATGACAGAGAGCGAAGGCGAGGTTGTCAAGAATATAACCTGTGAAGGCGAGGAGGACGGCGAAAGACAAGTGGAGATGGAACAAGATGGTGATAGCGACAGCGGCCACAACAATGACCAGGAAGACTATCCTCTTGATATTCTCCACTTTGGAAGCCTTGTTCCCTCCCCCGAATTTCATCGAGAACATCGGGATCTCGCTGACCAGCAGCAGGCTAAGGACAATCGCCAGCAAAGGCAGGAAAAAGGGCCCGTCACACCAAGATGCCAGAAGGCTTTCGGGGGCCTTGTAGACGTAACAGGCCAGCGATCCGCAAACCATGGCGCAAGCGGGAGTCGGGAGTCCGAGGAAACTGGCGTGCTGTCTCTCATCCAAGTTGAATTTGGCCAACCTGAGGGCCGAGAATGCGGCCAGAATGATAGGGAAATATTTGAGTATGAGAATATTCGTTCCGCCTGTCACGTAAAGGGCCACGGATGGCAGCACTCCGAAAGTAACCATGTCGGCCAGGGAGTCCAACTCCTTTCCTATTCCAGACGAAGCCCGCAGCATCCTGGCCGCGAAACCGTCAAAGAAGTCGAACACAGCCCCAAGTATCATAAGGGCCAAACCGAGGTCCGGGCGTCCACCTAAAGTCAGAATCACCCCCACGACCCCGCAGAGGAGGTTCATGGAGGTGATAGTGTCAGGAATGTGCTTTTTGATGCTCATTTACTTGATGCCAAGCTTCTTCTTCAGATCCTTTGAGAGGGCGTCTTTGTGGACCATGATGTCCATGGACTTGCCGGCCACAAAGTTCTCGGAGACATACCAGATGCCCTTGTACTTGCCACTCTCGCCCCAAGAGTTCTTCACCATGTAGTAAAGAGTGCCGTTCTGATCCTTGGCCATTCCGAAGATCTGCATTCCGTGGTCGTCAGTGGTGGTCTTGTTGTCGAACCACTCCTGGCGCATCTCCTGGGTGGGGACGATCTCCTTGGGGATCTCCACGGGAGCCTTCTGGGCCTGGGCGGGATCAGCGCCAACCCAACGGGCCTGGTCGCTGCCGGTCGTGGCGATCGCCTTGGCGTCGACGAGAACACCGATTCCGTTCCTGGTGAATCCGATCTCGCTGACATCCGAACCCCATGCGACAGTATAGCCGTTCTCAATGGCGCTCTTCAGGGTGCTCATCAACTCATCGAGGGGCACATTATAGGAAGGATCGCCTCTCCAGTTGTCACCGATCTCAAGGACGAAAGGCTTGTAGAAAGGATGATGGGTAAAGGAGGTGAGGGTCACATAGTCAGCGGGGACTATGCCGAGCTCATCCCTGTAAGAAGCGGGAGTATAAGTCTTTCCGTTGACCTCGAAAGTCTCGGGAGCAGTGCCGAAGAAGGTGTCGACCAGGGCGTCGAAGCCGGCCTTCCAGGTCGTTGAGACACCGCGAGCGGACCTCTTGTTGATTGTCTCGACATAAGCCTTGGTCACAGCGTCAATCTCGCCGTGGTTGGGAAGGGTCTGCTTGCCAGGCATAACAGACTGGGGAACGATACCACAGTCCTCAATCACGTGGAGGACATCGTCAGCCTCGGAACCGGGGCCAAAACGCAGGTCACCATCAAGACGGATGTACTTGTCAGCCCTGTCCTTGTAAGATTGGGCGACAACGAACATCTCGGAAAGATCAGGATACTGGGCGGCATCCTTGATTCCCTTGATCCTGATGATCTCGGACTCAAGATAAGCGAGGGTGGAGAAGCACCAGCAAGTGCTTGAGCTCGCCTGGTTCTTGATCGAAGTGATCGGGTTCTCCTTGATCACAGTGAACTGGTAGTCAGCCTGAGGCAGCTGAGGCCTTGCCTGCTGGCCGAAAAGTGCGGAAGGAATCAGCATGGCCGCGGCAGCGGCAATGACAAAGATCTTTTTCATAAACTTTTATGTATTAATTGATTAATAATTCTCTGCCTTAACTTGGAAATAGCTCTGGGGATGGTTGCACACAGGGCAGACTTCCGGAGCCTTCTTTCCGATCACGATGTGACCGCAGTTGGAGCACTCCCAGATCGCATCCTCGTCCCTTGTGAAGACAACAGCTTCCTTCACCTTGCCGAGAAGCTTGCGGTAACGCTCCTCATGGACTTTCTCGATGGCCCCGACCTTCGCGAACAGATCGGCAATCTCGTCGAAGCCCTCTGCCTTTGCGGTCTTGGCAAACCCATCGTACATGTCTGTCCACTCATAGTTCTCACCATCAGCGGCATCGGCTAGGTTGACCTCCGTCGGAGGGACGGCGCCGTCATGGAGGAACTTGAACCAGATCTTGGCATGCTCCTTCTCGTTCTTGGCGGTCTCCTCGAAGATCTTGCTGATCTGGACATATCCGTCTTTCTTCGCCCTTGAGGCATAATAGAGGTACTTGGTGTGGGCCTGGCTCTCACCGGCGAAAGCGGTGCGCAGGTTCTGCTCGGTTTGGGTTCCTTTCAATTCCATAGTATAAATAATTAAATACCCGCAAGTTCGCGGTAATCGCAAATCTAACAAAAAATAACTAATTTTGGAGAGTATATCAGAATTATTATGCCTCCGGCAGGGAAAAAGAAAAAGAGGAAAAAGAAGAGCGTAAAGGCAAAGACCGTAAAGGTCAGCCCTTGGGCTGCCCTGGGGCTTGCCGCGGGCTTCCTTCTTGTTCTTTTCCTCATCGTCCACCGGTGTGAAGGAGGTGAAGGCGCCGTCCATGGCGCCAAAGTACCGCCCGGGGTCTGGAGGTACGGGATCGACTTGTCCCACCACAACGGGGGCAAGGTGGTTTGGGACTCATTGTACGTGATGACCGACCAGAACAGAAGGACCGTCCGCGACCCATATTCCGCCAAAGACATAAAGCCTGTCTCCTTCGTGTTCATAAAGGCCACTGAAGGGGCCAACCTGAAAGATCCGGATTTCAAGAAGCTCTGGAACGAGGCTGGCAGGTCATCCCTCCGCCGGGGCGCTTACCATTTCTTCAGGAGCTCAAAAGACGGGGAGACACAGGCCCGCAACTTCATATCCACGGTTGGAGACCTCAGGGTAAAAGACCTGCCACCTGTCCTCGACATCGAGACCATCCACAAGGGCTGCGGGAAGGAGCTCCTGAACCAAAGGGCATTGCAATGGCTCAAGGCCGTGGAGTCGCACTACGGCAAGAAACCGGCCGTCTACGCGAGCTCGTCATTCATCAAAAGCTATCTTTCCAAGGAGATAACCTCCAACTACCCTATCTGGGTAGCCCATTACGGCAAGGACAAGCCAGGTTACGAGGACTGGGTCTGGTGGCAGTTCACGGACAAGGCCGTAGTGAAAGGCGTCCCTGGCGAGGTGGATCTCAGCGTGATGAAGGCCGAGTGATCTACTCCCGGACAAAGCCCTTGCCGTCCCACCGGTAGAGGCCCAGCCGGCAATACTGCTTTCCGGTCGAAGGGTTTTTCCCATTCGCGGAGAAATAGAACAGACCGTCACCAACGGGCGACACCCCGGTGGACCCGTACTTGAAGAATATTCCCTCCACCGGGTCTTCCCATGAACCGATCACAACGTGCCTTGAAGTGTCGTAGGACACCCCGATCAGCCCACGCTTGACAGGCTTGCGGGACAGGTCGAAAGAGAAGGCGTCATAGTTGGTGAACTGCTCCTTCGAGCCTTTGTAGACAAACAGGAACATTTTTCCGGATTGTTTGTCATAGGTCATGTTCTGGACTCCCCAGTTGGTGTTGCCGGTGAAGACGAAGTATTTGTCCAGAGGCTTGGAAGGGCCCTCGGAATAGAAGTCCCCGAAACGGACCTTCCCGGAATATTTATCAAGGTCGCGCATGTCGTAGCGAAGCAGGATCTGGCTGTCATTGTCGCTTCGGGAGCTGTCGCCGTATATTCCGTAAGCGACATAAAGATAATTCTTTCCGCCCTTCCTGCCTATCTTTGGGGCGATCGTGACTCCGTCTATTCCCGAGCATCCGTAGAACCCGGAATGATAGTCCTTGGTGGCTTCCCGGACACAGACGATCTTGAAAGCCTCATTGTCCTCAGAGTCCATATCTATAGATGTAACCTTGTCCACGTCTATTATGGCGATATAGAACATCGAGCGTCCTTTGGCGAAATCGGACAGGCCCTTGCCTATCACATCGTCCTTGCACTCAAGTGAGGCATACACACGGCGGCTCTCCTTATCGAAGACCATGGCGCCGAGATGGCCCTGGATGTGCCGCACTGAACCCAGGAGATTTCCTTTCATGTCCGTGACCAGGAACTGATCCGTGAATGAGAAATACATTCTGGAAGCGTCAGGGTCATAGGCTATGCCTTGAACATGATGTTTGCCGCCTTCGACGTAGACTTCCCGTGGGACGCTGTCATGGCCGGCTTGACCGGCCATCCCTGGCCCCAGCGTGAGACATGCGATGATAAGGAGAACTATCTTTTTCATATTCAGTGATTTCCCAATTCCTCAACCATGGCTTTGGCGACCGCTTCCGAGGCTCCTCCCCCGCCCAAGGACTCGCGGATCCGGGCATAACCGGCCATCATCTCCTCCCTGTAGTCCTGGTCCTCGATCAGTCTCCGGACCTCATGGAGCAAGTTCTCCGGAGTGAAATAATCCTGAAGAAGTTCCCTGAAACACATCTTGTCAAGGATGAGGTTCCCAAGGCTGATGAAACGCACCTTGATGATCATCCTTGCGAGGAGATAATTGAGAAGGGCGGTCCTGTAGGCGACGACCTGCGGGGTCCCGACGAGAGCGCACTCAAGAGAGGCCGTACCCGAATTGACGACAGCGGCCCTGGCCTGGCGCATGACAGCGTGGCTCTTGCCGAACACGACTTTCACATATTCCCGTCCTCCGATGTAGCCTGAATAGTCTTCCAGCGACCTTGACGGTGCCCCGGCTATGACGAAAAGATAATCGGAATATTCAGGCAATGAGCGAAGCAGATCAGCGAATTTCATGTAGACAGGCATCATCGAGCTTATCTCTCCCGACCTCGATCCGGGCAGCAACGCGATCATCGGCTTGTCCGGAAGCCCGGTATCCTCAAGGAATTCCGTCCGTGTCTGGAGCATGGCCGAGGACCTGTCGACAGCGTCCACAAGCGGGTTCCCTTTATAAATGAAGTCAACGCCTTTCGAGGTGAAATAAGGAATCTCAAAAGGGAATATGATAAAAAGCTTGTCAACATATTCCTTGAGTTTCCTTACCCTGTTTTCCCTGGAAGCCCAGACTTTGGGAGCGATATAATAAAACACCTTGAATCCAGCCTTGTGGGCGAATTCGGCGATCTTGAAGTTGAAACCCGGGTAGTCGATAAGGACCACGGCATCCGGTTTCCAAGCGACGATGTCCCTCTTGCAGTCTTCCAGACGCCGGGCGAATTTCCGGGGATGCAGCAGCACCTGGCTGAACCCGATCACCGCACCCTCGCGATAGTCCTTGACCAGCCCATTGGAGACAGCGGCCATCATGTCGCCACCCCAGAAACGCATCTCCGCTCCCGGATCAGCGGCAAACAAGCCCCTCATCAGGTTGGACCCATGGAGGTCTCCAGACGCCTCACCGGCTATGATGTACCACCTGGCCATCAGAATTCCTCATCCATGATCCCGCCAAGACGACGTTCCTCCTCATGGTCGGTTCGGTCTATAGTCTGCGGAGTGATAGTGATTAACCCCTCTTCCAAGGCATGATGGTCAGCATAACCGTCACCCTTTGGGGATCCATCAATGAAACGGCCGCGCATGACATAAAGGGCATCTACCCTCTCATTGACCTCTGGCGGCACGGCACCTTCCCAGGTCTCGAACTCCTCGACCCAGTATCCATACCCTTGATGGCAGACACGGACCCCCTTGACAGGAATATCAGAAGGAGGGAAATTGACATTATATGACATACCCCTGCCTGAAGGCCAGTTATCCATCAGTTTGGCGAAAAGTGAAGGGAAATGCTTAGTCACAGCGGAGAAATCAGCATCATCGCCGAACTCGCACAGAGACACGCCTATAGCGGGAATCCCATTGATCGCGGCCTCCTCAGCGGCACCCATGGTTCCGGAATAATTGGTCGCCACGGACGCGTTGGAGCCATGGTTGATGCCACAGATCACGACATCGCACTTCCGGTCCGGAAACACCTTGTCCAGAGCGAATTTCACGCAGCTTGCGGGTGTCGCGTCAAGCCAGGACCAACTGACACCATCACGCTCCCCGAGGTTCTTGTAACCGCATGGACGATTGCCGAGCGAGACTGCCACTGACATCCCGGACTGGAATGTCCTCGGCGCTATGACAGTGATCCTGCCAAAAGGGCGCATCATGTCAACCAGCTCGCGGATGCCCTTGGAAGAGTATCCATCGTCATTTGTAATCAATATGTTGAGATTCGTAGGCATATCAATCGTTTTTAGTTCACAAATATACTGAAATCCGCGTTTTTTTCTCTAAATTTGCACCACTTTTGCAGTAAAGGATCTGCCAAGTTGACAATTTGTTTAAACAACTTATAATTTTTTAAAAAATGATCAAATTAGGTATTAACGGATTCGGCCGCATCGGCCGTATGGTTTTCCGCGCCGCTGTCGAGAATTTCGCAAGCGACATTGAGGTTGTAGGTATCAATGACCTTCTCGATCCCGAGTATCTCGCTTACATGCTCAAGTATGATTCAGTCCATGGCCAGTTCCAGGGCGACATCAAGGTCGAAGGTGGTAACCTCATCGTCAACGGAAAGAGCATCCGTGTCACCGCTGAGATGGATCCCGCCAACCTGAAGTGGAATGAGGTCGGCGCCGAGGTCGTCGTCGAGTCCACCGGTTTCTTCCTCACCGACGAGACCGCTCGCAAACACATCCAGGCTGGAGCCAAGAAGGTTATCATGTCCGCTCCTTCAAAGGACGCCACTCCTATGTTCGTCTATGGTGTGAACCACACGACCTACGCTGGCCAGGACATCATCTCCAACGCTTCCTGCACCACCAACTGCCTTGCCCCTATCTCCAAGGTTCTGAATGACAAGTTCGGCATCAAGAGGGGTCTCATGACCACCGTCCACGCCGCCACCGCTACCCAGAAGACCGTTGACGGCCCTTCCAAGAAGGACTGGAGAGGCGGCCGCGGTATCCTCGAGAACATCATTCCTTCCTCCACCGGTGCCGCCAAGGCTGTCGGTAAGGTTCTCCCTGAGCTCAACGGTAAGCTCACCGGAATGTCTCTCCGCGTCCCCACTTCCGACGTTTCCTTCGTCGACCTGACCTGCGAGCTCAACACTCCCGCCACCTATGACGAGATCTGCGCCGCGATGAAGGCCGCTTCCGAGGGCGAGCTCAAGGGCATCCTGGGCTACACCGACGAGTCTGTTGTCTCCACCGACTTCCGCAACGACTCCCGGACTTCCATCTTTGACGTCAAGGCCGGTATCCAGCTCGATCCTACTTTCGTCAAGGTCTGCGCCTGGTACGACAATGAGTGGGGTTACTCCAACAAAGTGCTCGAGATGGCACGCGTCATTGCGAAATAATAAAATTTATTTATATATTCGCGTTAGCGAGGCCAGGCCTTCGGGTCTGGCCTTTTTTGGAAGAAACTTATACAACTATCTAATTATCAACATTATGAAAAAGTATGTTTTGTCATTCATGTGCGTAGCCATCATTTTCTCTGGCTGCTCAAACATGTCCAAGACCGGTAAGGGTACTTTAATCGGATCAGGCGCTGGCGCCGCCATCGGCGCTGGACTTGGCGCGATCATCGGTAAGGATGGCAAGGGTGCCGCCATCGGTGCCGCCATCGGAACCGCCGTGGGTGCCGGAGCCGGAGCTGTCATCGGCAAGAAGATGGACAAGAAGGCCGAGGAACTCGCCGCCCTTGAGAACGCGCAGATCGAGACTGTCGAGGATCAGAACGGCCTCCAGGCCATTAAGGTCACCTTCAACAGCGGTATCCTTTTCGACACCAACAAGTCCGACCTCAAGCAGGCTTCCAAGAACGAGCTCAGCCAGTTTGCCAGCAAGATGTCCGATCTTCCCGACACTGACATCACGATCTACGGACACACTGACAACACCGGTTCCGACGCTGTCAACGAGCGACTCTCCAATGAGAGGGCCCAGAGCGTGGCCAACTACCTCAAGAACTGCGGTATCGCCTCTTCACGCATGACCACCGAGGGCAAGTCCTACTCCATGCCGGTAGCTGACAACAGCACCAAGGAAGGCAGGGCCCAGAACCGTCGCGTCGAGATCTTCATCACAGCAAATCAGAAGATGATCGAGGCCGCCGAGAATGGCACTCTCGAATAGTTATTCCTATTTACTAATAGAAAAAGCTCCCGAATTTTCGACGGGGGCTTTTTTTTTCTATTTATATTCCTTATTTAAGTTTCGCAAGTGATTTAGGCCGCCAGTTGTAGGGCCTCGAAGGCTCGTCGGACGGCATTGAGTTCTTTGTTATTGTTGTTAATGATGGCACGCATCATCTCGTCCTGGTCGAAGTTGAAGGCTTCAGCGATGGT
>JAGAFU010000039.1 GCA_017627955.1 Bacteroidales bacterium | reverse complement strand
TGACCTCCAAAAGTCTTTGTCTAACTTTTGGGGGTCATGTCACAGGGGCAGGGGGAGGGGCCCGACGACAGCAAGTCTGAGCGTAGCGAGGGCGATGATGGCGTTGGGAGGGGCCGGAGTGAGCGAAGCGAACGGAGTTCCGACAGGGGATGACACCTCGTCACATTACTTCGTGCCGAAGATGCGGTCGCCGGCATCGCCCAGGCCCGGAACGATGTAAGCGTTCTCGTTAAGACAGTCGTCCACCGCGGCAGTGTAAATATCCACATCCGGATGCTCGCTCTGGACCTTCTTGATCCCCTCCGGCACACTCACAAGGCACATCAGACGTATATTCTTGCAACCTTTCTCCTTAAGCATCGCGATCGCGTCACAAGCGCTTCCGCCAGTCGCCAACATCGGATCCGTCACGATCACAAGACGATCCTGGATGTCCTCCGGAAGCTTGCAGTAATACACCACAGGCGTGTGCGTCTTCTCATCGCGGTACAAGCCGATGTGTCCTACTCTCGCCACCGGGACCAAAGACTGAAGGCCCTCCACCATGCCCAATCCCGCTCGCAGGATCGGCACGATCGCCAGCTTACGTCCGGAAACCTCCTTCGCGGTCATCTTGCAGATAGGAGTCTCGATCTCGACATCCTCAAGAGGAATGTCCCTTGTGACCTCGTAACCCATCAGCAGGGAAATCTCATTCAAAAGCTCCCTGAAATCTTTAGGACCGGTGTTCTTGTCTCTCATGATGGTCAACTTGTGCTGGACCATCGGGTGGTTGATTACATGCAATAAGCTCATGATAAACTAATTGATTATAAATGAATATTATAGGAATTCAACATCAGGTGAGGCTTCCTTGCCCAGCTTCTTGTGGAAACTTTCCATCGATTTGGCCCGGCTCCTCTCGATGTGTTCCCGCAACTTCGCTTCAGCGGAATTGGACAAGTTCGGGAACCGGTTGCGGAACTTGCTGATCTGGTTCATTATGAACGCTTCCATGTGGCGATCCTTCTTGTCAGCGTAGATGTCGTCGAAGCCGATCATGATTCCGGTCTCGATGGCATCCCCAAGCTCGTCGTTGACGCATGACCCGAACATCTTCATCGCCCCTGAGGAGTTGATGTAGGAGTTGACAAGGGGAGGGATGTTCGTCCCGAGCTTCCTGACCGCTTCTTTCAGGAGGCGGTAGTCCTTCTTGACATCGTCTTCCTTCAGGATGATGTCCATCAGACGAGCATTGTCCGTCACCCTGATCTCTTTCTTCGGCCGCACAAGGCCCTCAGTGTCATTGAAATGCTTCTTCAGGAAGTGGATGATAAGGTTCCGCGCGGTCTTGTCGTAAGTGGGGTAGATGGTCATCTTCCCGAGGAAATACAAGGTACCGGGGTGGTTGAGGATTACTGAGGCGATTCCGTCCCAAAGGTTGTCCATCGTGAAAACCGACTTCGCCCCGGCCTTGGAGCTTTGATATTCAGGAGCCACGAAAGACCTTCCGAGCTCCATCACATGAGGAAGGTAGCGGTTGATGAAATCCTCCGAGAACTTGTACAGGTGGGAGGACGTGATGTTAGGCTGGCCATCTTCCTTGAGAGTCACATCCTTGCCGAGGATGTAGCGGTACCCTCCTATGATCGCGTTGGCCTCCGGATCCCAGACAATCAGCTGGCTGTAAGGCACTTCCATGGTGTCGTAGTCGTCCAGGTCCATGGACTTCCCGGAGCTTGCCCCCGCCTCGCGGTAGGAGACCTCCCTTATGCGCCCTATCTCCCGGAGGACGTTGGGCGCGTCCTTGCAAGTGATGACGTACAGCTCGTTACCACCTTTGTTCGTGTCTCCGATTTTTTTCTCGGGAGTCAGCTCTGATTTGAGCAGACCCACGTCCACGGGTTCGATGATCTGTTCCATATTAATCCATTAACTTCTTGTATTTGAACCGCTTCGGCTCGGTGTTGCCGAGCCTGGCCTTCTTGTTCTCCTCGTACTCAGAGTAGTTGCCGTCGAAGAACACGACTTTGCCGTCTCCCTCGAACGCCAGTATGTGGGTGGCTATCCTGTCCAGGAACCAGCGGTCGTGGCTCACCACGACAGCACAGCCGGCGAAACTCTCCAGACCATCCTCCAGGGCCCTTATCGTGTTGACATCCACATCGTTGGTCGGCTCGTCGAGGAGAAGGACATTGCCCTCGTCCTTGAGAGTCAGCGCCAAGTGGAGCCTGTTGCGCTCTCCTCCGGAGAGGACCCCGCAGAGCTTCTCCTGGTCGGCCCCCGTGAAGTTGAAACGGGAGACCCATGCCCTGGCGTTGATGTCCCTGCCTCCCAGACGCACCCACTCGGAATTGCCGGCGATCGTCTCGTAGACCGTCTTGTCCGGATCTATGCTCTTGTGCTGCTGGTCGACGTAGGAGATCTTGACCGTCTCTCCGATCTCGATCGAGCCGGAGTCAGGCTCCTCTATACCCATAATGAGCCTGAAGAGAGTGGTCTTTCCAGCTCCGTTGGGACCTATCACACCCACGATCCCCGCGGGCGGAAGGGCGAAACTCAGATGCTCGAACAGCACCTTGTCGCCGAATGATTTGGTGACGTCATCGAATATGATGACTTTGTTGCCCAGCCTGGGGCCGTTGGGAATATAAATCTCGAGATTCTGCTCCTTTTCTTTCGTGTCGGCCGCGGCCAGCTTCTCGTAGGCCCCGAGCCTTGCTTTCTGCTTCGCCTGACGGGCCTTCGGAGCCATCCTGACCCACTCCAGCTCGTGCTCGAGGGTCTTTCGACGGCGGCTCTCCTGCTTTTCCTCAAGAGCGAGCCTCTTGGTCTTCTGGTCCAGCCATGAGCTGTAGTTGCCCTTCCACGGGATTCCCTCGCCCCTGTCCAGCTCGAGGATCCATCCGGCGACGTTGTCAAGGAAGTACCGGTCGTGC
>JAGAFU010000038.1 GCA_017627955.1 Bacteroidales bacterium | reverse complement strand
CCGCCGCGTCCGACACCCGGGCCGCCGTGGTGACGGCCCGGTAGATGACCTCCGGGGTCTCACCGATTGCCGTGACCCAGGACTTGAGGAACCTGACGTTATGGTCCCCCAAAGTGGACTGGAGACCGAAGAAAGTGCCCATGACCGCCCCGGCCAGCTCGGCAACAAGCTCCTCCGCGGCGACCTCCGTCAGGCTCGACGAGCCCAGGCCCCGGTCCATCCGCCCCTCGCTTCCGGTCGAGTGCGCCATCTCGCAGAGGAGATCGGAGTACCATCTGGACTCATCGGCGTACGATCCCTTAGGCGGCACCTCGATGACATCCCTGTCCTCGACGTAGAGAGGAGTGGAGGCGGCCCCGGACGGGACGACCGGGCACATCCACGTACCCTCGTCAACCATCCGGTCCAGGATCCCGCACGAGGCGGGAGACTTCCTGGAGCCGAAGAGGGCCTCAAGCCCTGCCCACTGCTCGGGGTAGACATCGGGAAAGTCTGTCTGCGCGATGTTGAACTCCGTCCAGCAGCGCATGTGGCACCGCCTCACCCAGCCACGCCTCTCCTCGTCGGTGAGTGACGAGTAAAGGGCGTCGGTCATGGCCGGGTCCCGCCTTCCGGTGCCGACGTCCTCATAGTAGAAATCGTAACGCGTGATAGGCACGCCGCGCTCACCCTTGCGCACCATGAGCCCCAGCGAGTCCTTACGCGCCATGGTGAGCCACACGGGGATGTGATACCCCTCCCGGGCGGCCGCGACGGATGTGACGAGGGCGTTCGCTCCTCGGAACGGGACGCCGTCCATGCCCTGCTGGGGAGACGGGGAGGCCGCCACGAACGGCACACGCGGATCCGCCGCCACGCGGGAGAAGAGATCAACGAAGAGATCGGCGTACCTGGACGCCACACGCTCGGATGGGGTCGGTTGCCTTTCCATGACCTGACGCCGCAATTAACGCCCATGGAGGGATACGGTCAGCGCCCGTGGCGCATCCTCGGTTTGCCTTCCGGCTGCGGGACAGGAGCCTGTCCGGCCTTCCTCTCCCTGGTCCTGGCGGGTTCCTGGGCCGGGGCCTCCTTGCGGGAGCCGAGGAGGTCGACACCAACCCTCTGAGCCTCCTTCAGGATTGCCGGATGGGTTGGGACGAGCTGGCGGCGGGCGACGTCGAACTGCACGAAGGTGGAGAACTCCTCCCCCTTGCTGTTCCTGCAGCCGTCCACGAGGACGTGGTTCCCCTTGCAGATCTCGTCCAGCTGCTCGGCGCTCAGCCTGGCCCCGTAGATGGACACCTCCCGGGCCCTCTCGTTCTCGTCGAAGAACATGCGCCTCACCGCGTCGACAGGGATGCCGATGACACGGTTGGTCGGCTCGTGCAGGGACACCAGGTAGTAGTCCTTCCTCCTCTCGCCGTCAACATCCCGCTCGATGGCTATGGGCCTGCCGGCGTTGGCGTTGGCGCGGCCGACAACCCTCTTGCCCTCGCTGTTCTCCCAGGATGTCCTCTCGAAAAGGGCCTCCTTGGCCTTCTTGGAGGTGATGGGGGACCCGTAGAGGAAGATGTCGTCGTTCACGGTCTTCTCCCTCTCGATAGTGTAGGCCTTCACCCTCCACGCCTCGTCCGGCTCCCTGCCGGGAACGGCCCGGAGGGAGAACTGGCCGGAGATGTCGGCCGTGTTGCCGTACACCAGGTCGGTGTACTGCTGGTAAGCCAGCTGGCGCGCCACGGTCGGGTTGCCCTCGATCTGCTCTCGCCTGATGCCGGTGATCCTCAGCAGACCGTCCCAGTCAATCTTGTCAAGGCGCTCTGCCACCCTCGGGTCCAGCGCCTGCTCGTTCTGATTCTCGTTAGCCATAACAATAAGGTTTAAAATGGTTGATGGATTATTGGTATCAAACAGTAACCGAGGGCTCACCTCCCGGCCCCCCTGCCCTTGCCCGGACGCTCGGAGCGGGACGCGGCCTCGGCCTGCCATGCCTCGTTGAGATCGTTGCTGGACGCGTAAGCCCCGCGCCCGTCCCTGAAGTCAAGACCTGCCTCAGCGCACCAGGATGCGAGCGCCTCGGTGGCCGTGTCGCCGGCCCGGTCATTGTCGAAGAAGGAGCGCACCGCCCCGTGGGAGAGCGCCCACTCCCTCGCGTGGACCACATTGCTCGCGGAGTGCAGCACACACACGTCGGCCCCAGGCTCCAAGACACCTCTCCACGCCAGATATGACAGGAAGTCCATGAAACCCTCGAAAAGCAGCCCCCTGGAGGAGGAGGCGGAGCCGTCGGCCCTCAGGGAGCCGTCAGGGCCGAGCGTCGTGAGACCCCAGGCGCTGTTAAGCTTGGCGCCGGAGCCGCTGCCGCGGAGCGCCCAGCCACCGGCGTTGTTCAGGAAGCCGATGGCGGTGTACGACCTGGCCGGATTTGACTTGGGATGATACCGCACCTGGCGGCAGTAGCGCCTGAGAAGAGGCTCCGGGATGCGGCGGACACGGATCGCGTAGCGCCGGACTGGCCCGCTCGTGAACTCACCGGAGACATCGTCGATGACTATCCCTGTCTCCCTCCCGCGCGGGGACACATCCAGGACTTCAGGACATCCGCGCCCCGCGGCTATCTCACGCAACACGGAGACGGCCCCGGAGTCACCGGAAACGCCGGAGAGGCGCCTCACCATATCCAGGACGCCGCCGCCGTCGACGTGGTGCCCGCCGGTCGGCGAACCGCCATAGTCGGCCCATACCCAAGAGCCGTCAGCGCTGTTGACCGTGACGCGCATGGAAGGCTCGCGCTCATCCCTGAAAGGGCTGTAATACATATAACCCCTGTGACCGGTCCGTTTGCCGAAATAGGCCAGGACATCGGACACAGGGGTGGCCAACAAACTGGAATAATCCTTCATGTCACTTTTTAAGGCACTCATCTTGTCACCTGCCAGCCGCGTCGGCTGAAACCTGTTAAACGATTAGGACTGGGAAGTCAATAAACCTGCTATACGTCACATCGCCGGTCCGTCCCGGCCGTCAAAACGGCACTTGCATTTCTCGACTCGTTTTATTAAGTTTGCCATTACATAACTATAAGACATGCGTAGCAAACAAATTCGTTCGCTTAAAGTACCGTTTCGTTACAAAGAAAAGAATTTCGTTTGTATTATGCAACAATCGACGAAATTTTTATGAAAAAGAATTTCGGGGAGCAGCTTCCCGCGGCGACTGAGACGACCGAGAAAGCGCAACGAAAGCATTACAAGAAAAGGGACTACCCGGCGCAAAACCTGAGGTTCCTGGTCGAGCTCATGAGTGAGATGAACCTCACACTCAAAGACTACGAGAAAGCGACCGGCAAGACATCCGTGGGACTGGGCCACCTGCTCAGGAACGACGACATGAAGCTTTCCAAGGCCGAGGAGGTGCTTGACGCCTTCGGATACTCCCTAGAGGTGAGGCTGGACGAGCTGGAGCGGAAGGAGGACACCATAGAGATAAAGGCGGGAGACTCCTACTCGGTGATCATGCCGGCGAACAAGAACAAGGGTAACGCCGAGGACAACCCTGACAGGATCGTCCGCCTCCGGTTCCTGAAGGACATGATGCGGCGCAGGAGAATCACCCAGAAGGAGCTTACCGAGAGCATAGGCTCTACTCACGGGGCGGTCATCGGCTGGATGAAAACCGACGACATCTACATCTCATACCTTAACAAGATCAAGGACGCCTTCAACCTCCGACTGCAATTCATAATAAAGCCGAAAGAAGAGGCGGCCGATTAAAGGATTTCCAATTTTTTTATAATAGCAAAAGAAAAACGGCGGTACATGAATTAAGTAAACGTGTATAAAATAATTAAGCTTACACAACGAATATATTTACCTATAAAACGAATTTGTTTATTTAGATAAACTGGTTTATATATAATAGCGACACAATTTGCTTGACAGGCAAGAGGTCGGCAGTTCAAATCTGCCAGTCCTCACTCGAAAAAAGCACCGGTTTTCCCGGTGCTTTTTTGTTATCTATACCGGGCAAGGTAACTATTGCCCTGTACAAGCGATGCTTTTCCATAGTGCCATACTTATTTTGATGTTGAACAATCCACATCGCTTTGCCACCGTGGCTTCTGGCTGCTCGGTTGGCGGCTCCTCATAAGAGCGCTCTTGATGCATGTGCAAAGAAAATATAAATCCTTATCTATTATCCTATAGATCCCACTCGAAATTCTCCTTCCCGGCACCGATCTCGAAGTGGTACTTGACGATGCCGAGGTCGATTTTGCTGTAGCCGATCATGGAGAAGAGGGGCTTGGCGGCAACTTTGGGGAGGCTGCCGTTGTCACGGTTTCCTAAATATTCCAGAAAGAACTTCTGCTGGTTGACGGCAGTAGGGGCGAGGAGAGCAGCTTCGACGCCTTTGTTGAACCATTCCGGCGTAAGGTCACTGGCGTTGCTTACATCTTTGATACTCTTCACCTTATGGCCGCTTCCTTGCGTCGTTCCATATCCCAGGGAGATGTAGCAGCCGATCTTCTCCCCTTCCGCCAACTGATATGTCCCGGGAATCTTGCTGTAGCTGAGTCCCGCCCAGCAGGAGTTCAGACCGAGAGTCTGTGCCAGCAGGACGAGTTGCTCGCCATAATAGCCGATCTTCTCGTCCAGATCTCCGTTCTTCTTTCCGGCCATCACGAGGTAGTTCTTCACGCCGGAAAATGAACCGTAAGCTATCAGACCGCTGAATGCCTTGGGCTCGCCGGTCACCAGCTGGATGTTAAGGCCAGCTTCCTGGTTGATTTCACGAATCCTTTCCCGCAACTTCGTCAGAATATCCTCGGGGATAGGATCGTCTTTATATCTGCGCACGGAGTGGCGCGACTCGATGGCTTCAAGCAGTGTCATATGATACTTGGTTTTATTATTCTACACTTTCAGGAAAACCTTCTTCTTGTAGAGGAACCAGAGGAAGAGCCATGAGACGGTGAAGTAGCCTATGGCGAGGATGAGCTTTCCGACAGGTTCCGGGCAAAGGCCGGCGAGGCCGCTGAGGAAAAAGTCGCTGACGTTCCTGAAAGGAATAATCCGCTGGGCCATGTAGATGGTGATCGAGTTGAGCCCCACGACCTCGAAGAACTTCGTCCAACCCTTCCACCCCTTCACGTCGATCAAATAATAGAACAAGGCGAAAAGGCCAAGCGAATATGCCCCGACCACAAGCACGAAGGTGCTGGACCACAGCATCTTGTTGATCGGGAAATCAAGGCTCCATATGAGCCCGACAACCAGCATGGCAACGGCGGCAAGGGCCATGTACAATGACTTTCTCCCACCGGAAATCTTGCTATCGTCAATCCGGACGAACTCCCCCGTGAACATCCCAAGCATGGCCGTCACGATGGCAGGAATAAGGCTCAACAGCCCCTCCGGATCGAATTTTCCTTGGAAATAGATATGGTTGGGGATAAGGGTTCTGTCAATATAACCGACAAGGTTGCCTTCCATCGATAAAGGTCCGGCACCGGCCGGAGCATCAGGGGCCGGGACAAACCTTAGAAGGAGCCAGTAGCCGACAAGCAGGCAGACGGCGATGACTACCCTGGCTTTGGGCTTGAAATTGATGAACAACAAGGCGGCGAACATCCATGCGAAACCGATCCTGGCAAGGACACTGTAAAACCTCAAATTGGCAAAATCAAGCCGGAAGAAGCCATTGTAAACCAATCCGATAAGGAAGAGCACGATGCCTCTCCGGAATATCTTCGCATAGACGCTTCCGCGCGAAGCCCCTTTGGAAAGCTGCTTGGCGTAAGAGAAGGGATACGATATTCCCGCTATGAAAAGGAACAAAGGGAATATCGTGTCATGGTGACGAAGCCCGTCCCATGAGGCATGATGCATCTGGGTCTCGAGCCAACAGGAATCCCCTCCCGGGAAAAGGCAACAAATAAGGCTGATTATGGAGGCGAAGCCCATGATGAAAATCATGTCAAATCCTCTCAACGTGTCCAGGGACAGAAGTCGCTTGCCAGGTTCCATGGCTGAATAATAATGTGGGAAAGTTGAGGTAAGAGGGTTCGAACCTCTACTGAGGGAACCAAAATCCCTAGTGCTACCATTACACCATACCTCAATTCGATTCGCGAATTTATCGTAATTTTACTAAATTAGCAAATCTAAAGACAACAAGCGCAATGAAAGGAATACACCTATTTCTCGCTGAGGGCTTCGAGGAGATAGAGGCCCTTGCCACAGTGGATGTTCTCAGAAGAGCCGGGATAGAAGTCAAGACAGTATCTATCACCCACGACAGGACCGTGAAAGGCGCCCACGGGATTCCGGTGGTCGCTGACTGGAACCGTGACGAGTTCGACGGATGCCAGATCCCCGGATCCGGCTCGGAAGATGTCATGATTTTCCCTGGTGGAATGCCCGGGACCAAGAATCTCGCCAAGGACAGCGAGCTCATGGGACAGATGATCCGCCATTATGAGGACGGAGGCGTGGTCGCCGCGATATGCGCCGCACCGGGACTGGTGGTCTCCCAACTTCCGACTCTCGAAGGGAAATGTTTCACCTGCTACGATGGTTTCGAGGAGGCACCTATGGCCAAGGGCGGCGAATACACCGGTGAACCCGCTGTGACAGACGGGAACCTTATCACAGGAAGAGGCCCCGGATGCGCGGTGCGCTTCGCTCTTGAGATCGTAAAAAAACTTAAGGGAGAAGAAATCGCCGACCAAGTCGAAGGCGGCATGCTTGTCTAACGGCGGACAATGACCCTCTCGATCCTTCTCGGAACGGAAGTCATTATCTCATAAGGGATTGTGCCAAGAATATCAGCAAGTTCGGTGACAGTAGGATCCTCACCGAATATAGTCACGGTGTCCCCTACCGCGCAATCGACCCCGGTCACATCGACCATGCACATATCCATACATATATTCCCGATGGTCGGCACCCTGTGGCCGTTCAGGCTGAAACTCGCCCTTCCCCTGCCCAGATGCCTGTCAATTCCATCCGCATATCCCACCGGTATCGTGGCGATGCGTGTCCCGGCCGGAGCGATATGGCCGTACTGACCGTATCCTATAGCCCCGTCTTCAGGCTTCAAGTCCTTGATTTGAAGAATCTTGACCTTCAAGGAAGCCACCGGCTTGAGACGGACATCCGGCAAAGAACTGATCCCATATATTCCAACACCCAGACGGACCATATCGTGCTGGAATTGGGGGAAACGCTCGATTCCCGCTGAATTAAGAAGATGATAGATAGGGTGATAGCCTATCGTGTCCTCTATCAGGGCGGCATTCCGTTCAAATAGCCGTGCCTGGGCCAGAGTCAACGAATCCATCTGGGGATCTTCAGCCACGCAGAGATGGGAATATATTGACTTGACCTTGACCTCGCGGCACTCCTCGAGATAATCCATAAGCTCAGGCAGTTCGCTCGTCATGAAACCGAGCCTGTGCATCCCGGTGTCCAGCTTGATGTGAATCGGGAAACCCTCTATTCCCCTGGACTGGAGAACCGCCACCAAAGCCTTGAGGGTGTACATGTTGGGAATTCCTGGTTCGAGATGGTTGTCGATTATTTCCTCGAAGAAATCAGTACCGGCGGTAAGCACGAGAATCGGAAGGCTGATACCGGACTGGCGGAGCTCGATGCCTTCAACCGGAAGTGCCACCGCGAGATAGTCGGCTCCGGCATTTTGCATCATCAAGGCAAATTCCACAGCACCATGACCGTACGCGTTCGCTTTGACAAGGACAAGCATCTTGGTCGAGCGTTCAAGCTTCGAACGGAAGTACCTGTAGTTGTCAAGGCAATTCGCGAGATTAAGCTCCAATCTCGAGAAATCTGTCGCGCTGTTTGACATGCCTCTATCCGATAAATCTTACAAATTTACTTCTTTTCCTCTAAAAATGGTACGAAAATGGTTATATTTGGAAAGGACTAAAAGAAAAGAATATGAGTTACGGTATGATTTGGCTGATCACAGGCCTTGTGATGGTATTGAGCTACATCGTGCAAGCGAGGCTCAACAGCAGGTTTGAGGAATATTCACAAGTCCCCACCTCCAACGGCATGACAGGAGCCGAAGTGGCGAGGAAAATGCTGGCGGACAACGGAATAACGGACGTCCAGGTCACGTGCGTTCCTGGAAAACTCACCGACCACTACAATCCCCAGACGAAGACCGTCAATCTCAGCGAGTCCGTCTATGACCAAAGAAACATCGCGGCCGCCGCGGTAGCCGCTCATGAATGCGGCCACGTCTTGCAGCATGCCAAGGGCTACGCGCCTCTAAAGTTGCGTACCGCTCTCGTGCCTGTGGTAAGCTTCTCCAGCAAGTGGGTTCAATGGGTTCTTCTGGCTGGTGTTCTAATGGTTGAGATCACTCCCACCCTGCTCTGGTTGGGAATTGCCCTGTTCGCCATGACAACGCTGTTCAGTTTCGTCACCCTTCCTGTTGAGATTAACGCCAGCAGCAGGGCCGTGGCCTGGCTGGAGAGCGCCGGGATCACGAACTACGAGACGAAACCGATGGCTATAGATGCCCTCAAGTGGGCCGCGCTCACTTATGTGGTAGCGGCGATCGGATCGCTCGCGACGCTGCTTTATTACATATCAATGGCGAACCGCCGGTAGATCCTTCGGCGGCAAGCCGCCTCAGGATGACAAAAAAGCCGCCTCAGGATGGCGTTAATGTCATTCTGAGCGAAGCGAAGAATCTAAAGACATTAAAAGAGGGTCGGATGGCTGTCGGAGAGCTGGGACAGCACCATCTCCATCGTCGCCTCCCTGAAAATAGCCGAGCGGCCCTTAATCCCGAAACGGTCACAGTACTCTTTCACCGCAGCCATCTCACTATCGTTCAGATAGATAACTTGTCTGTGGCGACGCTTTAGCGCCTCCCTGCTCTTTTGGAAAATGTCCGGATCGACACCCTTTGACTTCTTCTTTTTTCTTGCCAAAACTGAATATGTTTAAGACGGACTAATACTGGTTATCACAAAAATAGTTATTTTTACATGAATTTACACATTTAACCTCATGGATAACAGAGTTTTGATTTTCTCGGCACCGTCCGGATCCGGAAAAAGCACGATCGTCAACCACATTCTTGGCCTTTATCCGGAGTCGATGGAGTTCTCGGTTTCGGCCACATCCAGGCCTCCAAGAGGCGAGGAGAAGGACGGTCGCGAGTACTATTTCCTGTCTCCGGACGAGTTCAGGGAGATGATCCGCCAAGACAAGTTCGTGGAATTCGAGGAAGTGTACGAGGGGCGTTTCTACGGGACTCTCAAATCCGAGTGCGAAAGAATCTGGGGGGCTGGTCACACGATTATTTTCGATGTCGACGTGAAGGGCGGTGTCAACCTGAAGAAGTACTTCGGGGACAAAGCGTTAGCGATATTCATAAAGGCCCCTTCAGTGGAGGTTCTCAGGGACCGGCTGATAAAAAGAGGCACAGACTCCCCCGAGGCTATTGAAGAAAGGGTAGCCAAGGCGGAAGAAGAGATGACCTACGCTCCACAATTCGACTACATCCTGGTGAACGATGACCTCAAGACCGCTTACGCGGAGTCAGAGAAGATGGTCGAGGACTTTCTTGACGACGGCAGGCTTAACTACTCAACTTTCATCTGATGAGAATAGCGGTGTACTCTGGGTCATTCAACCCTCTTCACATAGGTCACAAGGCCATCATGGAGTACCTCACAAAGGAAGAGGAATACGATTGGGTCTACCTGGTCGTGTCCCCGAAGAATCCTATCAAGACAACGATAAAAGCTGAAACGGCACTCGACCGGTACAAGGCCGCCATTGAAGCCGTCAAACGTTATCCCGAGCTCCATGTATGGGTTGATGATGTGGAAATCAACATGCCGCCACCCCAATACACGATCAAGACCCTTGACACTTTAAGGCAAAGAGAGCCGGAGAATGATTTCACGCTCGTCGTAGGTGCTGACAATCTGGAGAACATACACCGCTGGAGGGACTTTCAGAGGATATTGGCCGACTACGGGGTCGCGGTTTATCCCAGGAAGGGATACGATCTGGTCGCAATCAAGGACAAGCTCATAGAAGAGTGCCGTCATCTCCCGGCCCCCTATGTCCTTGACTCAAACGAATATGCCGAGGAGGGGCGCAGAAACCTTGAGGAGACCTTGAGGGACACCTACAACATTAAGATATTGAACGCTCCGATAGTCGACATCTCCTCAACGGAGATCCGCGAGGGAATTGCGGCAGGAAGGGATATGTCGGAGTGGATGATGTAATATTCAAGAGATTATGGCAAAAACAGTTAGGAGGAATTTTCCGGTGACGGGAATGGGCTGCGCGGCATGCGTGGCAAGAGTGCAAGGAACGATAAAGAATCTCAACGGCGTCAGCGAGTGCAACGTTTCCCTGGCGTCAAATTCCGCCCAGGTAGATTACGACCCCAAGACGGTCACGGCAGCTGACATCAAGAAGGCTGTCCAGGATGCCGGTTACGACCTTATCGTGGTCGAGGGTGACGATTCCGAAGACGCTGACGACGAAGCGGAATCGGAAGCCCAGCGGTATCAGGAAGACTTTCTGAGAGCCCTGCGCCGAGACATGATTCTCGCCCTGGTGCTGGCTCTTTTGGTGATGCTGCTGGGCATGGGATTCAACGACTTCCCGGGTAAAGGCTACGTCCTTTGGGCGCTCGCCACCCCGGTCGTGTTCTGGTGCGGGAGACGCTTCATCTCTACCGCATGGAAACAAGCCAGGCACGGAAGTTCCAGCATGGACACCCTTGTGGCCCTGTCCATCCTGATATCATACTTTTTCAGCGTTTTCAATCTCCTCTTCCCGAAAGTCTGGACGAGCCGAGGCCTGGAACCGCACCTCTATTTCGAGTCGTCCACGATGATCGTGGCGTTCATCCTGATCGGAAGATACCTTGAGGAAAAGGCTAAAAGCAGTACGGGATCGGCTATTCGAGGGCTGGCCGGACTTCAGCCCAAGACGGTAAAGCTTTCTCCGGGAGAGACCTACACGGTCAACCCTGGTGAGAGGATTCCAGCCGACGGAGAAGTGATTGAAGGTGAGTCGTTTGTGGACGAGAGTATGCTGACCGGAGAGCCTGTGGCGAACCACAAAACCGCTGGTTCCAAAGTATTTACCGGGACCTTGAACCAACGAGGAAGCTTCATGATGAGGGCAGAGAAAGTCGGGAAAGACACGATGCTGTCATCTATCATCAAGATGGTCAGGGACGCCCAGGGAAGCAAGGCCCGGATCCAGCAGACCGTCGACAAGGTGGCCTCGGTATTCGTGCCTGTGATTATCGGAATATCCATCCTCACACTCCTGTGCTGGATATTCCTCGCCCCTTCGGACGGTTTGACGATGGGTCTCCTGTCGATGGTGACTGTCCTCGTCATAGCCTGCCCTTGTTCTCTCGGTCTGGCCACCCCTACGGCGCTCACGGCCGGGATCGGCAGCTGCGCCCGCAAAGGAATATTAATTAAGGACGCCGATTCCCTCCAGGTCGCCAAAGACATCGACACGGTCGTTTTCGACAAGACCGGGACCATCACTAAGGAACTCTCGCCCGATGTCGTGCCTTCCGCCGACATGGAGTTCGAGGACGAGGTGAAGGAGACCTCTGCTGAGGCGGTAGCGGAGCTTAACAAGATGGGGTTGCAAGTCTATATGCTTTCCGGGGACAATCCTGAGAGGGCTGGGAAAGTGGCCGCCAAGGTTGGCATAGACAATGTCATATCTGGCGTCCTTCCAGACAGCAAGCATGAGCATATCAAAGAGTTGCAGTCCCAGGGGAAAAAGGTCGCGATGGTTGGAGACGGGATCAATGACAGCCCGGCCCTCGCATTGGCGGACCTTAGCGTCGCCATGGGCAACGGGACTGACATCGCCATGAACGTGTCGATGGTGACGGTCGTGAACTCGGACCTCCGGTCGGTGCCGGAACTCATCAAGATGTCCAGGAAGACCTCGAAGATAATCAAGGAGAACCTGTTCTGGGCTTTCTTCTATAATATTCTCGCTGTTCCAATCGCGGCCGGCATCCTGTACCCCATCAACGGATTCCTCCTGAACCCGATGATCGCTGCCGCCTGCATGGCACTCAGCTCTGTCTGCGTTGTCACCAACTCCCTCCGGCTGAAAAGACTTAGCTGAAGCGGGAGGTCTGCCATTGGCCTCCTCCCGCTTCAGCATCTGTCATTCTGAGCGAAGCGAAGAATCTACCCCTTTCGGACAATACGCGCCCCGAGAGAATTGAGACGATTCTCGATGTCCTGGTAACCTCGGTCAATCTGCTCGATATTCCCAATCTCACTCGTGCCCTTGGCACTCATGGCCGCAAGCAGCAAAGCGATACCGGCCCTGATGTCAGGAGAAAGCATCTTGCCGCTCCGGAGCTGGAACTTATGGTCATGACCGATCACGACTGCCCTGTGAGGGTCGCAAAGGATGATCTGGGCTCCCATGTCGATCAGGCGGTCAACGAAGAACAACCTGCTCTCGAACATCTTCTGATGGATCAGGACACTTCCCCGGCACTGCGTGGCGACAACCAGGATAACGCTCAGGAGGTCGGGCGTAAGGCCAGGCCATGGGGCATCGGCAATGGTCATGATGGATCCGTCCAAGAAAGAATCGATAATGTAGCTTTCCTGCTCCGGGACAAAGATGTCATCTCCCCTCTGCTCCAGTTTGACGCCCAGGCGGCGGAAACTTTCGGGAATAATGCCAAGATTCGTGTATGAGGTGTCTTTGATGGTTATCGAACTCTGGCAAAGCGCCGCCATACCGATGAAACTGCCGACCTCGATCATGTCGGGAAGAATCTTGTGCGAAGCGCTGTGGAGGCTTGACACCCCGGTTATAGTCAAGAGATTGGAACCTATTCCGTCAATCTTCGCCCCCATTGCGGAGAGCATCTTTGAAAGTTGCTGGATATATGGCTCGCAGGCGGCGTTGTAGATCACGGTCTTGCCTTCCGCGAGGCAGGCCGCCATAAGGATATTGGCGGTACCCGTCACGGAAGCCTCATCGAGGAGCATATACTTGCCAGTCAAGTGTTTCCCCTCGGGAAGGCTCAATTTATATGCCCGTTTTTCGGTGTCGTAAGAAAGGTCAGCACCGAGTCCCATGAGCCCGGAGATATGGGTATCCACCCTCCTGCGGCCGATCTTGTCACCACCAGGTTTCGGGAACCAGACGTGTCCCAGACGGGCCAGGAGCGGTCCTGCCACCATCACTGAACCTCTCAAAGTGGAGCACATCCTGACGAACTCCGCGCTCTCGATGAAATCCACATTCAGTTTCTCCGCCTTGAAGGAATATTCCCCTTCAGCTTTACGCGCGACCTCGACTCCCATCATCTGGAGAAGCGAGATAAGGTTCTTAACGTCAAGGATTTCCGGCACATTGGACATCTGGATCTCCTCTGTTGTAAGCAGGACGGCGCTAATGACTTCCAGCGCTTCGTTCTTGGCTCCCTGGGGGACGATGGTCCCGCTCAATTTATGACCACCTTCGATTACGAATGAACTCATGGTTATTGGTTTTAGACATATTCAACTTCCCGTTCGAGATTTGCCCCGAACTTCTCTTTCACTGAAGCCTGTACCCGCGCGGCTAGAACCACGACATTTTCCGGAGAGGCATCCCCGCTGCGGTTGACTATAACAAGAGGCTGCTTCTCATAGACAGCGGCGCCTCCATTTGACCTTCCCTTCCAGCCGCATTTGTCGATGAGCCATGCGGCGGGGACTTTGACCAGCCCCTCCCCTACCTCGAAATGCGGCACGGGGCCAAGGGCCTCAGTTTCAGCTATATTCCTAATGCTTTCAAAGACTTCCTTGCTGACATAAGGATTACGGAAGAAGCTGCCGGCGCTGCCGAGGTCGGCCACGTCGGGGAGCTTTGTCTTGCGGATGGCGGTGACAGTCTCCCTGACCATCGCTGGAGTCAACTTTTCCAGGGCTCCGGCCCCGAAACGCTCAATAACAGCCTCCCGGACATGCCCGTAATCCAGGACCGGATCGGGAGTCTCCGAAACCTTGAAGATGACACCGGTGACAATATACCTGCCTTTCCATTCCTTCTTGAATATCGAGTCCCGGTAGGCGTAGCGGCAATCAGCGGCAGGGATGCTGATGATGGTCGCGTCACGGGTGTCCACGCACTCCACGGACGAGATCAACTCGCAGACTTCCCTTCCGTAGGCTCCGATGTTCTGGACAGCGGATGCCCCTACCTCTCCGGGGATATACGACAGGTTCTCCGGCCCCCAGAGGTCATTATCAGCGCACCAGGCGCAGAAATCGTCCCAGACGACACCAGCTCCGGCATAGACCCTGTCAGAGTCCAGCTTCTTGATTCCTTTGATTGTCCCGTGGAACACTGTTCCCGGGAAGTCCTTGGTAAACAGCAGATTGCTTCCTCCGCCAATCGGGAAAAACGGCCTCGGCAGCGACGGATCCGACAAAGCGTCCCGAAGCTCCTCAACATTATCATATTCAACCAGACAGCGGCACTTCACCCTCATCCTGAAAGTGTTCATGCCACCCAGATCTATGTCCCATGATATCTTCATATTCCAAATTTACATAAAATCTTGGGAATATTGGCATCCTGGCATCACTGCTGCTTGACCACTACCGTAAATGTTCTAGTCACTCCACCTGAATCCTGGGCTTTCAGAGTTATAGTGCAGGTGCCTGCTTTCTTCGCGTACAACAATCTTATGTACTGTTTGTCCATATAGTCCCTTATCTCAATGATGTCATCGTTCGAGCAGGTCCAAGTAACCTCTGGTTTATGCTCCCTTGGATATGGGACAACTCCGAAAGAAAGATACTCGCCGACAATCATTTCCATGCGATTAACCACCTCGGCTCCCGAATCCGCGAGCATAAGATATGTGGTTGCGGCGCTCGTTACGGTCACCTGGATTGTAGCAATGGCCCCACTGCCATCCTTGGAGGCTACGGAAATAGTAACCTCGCCTTCCTTTATTCCTTTGACATTACCAGATTGATCGACAGTGGCAATCGCGGTGTTTGATGATGACCAGCTAACATTACGATTACTTGCGTTTGCAGGAGAAACGGACGCCTCCAAATGGATGGAGGAGAATACCGACACCGATTTAGGCCCGCTAATCGAAATACTGTCGACAAATTTCCTGACCGCGACGACACAGATGGCCGCGGCGCCGTTGTCAACAGAGTACACGATGATTCTCGTTTGACCGGGACCGACAGCAGTCACAACACCACTGTCATCAACCCTTGCGACCGATGTGTTATCTGACTCCCAGATCAAATTAGGATTAGTCACTCCGGAGGGTGATATCGTCGCTCTCAACCGCAACTGTGACTTCACGTTAAGAGTGACCGAAGTCCTGTCAAGCGTGACTTTCTGGGCATGAACCACTTGAGTCTGCACCTTCACTGTACACTTATCAGTGTAGCCGCCATCGGCGGTCTTAACCGTGATAACAGCGCTTCCAACCTTGACCGCGGTAACATTTCCGTAATTATCCACTTTGGCGACGGAAGGATCGGAAGAAGTCCAAGTCAATCCCTTGTTGGTAGCGGTCGAAGGAGAAACAGTGGCATACAAAGTCGCGCCCCCCCCGACATTCAAAGCGATCTCCGAATTACTCATTCTTACACCTGACACCTTGCTGGATGGGGAGGCTCCTACCGTAACTACACAGGTGGATTCAAAGCGTCCATCAACGGATATAGCTGTTACAGTGCAAGTTCCCGGATTCTTGGCGCTAACGATGCCATCTTTTGACACCCAGGCCACATTGAGGTCAGAGGAAAACCAGATGACATCCTTATTGGTGGCGTCAGAAGGGTTCAGAATCGCCGTGAGAGTCTCATCCGTTCCCGAAGTCATTGACAAGGTTGTTTTGTCAAGCTCGATGGAAGTGACCTTGACCGTGGCTTCCCGTACCCATAGCTCATGCTCACTGGTAAAGCCTCCGTCCTCCGACACGATAGAGACCTTGGTATTCCCCGGGGATAAACCTTTGATCACGCCATTCTGGTCCACGCTGGCTATCGACGGATCAGCTACCTTCCAGGTCACGTTCTTGTTAGTGGCTTCATCAGGAGCGTAATAAACATCCCACTGTATCTCCTGACCGACATACACAAGCATCGAGGACAAAGATATAGACACCCTCTCAAGAGGTATCGGTGTTACTGTCACGTTACATTGAGCGGTCTTGCCGCCGTCATTGGATACCGCTATTATGGATGCCTCCCCTGGACTGACTGCCTGCACATTACAGACATACGGCTGATCAGGTCTAGGCTTGGGCCATGCCACGGACTCGTCTGTCGAGATCCAAGTCACAGTTTGATCTTCAGCGTTGTCCGGGAAGAAACTCACCACGATGGGTTCCGACCAATGAGCCCTGAGGGTGAGAGACTCACAATCCATTTTCAATCTCTCAAGATGTATCACCTTAGACTTTATAGTCACCTCGCATGAGTCGGTCTTCTCACCGTCTTCGGTAGTGACCGTTATGGTGGCGGTTCCTGGGGCAACCGCAACCACTTTGCCGTCCTCCACAGTGGCAACGGTAGGATCTGAGCTACTCCAAGCGACCGTCTTATTGGTAGCGTCTCCCGGCTCTACTGTACTCGCCAAGGTAGCTTCCTCTCCTTCAATTAGTTCCAATGAGTTTTGATCTATCGAGACACTAGCGACAGGAATAACTTTGGCTTCAACGGTGACCGAACAGGAAGCCGTCTTTCCACCATCATTTGTCTTGACTGTGATAGTGGTGGTGCCAGCTTTGACAGCAGTAACTGTTCCTTTGCTGTCGACCGATGCGACTGACGATTCGGACGAAGACCATGTGACCTCTTTATCGGTCGCGTTAGAAGGTGACACAGTGGCTACTAGAGACTCATTGGCCCCCTCCACCAGAGTAATGGAAGATTTATTCAATGATACTCCGCTAACCGAGATCTTGGCAGGTGTTGTCGGGGTTGGCTTTTGCACAGGCTCTGGCTCAGGCCCGCCGCAGCCGCTCATCAGGAACATTGATAAAGCTAACGCACTGAATACTCTCTTAATAGTCAACATAGGTCTCAATATGCAGTTTTCACAAATATATAAAAAAAGTCTCCGGATGTCAAGACATCTCCGGAGACTAATTAATTGACATGTCAAATATTACTGCTCGTCAGGTCCCTGATCCTGAGGGCCGGGCTGAGGGCCTTGTGGGCCACCCTGAGGGCCGTAAGGATTCTGACCGGCTGCCTGGCCAGCCTGGTACATCTTCTCGAATGCCTTATTGAGGGCCTCGGAATACCTGTCGATGTCAGCGAGATTCTGGCTCTTCACGGCCTCCTTAAGGGAGGCGACATTTGTCTCGACCTCGGACTTAACGTCAGCAGGGACCTTGTCACCATTCTCCTTGAGGAACTTCTCGGCCTGGAAGCAGAGAGCGTCGGCGTTGTTGATCTTGTCAACCCTCTCCTTGGCGGCCTGGTCGGCGGCCTCGTTGGCCTTAGCCTCATCCCTCATCCTCTGGATCTCAGAGTCTGACAGGCCAGAAGAAGCCTCGATCCTGATGTTCTGCTCCTTGCCGGTAGCCTTGTCCTTCGCGGACACATTGAGGATACCGTTGGCGTCGATGTCGAAGGTCACCTCGATCTGAGGGATTCCCCTAGGAGCGGGAGCGATGCCATCCAGATGGAAGAGACCGAGCTCCTTGTTGTCTTTCGCCATAGGACGCTCACCCTGAAGCACATGGATCTCAACTGAAGGCTGGTTGTCAGCGGCCGTCGAGAACACCTGGCTCTTGTGGGTAGGAATAGTCGTGTTGGCGTCGATAAGCTTTGTCATGACACCACCGAGGGTCTCGATACCGAGTGAAAGCGGAGTGACATCAAGAAGAAGGACATCCTTCACATCACCGGCGAGAACACCACCCTGGATGGAGGCGCCGATAGCCACGACCTCGTCAGGATTGACGCTCTTGTTAGGTTCCTTGTCGAAGAAGTCCTTGACAAGCTGCTGGACCTTCGGAATACGGGTGGAGCCACCCACGAGAAGGACCTCGTCAATATCGGAAGCCTGCAGGCCAGCGTCACGAAGAGCGATGCGGCAAGGCTCGATGGACCTCTGGAAGAGGCTGTCGCAGATCTGCTCGAACTTGGCCCTGGTGAGGGTCTTCACAAGATGCTTGGGAATACCGTCGACGGGCATGATGTAAGGAAGGTTGATCTCTGTCGAGGTCTGGTTGGAGAGCTCGATCTTAGCCTTCTCAGCGGCCTCTTTAAGCCTCTGGAGAGCCATAGGATCCTTCTTGAGGTCGATCCCGCCATTCTCGGCGGCGAACTCGTCGGCAAGCCAGTTGATGATCTCCTGATCAAAGTCATCACCACCGAGGTGGGTGTCACCATTGGTGGACTTGACCTCGAACACACCGCCACCCAATTCAAGGATGGAGATATCGAAAGTACCGCCACCAAGGTCATAGACAGCGACCTTCATGTCCTTGTTCTTCTTGTCAAGGCCGTATGCCAATGCGGCGGCGGTAGGCTCATTGATGATCCTCTTGACATCCAGACCGGCGATCTTACCTGCCTCCTTGGTAGCCTGACGCTGTGAGTCAGAGAAGTAAGCCGGGACAGTGATGACAGCCTCGGTGACATCCTGACGGAGATAGTCCTCAGCGGTCTTCTTCATCTTCTGAAGAATCATCGCGGAGATCTCCTGCGGCGAGTAAAGCTTGCCGTTGATGTCCACACGGGGAGTGTTGTTGTCGCCTTTGACAACTTTATAAGGCACCCTGCCGACCTCTTTGGTCACCTGGTCGTAAGTCTCTCCCATGAATCTCTTGATGGAGAAGACCGTGTTCTGGGGGTTGGTGATAGCCTGACGCTTGGCCGGGTTACCGATCTTGCGCTCTCCGCCGTCGGTGAAAGCCACGACGGAAGGGGTTGTCCTCTCACCCTCGTTGTTGATTATGACGGTAGGCTGGTTGCCTTCCATGACCGAAACGCACGAATTGGTGGTTCCAAGGTCGATTCCGATGATTTTTCCCATATTCTTTTTCTCCTTTTATTGTTTTCAAAAAGTCGGAAAAAGAATAACGAATGTTGTGCCAAGAGCGGAAGGCTGACAATTTGTCACTCGTGAGTGGCGAAACGCTGCTTGGCGAGTGCCTCATAGTCAGTTCCCGGACGCCCGTAATTGGCATAGGGATGGATTGATATGCCACCTCGGGGAGTGAACAGTCCGAGAACTTCGATGTACTTGGGATCCATCAACTTGACCAGGTCATTGAGGATGATATTGACGCAATCCTCATGGAAACCGCCATGGTTGCGGAAACTGAAGAGGTAGAGCTTCAGGCTCTTGCTCTCCACCATCCTGATGTCGGGAATATAGCTGATCCGGATCTCGGCGAAATCCGGCTGCCCGGTAATCGGGCAAAGTGTCGTGAACTCCGGGCAGTTGAACCTGACCCAGTAATCCCTGCCGGGATGCATATTCTCAAAAGTCTCCAGCACTTCCGGAGCGTAATCCATCTTGTAACGGGTCTCGTGACCAAGGGCCGACAGACCTTCTTTCTTCCTGTCTTCCATATAATTAAATGTCTGTTATCTTAAATGGGTTATAGCTGACACCCGTGTCGTAAGCGTCCTCTCCCTCAACCGCTTTGAGTTTCTTGACAACAGAAGAGGTGACAGGGAGAATGAGAATCTCATAGATGACCTTGAAAGAGACCTGGCAAAGCATCATCCAGCCCAAATCCTTCAACGGTGTTCCCCAGAAGGCGATCGGCATGAATATCAGGGAATCGAGGCATTCTCCGGCGAGGGATGAGACTATCGCCCTCATGGAGAAACCCTTACCGCCCTGGGCCACCTTCATCTTGCTCAACACGTACGCGTTGAAAGTGGAGCCGGCGAGGAACGCGAGCAGAGAAGCCAGCAGCACCCTCGGGGCCATCTTGAAGACGAAGTCGAAATGCTCTCCTCCTGTCCAGAAAGGAGCCGCCGGAAGAGCCACGGCAACCATCGCCATAAGCGCCACAAAAAGATTCATGGCGAACCCGATCCAAATCACCAGACGGGCTTTCCGATATCCCCAAACCTCAGTGAAACAATCATTTAAGATATATGACACCGGGAATATCAGCACCGCGCAAGGCAAGGCTATCTTTCCGATAGTGAAAATCTTCGCGGCAAAGAGATTAGACGTGATAAGACACACCGTGAACAGCACGGCCATCAGCACAAAGGCTGGCGAAAAATTTGTTTTACGCATTTCTAGTTTTTTAAGTGGTTTCCTAGTACACTGCCCTTCGGTTAGTCTCCAGCCTCCTTCAGCCTTTCGGCGTTCTCGGCGATCTGAAGCTGGTTGATGCACTCCTGAATGTCCCCGTCCATAAAGACGGGAAGGTTGTACATAGACCAGTTGATCCTGTGGTCGGTGACACGGCCTTGGGGATAATTATAAGTACGGATCTTGGCGGAACGGTCACCGGTGGAGACCATGGTCTTGCGCTTGGCGCCGATCTCGTCGAGATATTTCTGATGTTCGAGATTGTAAAGACGGGTCCTGAGTTCCTCAAAAGCCCTGTCCTTGTTCTTAAGCTGGGAACGCTCCTCCTGGCACTGGACCACGAGACCTGTCGGGAGGTGGGTCAGGCGGACGGCCGAATAAGTCGTGTTGACACCCTGGCCGCCGGGGCCTGAGGCACAGAACAGATCCAGGCGAATATCTTCCCATTTGAGGTCCACGTCGAACTCACCGGCCTCAGGGAACACCGCCACTGAAGCGGCCGAGGTTTGAATCCTACCCTGGGTCTCAGTCTGGGGGACACGCTGCACACGGTGGACACCGGACTCGTATTTCATGATCCCATAGACACCCTCATCATTGGAGGAGAGCTTGAAAACGATCATCTTGAAACCGCCGGAAGTGCCTGGAGTAGAGTCATTGACCTCGAGTTTCCAGCCCTTCTTCTCGGCGAATTTGGAATACATCCTGAAAAGGTCCCCGGCAAAAATCGCGGCCTCATCACCACCTGTGCCGCCACGAATCTCAACAATCGCGTTTTTGGCGTCATCGGGGTCCGCGGGGATGAGCAAAATCTTGATCTGCTCTTCAAGCTGGGGAAGAAGAGGCTCAATCTCAGCCACTTCCGCTTTAGCCATCTCACGAAGGTCCTCATCCTTCTCATTGATCAGGATATCCTTCGCGTCAGCCAGTTCCTCAACCTTTCTCTTATAGTCAAGACCGGTCTTCACGATCGGCTCAAGCTGCTTGTAGTCCTTGTTGAGCTGGACATATTTCTTCATGTCAGCTATCACCGCGGGATCCGAAAGCTGGACCTGCAGTGAGTTGTATTTATCCTGGAGAGCCAGGATCTTGTCTATCAGAGTGTTCTCTGCCATATTCCTTCCTTAAAGTTCCTTCACGAAGCACCGGCGCCTCATGAAAAGCTCGCTATCATATTTCCCCCACACATTGGCGGCGCTGTTGGACTCGATCTGGGGGTTGGTGATGGCCCACTTCGTCCCCGACGCGCGGTACTTCGCCGACATCGTGCAATGATAGATCGACGAGACTCCCGTGTTCTGCCATTTCGGCACAGCCCCATTGATCATCAGATCAACCGTGTCGTTCTTGCGGATCGCCCTCAGGAGATGGATCCAACCGAACGGAAACAGGTGACCCTTAGCCTTTTGCAGTGCCTTGGAAATGCTCGGGAAGGTTATTCCGAAGCCCACCAGTTCCTCGTTCTCATCAAATATTATGCTGCTTGTCTTGTCAGTGACAAAACGCAGGACTTCCGAAGCCTCCTCCTCGATCTCCTCTTTGGTGAAAGGAATGAAATTATAGACAGACTTGGCGAAACTCTCGTTGTACACATCGAAGAAGTAGCGGACCATCGCCTTGTCCTTCTTCAATTTGTTCAAGCTGCCCTCATGAAGGTTATACCTCTCTTTCAGGAGGTTCGCTATCCGGACTATCTTGTCCAGCGGAGGCTGGTCCGCCGGAACTTTGTACTGGACCCAGTCGCACTCCTTCACGAAGCCGAGAGCGTTCATGAAATCCACATAATACGGGTAATTATAAATGCAGTTGAAAGGAGGAATATTCTGGAATCCCTCAATGAGCATTCCCTGCTTTCCAAGGGTGTTGTAATAGAGCGGACCATGGATCTCGGTCATACCGTTCTCCTTAGCCCAAGCCTCAGCGGTCTCAATCAGCAGTCTGGCGACCTCGAGGTCGTTGATCGTGTCGAACCAACCGAAGCGCGCTCTCTTCTTATCGTATAGCGCGTTATACCGCGGGTTGATCATCCCACAGATCCTGCCGACCACCTTGTCCCCGTCAAGGACCATCCACATCTTGTGTCTGCAATATGACAGGGTGGAAACCTTCGTCAGGGACTTAACCTGGTCAGAATGGAGAGCCGGGACATACTGGGGACAGTCTTTATACAACTGATCAGGGAACTTGATAAACTTCTTCAAGTCCCTTTTACCCAAAACCTCAACTACTTTATACTGTGGCATTCCGCGAATTTATAAACTATCCGCCACTTTTACAAACCTTTCGCCTTTCCTTCATCCCAGATCTCATCCATTTCGGCGAGAGTCATGTCATGGAGGTCACGTCCCTGACGGATCGTGTGCTCCTCCAGGTAGGTGAAACGTCTCCGGAACTTGTCACAGGCCTTGTTGAGGGCCGTGTCAGGATCAATCCCGTAGAGCCGGGCGGCATTGACCGTGGCGAACATGAAATCACCGAGTTCTTCCTCCGCACGCTCATAAGCGGCTTTTTTGTCATCCTCAGAGACCGCCGCATCCATGGCCTCGAACTCCGCCTGAAGCTCTCCTTGCTCCTCCTTGACCTTGTCCCAGACCTGGCTCTTCTCTTCCCAATCGAAACCGACTCCCCTTGCCTTGTCCTGCATTGAATATGCCTTGAGGATCGGTGGAAGAGAATCCGGAATCCCCGAGAGTATTCTCTTGTTGCCACCTTTCTCCTTTGCCTTGAGCATTTCCCAATTGGTGGAAACTTCCTCGGCATCAGCGACTTTGGTTGTCGAAAAGACATGAGGATGACGGTAGATCATCTTCTCGCAGAGCTTGTTCATCACATCAGCGATGTCGTAGCGTCCCTCTTCCTCGGCTATCTTGGCGTAAAAAATGATATGGAGGAATACATCCCCCAGCTCTTTCTCAAGAGCTGTCTCATCTTTCTTCAGGACCGCATCGCTAAGCTCATAAACCTCTTCGATCGTCATAGGGCGCAGGGTGTCAATGGTCTGCGCATGATTCCACGGACAATCAGAGCGCAGCTTGTCCATCACATCCAAAGCACGCTCAAACGCTTCCAGTTTCTTCTCTTTGTTCAACATGACGCGAAGGTAGGAATTTTTAATTATATTTGTAGGATTGAACGAACTGGCAAAGGAGATAAATGAAAGAGATTCATTACGTATCAGCGGATGAGGCGGTTTCGGCCGTAAGGTCGGGTGATCACATCCACCTCGGAAGTGTGGCGAGCGTGCCGCACATCTTGATTGACGCCTTGGTCCGCAGGGCCGAGGCCGGAGAGGTGGAAGATCTTCATTTCCACCACTTTCACACTGAAGGAGCGGCTCCATATTCCGATCCTGAATATTCAGGAATATTCTTCGAGCAAGGCTTCTTCGTAGGGCCCAACGTCCGCGCGAACGTGAATGCCGGCTATGCCGACTATCTCCCGGTCCATCTATTTGACACGCAGAGGCTTTACCGCAGTGGAGCGATCAAGCTGGGAGCCGCTTTCGTACAAGTGTCCCTGCCCGACGAGAACGGCATGGTCTCGCTCGGCACTTCTGTCGACTGCTCCCCCGCCGCCATCGAGACGGCAAGGGTAAGAATCGCCGTGGTCAATCCGAATGTGCCTTTCGCTTTCGGAGACCTCATCTCCATTGACAGTTTTGACTATCTGGTCAGCGACGACACTCCCCTCTTTACGAAAGAATACACAGAACCAACTGACATAGACATACTTATCGGAAAAAACTGCGCCGAGCTCGTGACCGACGGAGCATGCCTCCAGATGGGAATCGGCAGTCTTCCTAACGCTCTCGCCGCACAGCTGGGAGACCATAAGGATTTGGGAATACACACCGAGATGTTCGCCGACGGAGTCCTTGGACTTATTAATAGAGGCATAATCACCGGGCGAAACAAGAAGATTGACCAGGGAAAGATCGTGGCATCCTTCCTTCTCGGCTCCAATAAAGTATATTCATTTATCGACCATAATCCGGACGTGTTGATGAGGGAGATAGGCTATGTCAACGATCCATGGACAATCTCCCGCAACCCCAAGGTGACTTCCATCAATTCGGCGACAGAGATTGATCTCACGGGCCAGGTCTGCGCGGACTCGATCGGAACAAGGATATTCTCCGGGACCGGAGGTCAGCTTGATTTCGTCAGGGGAGCGGCGATGAGCGAGGGAGGAGTTTCCATGATCGCCCTGGCCTCAAGGACCAACAAGGGAATGTCCAAGATCGTACCGACGCTCCATCCGGGCGCTGGTGTGGTCACCCCAAGGGCTGATGTCCAATGGGTTGTCACTGAATATGGCTCCGTGGATCTTCGGGGCAAATCGCTCCAGGAACGCGCGAAGCTCCTTATCTCAATCGCCCATCCGGACGACCGGGAGTCTCTTGACCGGGCCGCCTACGAGCGTTTTGGTCCGCACTGGATTGTTGTTAGGGTATAGATCCTTCCCGGTAAGGCTTTCGGGACGACCGGCGATTTCGGCTGGAGCGCCGCTGGCGACGATCCGTCCGCCTTCCAATCCGCCACCAGGGCCCATGTCAACCACATAGTCAGCGTTACGGATGACATCCAGATCGTGCTCGATCACTACCACAGTGGCCCCGTTCCCGATCAGGTGACGGAACACCTCCATGAGAGTCTTCACGTCCAGCGGATGCAGACCGATCGTGGGCTCATCAAAGACAAACAGGGAGTCTCCCTGCCCACGGCCCATCTCGCTCGCCAATTTGAGTCTCTGCGCCTCACCACCTGAGAGGCTTGGCGTAGCTTCACCAAGAGTAAGATACCCCAAACCAAGATCGTGAAGGACTTGAAGACGGCTACGGATCAGGGAAAGGTCTGAACATGCCTCCAACGCCTCGTCGACACTCATCGCCATCAGATCGGGAAGCGAATGTCCCTCGGCGCGGGTTATCTCGAAAGCTTGCCTTGAATACCTGGATCCGCGGCAATCCGGACAAGGGATGTCAACATCCGGAAGGAATTGGACATCAAGGTTTATGCTTCCAGTTCCATCACAGACAGGGCAACGCAAGCGGCCTGTGTTGTAGGAGAAATCTCCCGCCTTCCAACCACCAGCCTTCGCGGCCTCTACCCGAGCGAAAACCTTTCTCAACTCATCGTGAATATTGGCGTAGGTCGCGACTGTAGAGCGCACATTTATTCCGATGGGAGTGGCGTCGATGAGTTTGACCTGACGGATGCCTTCCGCCTCGATTGAAAGCACATTCGAAGGAAGCCTCCGCCCCTCGATCGAGGCCTTCATGCCAGGAATCAGGCTCTCCAGGATCAACGTCGTCTTTCCGGAACCCGAGACTCCGGTCACAACCGAAAGTCTTCCTTTAGGGAATTCCACCGACAAAGGCTGGACCGTGTGGATAGCGCCAGTTGTCATCTTGATCCTTCCGAGACTGAACAGGTCCGGCCTTCTGGGAGAGGCTCCCGCCGTATCTTTCAGGAAAGCACCGATCCGGGACGAAGGATTATTCTCCAGGCCTTCGACTGTGCCCTGGGCAATCACCTGCCCTCCTTTCGCCCCAGCTTCAGGTCCGAGCTCAATAATCCAATCGGAATGGGCCAGGACCTGGGTGTCGTGATCGACAAGGACAACTGTGTTCCCGTCGGCCACAAGATCGTCCATCACTCCTGTAAGACCCTCAATATTAGACGGATGCAGACCTATTGAAGGCTCGTCAAGGACATACAGTACGCCTGTCGTCCGGTTACGGACCGACCTCGCGAGCTGCACCCGCTGTCTCTCCCCCGTAGAAAGGGTCGAGGCCGCCCTGTCAAGAGACAGATACGACAGCCCGAGATCGACAAGCCTCCTGGCAGTGTCAGCGAAAGACTCACAAATCCTCTCGGCCATCGGGCGCATTGGCTCAGGCAACGACGCGGGAACCCCTGCCACCCATTCGATCAGTTCGGAAAGGGTCATCTCACAGGCCTGGGCGAGGTTTATACCCCTGAGCAAAGGAGCCCGGGCTTCATCGGAAAGCCTTGTGCCACAGCAATCCGGGCAAGGCTCCTCCTTGAGGAATTTCTCGACACGTTTCATCCCGGTCTCATCCTTCACTTTCGACAAGGCGTTCTCTACCGAATAGACAGCGTTGTAGTACGTGAAGTCCATCTCCGCGAAGTTGTTGGTCTTCTCGTTGCGGTAAAGAATGTGCCTCTTCTCAGCCGGCCCGTGATAGACGATTTCTTTCTCTTCCGGGGTCAAGTCCTTGAATGGCACATCTGTACGGACACCCATCTCACGGGCTATGTCTTTCATAAGAGACCACATCAATGATCCCCAAGGCGCGACCGCACCTTGGTCGATTGTCAATGTCTCGTCGGGAACAAGGGTAGACTCGTCGACGGTGCGGACTATTCCAGTACCTCCACACCTCCGGCAAGCGCCCTCGCTGTTGAACGCGAGCTGCTCAGCCCCTGGAGCGTAAAAAGTCTCCCCGCAGACCGGGCAACGCAACGGACGCTCAGCCGCCACATCCAGAGTAGGCTCCATATAATGCCCGTTGGGACAGCGATGGCTTGCCAGGCGAGAGAACATAAGCCTCAGGCTGTTAAGCAGTTCTGACATCGTGCCGAAGGTACTGCGGATTCCCGGGACTCCTGGCCTCTGATGAAGGGCCAGAGCTGCCGGGACATAACGGACCTCATCGACCATGGCCCTTGAGGCTTGTGTCATCCGCCTGCGGGTATATGTGGAAAGGGACTCAAGATAACGCCGGGACCCTTCAGCATAAAGGACTCCCAAAGCGAGGGATGATTTCCCTGAGCCGGAGACTCCGGCGATCCCCACTATCTTTCCGAGCGGGATGTCGACATCTATATTCTTGAGATTATGGGCTCTCGCTCCCCTGACTTCTATCTTATCTGGCTTAGCGATCATTTCCAAAAAGATTCTTGTTCGGCTCCGGTCCCATCTGAAGGCGCAGAGTGCCGCCGGAGGCTATATCCTTGAACTCCAGGAACGGTTTTTCCAAAGGCTTCCCATTAAGGGTGGCCGACTGGATGTAGATATTCTCCGGAGAGTTATTCACTGCCTTGATAAAGAATGGCTTCCCGGAAGCGTAAGCTGGATCTGTCCGGATCGCGATCTCCTCGAAGACCGGACTTGTAAGCTGCATCTTTCCGTCCCCGGGGCAGAGGGGATGTATTCCAGAAGCGGCCAGGACATACCAGGCTGACATCTGTCCAACGTCATCGTTGCCCACGAGGCCGGTCATCGGATCATCTGAATACGCGTGGGAACAGATGAACCTTGTCCACCGCTGAGTCTCCCACGGCTGTCCCAAGGCATTGAACAGGAAGGGAATATGGTGGACCGGCTCATTGGCATGGTTGTAATAACTGTTCCACATGAGGTTGTCCGGCGCGTTATCGAAGAAACTTTCCAGATCCGCGAGAACTTTTTCCCGGCCTCCCATCAGCTCAACCATCCCATCCACATCATGCGGCACGAACCAGCCCTGCTGGTAAGGGTTGCTCTCAACGCATCCAAAGTCATCCTTTAGCCTTCCCTCCTTGGGCCACTCCCACCATGTGCCGTCAGCGTTCCTGGGCCTGAACCAGCCGACTTCGGGGTCAAACACGTTCCTGTAGGCTTGCGAGCGGGAATAATACTCTTCGGCGGTAGCCTTGTCACCTATTCCCTCAGCCAGCACGGCGATGCACCAGTCGGAATACGCGTGCTCGAGAGTCTCCGAGATGGACGATCCGTTCGAATTCCATCCCAAAGGGTAATTACCGAACCAGGCTGACGAGTTGATCGCGTACTTCAACGCCTTGGAGGCGTCAAAGCCCCTGATACCCTTGACAAAAGCGTCAGCCGCGACAGAGGCGGCCGGATTGCCGAGCATGCACCCCGAATAAGCGTTGAGCAGCTCCCAACGCTCAAGATATTCCTTTCCGCTTTCTTCGGCCAGCGTCACGAGAGAAGACACCATGTCATCCACGACCTTGGGATTGATCAGGGTCTGAAGAGGCATCTGGCTACGGAACACGTCCCATCCACTGAATATGGTCCTCTTGTCGAACTTTCCCCTGGAGCTGTGTGTCTTATGGTCCCCACCGTAGTACCTTCCATCGACATCGGCTAAAAGCCTCGGGTCGATCATGGTGTGGTACAAGGCCGTGTAAAACACCACTTTGTCGGCCTCTGTGCCGCCCAAGACAGAGATCTTGGACAACTCCCGGTTCCAGGAGTCGACCGCCTGACGATGGACCTGGTCAAAATCCTTCCCCTCTATCTCAGCCTCGAAGTTTTTCCTTGCGCCTTCGACATCGACGAAAGAGATGCCTACCTTAAGGGTTGTGCTCTCTCCGGCCTCGGTCGGGAACTCGGTGAAGAATCCGAGGTGCTTTCCCTGGATCTTCTGGGCATCCTTGATGACAGGAGCCTGGGCGACACGCTCCAGATACTCCCTGCTCGTCACGTCCCAGTTCTTCCGGGGCCAGTCATCAGGAATATCAGCGCTCCAGAAACCGCTGTCTTTCAATGGTTTGTCAAATTCCGCATGGAAATACACAGTATATAAGGCCTGACCGGAGCCATTACCCCAGCCGCCAGTCTCGGGAGTGCATCGCATCCATCCCTCGATGGTCCTGTCTCCGACGATCTCGACAAATTGCTCTTCGGAAGTACCGCCCACCCTGCGGGCAAGGTCTACCTGGATCCTGGATTGGGAACTCTCCGGCCAAGTGAAACGCAGGATCCCGCAACGGGGCGTGGCGGAACACTCGACCTTGATGTCATAGTTTGTCAGATTGACCGAATAGTAGCCAGGAGAAGCCGTCTCGGTGGCCTTGTCATAAAAAGAGCGCCACCCTTCAAGGCTCCCGTCCTCCTTTCCGGAGATCTTCTTCAAGGGTCCTGTGGTAGGCATCACGAGGAAATTTCCGAGATCCCCGTACCAGCCGATACCGCTCATCTGCGTCATGGCGAAACCTTCGATGGTCTTCATCTCATAGCTGTAACCGGGGCCATTGTCTCCTCCGGTCACTGTGTTAGGACTCACCTGTACCATTCCGAAAGGGGTGGTGGCACCTGGGAAAGTCTTTCCAAGACCATGGGCGACTCCAGCGACATCAGTGTTGGTACTGGCGCCGATGAAGGGATTGACATATTCAACCGGAGACTTAAATTTACCCCCACAAGACACGACTGAGAAGGCCAGAAGTATGGCCGGGATTACCTGAAAATACCTCATGATACGCGAAGATAGCGAATATCGGCGAAACTCTAACCTTCCTTTGCCGCACGGCTGCGACTGACCAGGATAACTCCACCCACAATCAGGACAGTGGCGAGGGCTTTCTGCCAAGTGATGACATCCAGGCCGGAGACGATGCTGACGACCGCCGCTATTATGGGCTGAAGATAGGTGTACATACTCACAAGAGTAGGCCTCAAACGCTTCTGTCCCAAAGGGATAAGGAAATATGCGACAAAAGTGGCGAAGACAATCAGGTAACCTATTTCCCAGCGCACATCAACCGGGATCGCGGCATAATCAGTGGTCAGCAGGCCTCTGAAAGAGAAAGGAAGCGACACCAGCAGGGAGAAGATGAACATCCACTTCATGAAGGTGACCACATTGTACTTGGAGATCAAGGGACGGAACGCCCCGAGATACAAGGCGAAGCTGAGGCTGTTGACGAGCAGCAGGATGATCCCGAATGGAGAGGTGCTGGACGCGCCTCCCTGATGGACTGAATTGAATATCAGGAATATGACACCCGCGAAACTGAGAGCCACACCGCCCGCTTTCTTACCGGTGATCGGCTCGCCAAGGAAAAAGAAAGCGAAAAACATCGTGAAGATAGGTCCCAGCGTGCTCAGGATGGCCGTGTCGATCGAAGTCGACATCGTGATCGCCTTAAGGAATGTGAATTGCGGGATGAAAAGACCGACGCATGAGGCCAGGAATATCTTCGGGAAATCCGCCCTGTCGACTTTCTCGGCTGGCAAGAATAAGGAAATCAGCCAGAAGAGCAGCGAGGCGCCGATCGCCCTAAGGGTGAAAAGGACTATCGGAGAGACTGCCTGGGCATTGGCTATATCCTTGCAAAAGACTATGTTGAGCCCGAATATCGTGTAGGCTCCGGCGATGGCGAGATGGCCGCCAATCTTGTCTGGAGAGTGTCTTTTCATTCGGCGCTGATTTCTTGGAGCGCCCCGGGAAGGGCATGGAAGTCATCGATCACAACATCGGCTCCAGCGGCCAGTAGGTCCTTCCTGCAGGAGTTTCCGTAAGTCACCCCGCATGTTTTCGCTCCGGCTCCTTTACCCATAAGGATATCAACCGGCATGTCACCAACCACGATCGCCTCCTCCGGAGAGAATCCAAGGGCAGACAAGGTCTTCAACACAGGCTCGGGATGGGGCTTGGCATTCGTGACTCCATCAGCGCCAAGCACATAAGAGACAAAACCGGATATTCCCATATCGGTAAGAAAACCGCTCAGTGAGGCATAGTGCCTTGAAGACGCGACTGTCAGGACATATCCTTTCTGGACAAGGGTCTCCAGAGTCTCCTTTACCCCAGGGAACAGCTTGGGGACCAGGTTTTTACGGTTAACCTCGAATAAATGCCTGTAAGTGGCGGCACAGCCGAGGACCTCATCCTCGGTGATTCCCGGGAGAAGCTGGCGGAAACCTTCTTCAAGAGGAAGGCCTATGGTCGCGGCGATAGTTTCCTCGCTGGCGACCGGATACCCCATCTTCTCCATCGTCTGGCGCATTGTCAGGACAATGTTGGCCCTGGTGTCGCCCAGAGTGCCGTCAAAATCTAATATTATCAAACGTATCATCCCTGTCTGAAAAAACCGGGCGCGAATATACTCTATTTTGGCGAAACTTGTGATACTCGTTGACAAGGCTGCGGTAGCCGAGAGCCTTGATGTCCTCGTACCGGACTCGGTAGTTGGCTTTATTATGCTTCCCGGTAGATAGGAAGCGGATGTTGTCCTGAAGATAATGGTCGATCTCCTCGAGTCCTTCCGTTGAGTTTATGACCGGGAAGAACCACCGGGACCATGAAAGGGTGTCAGGGTCACCTTCCTCAAAGAACTTCCTGTTGAAACTGTTGACCATGGCCTTCATGGCTAACATAGGATCCTTGTCGGCCTTCGAAACCCACCGGTGGAGGGAACGGGCCTTGCGGCGGATCTTTCCCTTCATTTTCATTAGTGTCGACTTTGAGACGCCGACCTCTGTTCCATCCATACTAAACCCCAGGAAATCAATAGCTTCCCCAGGTGCGTAAACATGTTCTTTCGACGGATTGACCTCAAGGTGGTATTGCTTGAAAAAGTCCAACAGCTCGTTCTTTCTGGCCGTCAGCTCCTCCTCGGTGTCAGCCAGTATCAGGATATCATCCGAATATCTCGCATAGATAACTCCCTCATTCTCAAAATGATGGTCGACTTCCATCAGATAGACGTTGGCGAGGAAGGGCGCGGTAGGGGTCCCGGCCATCACTCCCCTTTTTTCCCGGACCAGTTTTTCGCCGGAATAGGCGCGGTCATCAGACAGCAGTTTCTCGAAAAAGGAATATAACCTCGGGTCGTCTATGAATATCCGGGAAAGGATGGGCAGAAGGATAGGGATGGAAATGGAGTTGAAATAGTCGTGGATGTCCACTTTATATGCCCACAGTTTCCGGCCCCCGATCTCCCTTTTCAGCCGGAAGATGGTGTCCGAAGCCCTTTTACCCCTGCGAAAAGCGTAGCAGTTTGAAGCGAACAGGTTGTCATAGCGATAAAGAAGATGGGAAATGAGTTTGAGGACCGCCATCTCCTGGTTGCCGAAATGATAGACGACTCTTTTTTTCCCGCTCCCCATCTTGTTAATGACTGTCTTGAAGGGGATGCCAATTCCCTTCCCCTTGGAAAGACGGCGGACTACCGGGTGATATGTCTCCGAATCGACAAAATCGTCAGCGGCGACGAAAGATCGCCACGTGAAGCGGCCTTTACGCAGACGATGGGCCAGGAAGCCGTCCCAGACCTCCTGACTCATGATCTGACTCATTATGCTTTCCATCCGATAAAAGGGAAAAGGGGAATGATTTTGAATCAGCAAAATTGCTGATCACAAGATGGTACATCACCCGACGACCCGCGACGCCATAAACCAAAGAAGGCGATGCCTCATCCTCCGCGGGTGCGCCCCCCCGGGACGCATCCCCTTCTCCCTGAATCAGAAGCCTCCCATGAACTTGCGGATGCGACCGACGACATATTCCTCTTCGTTGGGCATCTGCGTATAGAAATTGATGTACGGAAGCCCGAGCTTCTTGGCGTACATCCTGGAGATCAGGTATTTGACATTAGCGTCATGACTGTGCCCGGAGCCAAGCATGACAATCCCTTTCGGGACGCCACCTTCCGATAGCACAAAGGTATAAGGCTCTCCCCACTCCGCCTTGTAAGCCTGCGTGGGACGGGTCGAGTAAAGCTGGAAAGAATCCGTGACATTCCCGGCGAGTTCGGTGACGGGCACATTGCGACGGACAGTGTACTGAGGGAAACGTGAGGCCAGGATTCCGGAGAAATAGCCCGCGCTTTCAGCCGCGCTCCTGACAGGGGCGTCAGCGGCCGGAGCGACAAAAGTCCCCCTTCCTCCAGAATGCGGCTGGGATGAATCGGATGTGGTGCCGGCCATAGCGGCGGAGGCAGCCTGCTGGACCTTGCTCATTAGGTCACCGGCTACGCCTTTAAGAAGGTCTTTGAATAGTCCCATGGTATAAACTGTGTATCAAGTGTTTCCCAAATATAGGCATTAATTTGGAAAAACCTACTTGAGGAACACGAAAAACACCGCGAGGACCAGGCAGACAAAGGCAGCGATGTGGTTCCATTGGATCGTCTGCCCCTTGAAGAAGAACATTACGATGATGGTGAAGATCGTGAGCGAGACGACTTCCTGGATGACTTTCAGCTGGAGAAGATTGAACGGGCCGCCATTGGCTTGGAAACCTATTCGGTTGGCTGGAACGGTCAGGCAGTACTCGAAAAACGCGATTCCCCACGAGAAAAGGATGACCAGGATCAGAGGCCACCCGGTGGAAATCTTCATCTCACTCAGTTTCAAGTGTCCGTACCATGCGAATGTCATGAAGACATTTGAGAAAACAAGCATCAGGACAGTCCAAAAACCACGCATCTTACTATCTGATTGATTGGATTTTAAGAAGTCGCCATGTCAACACGGGAATAAGGAATGACAGCAGGCAGGCTGCCATCCAGAACATTGAGACGGGGAGGAAATTGAATTCTCCCCCCGCACCGATCATGAAACCGCTGACGACATTCTGGATGCCGGCGGCCCCGTAGCTAGCCAGTCCCACCATGCCGAGTGCTGAGCCGGTGGCCTTACGGGGAACGATGTCCAGAGCCATCAGGCCGGCCACTGTGCAATAGACGACACCTATGGACAGGCTGAAAACAGCGACATACACGATATTCAAGACATAATTTCCCTTGCTGAAAAGGAAAGCTCCCAACGACAGCAGGCAGACGATTCCGGACAAAAGGACCGGGATGAGACGGTTACCCTTGAAGACACGGTCCGAGAGCCATCCCGCCAGGACGGTACCGGCTATTCCGAAAGCCTCTGAGAAAGCGATTATCTCGGTCGCCGAGACAAGGGAATATTCCTTTCCTTTCTGGAGGAACAGGACTCCCCACTCGCTGACGGCGTGTTGGGTAATATAAACAAAGGCGCTGGAAAGGGCGATTATCCAGATTCCCGGATGGCGGACCACCATTTTCTGAAGCTCTTTGGTGGGAAGGGTATCTGTCTTCAGGACTTCTTCACCAGACAATTCCTGAACCGATGGAAGTCCCTTGCTTTCAGGCGTATCCGAGACAAAAACCAGGATAATGACAGATCCGATGACACCCGCTATGGCGGAGAATATGAAGCCATATTCCCAACCGATCCAGGCCACCACGAGACCGAGGGCGAAGACCGAGATGGATTTCCCGAGATAAGGGGTGGCGCTGAGGATGCTGTAGAAAGTCCCCCTGCGGTTGAGCGGGAACCACCTGGAAAGGCTAATCACTCCCGGAGGTGCCCCCATTGATTGGCAATACCCGTTGATCCCCCAGACAACGGCGAAGACTATGAACAACAGGGCCGAGGAGAATCCCCACCAGCCATGCGCGAGGCCGAGGACACCCATGAGAAGGTTCACCACGGTCGAGATGAGTAGTCCCGTCGCCATGAAACGGCGGATATTGCAATAATCTGCTATGAAACCGTTGGCGAACTTGCCCGCGGCATAGACGAAATAGAAAGCCGAGCCGATAATTCCCAACTGCGCGGCGCTCAGGATATTCCCGTCAATGAGTGGCTGCTTGACCACAGCCATCGCCATCCTGCAGACGTAATAAAGTGCGTAGGCCGCTGTCACGCCCCAGAAAGTGCGGTTCCTCAGGCGGCGGTACTCTCCGGGCACCGCCTCCGACGGGACCTTCACGGTGGAAGGCTTTGAGATCCTGAAATATGAATATAGGCTCATCAGGCTGCAAAAATAGCTAATTCCGGGGTTTTTGACTAACTTTACGCGAAATAACGGGTTATTTACACCAATTCCACATTATGATAAGGCAGAACACTATCGACGAGGCCATCAGGTCACTGTTTGAGAATATCGCTTTCACCAGCGAGCCCTCCGGGCTTTACGATCCATTGAGATACATGATAGAGATAGGAGGCAAACGGCTGAGACCAAGGCTCTGTCTCACAACATATTCCCTTTACAAAGACAGGATCGGAGCCGGGATTCTCGAGCCGGCCGCAGGACTTGAGGTGTTCCACAGTTTCACGCTCATCCATGACGACATCATGGATCGCTCGCCTCTCCGCAGAGGCGTTGACACGGTCTGGAAGAAATGGTCTCCCGACACGGCGATCCTCTCCGGTGACGTGATGTGCATTGACAGCTATTCCAGGATCATGAAGGCTCCCAGAAAGGTCCAGGGAGAGGTCCTGACGCTGTTTTCAAGGACAGCCGCGCAGGTCTGCGAGGGCCAGCAGTACGACATGGAGTTCGAGTGCAGGGACGATGTGACCATGGAGGAATACATGAACATGATCGGGCTCAAGACCGGTGTCCTGATCGCCTGCGCCGCGAAGATGGGCGCTTTGATCGGGGGCGCTCCGAAGCGTGACTGCGACACACTTTACGGCTACGGATTCAATCTGGGCCTGGCTTTCCAGGTCGCTGACGACTATCTCGACGCGTTCGGCGACGAGAAAGTCTTCGGTAAGCCTATCGGCGGGGACATAGTAAACTCCAAGAAGAGCTGGCTGACGATCCGGGCGTATGAGAAAGCCTCAACGGAGCAGGCTGAAAGGCTCACAAAAGCCATGTCAATGCCTGCCAGGACAGACCAGGAGAAAGTCGCCAAAATAGCCGCTGTCAAGGAGATATATTCCGAGCTCGGAGTCGCCGAGGATGCCCAGACGACTATTCTGGAGCTGAACGCCAAGGCTCTGGAGGCCGCCGCCAAGATCTGCAAAGGCGTCCGCTACGAGCGCCTCCGCCGCTTCGCCGACCGTCTCATCGGCAGAACGAAGTAATCACATACTTATAACAGTTTAGCAGTTGTCATTCTTTCGCAAGTTATTCACTCGTAAGCCATTAAACGAAGAGCTTTGTCTCTCCGGAACTTTGACTCCGGAATACCAGAGCCTTGCATCTTTCACCCAAGCATTAAACCTCCTCCTTATGTCAGACAAGTTCCTGGCCAGGAGTGACTACAGGCTATTAGTGAAGGATTATACTGATTTGTATAGGTTCTTTTTGAATCAGAAAGTAGCTAAAACGCTTGACTATTACTGTTCTTCCAATGGTATTCCAGCGGAAGAGGTGGAGACGTTTGTACAAAACTATGAGGATTTAGCCAACCTTGAAATTGGTTCGGATCTTATAAGGCAGCACAATCTGATGTACATCCAACGGCATCTGGAGTCAGAAAAGGACTATTTAGATAATATCCTGAAGTCGGTTGACCCTGTCATCAGTCTGGATGAAGAGCAGCGGCGAGTTGTGCTTTCAGATGAGGACTACACTCTTGTTATCGCTGGTGCGGGTGCCGGAAAGACTACAACCGTGGCGGCTAAGGTCCGCTACCTAGTGGAGCGTCAGCATATCGATCCGGAGAATATCCTGGTGATTTCGTTCACCAACAAGGCTGTGGGCGAACTGCGGGACAAGATCAATAAGGCGCTCAGGATTAAATGTCCGGTTACTACCTTCCACAGCACCGGCTACGCCATCCTCCGAAAGCAAGATCCAGCCGGAAAGAATATCCGGGACGGGGGCTTCCTCTTCAATATCGTCAACAATTATCTCAAGAGCAATATTCTGGAGCAGCCTGAACTTGTGGACAAACTGATCCTCTTCTTCGGCAGTTATTTTGACGCTCCTTATGAGGGCGATGACCTCAATTCCTTCTTCAACTACATCTCCAAGGCGGACTTCACCACGCTCAAGGGGAATATGAGCGAGTACACGGAGGAAATCATCAACAAACGCACGGGCAACCGCATTTCAATTGCTCACGAGGCGCTTCGCTCAGCGCAGGAAGTGAAGATTGCAAACTTCCTGTATCTCAACAAGATTGACTACGCTTACGAGAAGCCGTACAAATACAATATCATCCGCGCACACAAGCCGTACACGCCAGACTTCACCATCACACAGGGCGACCACATTGCCTATATCGAGCACTTCGGAATCACCCAGGACGGCCGGAACAACCGATACACAGCAGAGCAACTGAAGCGATACAAGGCGGCCATCAATGACAAAGTCCTACTGCATCGCCAGCACGGTACCGAGCTTATCTACACATTCTCTTCCTACAACGACGGCCGGCCACTTCTGGTCCATCTGGAGGAAGAGCTTCGTGCTCATGGTTTCATCCTGGAACCACGATCCTCTAAGGAAGTCTTTGACAAGATTGTCTCCACCGAGGAGAATAAGTACATCTTGAAGCTAGTCAAACTGGTCTGCACTTTCATCCAGAACTTCAAGACCAATGGCTTCACCACCGAGCAGTTCTACGAGTGGGAAAGCAAGTCCACCAACGAACGCACCAAACTCTTCCTGGATGTCTGCCAGCAGTGCTACCTGGAGTACACCAAGCGACTAAAGCAGCAGCATGCCGTGGATTTCGAGGATATGATCAATGAAAGCGCCCGTATCCTCCGAGAGCAGAAGAATTCCGGTGTAAAGCTCGATTTCAAGTACATCATTGTGGATGAGTACCAGGACATCTCGCGGCAGCGTTTCGACCTTACAAAGGCTCTCAGCGAGGTCTGTGACGCCAAGATTATCGCCGTGGGTGACGACTGGCAATCCATCTACGCCTACGCCGGCGCCCGCATCGAACTCTTCACAAAGTTCAAGAAAGCAATGGGGTATGGCGAGGAACTCAAAATAACCAAGACCTACCGTAATGCCCAGGAGGTCATCGACATCGCCGGTGGCTTCATCCAGCAAAATGAATCCCAGCTCAAGAAGGCCCTGGTTTCACCGAAACACATCACCAACCCCATCGTTATCCAGACTTATACGGAAGAAGTAGACCGCAAGAAGTATGAGGGCAAGGGAGGCCGCTACTTCCTCATCGGCAAGACCGTTGAGGCGGCAATGGAGAAGATCCTCTCCGAAAATCCAAAATCCTCCATCCTCCTCCTTGGCCGCTACGGATTTGACGCCTTCAACCTCGGCAAGTCCGCCGACTTCCAATATAACCCTGACGATGGAAGCGTCCGCTCCCACCGCTTCCCTGGCGTTAAGATTGAGTTTATGACCGTCCACCGCGCCAAAGGGCTCGGCTACGACAATGTCATCATCATCAACGCCCGCAACGAACTCTACGGATTCCCGTCCCAGATCCAGGAAGACCCCGTCCTCAAATACGTCGTCAAAGGCGACCACAGTATCGACTACGCCGAAGAGCGCCGCCTCTTCTACGTTGCCCTTACACGCACCAAAAACCGCGTGTACATCATCACCCCGGAGCAGCACCCCTCACAGTTCGTCACCGAACTCCTCCGAGACTACCCGCTAGTCACCATAGATGGGCAGCTCAACGACCAGTCCGCCGACAACCTCGACAATATCAAGCGATGCCCCTGTTGTGGCTATCCCCTGCAGCTCCGTTACAAGCCTCACATCGGCCTCAAACTCTGGATCTGCTCCAACGAACCCGAAATCTGCGACTTCATGACCAACGACCTACGTGGTGGCGACATGTCCATCCTCAAATGTGACAAATGCCAGGATGGCTACCTAATTGTTAAGGAAGGCAAAGTGGAACCTTTCCTGGGCTGCACCAACTTCAAAGCCGACAAAACCGGCTGCGATGGCTTCATGACGCGAGAATACTACAAAAGACACATTATTGACTTTCTGTAGGCAACCGTAATCATTATATATCTGATAATCATCAGTTTCCCGAAATGTGCTTCTTAAATCCAGAGAGAGCATTATTTGAACTGCTTGATAATCAAAGGGTGGAGCCCCACCAACTGATATACAGCATATTACGAAATCAAGGCGGGCTTAATGCCTTCATTTCTTTTCCCGTAACCGCCAATCTGGCGCACTCCAACATGCACTCTGTCGCATTTACTGGAACATCACTGTGCTCCGTTGCCCAATATCGGGGTATGGTGCACTCGAATGCCATCCAGACCGTAGGCCTGAGGTATTCCTCGTGCGCCAGTTTGGCGGCAACAATTCCACCTCATCGGCCGCACGAAGTAAGAGTTGGCACAAAGTGAGAGTTGGGCTGAAGGAGCCTGTCACCACCAGGAACCACTGCCACCCTCGGCACGTTAAGAGGGGGGACCGGAGCGTCGCTTGCGACGCGAGCGGTGGGGCCGCGAAGCGGCGGTTCTCGGTGGTGACAGGCTCCTTCAGCTATTGATGTCAGTATTCGACGACCAGCGCTGTGCAGGGCGGGACGAGAGTGGAGTCAGTGATGGTGACCTTCTCGCCAGTCAGGACATTGGTGCCAGCGCCGAGGCCAGAGGCGATCTCAGCGTAATGCGACCAGGGGATGGCCTTCTCCTCTGGAGAATTATTGACGTACACAAACACCTTGTCAGTGTCGTTGTACCTGAAGAAAGCGTAAGTGTTGTCCCTCGACATGAAATGGACAGTCTTGCCGTTGTGGATCACATCCTTACCTTTACGCCACTGGAAGAGCGTCTTGACATAATCGTGAAGCTCAGCCTCAACTCCGGTTCTACCCTCAGCGGAGAACAAATCAACCGGATCTCCGGCCCAGCCGCCCGGGAAGTCCATGCGCAGCTCGCCGTCGCTCTTGTAATCCTTTCCGGTGGCGAACATCATCTCATCGCCATAGAACAGCTGCGGAATGCCACGAACCGTCGCGAGAAGCGTATAACCGATCTTCATCTTATCAGGGTCCAGCTTCCAGGCATCAGCGATGCGGTAATGGTCGTGGTTCGACAGGAATATCATCATCTTGGAAAGATCGTGGTAAGTGGCGTCATGGGCAAGAGCGTGATAGACTCTGAACATTCCCTGGTTCCAACCGGGATTGACCTCTGCCAAAGCGGCGTTGATAGCCTCCTGGAGAGGGAAATCCATGATGGAAGGAAGGTGGGAGTCGAAGCCGTCAGCATTGGCGTTTCCGCCCTGCCAGTAAGCAAGCTGGTCGAAGTTGGAGTCCCAGCACTCCCCTACGATATTCAGGTTCGGATACTCATTGAGAACCGCCTCGCACCACTTACTCATCGGGACCTTTTCGTTGTAGGGATAGGTGTCCACACGGAGGCCATCCTGGCCGGAATATTCCGTCCACCAGATTGCCCACTGCTGGAAATATTTCAGCATAAAGGGGTTATCCAGATTCATGTCGGGCATCATCGGGACGAACCAGCCGCTCACAAGAAGATTCCTGTCGTACTCCGAGGCGTTCGGGTCCATTGCCGACGGGAATATATAGTTGGTGTTGGTATATTCCGGGAATTGGTGGACCCAATCCTTGAAAGGAAGGTCGCTCATCCACCAGTGGTCGGTGCCGCAGTGGTTGGTGACGATGTCCATTATGACCTTTAGGCCTTTCTCGTGGGCTTTGGCGACATATTCCTTGTACTGGGCGTTGCTGCCGAAACGGGGATCGATCCTATAATAGTCACCGCAAGCGTAGCCGTGATAGGACTCCCAGTGCTGGTTGTCCATAAGGAGCGGAGTGCACCAGATGGCCGTCGCCCCGAGATCGGCGATATAGTCAAGATGGTCGATAATTCCCTGAAGATCACCGCCATGGCGGCCGAAAGGCTCCTTACGGTTGGCGGTCTCAAAGGTGTCGTCGGTGTTGTCATTGCCAGGATCGGCATTGGCGAAACGGTCCGGATTGATGAGATAGATGAAGTCGGAGGTCGTGAAACTGGTCCTTTCGGCGGAACCCGGCTCCCTCTCGCCAATGACATAGGGCTTTTTGAAAGACTCGTCGCCCTTTGTGAAGACAAGATCGTAAGTCCCGGGCTTCGCGGAAGGGCTGACCGCCACATCGACAAAAAGATAATTAGGGCTGTCCGCCTTATGAATATCAGTGACTTTCAATCCGTTCCCGGCGATGGAGACATCCCATTGGGAGATGTCCTTCCCATAAACCATGAGCTGCAGATCGGTCTTCATACCGGTCCACCAGCACGGAGGCTCAACCCTCGCGACCTTGGAGTCAGCAGTCTCGACAGACCAGGTCCAAGGGGCCTTCAGGAGCACATTGACAGTCACCTCATCTCCTTCCGCGCTCCTCTTGAAGCAGATGCTGGAATCGGTCGCCGCAAGGACCTGGAATTCCGAATTGTCGCTCCATAAAGCCGGATGAGCGTGCCGCAGGGCGTTCAAACCAGCATAGAAGTCAGTGGCGGCATTGTGGTGCCAGTCTGGCATCGGGTCCTTCTCAAAGAACTCAAAGCGGTGATTATAACCGACTTCCTGACCGGTGTAGATGAGCGGCTGGGAATTCGGCAGGGTCCAGCACAGGACCGCCATCGCCTTCCACGCGTCTCCCATCCTCTCGAACTCAGTCCCGTTCCAGGAATTCTCATCATGGTTTGTGATGAACATCAGGCGGTGGGCGCCTGCGCTCCGCTCCGCGACCTGACCTACAGATCCGTATTCCTGGGCGTTCCACTCGACATATTTCACAAGGCTGTTGGCATTCGCCTTGCCCTGGGCAATGTCATTCAGAAGGTGGTGGAGTCTCCATGCGTAGGTGCAGTCAAACCCGGCCTCGTGGAGCCATGGTTCCTCCCCTTCCGCAAGGAAGAACAGCCTCCTGGAATATTCATTCCTGAACTTGGTGAAGACGTCAGCCCAGAAGTCCTGGGGCACCTGGAAGGCCACATCGCAGCGGAAGCCGTCGATCCCACGGTCAAGCCAGAAGCGCATGCACTTTTCCATCTCGGAACGCATGTCCTTGTTGGCGTAGTTGAGTTTGGCGATGTCCGTCCAGTCATATTCCACAATAGTTTTCCCTTCGGCATCGCGAACGTACCATGAAGGATCCTTTCCAGTGACCCACGGATGGTCCGGGGAAGTGTGGTTGGCTACCCAGTCGATGATAACCTTAAGTCCCTGGTTATGTGCGGCTTCCAAGAAATGATCGAAGTCCGCGAGCGTACCGAACTCCGGGTTCACATCGCAGTAGTCCTTGATGGCGTAATACGAGCCAAGAGTGCCTTTGCGGCCCTCGACACCGATCGGATAGAGCGGCATAAGCCACACGACATCAGCGCCAAGTTCCTTAAGTTCCGGCAGTTTAGCCTCCGCGGCCGCCAGAGTGCCTTCCGCCGTGGCTTGACGGATGTTCAGCTCATAGATTACGGCATCCTCGGTCCAGTCACCTGTCTCGACCGTGGCCTTCTTTCCTTTATCGCCACAAGCCACCGCCGCGGCGATTATCGCCAATAACAATACTATTCTTTTCATATCATGTTAATATTCAATTATTCCAATACTCCAGAGGCAGGACACTTCATCCCCGGACCGCCGCTTCGCGGCCCCACCGCTCGCGTCGCTTCGCTCCGCTCCGGTCCCCCCTCTTACAGTGCCGAGGGTGGCATGGGTCCGGGCGACGAAGTGTCCATGCCTCTTGCGATAATATCATAATCCCATCATTTCAATTGGAAAATGACGGAAGAGTTGGCCCCGAGGGTCAGGTTGGCACCTTCGTAGGAAGCTGTGCCAAGCAGGGCTATGGGCTTGGACATGTCGTCGGAGACCGTGGTAGTCCTCTCCGCACCAGCCACATTGTGGATAACCAGAAGCTTCTGGCCGTCAGAGGAAGTCATGTACCACGAGGCGATTGCGGCACCGGAAAGGTTAGCGTTCGTGATCTTGCCATCCGCGAGAGCGGGATAAGTGTTTCTGAGCTGGGAGAATGTCTTATAAGTGTTCAGCAAAGAGGCGCTGTTCGCTTCTTGAGCCTCGACAGAAATCGAGGAAGTCAGCATGGAAGCATCCACCTTGTTGTTCACACCCTTCTTGGCACAGTCCTTTCCAGCCTTGTCCCAGAGGATCGGAGTCCGGACATATTCATCACCACCAGCCTTGGTGCCCCAGTAGCCAAGCTCCTCACCCTGGTAGATGAAAGGCTTGCCCGGAGTGGTCAGGAGCAGGGCCGCGGCCTGTTTCTCCTTGGCGAGACTTCTCCCGAAAGCCTCCGCCGCGCGGTCCTGGTCATGGTTGGTCAGGAATATTGAGGTGATCGCGTCGCTCCTTTGAGCCTTATGGTCATTTATATACGTCTCAACCGCCTTGACATAACCTGTCGCGTTGCCGCCCATAGTAGCGTTCACGAGACCGAAATAATCGAACTCAAAATTGGACGGAAGCCCCTTGTAGTAATATTGCTCGTCGGAAGAATGGTTCCCGTACCAGGCCTCCCCCACCATGAATATGTCGTCGGAGTGTCCGGCTGCCTTGTAGGTGGCGTTGCAGTGGTCATACCACTGGGAGAGGAAGCTCTGGTTGGCCTTTATCACCGCCTGATAGACCCAGACCACGGCGTCAAGACGGAATCCGTCCACACCGAAATCCTTGATCCACTTGTCCGCGGTGGCGGTGATCTCCTTGAAGAGCGGAGACTCGGACGCGTTCTCATACGGCCCATAATTCAGATCCGGCATCGAAGCGTCGAAACTGGCGAAATAATATGTCGTCTGCCCGAATGTGATGTCGGCAGCGGTGGAGTTGTCCAGCTCAAGAGGCTCGCCGAAGGTTATGACGTTCTTACCGGCCTTGGCCCCATACTTTGTCCCGGCGGGCCAGGAATCATCCTTGGATGTCCTCACAAGGAAGCCCCAGGAAGTGTCCACATTGAGGGTTATCTCGAATATATTGGTGGAAGTCTCGTAAAGTCCGACATTTCCTACACTTCCGATGTAAAGCCACCTGGTCGCGGAAGCGTTGGAGGGCTGGGCAGCTTCATTCGTCTCAGTGACAGTGACTGTCTTAGTCGCTTTGGACCAATCCACCTTGAAATGGAGACGGCCTTTATAACCTATCTTACCGTCACCAAGGGAATGCCAGGCCCCCATTCCAGGCGAGGACGCTCCGGCGTAATTGTCAATCGCCTTCGCTGCCACATCAGCGTCCGGGCTCTTTGAAAGCACATAATAGTCCCTGTACTCGCTCCCGGAAGGATCGGCCTTGACGCTCTTGAACCAGGCGTTGTTGGCCCCGGAATGGTTCAGGACGTAGTCCATGTAGATCTTTATTCCTTTGGCATGGGCAGCGTCGATGAGATTCTTGAAGTCCTCCTCGGTCCCGAATTTAGGGTTGACTGTCGAATAGTCATCCACATCGTAACCATGATACGAGGAAGTGGGATGGGCCGGCGAGAGCCACAGAGCCGTAACGCCCAACGCGTCAAGGTAATCGAGCTTGGACTGGATACCCTTGAAGTCCCCTATCCCGTCGCCGTCGCTGTCGGCAAATGAATATATCAGGAGCTGATAAGTGGTTGAAGCCCTTTTATTTCCATCAAATTTAGCCGGGGCGGGAACCACCTCTACTATTTTCTTACCCCTCTGGTTGACCTGCACGGTCACATCCGCGGCGGCTTTCACATTAGCCGAGTTCATCCCCTTTATGATGATAGTCCCCGTGCGGTCCTCTCCGGTGTTGGCGGAAACCCTCACAGTGATTGAGCCGCTTCCGTCGCCGGAGCCTTTGTCCACGATGATCCAGTCCGCCGAGGGGGCCACGCCCCAAGTTGAGTTGGAGGAGACGTTAAGCAATTTGGCCGAGGCGTCTTCCGGCTCAAAAGACAGACTCGACGGCGAGACCGTCAGGGTCTGCTGGACGATCTCCGGCTCTTTTTCCTTGCACGAGAAGGCTTGCAGGGCTACAGCGAGCACACAAGCCAAAGGGAATATGGCTTTCTTCATGGTTTCAGTATAATTGGCAAGCCGGAGCCCGGTCAGGGGCTCCGGCCCGTAAAAAGGGTTATTCAATCACGGCCGTGCCGGCATTGAAGTCAAGGGTGACGGTCTTGCCAGCCTCAACAGTGACTCTGTCCTGATCTCCACCGTTGCCACGATAGGCGATCTTGCCGTCGAAGAAGACGAACTCGCGAGTCCACCAGTCAGAGGTGGCCGCAGATGAAGCGGCATACATGCGGATCTCCCCAGCCGTCGGGACGGTCACGGTAAGTTTCCCGTCCTTCTCGGCGAACAGAGCGCCCTCCATCGCCTCGTCCCAACCGCCGAAGCAACCACCGATGCCATAAACCTTGGCCTTTTCGATGGTGATCTTCTTCGCGTCGGTGTTGACATAGATCATATAGACACCACTTTCCTCAACGAAGCAATTGCCTCCGGAGACAGTGTAACCGGTATCTTCGCCCAGGTTCGTGAAGTCGCCGCTCCATGCCTTCTGGGCGCAGAACTTGAAACCGTTATGGTCCCCGGTATCATCAGTCTGCTTGGCCTCGATGTACCTGATTGCCCAGAACTGTCCGGCCTTGCCGTTGACAGGGATCATCTCGACAACGCTCTCAGAATCCCAGTTCCAGGAACCGAAGTCCTCACCGATCATGTACATCGCCTCGGGAAGCTCGGAAGCCTCACCCTCACCTTCGGTGCCGGCTGTGCCGGCGTTGAAGTTAAGAGTGATCTCCTGACCCTTGAGGACAGGGGCTCCAGGCCTCTCGTCACCAGTGCCGCGATAGATGATCTGGCCGTCGGCAAAATCGAACTCGCGGGTCCACCAAGGTGATGTGGAGATCGAAGAGGCCGCATAGATACGCATCTTACCTTCAGCAGGAACGGTGAGTTTGGCGGTCTTTCCATCATTGGTGTAGAGCGCGGCTTCCATGCCTTCGTCCCAAGCACCGAAGCAATCACCTATACCATAGATTCTGGCGGGCTCAACATGGACGATCTCACGCTTGAAATCGACATGGACCATGTACAGGCCACTCTCGGCGACAACGCAGTTATTGTCTTTCTCGGTGAAGCCCTCGTTGGTGGTAAGTCCCCAGAAGTCTCCGCCCCATTCACGCTTTGAATTGAACTTGAAGCCCTGACCAGCAGTGAAATAGCGGACTGTCCAGAACTGTCCCTCAGCATCAGCGCCCCAATCGGGATGATGAAGCACAGGCGTCATCTCGACAACATCGGAAGAATTCCAATCCCAACTGCCGAACTCGGCGCCAATCATATAAAGCTGCTCCGGATAAGCGACAGAGATCACAGTCGCCTCCTTGGTCTCAGGATTGAACGTTACCTTGTAGTCACCTGCCTCAGGGAGGGTGATATCAGAACCAGGCTGGACAAGAGTGATGGGCTTGCCAACCTCGACAGTCGCTCCTGACTCAATTCCATAAGTGTTCTCATCAGCCCAGGAGAAGTCATAGCGGATCTTGAAGCCTCCAGTGATATTCACGACCGGACTGGTCCAGATTCCGTCAGACTCTGTCATGACAACATCCTTGGTCCAGGAGTCGCCATTGATAGTTCCAATAAGGGAATATGCGGCGACATGCGCATCAACCTTGATGGTCTTGGCGGCATAGTCGAAGGTGATGTCATAGTTGCCAGCCTCTGCGATCCGGATATTCTTGGATCCGGCCTCGAAGGCTGTACCAAGTTCGGGAGCATAGACTCCGTAGACATTGGCAGGATCGATCGTGCTTTGCGCGTTCTCCTCAGGACCACCCAGATCACCGCCCCAATCGTGGTCGTGGCGGATCTTGAACTCATCACCTGCGGCAAAAGCCTGGTTTCTGAGAACCCAGATGTCACCTTCAGTGTTGGTCATGTCGAAATCGGTGTCCCAATTGGTCTCGCCGACGTGTCCGATCACCGACCAGACCTTGGGTTTGTCATCTTCAGGAGTGTCAGAACCGCCACCCTCACCCACGAGCGGGCTGAAGCCACCGAGGGTCGGAGTGATCTTGAACAGGCCAGCGGTCGGGTTGAAGAGGATGTCATAGACACCGGCCTCAGCGACAGCGATGTCCTTGCCCTTCTCTACACCGGAGATCTCCTCGTCGATAGCGGCGATGTATTTCTCATCACCAGGGCCACCGAAATCACCCTCATTCCATGTGCCGGGAGTACGGAACTTGAAGGCGTCCTCAGTTGTAAGCTCAACGCCCTCAGCGACATGCCACTCGCCGTCTGTGATCATGGAAATATCCTTGTCCCAGTTGAGACCGCGGCTGGCGACAGAACCGGTAATACCCCAATCACTCTTCTGGTCGTAACCGGGATAGGTCTGGTAAGCTTCAGAGATTGTGATGGTTCCGTCATTGGAATCATAGAGTATATCATAGTTTCCATCAGCAGGTACAGACATATCCTGTCCCTTGGCTGTGGCTTCAAAGGCAGATCCTACCTCGATGACATATGGCTTCACATCGCCGGGACCACCCAGGTCGATATTGTCCCAAGAACCGGCAGTGCGGATCTTGAAAGCGTCACCTGTAGCGAGCTTGATATTCTTGGCCACATGCTTTGTCCCGTCCTGAGTCATGAACATAGGTTCGTCAGCGTTCCAACCGTTGCCGGTGCTGGCGATGGATCCGATGAGTCCTAGAGGGCTCTTCTCGGTGAACTCGACCCAAGGATTGCCCTGGACGACAGGAATAACAACCTCGAAACCGCTCAGGGTGATATGTCCCTGGGAATCAACATGACCGTTGCGGCCATTGTCAAGGCTGGGCGACTGCATTGAAGCGCGGATGAACATGTCAAGCGACACCACAGAGCCTTCGGCATAGCCGAGAGACACAAGCATCTTGGCGAGATTGGCGATGGATGCTGAGATCTCGCTTTCCTTGACAGTGGCGGTCACTGCCTTGTTCACAGCCTTGCCGTCAACAGAGGCAAGGATCAGGGAATGGTTCACGGGCATCTTCTGGTTGAAACCCGCATTGAACGCTCCCGGAGTGAAAGCCACGGTGAGTGCTTTCTCACCGAGCTCATAGCTCCCGACGACGGGAGCGGTGGCCTTCGTCTCATCGAAGGTGACCATCTCTTCCCTCACGCAGGAAAAGGTCACAAGGGCGAGCAGGCCTACCGAAAGTATTGATAATAACTTTTTCATTGTCATGTCCTATTAATAACCGGAGTTCTGCTGAAGGTTGGAGTTGGCCATGCGGTCGCTGTCCGGAATCGGAAACAGAGTCCTGTAGGCCTCAACATCCTTACCATCCTTAGTCTCACCCTTCCACTGCCAGTTGTAGCCGGAAGTGAACTTGCCGAAACGGATAAGGTCGCTGCGACGCCAGCACTCCTGGTAGAGCTCACGGCCTCTCTCGTCAAGGATCTCGTCAAGATTAAGGGAAGACACGGCGGGAACGCCAGCCCTCGCGCGGACCTGGTTGAAGGCTGAGAGTCCGTCGATGGAAGCTCCCCTAGCCTGGCACTCGGCCGCCATCAGGAGGACGTCAGCGTAGCGCATCATCGGGAAGTCTGTGTTGACGAAACCAGGGTTGTTCCAAGTGTCATTATCAGGATCATAAACCCGGTTGGGAATCTCACCTGCACTAGTGACATTGCGGAACTTCTGGAAGCCGTAGCCGTACTTGAAGTTTCCGATGTCCTCGATGCTCTTCTCCTGGATATTGTCCTTGCGGGCGGCATCCTTCGCCTCGCGCAGGGACTTGCACTCGTCCTCGTACTTGCCATCCTTCTTAAGCTGGGCTATCTTCTCCTCGGAGTCACCTCTCTGCTCAGGAGTCTCGGGCATAGCGTCAACATCAGCGGTGGACTTGGCGGTGTCATAAAGGAGATAACGAGCGTCGCCAGCCGTGAACTTATCCACAAACTCAGGGGTGGTGCGGATTCCTCCCCAACCGGAAGAGATACCAAGGTGATTGACATTCATGGTACCACCGGTAGAAGCGAACACAAGGTAATTGGTAGCGCCATAGCTCTGGGTATAGAGACCGTCCTGCTGAATGGCGAAGATGATCTCGTCCGTGCACCTGTCATTGTCGGCGAGGAACAGCTCCTGATAGGGGCTGTAATTGCCGGCGGAGGTGGTGTGAAGTGAATATCCGTCATCCATAAGGTCACTCAGGACAGCGGCGCAATCGTTCCAGCGCGCTGTACCTGTGTAAACCTCAGCGCCGAGATAGAGCTTGGCGAGGAGGAACTTGGCGGCGCCCATTCCGGCATGGCCATATTCGACACTTCCCCTTTCAGGAAGTTTACCATTAGCGATAATGTCCTTGAGCTCAGTCTCAAGCCAGTTGAAGAGGTCAGCGCGGGAAATCTGCTCGGGATTGACACCCACAACAGCGTTCTCGTCAGCGAACGGGACATTGCCGAAGTTGTCAATGGCGTGGAAATATGCTATCGCCCTGAGGACACGAGCCTCGTCAATGTAACGGGCAGTGTCATAGCCTTCAAGTTTCTTCGCCTCACGGATGAACTCGTTGGCCGCGGCTACCTGCATGAAAATACGGGAATAAAACGCATAGATGAAGGTGTCGTCAGTTGTCCAGTTCATATAGTGGAAGTTCTTGATGGTCTGGTCGTTCCAACCGCAGACGCTCTCATCGGTAGTGAGCTCGCTATGGTGGTAAAGACCACGGATGTACTGTGACGCTCCGCCATCAAGGCCGGAAATCGAAGGATCTCCGCCAGGGCCGTAGTAGCCTGAAGTGGCGAAGCCGAGATAGACACCGGCGATATAGGAATCCATGGCCTGCTGGCTGGTCAACACCTTATCAGCAGTGTTGGCGTTAGGATCAATCGGGGTAACATCGAGGTCACCGACGCAGGAAACCATTGCGGCCGCAGCCGCGATAATTCCAAGGATATAAGTTATCTTTTTCATATTCCTGCCCATTTTAGAAGTTGAGTTTCAGACCACAGACATAGGTTCTCGGACGGGGATAGACAGTTCCGTCGATTCCGCCGTAAACCTCAGGGTCGATGCCGGAGTACTTCGTGAAGGTGCAAATGTTCTGCACGGTTCCAAAGATATTGAGGGACGCGTTCCTGTCAGCGTTGATCTTGAACAGCTTCGGGAAGGTGTATCCGAGTGTGAAGTTGTCAAGCTTCAGGAAGGAAGCGTCATGGAGATAGTAGTCAGACAGGTACTGGGCCTGGGTGAACATCGACTTGGGAGCCGAGGAGACCCTGTTGCTGACGAACTGGTTGGTCCAGAGGTCGGCCAGCATCTCCGTGTCAGAGGCGACGTTGTTGTACACCCAGTTACCGATGGAGGCGTGGCCAGAGAGGGCCGCGGTCCAGTTCTTCCAAGTGAAATTGGTGTTGAAACCGAAGGTGTAGTCAGCATCCGGCTTGTGGGTCAGAAACTTGTCATCAGCGGTGATCTGGCCGTCATTGTTGCGGTCCACATATACTCCGTTGATAGGGTTGCCCTCGGAGTCATAAACCTGCTGGTAGAGATAGTAAGAGAGCATCGGGTAACCAACCTGGATCAACTGGACGTTGTTGCCGGTACCTCCGGCTATTCCACCTTTCTCTATACCAGCGGCATTCTCGTCGGAAGCCGTCAGTTTGGTGACCTTGTTATTATTGTAAGCCATGTTCACTCCGGCTGTCCAGCTCATGTCCTTGGTCTCGATAAGGATACCGTTCAGATCGATCTCGAATCCCTTGTTGGTCATCGTTCCGATGTTGGTATTGAGATAGTTCGTCAAGTTGGAGAGGCCAGGCACAGGTATCCAGTTGAGGATGTCGCGGGTGTCCCTCTGATACACATCGGCGCTCAGGCGCAGGCGGTCGTTCCAGAAACCAAGATCGATACCGGCGTTGTAAGTCGTGGTGGTCTCCCACCTGAGATCGGCGCTGTAACCAAGGGCGACGATAGGAGCGGAATAGTTACTTCCGTTCACGAAATAGTAGGAGCCGGGAGTGTTGATGGAGAGGAACTGGGCGAAGGTGTCGTAGTAGCCTCCAACCTCCTGCTGGCCAGTCTCACCCCAGCTAAGACGAAGCTTAGCGGTCGAAAGTTTCTCAACGCCCTTCATGAAAGGCTCGTTTTTGATATTCCACGCGAAGGCCACGGACGGGAATATACCCCATTTGTGGTTCTGGAAACGTGAGGTTCCGTCAGCGCGGAGAGTGGCGGTCAACAGATACCTGTCGGCGAAACCGTAATTGGCGCGGCCGAAGAAGGAAATCAGGTAGAGCTCACCTTTGCCTTCGGTATTGGCCATCTCGAGATTGTCAGCCAGCCTGTACTTGTAGCTATGGTTGTTGCTCCAGAAATGCTGCCAGGAATATCCGGCCATCAAATCCACATTGTGCTTCTTCGCAAAGGTCTTGTTGTAGTCGGCATAGAACTCAAGGGTGGTGTTGCGACGGGTGTAGTCGTAATCCACATGATGACCACCGCCGGCCTCTGAAGTATCATGGATAGACCTCTCAGAGCCCTTGGCCCTCTCAGTTATTCCATCTGATGATGCCCAGTCAATACCAAGGTTAAGGTTGAGCCTCAAATCCTCGAAGCCATGGATCTTGTAGTCGAACTGAGCGTTGCCGATGAAGCGCTTGGAGTCAGCCTTGTCAGTCAAGGCGTCAAGCAGGCCCACAGGGTTCATCGTCGCCATAGTGTTGACGTTACCGGCCGCGTCGTACCAGGTGGTGTATCCGTTAAGACCGTTGCTGTCATAAACCGGCTTGGTGGGGTCATAGTGATTGGCCGCACCGATGGCCTCCTGGTTCGCATAGAAGTTCTTGGCGTATGTTCCCTTTCCGTTCAGGTTGACAGTGAGATGGTTCTCGAAGAAAGACGGGGAAAGGTTCAGGGACAGGGTTCCGCGGTCCATCTTGGATCCCTTCAGGGTACCGTTCTGGCTGGTGTAGCCACCGGAGACGCGGTAAGGAAGGAAGGTCCCGATCTTGCCGTTCAGGCTGATGTTGCCGTCGTAGGTCTGGGCGTTGTGGTAGATCTCTTTCTGCCAGTCAGTGTTGGCTGAGCCGAGAGCTGCCTCGGCGGCGGAGTTAGGACCATAGAAATCCCTGATGAGGGAGCGGATCCCGTCAGCATCGAGCAGGTCATTGTACTTGGCGATCGTGTTGATGGAAGTCGTGAAATCCACGGCCACATTGGGCAGTTTGGAAGCGGTCTTGGAACCCTTCTTGGTGGTGATCACGATAACTCCATTGGAAGCCCTGGATCCGTAGATGGCGGTCGCGGAGGCGTCCTTCAGGACTGAGAAGCTCTCGATGTCCTCGGGGTTGATGGAAGACAGAGGGTCGGACATACCGGCGATTCCGTCATTGGAGACAGGCAGGCCGTCGATAACGATCAGAGGGTCGTTGGAGGCGTTGATGGAGGAGCCACCACGAATACGGATAGTGGCGCCTGAACCAGGCATACCGCTGCCCTGGGTCACAACGACACCAGCGCTCTTACCCCTAAGGAGGTCGGCCGGGGTCGTGATGACACCCTTGTTGATCTCATCAGCCTTCACGGTCGAGACCGATCCGGTCATGTCACTCTTTTTCACGGTACCGTAACCGATGACCACGACCTCGTCGAGGAATTCTCCATCCTCAGCGAGGGTGACCTTGGCAGGGACCTCTGAAGCCTTGAATGTCTGGGTAGCGTAGCCGATGCAGCTGATGACAACTGTAGCGTCTGGACCACTGACATTCAGGAGGAAGTCACCGTCGAGACCTGTGGAGGTTCCGTTCGTCGTGCCCTGCTCCATGACAGTGGCTCCGATAACCGGTCCCAAGGCATCGACCACGACTCCCTTGACCTGGTATCCGCCCTGGGCGAATACGGTTGTGCCGGTGAGGCATAGCAGCATCACCGCCACGGCAGTCATAATCCTTTTCATTACTTTGTGTGTATTGTTGTGTATAGTCATATAAGTCAACTATTTACCTTCTTCTCTGAGACAAACCTGACGCTGATGGCACCCAGGGTCAGAAGGACTCCGGCGATGATCATCATGTTCGCCTGAACTCCGCCGCAGAGCTTCAGGACCACACCGCCAAGGGCAGCCGCCACGATCTGCGGCAGGCAGATTGTGCAGTTGAACAAGCCCAGATAGCTTCCCATGTGCTCGCCATGGAGGGAGTTCGTAAGAAGGGTGAACGGGAGAGCGAGCATGGCTGCCCAGGCCGCTCCGATCAGGAAGTACGACAGGAAGAGGACGTACTGGTTGTGGACAAAGGCCACGGACACAAACCCGACCGCTCCCAAAAGCAGGCTCACGACGTAGGCGAGCTTCAGCGACTTGAATTTGGGGATCACGATGGCCCAGAGGATTGAACCGACGGCCTGGATAGCGAAAACGACTCCGACCCAGTTGCCTGCGGCCTGGTAGCCTTCTGAGGCGGTGTCAGTAGCGTTCCAGCAGTTGGCGGCGATGGTGCCATTGGAATATGTCCACATGTACATGAAGGCGGCCCAGCAGAAGAACTGCACGAGGCCTACGGTCCAGAAGGTCCTGGGAGCGTGGAGAAGGAGCTTAAACAGTCCTTCCTTGTTTGCCGTATCGTCAGATGCTTTGGCAGGGTCAATCCCATGGAACTCAGCATATTCCTTCGGATCCATCTCCTTGACCTTCAGGAAGGTGTACATGACACAGATGATCAGGATCGCGGCTCCGCAGTAGAAGCTCCAGATCACCGACGGAGGGATCTGCCCCTTCGGAGCGATGTTCGCGATACCGATCCAGGTGAAGAAGATCGGGAAAAGATAGCCCACGAGGCTGCCGGCGTTGCACAGCAGGGACTGGATCGAGTAGGCCTGGGCCTTCTGTTTCTCGGTGACCATGTCGCCGACCATCATCTTGAACGGCTGCATGGCGACATTGATCGAAGTGTCGAGGAATATCAGGGAGAAAAGCCCGAACCACATGGCTCCGTTGAGCCCAAGGATCAGCCTTGAGGAGAAACTCAGGCTACCGGCATTCGGAAGGAATAACATGACCAGCACGGCCACGATGGCCCCGACGAGCAGGTAGGGCTTCCTGCGCCCCATCTTGCACCAGGTCCTGTCGGAATATTTCCCGATCAGGGGCTGGACGATCATTCCCATCAAAGGGGGAAGTATCCAGAAGAAACTCAGCTGGTGAGGGTCGGCTCCCAGGGTCGCGAAAATGCGGCTGATATTGGCGCTCTGGAGGGCGTACGCTATCTGCACGCCGAAGAACCCGAAACTCAGGTTCCACATATCCCAGAAAGACAATTCTCTTTTGTTGGACATATCGATTTGATTATTCGTTCAGTGTCAATTTTCCGCCAAATTTAGTTCAAAAGACTTATAATATATTAATAAAAAAGATGAATGGTCGGGAAAATACGACGAATTGAAAGGATTCGTGGATGAATTGCGAGGTTTTTTCACTAACTTGCGGGAAAAGGCTCATAATGATTATGTCCAGAGGTCAAGGATCTTCGCTTATCATTCACGGCTTCGCGCTCCTGCACGTCGCCGGAGCTGTCCTTTGCCGAGTCGGAGGAATCGGTGACGATCTGGTACTCACCTCACTGACCATTTTCATGATAGTCCTCCTTTGCCTCCGGCACAGGCAAAGCGTGGAGTTCAGCGCCGTCGTCATCATCATAGCAAATATTGTCGGTTACCTCATGGGAAAAGGCATCGCCGCCTTCGTGAACATATTCATAAGCCACCCGTTGCTGTCCCCCGCCATCGCGACCTTCATCACGACCGAGACAATCGGATGGGCACTCATATTCTTCCTCAAGCAGTACTCATCCCGTTCCAGTTCCGATCACAAAGCTACCCCGATGGAGATAACATGGCTCGTGATAGCCATCGCCATCGTGCTCGCGCTTAGGTTCCTGATCCGGTTGTTCCGGTCTACGATATTCAACGGGGAGTTTCTCCTCGGGTCGGTCGCCATCATGTCCGCCATCCTGATCTACTCGGTCATCTACATGATCGAATATGCCCGCTCCGCCCGAAGAGAGGCTGAAAGGGAGAAGAACAGGGCGGATCTGGCCAAGTTCCAGTACCTCAACCTCAAGCAGCAAGTCAACCCGCACTTCCTTTTCAATTCCTTGAATATTCTTGACGCCCTGGTGCTGGACGGCAAGGACAAGGAAGCGAGCACCTTTATTCACAAATTGGCCGGACTGTACCGGTACATGCTCAAGAACGAGAATGAGAGCACAGTGTCTCTCCGGGATGAGATGACATACGTCGAGATGTACAGCGACCTCCTCAAAGTGCGCTTCCAAGAGGGGTTCAGCGTGGAAGCGTCAATCCCGGAAGAGGACCTGAGGAAATCCGTCATCCCCTGTTCTGTCCAGCTGTTGGTGGAGAATGCCACAAAACACAACGCCGTCAGTCCCGACAAGCCTCTGGTGGTGTCAATCTCTTCTGATGGCCAGACACTTACGGTCACGAACAATATTATCCCGAGGTTGACCCCCTCACAATCCAGCGGGCTCGGCCTCAATTACATCAGGGAACAATACAAAGCGCGTTCCGACCGAGGGATAGAAATATCCTCCGGGGAGGATCACTACACTGTCAAACTACCTCTGCTATGAGAGTATTGATTATAGAAGACGAGATCATGGCCCGCAGGAGCCTTGAGAAGCTGTTGGAGAATAATTTCCCCGACATCGAGGTTGTCGCCGAGCTTGGTTCCGTCAGCGACTCGGTCGCGTGGCTAAAGGCCAGTCAGGAAGCTGTCGACGCCATATTTATGGACGTGGAACTATCTGACGGAGAATGCTTTGAGATATTCCGGCAGGTAGAAGTGAAGGCTAACGTCGTGATGACTACCGCCTACGACAACTACGCCATCAAGGCTTTCGAGGCCGGAAGTGTCGACTACCTTCTCAAACCGATAGACCATGCCGCTCTTGAAAGGGCTGTGGAGCGCTGCCGACATGCCTCCGGACGCGAAGGGACGGATGTTGAGAGGATCCTCGCCGCCCTGGACAAGACCAGGCACGGAAAAGAATACAAGGAACGCTTCCTGGTCCACATCAACGACATGATCGTGCCTGTCAAAACCTACGACGTCGCGTTCTTTTACTCGGAAGACAAAAACAACCACGCCGTCACCAAGGACGGCACCGTCTACATCGTCGACAGCACGATGGACAACATAATCACCGGACTAGATCCGGAGTGTTTTTTCAGGATATCAAGGAGTTGCATCATCTCGAAAGATGCCGTCGAGTCCGTCACCAAGCTTCTTGGCGGGAGACTCAAGATAGTTCCGAAAGTGACCCCTTCAAGGAATTCCGGTCCTGAGCCCGACCTTACCGTCAGCCGTTCTCGCGGCGATGATTTTCTGGATTGGCTTGAGAAGTAAGCCTGGCATTCGTGAAGTGCCACAGGACAACTCCGACCGCGACTGAGACGTTCAGGGAGTGTTTCGTCCCGAACTGAGGGATCTCCAGCGACATGTCCGAAGCGTCAACGACTTCCTGGCTCACACCGTCCACCTCGTTTCCGAATATCAAAGCGTACTTTGCGGTCCCTGAGCTTGCAGAAGGGGCGGTTTCCGGCTTGAATTTATCCAAACTGACGGATCCCACCGTCTGCTCAACGCTGACCACGGTGTATCCCTCCTCATGAAGCCTGGAGACCACATCAAGGGTGTTTTGGGCGTATTCCCACGGCACACTCTCCTCGGCGCCGAGAGCTGATTTGCGGATCTCCGCCGAAGGGGGCGTGGCGCAAATCCCGCATAGCCAGATCTTGTCCACCTTGAAAGAGTCTGACGAACGGAACGCTGACCCGACGTTATGAGCGCTCCGGATGTTGTCCAGCACGACCACAATGCCTGTTCCGGCGGACTTCCCGTACTCTTCGGGAGTCATGCGCCCCAGCTCAATATTCAGCAGTTTCCTGTCCCTCGTCATAATACCAAATAATACCAAGAATATGCTCCGCGAATATAGCGAAAATGAGATTTTAATCGTATATTTGCTAACCTAATAACACGGGAACATCTAACTCAACTTATATGAAACAGGATCTTCAGGTTTTCGATCTGATAAGAAACGAGAAGGAAAGGCAATCTTCCGGACTTGAATTGATTGCGTCGGAGAACTACGTGAGCGACTACGTCCTCGAGGCGATGGGCTCGATCTGCACAAACAAATACGCCGAAGGCTATCCCGGCAAAAGGTACTATGGCGGGTGCCAGGTTGTCGACCAGATTGAGAATCTGGCCATTGAGCGTCTCAAGAAGATATACAACGCCGAGTACGCCAATGTCCAGCCCCACTCCGGTGCCCAGGCCAACATGGCCGTAATCATGGCCTGCCTCAAGCCTGGCGACACATTCATGGGGCTTGACCTCTCTCAAGGCGGTCACCTCACGCACGGATCCCCCGTCAACGCCTCCGGAATCCTTTACCATGCCGTTCCTTACGGGCTTAATGAGGAAACCGGGACGATCGATTACGACAAGATGGAGCAGACGGCCCTCGAATGCAAGCCGAAGCTCATCATCGGCGGTGCCTCAGCCTATTCCCGCGAATGGGACTATGAGAGGATGCGCGCGATAGCCGACAAGGTCGGAGCCCTGCTTTGGATCGACATGGCACACACCGCCGGCCTTATTGCCGCCGGTCTTTTGAAGAATCCTGTTGAATATGCCCACATCGTCACTTCCACCACCCACAAGACCCTGCGCGGTCCCCGTGGCGGTATCATCTTGATGGGCAAGGACTTCGACAATCCTTGGGGATTGACTACCCCGAAGGGTGAGGTGAAGAAGATGAGCGCTATCCTGAATTCCAGCGTATTCCCCGGAGTCCAGGGCGGACCTCTGGAGCATGTGATCGCCGCGAAGGCCGTGGCTTTCTACGAGGCGATGCAGCCGGAATTCGTGGAGTACCAGAAGCAGGTCATGGCCAACGCCAAGAAGATGGCCGGGGAGTTCGTCGCCAAAGGCTATAAAGTCGTCTCAGGCGGCACAGACAACCACCTTATGCTCATAGACCTTCGCACCAAATTCCCGGAGGTCACCGGCAGGATGGCCGAGAAAGAGCTTGAGAAGGCGGAGATCACCTTGAACAAGAACATGGTTCCGTTCGATTCCCGCAGCCCGTTCAAGACTTCAGGCGTCAGGATCGGTACCCCGGCGATCACCTCACGAGGCTTTGTCGAGAAGGACATGGTCGACATCGTCGAGTTGATCGATACGGTGCTTAACGCGGTGGCGAAGTATGCCGATGTGGTGAATGGTGTCACCGAGGAGGGCAAGGCCGAGTACGAGGCCGTTCTCGCCTCTGTCCGTCAGAAGGTCCATTACATGACCGCCGGCCGTCCCCTCAACCGCTACTAACAACAACTAAGAGTCTGGTCAAAAAGATTCTTCACTTCGTTCAGAATGACAGGTAAAAGAGATTCTTCGGCAGGTCATGCCGAAGAATCTCTTTTTAACCATCCCCGGGGATGGACAGCCCCCCCGGGGGGATGTATTTCCCCCGGAGGTGTCAGTTCATGACGGGGCGGAGGATGAAGTGGAAGTCGCGAGGAGCGGCGTGGATGCGGTACTGCTCCAGCGGCCATCTGCCCCACGAGTCGATTCCGCCGACACCCATCTGCACAAGGTCGAAATTGACATAAGTCTGTCCGTTCTCCCTGTCATTCTCATGAGCGAAGCCCTTGAGATCCAATGAGTGACGAGGTTCTCCCGCCTGAGTGTTCGACTTATTGGCCCTGCTCGGAGTGCCATTCTCCATGCAGTCAAGCATGTTGATAGGGAACGGGAGCGCGGAGGCGGAGAACTCCTTCGGAGCGGAAATCTCGAGACCGTCACCATTGGAATCAAGAATCCTCAGCCACTTCATCCCGGTGTGGGTTCCGGACTCCTGGGGCCGGACATAACCATAATGGTACTGCTCATTGACGCTCTGGGTATAATGCCCGACAATAGCCGAAGAATTCCTGTCGGAATAGTTTTCCCAAGGGCCTTTGCCATAGAAATCAACAGTGGAGTATTTCCCAGGCATGGTCATCTTCATTCCGAAGCGGAACAAGTCGGGCATAGACTCAAGGCCGGGAGTATCTTCCATGATCTCATGTCCATCGATAGACCCATCCGGACGGATGAGATACGTGAGCCTGATCGCCACAGTATCCTTGACAGGTTTGTAGGCGGCATTAACCAGCCAGCCTTCGCCAGATTTGGAGACATCCATCTTATCAAGGGTGAGTCTAAGATAACGCCAGAGACCCATGTGATTGTGAAGTCTGGCACCCATGTCATTCTCAACCGGAGCCCTTGAGAACTCAGGAGTCAAAGGTTCGGAAAGCATCTCCCTGCCATTGACTTTATAGCTGGTCAGGAAGCCGGTCTTCGGATCAAACGCGGCTTGCCACTCAGCGACACGGTCGGAGCCTACACCGGCGAATGAGAACTTACCGGAGAATGCGTATCCATCCTTGTCAGCCTTAACTGACACACCAGGAACAGCGGCTGATCCAGGCTCAAAAGGGACACCTGTCCCCTTCTGAAGGGTAAGTTGGTCATAAGCCACCTCGAAGCCAGCGGGCAGGAGGCCATCCTTCTCTTTGAGAATGTATGACAGGTTCAGGAATATGTCTTTCCCAGGAGCGTTGATCTCGGGCAGGCCGAGACTGACCGAAGCAGTCTCGCCAGGAGCGACCGAGAGATTCTCAACCACACCGGTAGCGACACTCTCGCCTTCCGCCATAACAGTCCACTGGAGCCTGTACTGGGAGAGATCCTTGAAGAAGTTCTCGTTGTGGATGGAAATCTTCACCGGCCTCTCAAGGTTGGTGAGCGGAGCCGAACCACCGCTCAAGGATGACAGTATATTCCGGTACTGGTAGCGAACCTCGTAGGAATGAGGGTGATAGGTCCTGTCGGCGGCGATCACGCCGTTGCAGTTGAAAGAGCCGTCAGAGGCATCATATTCATTGAAATCACCTCCAAAGGCGAAAATGTGGTCATTGCCGGGGACCTTCGACGGCCAGATTATAGCCTGGTCCACGAAGTCCCAAATAAAGCCGCCCTGGTAGTTGGGATACTTTCTGATAATGTCCCAATATTCCTTGAAGTTACCCATGGAGTTTCCCATAGCGTGGGCATACTCGCATTGGATCAGCGGTCTCGTGGGATTGCTCTCGCAATACTTCACGCACCAATCCGGAGAAGCGTACATCGGGCAAGTGATGTCTGAATTCCTGTCCGTCAGAGCCCTCTCATATTGCACTGGCCGGGAAGGGTCATGAGCCTTGATCCAGTCGTAGCTGGCCACGAAATTGTCGCCGTCGCCCGCCTCATTTCCGAGGCTCCAGATGATGACGCTGGGATGGTTGAAATCTCTCATGACCATCCTGCTGTCGCGGGCCAGGTGAGCGGCCTTGAAATCCTCTCTCTTGGCCAGCGTCGCGTCGCCATAACCCATGCCGTGAGACTCGATGTTGCCCTCGTCAACGACATAGATCCCGTAACGGTCACAGAGGGTATACCACAAGGGGTCATTAGGATAATGGCTGGTGCGGACCGCATTGATATTCAACTCCTTCATGACACGGATATCTCTTATCATGTCAGCTTCCGAGAGGACATAGCCTTTATTCTCGTTAAGCTCGTGACGGTCGACACCCTTGATCAGAACAGGCTTGCCGTTCACAAGTAGCTGGGCGTTCTTGATCTCGACGGTCCTGAAGCCGAAATCAACCGAGGCGCTTTCGGCCAGGCCTTTCTTTCCGTATGCGGAAACCTTGAGTGTATAGAGATTCGGAGTCTCAGCGCTCCATAGGGCGGGATCAGAGACTTGGCCAGTAGCCTCAACCCTAAGTTTGGAAGGTGTGGCCTGGCCACTCGCAACCTGATTGCCAGCCTTGTCAAGAATCTCGTATTCAAGCCTTTTGACACCCTTGGTCACCTCGGACTTGATTGTGAAAGCGCCATCCATCCCCGCAAGGATATTGATGTCCTCAATCCTCTCATTCTCTCTTGTATAGAGGTACACTCCCCTGGCGATGCCGGAGAATCTCCAGAAATCCTGGTCCTCAAGGTAAGTTCCGTCGCACCAGCGGAATATCTCCAGGGCGATGACATTTGTCCCGGCATGGACAAACTTGGTCAGGTCGAAACGGGCTTCCAGTTTGCTGTCCTCGCTGTAACCGACCATCTTACCGTTGATCCAGACGCGGACATTGGAAGTCGCGGATCCTATGTTAAGGCAAACTCTTTTCCCGATCCAGGAGGGATCCAGATTGAAAGTGCGGCGATACTGCCCGACATAGTTATGCTCCGTCGGCGGATAAGGAGGATTGTTCTGGTAATGACCGCGCCAAGCGTAACCTATATTGACATAGAGGGGATCGCCATAGCCGTTGAGTTCCCACATCCCTGGAACGGGCATGGTGGCCCATGAATTATCATTATAATTCAGCGCCTCGAAGCCTTTTGTCCGGCCTTCTATGGTCTCGTTGAATTTGAATTTCCAGATTCCATTCAACGAAAGTGTCTCCTGCTGGTCTGTCGTGAATGTCGCTCGCATCGGCAAGCGATTCTCCTCTAACACGTTGGGATCCTGCCAGGGCTCCATCGTGGATTTCTTCTGGGCGTTTCCCGGCAAAACTACCGCCATAGCGGCAATAATGATGGCTATTCTTCTCATTGTTTTGATGGCTGTTTTTATTCTCGTTTCAGTTATTTGTCTTTAGTGTCATACTCTCTTACGCGTCATACGCTTCTTTACTGTCATTCGCTTCTTTGGTGTCATACGCTTCTTTACTGTCATTCGCTTCTTTACTGTCATTCGCTTCTTTACTGTCATTCGCTTCTTTACTGTCATTCTGAGCGAAGCGAAGAATCTATTTCCCAAATTTAACCAAAAAGAAGAACAATTTTATTAAATTTGGATCAATCACATAATTTTAACGCACATGAAACTCTTGATAGCCACCCTGCTGCAATCGCTGGCACTTTGGACGCTCTCCCCTTCCGGCAACGGGATAATCCTCACGCCGTCCGAGGACAAACTGCCTTATAATGACCATATTGAGATGAGCGGAGAGCAGATGTCGTTCGTCCTTCGCTGGGGAGTGGGATCCGATCTTTCGTTCCACAGCGAGCGTTCCCTGGTGTTCCCGATGCTCCGCACGGTGCCGAACAACACCCATGCGAGCCTTATGCACCGGATGGGGGTGGACATCCCGTCGATGGTTAGCGTCAACGGATATTCGTTGACTTCCGAGAAGGTCGAGAAGGTAATGCTGGACGGATACTTGGAAGTCTCAAGCCTGTTCGTGGCGAGCAGGACAAGGCCCGGGGTTGTGCCCCAGCCTTCAGTACGGCTGAGCAGGAAGATATTCCCTTCAACCGACAAGCCTTTGATGGGGGAAGTATATGAGATTGAGAATATTACCGATAAAGACATCACGGTTTACATTCCTTCCTTCTCGCAGGTGTTTACCACTCCCGCCGAGAAAGGTGTGACCGGTTCGTACATCATCCGGGGAGACATCCTGGGGAGCGGCACCTTCAAGTTGGCCGCGGGAAACCGGGCACGGTTCGGGGCTTGTTTCCAGGCCTACCGCGTTGGTGAGAGCAAGATTGAACCGGACCTCGAAGCCGAGCTCAAAGCCCGTCTCGAATACCTCGCCACAGTGGACGGGAATCTCGTCCTCGACACACCTGACGATGTGATAGACAGGGAGTTCCGTTTCGCGAAGATCCGGGCATCCGAGAGCATATTCAAGACCGCCGGAGGATATATGCACGGCCCGGGCGGCGAGTCATACTATGCCGCTATCTGGGCCAACGACCAGGCGGAGTACGTCAACCCCTTCTTCCCATTCCTTGGTTACTGGAAGGGCGATGACTCGGCGCTCAATTCCTACATGCACTTCGCGCGGTTCATGAATCCGGAATATGAGCCGATCCCGAGTTCGATCATCGCTGAAGGCATTGACATCTGGAATGGCGCGGGAGACCGTGGGGATGCGGCGATGATAGCGCACGGGGCCTCCCGATACGCCCTTGAGAAAGGCGACAGGTCAGAGGCTGAGAAGCTCTGGCCGCTGATCGAGTGGTGCCTTGAATATTGCCACAGGAAGCTGAACGCGGATGGGGTCGTACTGTCAGACTCTGATGAGCTTGAGGGGCGATTCCCGGCCGGGGACGCCAACTTGTGCACCTCGACACTATATTACGACGGGCTTCGTTCCGCCGCATTTCTCGCCAAAGAGCTCGGCCTCAAGTCCTCTGTCTCAAAGCTTTACAATTCCAGAGCAGACAAACTGGCCAAGGCGATAGAGAGCTATTTCGGAGCCGAGGTGCAGGGATTCCACACCTACCGCTATTACGACGGCAACGACGTGCTGCGCTCCTGGATCTGCATGCCTTTGATCGTCGGTCTGCTTGACAGGGCGGAGGGTACGATCGCGGCTCTGACTTCAGACAAATTGATGACAAAGGACGGTCTCCTTACCCAGCAAGGGAGCGAGACTTTCTGGGACCGTTCGACGCTTTATTCCCTACGTGGTATGTACATCGCCGGCGACACCAAGACCGCAGGAGATTTCCTGCATTACTATTCAGGGCGCAGGTTGCTGGGTGACCATATTCCTTATCCAATCGAGGCTTGGCCGGAGGGATCGCAGAGGCATCTTTCCGCCGAGAGCGGACTTTACTGCCGGGTGATCACCGAAGGAATGTTCGGAATACGCCCGACCGGGTTCCGCTCCTTCACGGTGACTCCCCGCCTGGCTGACGGCTGGAACCAAATGGCACTGAGGCACATCCGTGCCTTCGGCAGCGACTTCGACCTGGAAGTCAGCAGGGTTGGCGGCGCCGGTTCGGCTGTGGGCGCAGTTTCCGGCAACAGCGCAGCCAAAAAGCTAACCGAACGCCTCGAACTCCGCCTGACCAACCACCTCACCGGCACCGTCAAGACCTACAAGCTCAGCCCCGGCGCCACCCTTTCGGTCAAACTGTAGGCCACTCCGCCATCCAGGGACACCACTGTTTCCGGGTTACCATTGTCACTCTGATCGCGGCGCTGCCATTCTTAGCGCGGCACTGTCACTCTGGCGCACCACTGTCATTCTGAGCGAAGCACTGTCATTCTGAGCGAAGCGAAGAATCTCCTGGCAAGGCCGAAAAAGAGGGCTGGGACCTTACCGGCCCTATCGGTCCCGCACGCCCCCCAGAAACACATCCCCCCGGCAAGGTCCCCCTACCTAAAATTAGATCTTGCCCGGGAAACGGCAGAAACGGGCCCGAAAGAGGCCGAAATGGGCCGGAGCAGACAGGGATGGGCAGAGACGGGGCCGAGACAGGACCGAAAGGGGCAGAGATGGGCCGGAGCAGACAGGGATGGGCAGAGACGGGGCTGAGACAGGACCGAAAGGGACAGAGATGGGCCGGAACGGACAGGGATGGGCAGAGACGGGCAGAGATGGGCCGGAACGGACAGGGATGGGCAGAGACGGGCAGAGATGGGCCGGAACGGACAGGGATGGCCATAAGCGGGCCCGAAAGAAGCAGAAACGGGCCGGAACAGACAGGGATGAGCAAAGAGTGGCCCGAATCAGGCCAAATCGGGCCGAAACAGGCCGGGATGGGCTCAAGCGGGCCCGAAAGGTGTTATTTGCAACATGCTGATGGCAGTTTTTTCGCAAAGTTATTTCCCTGTTTCATACGGTTGCAGGATTTTTCCTCGGTCGTCCTCGTTTAACTTCTTTTTTCAGTATTGTTTGTCT
>JAGAFU010000037.1 GCA_017627955.1 Bacteroidales bacterium | reverse complement strand
CTTCTTGCCGGTAGGATTTGCGAGGGCCTCGCCTTCAGCAGTCTCTTCGGCGGCTTCCTTATCCTTCTCGAGCTTCCTCTCGGCGAGACCTTCTTCGATGGCCTGGCAGAGGATGTTCATGACGAGCTCGATGGACTTGGTAGCGTCATCATTGGCCGGTATCACATAATCAATCGGGGTGGGATCGCAACAAGTGTCAACCATTGCGAATACCGGAATGTTAAGACGGTTGGCCTCCTTGACAGCGTTGGCTTCCTTCTGGATGTCGACGACGAAGAGGGCGGAGGGAAGACGGCTCATGTCCCTGATGGAACCGAGGTTCTTCTCAAGCTTCTCCCTCTGACGGTTGATCTGGAGACGTTCTCTCTTAGCGAGCTTCTCGAAAGTACCGTCCTCTTTCATCTTGTCGATGGTGTTCATCTTCTTGACAGCCTTGCGGATGGTCGGGAAGTTGGTAAGCATACCGCCCGCCCAGCGCTCGGTAATAGATGGCATGTTAACTGCCGTAGCCTTTTCGGCGACGATCTCCTTAGCCTGTTTCTTGGTGGCTACGAAGAGGATCTTGCGGCCTGAGCGCGCAAGCTCTTTCATCGCATCGGCAGCCTCGTCTATCTTGACGATGGTCTTGTGCAGGTCGATGATGTGGATCCCATTCTTCTGGTCGAAAATGTAGGGAGCCATCTTAGGGTTCCATTTCCTGGCCAAGTGACCGAAATGTACGCCTGCATCAAGAAGTTCTTGGAAATTTACGCGTGGCATTTTTCTCAAAAATTAATTTTTTCTGTTTGTAACTCTTTACATCAATCCCGAAAGTAGCGAAGTTGTCTCGGTCTCCGGGATTTTCCGCAGTCTCGGCATCCTGCCAAAAATAAGGGCCGGATTTGTCGCACCGGACTGTACGAAAAACATAAAACAGCTGGTCTCTTCCCGCAAACTAACGCTTGCTGAACTGGAAGCGGGCGCGTGCGCCAGGCTGACCGGGCTTCTTCCTCTCGACTTCGCGGGAGTCACGGGTCAGGAATCCCTCGGCCTTAAGAGCGGAACGGTAAGCCTCTCTGTCGAGATCGCTCAAAGCGCGGGAAATACCGAGCCTGATAGCTTCCGCCTGGCCTTTGGTGCCACCACCGACCACGTTCACCTTTACGTCAAACTGACCTTCTGTCTTCGTGACGGCGAAAGGCTGGTTCACGATGTACTGGAGCGATCCCTCCTTGAAGTACTCCTCGAGGGGACGGTCATTGATCGTGATGTTTCCTTTACCGGCAGCGAGATAAACACGAGCGACGGCTGATTTACGTCTTCCAAGGGCGTTTTTCTGTTCCATTTGCTCTGTTAGATTTCGTTCAACTTAATTTCTCTAGGATTCTGCGCCTGGTGCGGATGCTCGGGGCCGGCATAAACATGCAGGTTGCCGAGGATCTTGCTACCAAGACGTGTCTTGGGGAGCATTCCTTTAACGGACCTCCTCACCAGTTCAGCGGGTCTTTTCGCGAGGATCTCCCTAGGAGTCGTGAAACGCTGGCCACCCGGGTAACCCGTGTAGCGAGTGTAAACGCGGCTGTCCATCTTGTCTCCCTTGAGAGCCACCTTGTCAGCGTTGATGACGATGACGTTGTCACCGCAATCCACGTGAGGGGTGAAGCCGGGTTTGTTCTTTCCGCGGAGGACGAGAGCAACCCTGGAAGCAAGACGGCCAAGCGGAAGATCCGTGGCATCGATGACGACCCACTCTTTGTTCACAGTCGCCTGATTGAGCGAGACTGTTTTGTAGCTAAGTGTGTCCACTGTCTTGATCTTTAATGGTTTAACATAAATAATTGCGATCCCTACACAACATAGGGGACGCAAAGGTAGCAATTTTTTTTGAAAAAATCGTATTTTTGTTTTCCATCATCAAACGAAATGAAGATAGGGAACATTGATCTGGGAGAGAGGCCGGTGCTTCTGGCACCGATGGAGGACGTGACCGACGCGTCTTTTCGGGGAATATGCCGGGAGCAGGGAGCCGACATGGTCTACACGGAGTTCATCCCCGCGGAGGGTCTTATCCGAGACGCGAAAAAAGCATACGCCAAACTCAAGACATCCGACGAAGAGGCTCCTATAGGAATACAGATTTACGGGAGCGACCCCGACGCCATGGTTGAGGCCGCCAAGATGGCCGACCATGCCGACGAGATTGTAGGAGGACACGGATGCGACCTTATCGACATCAATTTCGGCTGCCCCGTAAGCAAGATCGCGGCCCGCGGAGCCGGTTCAGGAATGATGCGGGAGCCCGACAAGATGGTGATGATCACAAAACGCATAGTGGAAGCTGTCCGCAAGCCAGTCACCGTCAAGACCCGCCTGGGGTGGGACGACAAGAGCAAAATAATTGTGGAACTCGCTGAACGTCTGCAAGATTGCGGGATCCAGGCCCTGACAGTCCACGGACGGACCCGCTGCCAGATGTACAAGGGGGAAGCCGACTGGACCCTCATCGGAGAGGTCAAGAACAATCCCAGGATGACAATACCTATTATAGGAAATGGGGACATCGACTCCGCGGCAAAGGCAAAGGACGCCTTTGACAGGTACGGTGTCGACGGGATCATGGTGGCGAGAGCCTCCTTCGGCCGCCCTTGGATATTCAAGGAAATAAAGCACCTGCTCCAAAGTGGTGAGGAACTTCCCTCCCCCGGGGTCAGGGAAAGGGTGGCTCTGGCCAAGAGGCATTTCGCGAGGTCGATAGAGCTCAAAGGTGTTCCCGTCGGAGTCTACGAAATGCGGCGGCACCTGAGCTGTTACTTCAAAGGCCTGCCGGACTTCAAGGAGACAAGGATGCGCCTGGTAACCGAGATAGATCCCTCCGGAGTCCTGGAAATTCTGGACTATATCGCGGATAAATGGGGAGAAACCCCCATTTCCGAATCGACAGGCGTCTATGGCATCTGATATTTTTGTATCTTTGTGCCGCGATGCTTGACAGGATCATACTTGCCCCATATTACCTTGCCTTGAAATTCAGGCACTTCTGCTACGACCACGGGATCCGTAAGGTCAGGACCAGCGATGTCCCGACAATATGCGTGGGAAACATCACCGCCGGAGGGACCGGCAAGACCCCCCACACCGAGATGATCTTGAGGACCCTTCTCAAAAGCGACGATTGGGCCTATGAGGACATAGCCGTTCTCTCCAGAGGACACCGCAGAAGCTCCAGGGGCTTCCAGATCGTGAAAAGGGAAGGTTCTGTCAAGGAATATGGGGACGAACCTCTCCAGATCAAGAAAAAATTCCCGGGAGTGACAGTGGCCGTGGACCGCGACCGGATACGGGGATGCGACATTCTCTGCCACCCCGAGAAGCTCAAGACAGAGAAAAAGGCGAGAGCATGCGCCAATGAGGAGATACCCGCCGCCGATCTGATTGTCCTGGACGACGCCTTCCAGTACAGGGCCTTGAAGGCATACCTTAATATTATATTAGTCGACTACAACCGTCCTGTGCAGAAGGACCACCTGCTCCCTTTCGGGAGGCTTCGCGACCTTCCGTCAAGGCTGTCCGAGGCCGACATCATAATCGTCTCCAAATGCCCCGCCTACCTCGAGGAAGACAAGAAAGCCCAATGGGCCGAGGATTTCGGTCTGAAGGATTTCGATCCTCTGACCTGCAAGGGCACTGACAAGAAAGGCAGGGAGAAACTCCTTCTTTTCACGACCATCTGGTACAGCCCCCTCCAGCCGATATTCGAAGAGGCCGATCCAAGGTACGCCTATTCCCAGAAGCTAATCCTGTTCTCTGGGATCGCCAAGGACACTCCCCTACGGATGTTCCTCAGCGATGAGCATAAGATCGTGAGGCATTTCCGCTTCGAAGACCACCACAACTACACCAAAGGTGACATCCGGGCGATCCTCCGGGCAGTCAGGGAACACCCCACCGCTGTCGTCGCGACTACCGAGAAAGACTGCCAAAGGATCCTGGACCTTAAGAATATTCCCGATGAGCTGAAAGTCAGGATGTTCCAAGTCCCGATCGAAGTCGGATTCCTTTCCGACAGGGAAAAGGAGGTTTTTGAGAATACGCTGCTCGACGCTTTAAGGCAGTTTCAGAAATAATAAATAAGCAATTTCAGAAATAAGAAATAAAAAGAGAGGGTGACCGTCTGGCCACCCTCACTTCAATCCATAATATCAGGTTCTATTAGAATCCCTCGTTCTGTACAAGGTTAGGATTGACCTGCATCTCGTAGGTAGGCACAGGCCAGGTGATGAGCTTGGGAGCTCCGGCGGGGATGACCCTCTGCTCGAAGCCGGCGCCCTGCATGATCAGGTTCTTGCAACCGTCCTGAGGAGTCCTGGCACCGATGCCGTCGCCCCAGCGCTTGAGGCAGCTCAGGCGCAGACCCTCTCCGACAGTCTCCTTGAACCACTCGTTCTTGACGGCGTCCATTGTGCCCTCAGTGAGGGTGGCGTGCCTCGCGGTCTGGATGGCGTTGAGCATCTCCTTGGCCTTGGCGGCGTTGCCGGACTGGGCGTAGGCCTCGGCGGCGATCAGGTACATCTCGCTGATGAGGATGGGCTTCCTGGCGTGGCGGGCCTGGGGAACGTTACCGGAGTTGAGAGCCGGGTTGTTGTAGTACTTGACGAAGGTGTAGAACTGGCCCTCGTAGTAGGATCCGGTCACGAAGTTGGGGATCTCGTTGGTGAACCAGTGCTTGAAGCGCAGGTCCTCAGGCTCGTAGGCCTCGACCAGCTTCTTGGTCGGGAAGTAGTACGAGCGGAAGTTGAGTCCCTTGTCGGAGGCGTTGTTGACCAGGGTGTAGATGTCGTTGACACCGTAACCCTCGGTCTTGTTGGCGAACATCTGGATGATGGGCTCGGTGCCCTTGTCGTTGGTGTACTCAGCCTCCATCTCCTCGTCTGTCGAGGCGAGCTTGTAGTTGCCGGTGTTGATGACGGCCTCAGCGTAGCGGGCGGCGTTGGCGTAGTCCTTGATGTCGAGGTAGTACCTGGCGTAGATGGCGTTGACGGCATCGATGGTCGGGTAGTCAGCCCTGGCGGCACCGGTCTCGCTGGCGAGGATGCCGGCGGCGGCGTCAAGGTCGGCCTTCACCTGGGCGTAGACCTCGGCGACAGTGGCCCTCGCGGGTTTCTCGAGCTGGTCATAGACCAGGACGAGCGGGACGGCGAGGTCGGATGAGGAGGTGCTGCCGTAAGGCTTTCCGAAGTGCCTCGCGAGGTGGAGGTAAGCGGAGGCGCGGCAGAAGAGGGCCTCACCCTTGACGAACTGGGCGTACTCCTTCAGGTCGTCGGCGACGTTGTCGGCGTTGGCGATGAAGATGTTGTAGTTCTTGATGGAGCCGTAGGCGCCGGACCAGTGGTCACGGGTATTGTACTCGCCATCATTAAATGAATCGTCCATTCTGTGGACAGACCCGTAGTTGTTGTCGTAGTCCGCGGAGGCGTTGAAGTAGTCGACCATGACCTCCTGGGTCTGTGAGTGCACGCCGTAGTACAGGCCGCGGTAGGACGAGAGGATACCGTTCTCGAACTCGGACACGTCAGTGTCGGAGATCATCAGGGGCTCCCCCTCGATGTAGGCGATCGAGGTCGTCGGCTTGAGGTTCAGATCGCAGGACGAAAGGACTGAAGCTATCGCCACAGCGGCTATCATATATATGAATGATTTCTTCATGACTTTCTTACTTTAAAATTAGAATGTGATCTCAATACCACCGAGGTGCTGCTTGGTGTTACCGACCTTACCGTAGGTGAGGTTGGAGTTGACCTCGGGATCGATACCGTCGTACTTGGTGAAGGTGAGGAGGTTACGTCCGGTGTAGGTGATCCTCAGGCCTTTCATCACGCCGCCGGTCCAGTCGAGCCAGCGCTTCGGGAGGCGGTATCCGACCTGGAGGTTCTTCAGACGGAGGAAGCTCGCGTTCTCGAGGAGGTGGGAGTCGAACTGCATGACGTATCCCTTGCCCCAGGCGGGCCACTTGGCGTCGGTGTTGCTCTCGGTCCAGAAGTCAGCCACCATCTTGTGGGTGTTCATCGTGGAGAATCCGAACGGGTTGGCGTAGAAGTAACCGTCATTGGAGATGAGGGTCTTGCCGAGGACGTAGGAGAAGTCAGCCTGGAGGAAGAGGTTCCTGAAGTGTCCGGAGAGACCGAAACCTCCGTTGATCGGGGCGTAGCGGACCTTGCCGGTGCACTGGGTCAGAGCGGCGCTGTTCCAGTTCTTTGTAATGTTATTGGGATCCTTGGTGGTCTCAGTCATATCGTCACCGGGGACGTACCAAGTGGGTGCTCCATCAGCGGGGTCGATTCCCGCGAAGATAGGATAGTAGAAGGAGACGGGCTGGCCGACCTTGTAGGTGATACCGGTGTTGGCGATCTCCCAGCGGTCCCTGCCACCGAACAGCTCGGTGACGACCTGCTTGTTGTAGTTGAAGGTGGTGTTGAACCTCAGGCTGTAGTCCCTGCCCTGGAGGATGTCGATCCCGAGGGTGACATCGAATCCCCTGTTCCTCAGTCCACCGACATTGTCGGTCAGGCTGGAGAATCCGGCGGTGTAAGGGTAGGGGACGCTCATGAGCATCGAGGAGGTCTGCCTGTTGTAGAAGGCGATGTCGAAGTCGAGGAAGTTGAAAGCCCTACCGGTCAGGGCGACATTCAGCAAAGCCTGCTTCTCCCATGTGAGTCCGTTGTTGCTCGGGCTGGAGACGACCTTGGAGGTCTGGGTGGCGTAGGAGGTGGTGGTGCCCACCTTGGCGAGGGCGTCGTAGTCGCCGAT
>JAGAFU010000036.1 GCA_017627955.1 Bacteroidales bacterium | reverse complement strand
CCAATGCGGCAGCAGAATCGTTCAACTCAAAGATCAAGGCCTTCCGTGCTCAACTCAGGGGCGTGTCAGATCTGCCATTCTTCATGTTCAGACTATGCAGGCTCTTCGGATAGCCCCCCCACGGAAGTTTGCAGGTGAGCCGCCAATTCCCATCCCTTTGCGTACGTTGTAGTGGGTCACCTTCTGGGCACTGTAGGGGAAAGCTCCCGCTATTCTGTCCGCATCGATCCCGTAGGCTTCCAGCCAGTGTTTGTCGAGGACTATCATGTCGATAAGATAGCCTCCGGCGGAATGGCCGGCCACGAATATCTTATCAGGGTCTCCACCTCTTGAGGAAACCTCTTTGAAGGCCCATGCGACAGCCGCCGCGGCGTCATCTATGATCTCTTTGACATCCGCTTTGGGGAGCAAACGGTAGTTTACTCCGATTACTCCTATTCCTGAATCTTTGAGTCCTTCTGGAATCTCTTTCTGCCCTGCTTCAAGTCCGCCTCCGTGGAACCATACAATGGTTGGAAACCCTTTAATGTCAGACGGATAGTAAAAATCCAGCACGCACCTTTGGGCCGCGTATTCTCCCGCATCCTGGTGGTAGGGGATACCGGTCTCAAGTTTATATCCGCTCCTTTCCTGGCCCGTCGCGATGATGGCCAGAAGGCAGGCCGCAAGGGCAATAACTATCCTTTTCATTTCACTTCAGTTAATATGCCAGTGACAGAATCTATAATGAAACCTCGGACGGTGACGTCTTTGGGAATCAGAGGATGGCTTACGATTGTCCCAACTGTATTGCGGACAGATGCTTCCGTGTTGTGAAAACCTTCCAGCCATTCGTCAAGGTCCACATCCTTCCTTGTAAGTTCACTTTCAGGAATTCCTCTTTTCAGCATCTCTTCCTTAAAGTGATGGAAACTCATGTGACAGGCCCCGCAGGTGGTGTGCGCCACGACCATTATCTCCTCAACTCCAAGCTCGTACACGGCCACTATGAGGCTGCGCATAGCCGAATCCCAAGGTGTGGGGATAACCGCACCGGCGTTCTTTATGACCTTAGCATCTCCATTCTTCAGCCCCAGCGCCTCCTGGAGGAGGACTGAAAGGCGGGTGTCCATGCAACTGAGTACCGCCAGTTTCTTGTCAGGGAATTTGTCAGTGATATGTTTCTCGTAGCCTTTGGAGGCCACATACTCTCGGTTGAAAGCGAGAACCTGGTCTATATTACTCATATTAAAGTGATTGTGTTTCCTGAAGCGGGGATATATTTTCCGAGAAGATCCTCGGTCTTTATCTTGACGAAGCATGTGGCTGTGCCATCGGTGCAGGCGAACATCGCGCTTTCCGCGACGCTCCGATCCATTACGAGATGGACTTTTCCGCAGGAGGGGAGAATGGCGCTCAGTATGGTGGTCGCTCCGACCAGTACCCCGGTCAGTTCCATAAGCTTGTCGGCGGGTGCGAAAGACACCCTCGGAATCCCGAGGGCTCCACAGAAGTCCCTGGTTACAAATGGCTTGTCGTCAGTTGTGACATACAAGTAAAACTCCGTTTGCTGCCTGTTGCAGAGAAACACTGTCTTGACGATCCTGACCCCTATCTTCTCATCGATGTGCTGACAGTCCTCCATAGTGAGGCCCGGATCGGTGTCAACTCTCTCGAAAGGAATATCCAACGAGGCAAAGGTCTCGTAAACCTTTCTCTGCAGTTCCGAAGAGAACTCCGTCGGGGGAGTGGTGATTATCTCGCTAACCTTGAACATGATAAGACTATTTTTCCCTGACAGACTTTCCAGTCATGTGTTCGATGGTAAGTTCCAGGACGGCGGCGTGGCGGGCGCTCTCGGCCATCTCTTTCTCGAGATAATCCTCTCCCGGGAAATATTTACGGCCGAACTTTCTTAGCATATCGTCGTGTTTGGGGGCCTCAGTGATCTCCTTGAGGCGGCCGAAGCAGATCACGCTCTTGACATGGTACCACCAGTCACCGGGCTCTTTCTCTGGCTCTCCAAGAACCGTGAAACACGCTTTGTCACAAGCTCTTAGAGAGTCTATCTTATGACCCTGCATGGCGCTGTGGAAATAGACTTTCCCATCCTCGTGGTAGAAATTGATCGGTAAGGAATACGGGTAACCCCCGTCACCGATGACTGAGAGGAAACCCCGGTAAGCCTTGTCAAGAATATCCCGGCACTCCTCTGGTGGAAGCGCCTGCTTGAACCGGCGCATCGGCCGGAAAGTGAATTCATTGGATTGTTCCATGTTAGATGAGTTTGTAGTACCAGGCGAGAATCGTTTCGAACAGTTTTGACGGGAGAATCCGTTTGGCGAGCACAGCCAGTTTCTGGAGCGGTGAGGCGATAACATAGTGATTCGCGGGTCTCTTGGCTTTAATGATCCTGGATATTTTGCCGGCGAGATATTCCGGTTTCAGGCCGGTAGTCTCGTCATGCTCGATGCTCGAGAGGGAAGCGGCGTATTTTGGATATGCGGCCTGGACTTCCTCGGCAGCGATTGCTTTCCTGCTGGAGGTGAATTCTGTCGAGAAGTCTCCGGGCTCGATGACTATCACCTTTATCCCGAAGTCCCTGGTTTCCAGGCGCAGGGCCTCCAGATAGCCCTCGATGGCGAATTTGCTCGCCGAATAAAGGCCCTGGAAGGGGAGCCCCATAAGTCCGCCTATTGAGCTGACGCAGATGATCTTACCTTCTCCTTGACTTCGCATTATCGGTACGATCCGGCGCAGGAAACGGACCATTCCGAGCCAGTTCACGTCCATCTGGGCTCTGGCGTCCTCGACAGAAGCGAACTCCAATGGCCCGCCGTATCCCATTCCAGCGTTGTTGATGAACACGTCGATCCTGCCCTCTTTCTGAAGGACCGTGTCCACAGTGGCGTTGACCTGTTCCTCGTCGGTAATATCGGCCTTGAGGTAAGTCACTCCCGGGATCCGTTCCCCGGCATTGCGGTGCGTGCCATAGACTTTGTGACCCTCGGCGGAGAGCCTCTGGGCCATAGCCCGGCCAAAACCGGATGAGATGCCAGTTATCAACACTACCATATTTACAAATATATGAATTTTCGCCGAACTGGCGCTGTAATAATTACAGCCTTGCGGCGAGCATGGCCTCACAGCCTTCCAGGATGTCCTGGAAGGTGGTCTCGAAGTCTCCTGTGTACCAAGGGTCGGCGACATCCCGGCTCCGTCCGGTGTAGGACATCAGAAGATGGATCTTGCCATCCGGGTCTGAAGGGATTATGCGCCTGATCAGCCGGAGGTTTGAGGCGTCCATGCAGATGATCCTGTCGAAACGGTTGTAATCAGCCGGGGTTATTTTCCTCGCTGTCTTGGAGTTGTCGAAATGTACCCCGTGCTGGGTCAGGCAGCGCTTGGCCGGGGGATAGATCGGGTTGCCGGTCTCCTCGTCGGAGACGGCGGCGGATTCGATGTGATACTCCTCCTCAAGTCCTCTGGAGCGGACCAGCGCCTTCATCACGAACTCGGCCATCGGGGACCTGCATATATTGCCGTGGCACACGTACATGATTCTTGTCATAAGCTATAAATTGCTGTTTTCCAAATAATTGACCAGAGCCTCCGTCACTCTTTTCACTCCTCCAGGAGTCGGATATATTCCGGAGAAATACCAATCGCCGTGGTGAGCGGGACAAGCCTCATGAAGCCCTTCCAGCGACTGGAACACGAGTTCCACGGGTGTGGCCATCCCTTCGGGCCGCAACATTCGAGCCATTTCCTTGCTGATCATCCCGGTGGAGAATGGTTTGTAGATTTCCCGTACCAGATTCGCCATGTCCTCTGTGGGCTTCTGGAGTTCCAGCTCGCATTCCTTACGCAAGTCTATCAATTCATTTTCCTGTCCGCTGTCTTTCCATAGCTTCATCGCCGCCCTGAAAGCGCAGAGTTCCTCAAGACGCGGCATGTCTATGCCATAGTAATCCGGATACCTGACTTGCGGGGATGAACTTACCATGACGATTTTTTTCGGATGGAGCCTGTCAAGGATCTTGAATATGCTGTCTTTGAGTGTCGTTCCCCGGACAATGCTGTCGTCGATGATGACGAGGTTGTCCTTGCCCGGGCGGAGGCTGCCGTACGTGATGTCATAGACATGGGAGGCGAGATCGTCCCTTGATCCGGCCTCGGTTATGAATGTCCTCAGCTTGATGTCTTTCCATGCGACTTTCTCGCTCCGGACATCCATCCCCATCCTCCTGAAGCCCTCGACCATCCCGTAGAACGCGACTTCCGCGGTGTTCGGGATAAATGAGAAAACTGTGTTCCCGATGTCTCCTTCTATCGCATCAAGAACTTGTGGGACAAGTAGTTCCCCAAGTTTTTTGCGTTCCCGGTATATGTCCGAGTCAGACCCCCGGCTGAAGTAGATCCTCTCGAATGAGCATTTGAAATCTCCTCTTTGGGAGAATATTCTCTCCACCGAACTCTCTCCGCTCTTCCTGACTATCAGCGCTTCCCCCGGAGGCAACTCGCGGACTTCCCCGGCATCCACATTGAAAACAGTCTGGAGGACCGGCCGTTCGCTGGCCAGGGCGACTACCTCATCGTCCCTATAATAGAATGCCGGACGTATCCCCCAAGGATCCCTGATCGCGAACATCTCGCCGCTACCCGTCAGTCCGCACATCACATAGCCTCCGTCGAATTTGTCAAGCGTGGAGCGGAGGACGTTCTCTATCTTGACATTGTCGTCAATAAACCGTGTTATCTCCAGACCTTTTTTCCCGGCCTCCTTGGCCTTCATGTAGTTCCGCTCGACCTCCCGGTCCAGGCGGTGTCCCATCAGTTCAAGAGTGATGTAAGTGTCGCTGTAGATGCGGGGGGACTGCCCTTGGCTGACCATATCCTCGAAAATCTCATCGACATTAGTCATGTTGAAGTTGCCGCACAGGCAGAGGTTCCTGGCTCTCCAGTTGTTCCTGCGCAGGAAAGGGTGCACGTATGACAATCCCGATCTCCCTGTCGTGGAATATCGTAGGTGTCCCATCAGCAGCTCGCCTTGGAAAGAACTGTCCACCCTGCCGAAGATCTCGGTGATGGCGTCTTTGCCTTCTGCCCTCTCTCTGAACATATACTCCTCACCTGGGGGATTTGTCAGGTTGACGCAAGCTATTCCCGCACCCTCCTGGCCGCGGTTGTGCTGCTTCTCCATCATCAGGTAGAGCTTGTCAAGGCCATACCTGCCGGTACCGTATTTGTCCTGGTAGTATCCGAGCGGCTTGAGAAGGCGGATCATCGCCACGCCGCATTCGTGTTTGAGCTGATCAGTCATTTCCCGCGCATGCTTTTATGAAATCCATGAATAGGGGATGGGGACAAAGCACCGTTGAGGAATATTCCGGGTGGAACTGAGTCCCGATGTACCATCTGTGCGAGGGAACCTCCACAATCTCAACGAGATCGTTCTCGGGATTGATCCCGACGCATTTCATCCCGGATGCCTCAAGGGCATCCCTGAAATGGTTGTTGACCTCGTAGCGGTGGCGGTGCCTCTCACTGACGAGATCCGCTCCTCCATAGGCGGCTCTCGCTTTGCTGCCTTCTGCCAGACGGCAATTGTAAGCTCCCAGCCTCATTGTGCCTCCGAGGTTTGTGATGTTTTTTTGCTCCTCCATCATGTCTATGACGTTGTGTGGGGTGACGGGGTTCATCTCCATGCTGTCGGCATCCTTGAGCCCAAGGACGTTCCGTGAATATTCAATGACCATCATCTGCATGCCGAGGCATATCCCGAAAGCCGGCAAGTCGCGGGTCCTGGCATATCCGGCGGCTATGATCTTGCCTTCGATCCCCCTCTGGCCGAATCCGGGACAGATGACTATGCCGTCCAGACCGTCGAGCCTGTCCGCCACATTATCCGCGGTGATCTCCTCACTGTTGACGAACACGGCCTTTACTTTCCTGTCTCGATAGACTCCGGCATGGGTGAGACTCTCAGTGATGCTCTTGTAGGCATCCTGGAGGGAGTATTTCCCTACAAGGCCTATCGTCAAGACATTCAACGCGTTCCGCCTTCTTTCAAGGAAGGAACGCCAGTCTTTCAGCTCGGGCGGCGGTCCGGGCTCTATCCCCATTTTCTTCAGGCAGATGGCATCGAGCCCTTGACGGAGCATGTTGAGGGGAACCTCATAGATTGAAGGTAGATCCTGGCTTTGGATTACCGCCTCAACCTCCACGTTGCAGAAGTGCGCGACTTTCGCTCTCAGGTCGTCGCTGAGGTCATGTTCTGTCCTCAGCACCAAGACTTCCGGCTGGATTCCAAGGCCCTGGAGCTGCTTGACGCTTGTCTGGGTCGGTTTGGTCTTGAGTTCTCCGGCGGCGCTAAGGTAAGGAACATAAGTAAGGTGGATGTTCAGGGCGTTCCGTCCGAGCTCCCACCTCAGTTGCCTTATGGCCTCAAGGAACGGCTGTCCTTCGATGTCTCCGATAGTGCCCCCTATCTCGGTGATCACGAAATCAAAAGGTTCTTTCGAAGCGTTCAGGCGGATCCGCCTTTTTATCTCGTCGGTGATGTGGGGCACTACCTGGATAGTCTTGCCGAGGTAGTCACCGCGCCTCTCCCTTTCAATTACGCTCAGGTAGATTTTGCCTGTCGTGACACTGTTGTCCCTGGTCGTCCGTATCCCTGTGAACCTCTCGTAATGGCCGAGGTCCAGGTCTGTCTCCTGCCCGTCCGCCGTGACGTAGCATTCCCCATGCTCATAAGGGTTCAGTGTGCCCGGATCTATGTTGATGTACGGGTCGAACTTCTGTATAGTGATCTTATAGCCTCTGGCCTGCAGCAGTTTCCCAAGCGAGGCGCTGATTATCCCTTTGCCAAGGGAGGAGGCCACACCTCCGGTTATGAATATGTATTTCGTCTCCATCTCGTTCAGCTTATGAACAGCAGTTCGCGGTATTTGGGAAGTGGCCACAGGCGGTTATCCACGATCTCCTCGAGTTTGTCTATGGGGCGGCGAATCCCGGCCAGACTTTCAGCTATTTCCCGGTAGGCCAAAGCTTTGTGGTATTCATCGGCGATGACGTTGGCTTTCTTTCGGGCTTCTTTCATGCGATCCACTTTTGTCCTGATATCTTCCACGTGCCCGGAAATCTTGTCGAGGATCTCTTTGTCGGTGACCAGTTTCCCACAGTCCCCGAACACATCTTTGTAGAGTGACATGTTCTTTAGGATAGCGGTCTCGTATTCAATCGCCGCGGGGATGATGTGGTTGATCGCCATCCGTCCCATAACCCTCGCCTCTATCTGGACTTTCTTGGTGTAGGTTTCCCACTTGACCTCATTCCTGGCCGCCAATTCTTTTTCGGAATACACCCCTGTCGCGGTGAACATCTCCAAGGCCTCCGGGCTGGTGAAGGCCTTGAACATCTCCGGGACGCTGGTCTCGACATCAAGCCCTCTCCTGGCGGCCTCTTCCTTCCACTCGTCAGAGTAGCCGTTGCCGTCGAAGCATACCGTGTCTATCACAGAGGCTATCAGCGGTTTCAGCGAATCCATGACAGCTATGTCCAGAGGGGCGCCTGAGGCCATCCTTTTGTCAACATCTTTCTTGAAGTCAGTTAGTTGCATTGCTACCGCAGCGTTCAGGACCGTGAGAGGCCCGGCGCAGTTCGCGGACGACCCCACTGCCCTGAACTCGAACCTGTTGCCAGTGAAAGCGAATGGGGATGTCCTGTTGCGGTCGGTGTTGTCCACGAATATCTCAGGGATTTCCACAAGTCCCACGCTCTTGCCTTGTTTCCCGGCGATCTCGATCGGAGTCCCTGAAGGGACTTCCAGCAGTTTGCGGAGCACCCCGGTCATGGTTCTGCCGAGGAAGGCGGAGATGATCGCCGGCGGTGCCTCGTTGGCTCCCAGCCTGTGGGCGTTGGTGGCGCTTGCTATGCTGGCTTTCAACAGGGCGTTGTGTTTCTGGACGGCCACCAGTACATTCACGAAGAAAGTCACGAATTGCAGGTTGCCTTTGGCGTCTTTTCCGGGAGCCAGCAACGCCGTCCCGGTGTCCGTGCCGAGGGACCAGTTATTGTGCTTCCCGGAACCGTTGATCCCGTCGAAAGGCTTCTCGTGGAGGAGCGCCACGAAGCCGTGTTTCCTGGCTATCTTTCTCATGAGGTTCATCACGAGTTGGTTCTGGTCGTTTGACAGGTTCGCCTCGCCGTAGATCGGCGCGAGCTCGAATTGGTTGGGAGCAACTTCGTTGTGACGGGTTTTTATCGGTATTCCCAGTTTGTGCCCGGCGATCTCAAGGTCTCTCATGAACTCCGCGACCCGTGGCGGGATGGCTCCGAAGTAGTGGTCGTCAAGCTGCTGGTTTTTGGAGGAGGCGTGTCCCATGAGTGTGCGTCCTGTGATCATCAGGTCGGGCCTGGCTGCGTACAAGGCCTCATCCACGAGGAAATATTCCTGCTCCCATCCGAGATAGGAATACACTTTTGACACATCGGGGTTGAACAGGCGGCAGATCGGGACGGCCGCGTCGCTGACCGCTTTCAGGGCTTTCTTGAGAGGAGTCTTGTAGTCGAGCGCCTCTCCGGTGTAGGAGATGAACACGGTCGGGATGCACAAAGTGTCATCCATGATGAATACCGGCGAAGTGGGGTCCCAGGCGGTATAGCCTCTCGCCTCGAAGGTCTCCCTGATGCCTCCGCTGGGGAATGAGGAGGCGTCAGGTTCCTGCTGGACCAGGGAAGACCCGTCGAAAGTCTCGATGATCCCGCCTTTGCCGTCATAGTCGATGAGGGAGTCGTGCTTCTCGGCTGTCCCTTCCGTGAGGGGTTGGAACCAATGCGTCACATGTGTGACATTGTGCTCCAGCGCCCATTCTTTGATTCCCTTCGCGACCAAGTCAGCAGTCTCCCTGTCCAGGGATACCCCGTTGTCGATACAGTCAAGAAGCGAGGCGAGAGTTTTGGCGTCAAGGTACTTGCGCATTTTTACCCGGTCGAAGACCAGTTCCCCGAAATAGTCGGAGACTTTCTTTTGGGGAACATCCGCCGGTAGGGCCTTCTTCTCGAAGGATCCCTTCACCAATTCAAGTCTGTCTGTACTCATTTTGTTGAATATTTGTTAAGTGTAAGTGCCCTGTTAACGAAAGAGGGCTAGTCCGCCATGGACTAGCCCTCTTTATCGCTTATGATGGGTTGTATTACCATTTGTCTGTTAGTTCGTTGACGCGATTTTAGTGAAAAATCGCGAACCATGAATCATTTTTTTTGACTTTATCGATTTATGGGGAAAGACCTCCTTTTTTGTCTTAAGGCGAAAAATGTGTATATTTGTCCGTTTGGCCGGTTGATGCGGTCATGATTGAAACTAAATTATTCGTATCGATATGAAATTGAAAATTGTTGTCCTGGCTAAGCAGGTGCCCGACACAAGGAATGTCGGCAAGGACGCGATGACGGCCGAAGGTACCGTCAACCGCGCCGCCCTGCCCGCCATTTTCAATCCGGACGACCTTCTCGCTCTCGAGCAGGCCCTCCGTCTCAAGGAACAGAATCCCGGATCGACCGTGGGAGTCCTCACTATGGGCCCGCCCCGTGCCGGGGAGATCATCCGTCAGGGACTTTATAGAGGCGCTGACACCGGTTGGCTGCTGACAGACAGGCTCTTCGCCGGAGCTGACACGCTTGCCACCTCTTACGCTCTCGCCACCGCGATCAAGAAGATCGGGGATGTTGACATCGTGATCGGAGGCCGCCAGGCCATCGATGGTGACACCGCCCAGGTCGGCCCCCAGGTCGCCCAGAAACTCGGTCTCAACCAGGTCACATACGCTGAGGAGATCAAGGTTGAGGACGGCAAGGCCACTGTTCGCCGTCATATTGACGGAGGTGCTGAGACTGTGGAGGTTCCGCTTCCCGCTCTTATCACTGTCAACGGAAGCGCCGCTCCCTGCCGCCCGCAGAACACCAAGCTTGTGATGAAATACAAGAGGGCTTCCTGCCCCATGGAGCGTCCCGCTGAGGTTCCTTACGCCGAGCTTTATGAGGAGCGCCCTTACCTGACTCTCAACCAGTGGAGTGTCGCCGATGTTGACGGGGATCCTTCACAGTGCGGCCTCGCCGGTTCGCCGACTAAGGTCAAGAGTGTCCAGAATATCGTCTTCCAGGCCAAGGAGTGCAAGCATCTGACCGCCTCCGACGCTGACATAGAGGGCATGATCAAGGAATTGTTGGATGAGAAGATAATCGGATAGAGCCATGAACAACGTATTTGTATATTGCGAGATAGAAGGGACGACCGTTATGGAGGTCTCCCAGGAGTTGCTCACCAAGGGCCGCAAGCTCGCCGATGAGCTCGGAGTCCAGCTTCACGCTGTTGTCGCCGGCACAGGAATCAAGGGAAAGGTTGAGGATCAGATACTTCCTTACGGAGTTGACAAGCTCTTCGTCTTTGATGGCGATGGACTCTTCCCTTACACCTCAGCTCCCCACACTGACATTCTTGTCAATCTGTTCAAGCAGGAGAAGCCGCAGATCTGCCTTATGGGAGCGACCGTGATCGGCCGTGACCTCGGCCCGAGGGTATCTTCTTCCCTGACCAGCGGCCTCACCGCCGACTGCACCCAGCTTGAGATCGGTCCCTACACTGACAATAAGACCGGAAAGACCTACGAGAACCTTCTCTACCAGATCCGTCCCGCTTTCGGAGGTAACATCGTCGCGACGATCGTCAATCCCGACCACCGTCCGCAGATGGCGACCGTCCGCTCGGGCGTCATGAAGAAGGCTGTTTACGAGGGCAAGGCTGCCGGAGAGGTTGTCTATCCCGCTGTCAATGAATATGTCTCACCTGAGGCATACGTCGTGAAAGTCCTCGACCACCATGTGGAGCAGGCCAAGCATAACCTCAAGGGAGCTTCCATCGTTGTTTCCGGAGGTTACGGAATGGGCAGCAAGGAAGGTTTCGACATGCTCTTCGAGCTCGCGAAGGTCCTTCACGCCGAGGTTGGCGCCAGCCGCGCCGCCGTGGACGCCGGTTTCTGCGACCATGACCGCCAGATCGGTCAGACTGGTGTGACCGTCCATCCGAAGGTCTATATCGCCTGCGGTATCAGCGGCCAGATCCAGCACATCGCCGGAATGCAGGACAGCGGTATCATCATCAGCATCAACACCGACCCGGACGCTCCGATCAACAAGATCGCCGATTACGTTATCACGGGCCCCGTCGAGGAGGTTGTGCCGAAACTCATCAAGTACTACAAGCAGAACAGCAAATAAGGAGGACAAGCAATGGCAAATTACTATACTGACCATCCGGAGATCGGATTCCACCTTAATCATCCCCTCATGCGCAGGGTCGCCGAGCTCAAGGAGCGCGGATATTCCGAGAAAGAGCGCTACGAGGAGGCTCCCGTTGACTACGAGGACTGCATCGAGAACTATCGTCGCTTGCTCGAGATCGCGGGTGACATCGCCGCCAACACCATCGCTCCCAACTCGGAAGATGTTGATCTTGAGGGACCTCACCTCGAGAACGGGCGTATGAAATATGCCTCCAAGACTGTTGAGAATATGGAGGCTGTCCGCCTTGCGGGTCTTTGGGGAGTTACCATGCCTCGCCGTTACGGCGGACTCAACGCTCCTGAGACGATATTCAGTATGGCGAGCGAGGTCATCTCCGCCGCCGACTCCAGCTTCCAGAACATCTGGAGCCTTCAGAGCTGCGCCGAGACCCTTTATGAGTTCGGCAGCGAGGAGCAGAGGCAGAAGTTCATCCCTCGCATCTGCGCCGGTGAGACCATGTCCATGGACCTCACTGAGCCTGACGCCGGATCCGACCTTCAGAGCGTTATGCTCAAGGCTACCTGGAGCGAGGAGCAGGGATGCTGGCTCCTTAACGGAGTGAAGAGGTTCATTACCAATGGAGACTCTGATATTCACCTGGTTCTGGCCCGTAGCGAGGAAGGGACACGCGACGGCCGCGGCCTTTCGATGTTCATCTACGACAAGCGTCAGGGTGGAGTCAACGTTCGCCACATCGAGCATAAGCTCGGTATCCACGGTTCCCCGACTTGCGAGCTGACTTACAAGGATGCTCGTGCTGAGCTGTGCGGCGAGAGAAGGCTTGGCCTCATCAAGTACGTCATGGCCCTTATGAATGGTGCCCGTCTTGGAATCGGCGCGCAGAGCGTCGGTCTGAGCCAGGAGGCTTACAATGAGGCTGTCGCATACGCCGCCGAGAGAGCCCAGTTCGGTCAGAAGATCAACAAGTTCCCTGGGGTTTACGATATGCTCAGCCGTATGAAGGCGAAGCTCGATGCCAGCCGTTCGCTGCTTTACCAAACCTCAAGGTATGTCGATATCTACAAGGCCCTTGAGGACATCCAGAGGGAACGCAAACTTGAGGCTGACGAGAGGGCAGAGATGAAGACCTACAGCCGCCTGGCCGACGCCTTCACTCCTCTTTGCAAGGGTATGGCTTCCGAATATGCCAACCAGAACGCCTACGACGCCATTTCCGTCCATGGAGGTTCCGGCTTCATCATGGAGTACAAGAGCCAGAGGCTTTATCGTGATGCCCGCATATTCTCGATCTACGAGGGTACTACTCAGCTTCAGGTGGTTGCCGCTATCCGCTACATCACCAACGGTACATATCAGAATATCATCAACGATATGCTCGCTGAAGATGTTCTGCCTGAGCTGGTTCCGCTCAAGAATAAGATCGCTGGCTGCGCTCAGATCCTTTCCGAGTGCGTTGCCAAGGTCCGTGAGGCTGGAGATGCTGAGCTGCAGGACTTCCTGGCCCGCAGGCTCTACGACATGACCGGCGAGATCGTGATGTCACTGCTCCTTTTGCGTGACGCCACCGTCGCACCTGACATGTTCCTTAAGTCCGCCAAGGTCTATTGCCAGATGGCTTGCGAGACCGTGGCCGGCAAGAGCTCCTACATCATGGGCTTCGACAAGGAGAGCCTTTCCGCTTTCCGTGCTGTCGAAGAGGCTGAGTAATGGAACTTTATGAATATGCCAGGCCGGGCCTGATGGCCGGCAAGACAATTCTTTATGTACATGGATTCGCGTCGAGCGGACAGACTGGGAGCGTTCATACGCTCCGGCTGCTCCTGCCCGACGCGGCCGTTATTGCCCCTGACCTTCCTGTTGAGCCGGAGGAGGCGATGGCGTTGCTCAGTTCGGTCGTGGCTTCGGAAAAACCGGATTTGGTCATCGGCACCTCGATGGGTGGGATGTATTCCGAGATGCTTTACGGGATCGACCGGATCATTGTGAATCCTGCTTTCCAACTTGCTGACACTCTGCTGAAAAACAATGGTTTAGGCCGCAGGGAATTCCATAATAAAAGGGCTGATGGGGAGACTTCGTTCCTTGTCACCAAGACTCTTTTGGAGCATTTCAGGGAGGTCTCGTCACATTGTTTTGCCAAGGCTGTGGAAGATCGTGACCGTGTCTTTGGCTTATTCGGAACTCGTGACAATCTTGTTCACACCTTTGATCTGTTCCGGGAACACTATCCGCAGGCTATTCATTTCGACGGGGAGCACCATCTTAATGACTCGGTGATTGTCCATTCCCTTCTTCCTGTGATCCAGAGGATTGATGACCGGCAGAATGAAGTGTCACGGCCTGTCTTGTTCATTTCATTGAGTGACAGGCTTGTGAATCATTCGAGCGGTTTCCGTGGAGCGGTCGAGGCCTTGTGCCGGAGTTATGAGGTCCATATTGTCGCGTCGGTTGATTACAATTGTCCAGGAAAGTGCGAGGAAGTATTCCGCTGGTGCGAGGACAATCTTGGCGTGCCGGTCTGGAACCGGGTAGAGATCTGCAATCATAAGAATCTGATTCTGGCTGATTATCTGATTGACACTGAACCGGAATCGGCTGGTGGCCAGGACTTTATGGGTACGCTTGTCCACTTCGGCTCCGACGCCTTCAAGACCTGGGAAGACGTCCTCACCTTCTTCTCCCGCCTCGGCGGCCAGTGAATTCTCGGGCCTGCCGGCCCTGCCATCCTGAGCGACTATCCTTGTCATCCTGAGCGAAGCGAAGGATCTACCGTTCCTATCGTCCCAAACGCTTGGACGCAAAGAGCAAATATGGCCGATATTGATCCCTACGTCCATCAAAATGGGACGATAGGAACGCTCAGGCTGGCAGGATGGGTGGCCAACCAGATCGACCATGGGGGGCATATCCCCGTGCGGCTTTTTGGCTGGGGGCAAGAGCTGGAAGCTGATAATCTAGTCGGCGGGGAAGGTGATAGCGGCCTGGCGGCGGATTTCGTCCATGATGCGGGCGACGGACAGGGAATTGGCCAGGGAGTTGTTGCGGGACTCAATGGAGCCGTTTTCGATGATGTCAATGAACTCCTTGAACTCGCAAAGGTACTCGTCCGGATCGCAAGGAACGGTGATGTCTTCCTTGGCTGGACCGCTTGACCTTCCCGAAGTCGGCGCTCCTCTTTGGATGAGCTCCACTTGGCGGGTGATATGGATCTGGTCCAGCGAGATGATTCCCTTGTCGCAGGAAATCTCGGTGCGGAGTCTTGAGTCGGCGATCTTGGAATAGACCGCGCTGGCGGTCATCCCGTCATATTCAAAAAGGACGGCGCCCTGAAGATCGATCGGACTCATTCCTCTTGAAGTCGGGACATTGACTGTCAGTACATTAGCCTTGATCCCGTTGGGCATCCCGAAGAGGGCGACCATAGGGTAGATCGGGTATATTCCGATGTCAGTCAAGGCTCCGCCGGAGCGGTCGGGATTGAAGGAGCTAGGGACGGGAGAGTCATCCTCGCCGGCGAGGATCCGCTTCAGCAGGTCGTATTTCGAGGAATATTGGCAGAACACTCCGGAATAATTCCTGACAGGCCCCATCTCCTTAATCCGTTCCTGGACCATCCGGAAGTTGGGGCTCAAGGTCGAGATCATCGCCTCCATCAGGGCCACGCCGTTCCTCTTTGCCACGGCGATAATCTCACTGACCTCCAAAGCGTTGGAAGCCAACGGCTTCTCGCAAAGCACGTGCTTGCCCATATTCATGCAACGGATCGCGATGTCGTGATGGGTGTGGTTCGGCGTGCCGATGTAGATGGCGTCGATCGAAGGGTCGGAAGCCATCTCGTCGATGTCCGTGAATGTCTTGGGAATATTGTGGCTGGCGGCAAAGGCCAACGCGTTCTCCTTTGTGCGGGAACATACTGCCGAGGCCTCGAAACGAGGCTCCAAAAAAGCTCCTTTCAGTACCCAGTCGCTTATGCGCCCCGTGCCTACTATTCCGAACCTGATCTTTCTCATTTCAGTGCCCCTCTCTCCTCAAGGTAGTCCTCGATCATGGACACGGCGTTACTTTTCGCGGCGCTGTTTATCGTGAGGAATTCCTTGGAATAGCGGATGTAAATCTCACGGGCTTTGCCAGTTAACGCGGGCTCGACCAGGACTAGCCCCTGGACTTTATGACCTAGCTTGGCGACCGCCTTGACCACGTCGTCTCCGCAAGCGGAGTCGCAGATGATGAACACCATGTCGTCAAGCACATTCTTTTCCTTGCGGAGCCTTCTGACCAGCGCCTCCGCATCCTTCTCACTCCCTCTGAATCCGCATGCATAGCCTATCAGGCCTTCAGGGACAAGTGACTTGATGATGCTTTCCGGCCATTCTGTCTTCAGAGGCTCATGGAAATAGACCAACAGTGGCATCTGGCCTGTTGAGTCGGGGAAGTTGCCATTCTCGTCAGCTGGCTTGAAAACCTTGCCGAAGATTTTCTCTCCGCTGATGTAATAACTCATCTCCTCGACTATGATTCTTGACCCGGCAGGGGAGATGACTCTTCCCCTTGGACCATTCTGTTTCATCTGGTTCATTCCGAAAATCCCGATCAGTGCCAGCAGAATGGCGGATCCCAATGCGATTATTAACCGTTTCATGCTATCAAAAATAACTCTTTTTATCGAATAATTCTTAAATTAGCGAATTAAATCAAGTTTATGGGTCATAGGAGTATGGGATTGAGGAAATATGCCGGTCTTCTGGCCGTCGCATTGATGTTTGTCTTGTCGACCTCCTGCGCCGTCAGGAGATCTGTCCAGGGAAACGGGCCGGCGGATGAGACGTATTTCACAATTGATCAGATGCCTGATCTGGTCAAGTGCCTTCCGGCTCCGCCAGATCGGGGGAGCTTGGAGTTCCAGTACGATTCCATCCGTTATTTCTGGGGAAGGGCCCAGAGGGCGGACTCCGTCAGGGCAGCTGTCGCCAGCAGTGACGCGGTCTGGAGTCTTGAAGCGTTGTTCGGGTCTTTCAAGGATCAGTTCGGAATGACAGTCTCTGAAGAAACCACTCCAGAGATCTGGAAGTTGTTGGAAACCAGCATCTCCACTATCGACCTTATACGAATACGTCCGAAAGCGCATTTCAAGAGGCAGCGGCCTTTTGAATATTTTGATGACCATATCCTGACCCCATGGGAAGAAGATGAATTAAGAGGGGAGGGGTCATATCCTTCCGGTCACACTATCCGAGGGTGGAGTGCCGCTCTTCTTCTGGCGGAAATCAATCCTGAGGCCGCCAATGAGATTTTCCAGCGCGGCTGGGATTATGGGGAGAGCCGGGTGATCGTCGGGGCTCACTGGCAGAGTGATGTGGATGCCAGCAGGGCTGCCGCCAGTATCGCCTATGACAAACTCCAGACAAGTCCGTCTTTCCGGAAGCAGATGGCCAAAGCTGTCAAGGAATTCAGAAAATTATCACAAAGTCATTAATATCAATTAATTTAATCGCATGAAAAAGATTATTTCAAGCATCGCCGTGGCTACGTTATTCTGTCTGACTCTTTCCGCGCAGGGTAACCAGGGTAACTTCGAATTTGGAGAGAATGCTGACTTCTCAATCAGGAAGGGCATCTTTTCCGCGGAAACCATCAGTTATGTCGCTTTCGGCGATCACAACCTTCTGAATGCCGATTCTGATTTCGAGACCAACAAAGGGAAGGCTCTCACCGAGTTCTTCATGAATATAGTCGAACTGCGTGTCAATCCTTACGAGACAGGCATGTTTACCTTGGGCGTGGATTTCGATTGGGATTACTATCGTCTCAGGAACACTTATTTCTGGCAGCCTGACGCTTCCAAGGAGAAGGTTTCGATCGCTTCGATGGAGGGATCCGGTCTCAAGAGAATAAAGAGATCCCGTCTTTCCGTCAGGACACTTTCCGTTCCGCTCGCATTCGAGCAGAGATTCGATAAGTTTACCTTGAGACTGGGTGCCGCCGCAGAGTATAACTTCCCGGCTATCAGCAGGTTCAAGGGAGAAAGCAAGGATGGGGCGACTGTCAAGGAGTGGAAGAACGGAGAGCACTTTTCCAAGCAGATAAAGACAAATCCTTTCACTTATAATGTCTTCGGAGCGCTGTCATACGGTGGAGTCGGTGTCTATGTCAAGTATTGCCCCGTGACTCAGTTCGAGGCCGGTTATGGTCCTCAGTTCAAGTCGATCTCATTCGGCATCATAAGCGGTCTGGGAATGTAAAAGGGCTTTTGTATGAGTCCGTTCTCGCGCCTTTCAGAGAAGAACCAGCTGTTGGTTCTGAGCATTGCCGTCGGGATCACCGTGGGTCTTGCCGCGGTGGTCTTGAAAACGCTCATCAGCTTGATCCAAAGAGGATTGGGTGGCGTCTTCGGAAATGTTTGGAATGGCGCGGTTTACTATATTATCCTGCCTGGCGTCGGAATGCTGCTGGCGCTCATTTTCTGCAGGTTTATTATTAAAGACAATATAGGGCATGGTGTCACGAAGGCTTTGCAGGCTGTCTCAAGGCATGATTCCCGCATTAAGCCCCACAACACCTGGTCTTCCATCGTGGCAAGCTCCGTCACCATCGGATTCGGAGGTTCCGTCGGAGCGGAGGCCCCTATAGTCTACACAGGAGCGGCGATAGGATCCAATTTCGCCCGCAAGGCCGGGATGTCCTACAGGAGCATGACGGTCCTTCTGGGCTGCGGGGCCGCCGCCGCTGTCGCGGGAATATTCAAGGCTCCATTGGCTGGCGTGCTTTTCGTCCTGGAGATACTCCTTTTCAATATCTCCATGAACTCGATGATGCCCCTGCTCCTTTCGACGGTTTCGGCTACGGTCATTTCCTACATATTCTTGGGAAAATCAACGCCTTTCCAGTGCGCCCTGATGCCGTTTAATCTGGCGAATATCCCTTTCTACCTGATCCTGGGGCTATTCTGCGGCGGATGCTCGATCTATTTCATCAGGACGACTCTCTGGCTTGAGGACAAGATCGGAAAGATCGGCAACGTTTACCTCAGGTGGGGACTTTGCGCTCTGGGACTTGGACTCCTGATCTTCCTTTTCCCCCAGTTATATGGGGAAGGCTATGATTCCCTGGGGGTGCTGCTGAATGGTCATGAGCTGTCCCTCGAAGGTCAGACTCCTCTGGCGTTCCTGTCAAGGAGCCCATTGTCGGTGCCGGTGTTTTTCCTTCTCATCCTGCTTCTGAAAGTCTTCTCTATGACGATGACCAATGCCGGCGGGGGAGTGGGAGGAACTTTCGGCCCTACGCTTTTTGTCGGGGCCATCGCGGGCTTTTTCGTGGCAAGGACCATAAACCTCTTGTTGTCGGGGACTTCACTCTCTGTGCCCGAACAAAATTTCGTGCTGGTCGGTATGGCAGGCCTCATGTCAGGAGTCATGCAGGCCCCTATGACGGCGATCTTCCTCATCGCTGAGATCTCCGGAGGGTACGAGCTTCTCCTTCCGCTGATCCTGACCGCGACGATCGCTTTCGGAACTACCAGACTTGTGGAGAAGTATTCGATCTACACCAAGCGTATCGCCCAGAGAGGTGAGCTCCTGACCCATGACAGTGATCAGGCCGTGCTAACGCTTTTGAAGGTCAACGACGTGATAGAGAATGACTTCTCATCCGTAAAGATCGACGACACTCTCGGCCGTCTCGTTGAGGTCGTCTCCGAGTCTAACAGGAATATATTTCCGGTGGTGGACTCAAAAGGCCGTTTTCAGGGATATGTGTCTCTCGAGGACATCAGGAAAGACATGTTCAGGACTTCTGAATATGAAACCATGCATGTCTTCAACTTCATGCGGAGCGCGACGGCTTATGTGTATGAAGACGAGAGCATGGACTCCGTGATGCGTAAGTTCGAGTCCACGTCCGCTTGGAATCTTCCGGTTGTGCGCCGGTCCGATCGCGCTTACATCGGTTTCGTCTCCAAGTCCAAGATATTCTCGGCGTACCGTGACGAGCTTAAGATTTTCTCTCAAGATTAAGATGAAAACCCTTTATATCCATGAAATCGCCCGGAAGCTGGGCGTCAAGGACTGGCAAGTCGAAAACTGTGTCAGTCTTTTTGAGGAAGGTGCCACGATTCCGTTCATCAGCCGTTACCGCAAGGAGAAGACCGGTGGACTGGACGATGCGGCTGTCGCCGAAGTGAAGCATTGGAACGAGGTTTTCTCCGAGATGGAGAAGCGTAAGGCTGGAATCCTGTCGACTATAGAGGAACAGGGGAAATTGACGGACGAATTGAAGTCCATGATTGAAAACTGCCTTGTTTCCAGTGAGTTGGAGGACCTTTACCTGCCATATCGGCCAAAGCGCAGGACCAGGGCCACCGTGGCGAAGGAGAAAGGTCTTGAGCCGCTGGCGGACAAGATGTGGAACCTGCAGGTCTCGGATCCTGAATCAGAGGCCAGGAAATATGTCGGAGAGAAGGTGGCGGATGTCCAGGAGGCTCTCTCCGGGGCCAGGGACATAATTGCGGAGCGGTTTTCTGAATCGGCAAAGGTGAGGGATACGTTGCGTCAGATATTCCGGACCCGCCGGGTGGAGTCAAAGACCACCAAGGCGGCTTCCTCCAATCCTGAAGCCTCCAAATACAGGGCCTACTTCAATTTCTCGATGCCGCTCCAGCGGATTCCCTCCCATAATCTTTTGGCCATTCTCAGGGCTGAGAAAGAGGGATTCCTCACAGTCGGTCTGGATGCCGATCCGGAGAAATGCGGCAACAAGATCTACTATGATTTCTGCCAGGAAAAGAAATATCCGGGGCCGAAACTCGCGGAGCAGATCAGGGAGGCTGTTGATGACTCTTTCAAGCGTCTGCTTGAGCCGTCGATTTCCAACGAGGTCCTGAAAGAAGCCAAGGAAAAGGCCGATGTTGAGTCGATCGCCGTCTTCGGAGAGAACCTGACTCAGTTGTTGCTCTCTCCTCCTGTGGGCCAGAAAAGGACCATGGCCATAGACCCTGGTTTCCGAAACGGATGCAAGATCGCCTGTCTTGACGAGCACGGTAATTTGCTTTATCACACGATCATCTATCCTCATCCGCCTCAGAGTGAGAAGGTCAAGTCGATCATGGCCGTCTCGGAAATGATTGAGCGATATGGCGTTGAGGTCATCGCCATAGGAAATGGAACCGCTTCAAGGGAGACGGAGGATTTCGTTAAAAAGGTCGGAATCCCGGAAAATGTCAAAGTCTATACGGTCAGCGAGGATGGGGCTTCTATATATTCAGCCTCCGAGGTGGCCCGCAAGGAATTCCCGGATGAGGATGTGACCGTCAGGGGAGCCGTCTCGATCGGCCGCCGTCTGATGGATCCGCTGGCGGAACTGGTCAAGATCGACCCTAAGTCCTTGGGTATCGGCCAGTATCAGCATGATGTGGATCAGAACCTTCTGCGGGAGAAACTGGACAATACGGTCGCGATCTGTGTGAACAGCGTCGGAGTCAATCTCAACACCGCAAGTCCGTATTTGTTGAGTTATGTGTCCGGCATAGGTCCGGCGCTTGCCGGGAATATAGTGGCCTACAGGAATCAGGAAGGAAGCTTTACTTCTCGAGGGCAACTCCATAAGGTGCCAAAACTGGGCCCGAAGGCATTTGAGCAGTGCGCTGGTTTCCTTCGGATACATGGCGCGGCCAACCCTTTGGATAATTCCGCCGTCCATCCCGAATGCTACCACATCGTCGACAAGATGGCCTCAGATCTCGGTGTCACCACCAAGGAACTTGTGGGGAATGAGACACTTATCAAGAAAATCGAACCGTCGGATTATGTGGAAGGGGAGTTTGGTTTGCCGACGATAAACGACATCTTGAAAGAGCTTGCCAAACCTGGCCTTGATCCCCGTCAGGAAGCCCAGGAGTTCAGTTTCGCTGATGACATCCACGAGATAGATGACCTGAAGCCGGGAATGGAACTCCCTGGTATTGTGACCAATATCACGGCTTTCGGAGCTTTCGTTGACATCGGGATCCATGAGAACGGACTCATCCATGTCTCGCAGATGAGGGGCGCGAAATTGAAACTCCACCAAAAGGTAAAGGTCAGCGTGCTGAACGTCGACCTTGAAAGGAACAGGATATCTTTAAGGCTGTCTAATTAGTCCGGAAACTCAGCGGCTCCGCAGCGGAGTCTCGCATGCCTTCTGCGGGCCTTCCGGAGATTGCTGCCAGTCGTCCGTTTACCCAGACCATATCAATGGAACCTCTCATGGTCATTCCCTCATAGGGACTCCATCCGCATTTGTGGGCCGGTCTCCCGACGATGAATTCCTTGTCGGGGTCGATGACTATGAGGTCGGCCTTATAACCAGGTTTAAGGAATCCCCGTTTTTCTATTCCGAATATCTCCGCCGCTCTCTCGGAGAACGCGGAAGCTATCCTGGTCAAAGGAATGCCATTATCTCTGGCTATAGTGAGGACGGCGGCAAGTGATTGCTGGATGGTAGGCAAGCCGGAAGGGCATTCAAGATAGGGTTTGAGCTTTTCCTCAATCAGATGCGGAGCATGGTCAGAACCGATTGTGTCTATCGTGCCGTCCCTCAAAGCCTCGATGAGCGCCTTCCTGTCTTCGGCTGCCTTGACAGCTGGATTGCATTTTAGTTTCCAGGCCATCTGGGAATAATCCTTGTCGCTGAACCATAGGTAGTTGGCGGAAGTCTCAGCCGTTATCAAGGGGTTGTCTTTCTTAGCCTGGCGTATCATGTCGACCTCGTCAATGGTCGAGATGTGGAGGACATGGAGCCTTGTCCCGTGCTTGACGGCTAGCTCAAGAGCTTTAGCTGTGGACTTGACGCAGGCCTCCCGGCTCCGGATCATCGGATGGTATTCAAAAGGAATATCTTCTCCGAATGTGGCCCTGGCATTCGCCAGGTTCCTTTTTATGATGCTCTCGTCTTCGCTGTGGATCAGAATGGTCTTGCCTATGATCATGAAAAGGTCTTCCAGGGCGTTCTCCCTGTCCACCAGCATATTGCCGGTCGAGGAGCCCATGAATACCTTGATTCCGCCGAATCTGTCTCCCTTCCCGCTCCCGATATATTCACGGATCTGGGAGGCATTGGAGTTCGTGGCGCCGATGTGGAAACCGTAATTAGCGGACGAGGTTTCCTTGGCCCTATCGAGCTTCCATTCAATGGCTTCCATTGTGGTGGCGGCAGGGGAGTTGTTGGGCATGTCGATGAAAGAGGTAATACCTCCGAGGACCGCTGCCGCGGACTCGCTACCGATGTCGGCCTTCGATGTCATTCCTGGCTCCCTGAAATGGACATGCGCGTCGATGCCCCCGGCCATAAGGACGCGGCCTTCCAGGTCGATCACTTCAGCTCCGGGGATATCAGGGACTTCCTCCCATATTCCGGAGATGAACTCACCATCGATGCCGAGAGCCCCTTTCATGGCGGAGGCTCCCGTCACCAATGTGGCGTTTTTAAGGAGAATCATTACTGTCCTTTGCGGTGGAACTTCCTGAATCTCAACTTTATGACGCCCCAGAAGGCTTCGCCGAAGATCCCGCTGCTCATCTTTGAGGTTCCGAGCTTTCGGTTCACGAATATGATAGGAACCTCCGCGACCTTGAACCCGAGCCTGTAGGCGGTGTATTTCATCTCGATCTGGAAGCCGTATCCTTTCATCTGGATGTCATCAAGGTCTATGGCCTCAAGGCACTCCCTGCTGTAGCATTTGAACCCGGCGGTGCAGTCGTGGACTTTCATCCCGAGGATGAACCTGACATATTTCGAGGCGTAATAGGACATCAGAATCCTGCCGATTGGCCAGTTGACGACACTGATTCCGTCGCAGTAACGTGAGCCGACAGCGACTCCTTTGCACTCGGCGCATGCGGCGTGGAGTTTCGGAAGGTCGTCCGGGTTGTGTGAGAAGTCCGCATCCATCTCGAAGACGAAGTCGTACACGTGCTCCAGGGACCACTTGAAGCCTGTGATGTAGGCTGTGCCAAGCCCTTGTTTGCCAGACCGTTCAATGATGAACAGCCTCTGTGGGAACTCATTCATCATCGTCTTCACGATCGATGCTGTCCCGTCCGGGGAACCATCATCGATGACCAGGATGTTATATTCACCTTCGAGAGTGAACACTTTACGGATAATCGCCTCTATGTTCTCTTTCTCGTTATAAGTAGGGATGATTACAACTTTCTTGTCCATATAGATTATCTTGTTTTCATCATTTCTTTAACAGCGGCCTCGAGCTGGCGGTCCTCTCCTCGGAGGGTGGAGGCAGGATCGTTATCAACCTTGATGTCAGGCTCGATCTGCATATTCTCAAGGTACCGTCCTTCTTTGACACCAAGGCTTCCGACCTGCGGTATTCCGAAGACCATACCATTGAGCATGGTCTCCCACCAGACAGCGGTCATTGTGCCTGGTACCGGCATGCCGATGAGTTTGCCAAGCCCCAATGCCCTGTAGGTGTAAGGGAAACCGCAAGCGTCCGAGTAGTTGTCCTCGCACATGAGCACGCAAGATGGCTTGTTCCATTTGTTATACGGCTCACTGCCAATATATTGTCCCCTTGGAGTGAATCGAATATATTCCTTGCCTCCCAGCAGGGTGGCGAGATCGTCATGGAGCCAGCCTCCACCGTTGTGCCTGGTGTCGACGACGGCGGCATCGGCAGTCCTGTATTTACCGAGCAGCTTTGAATATACTTCCCTGAAGCTCGGAGAGTCCATGCCTTTGACATGGGTGTAGCCTACTTTACCTCCAGAGAGGGCGTCGGTCATCTTCTCACGGTTCCTGACCCACCTGTTGTACATCAGGTTGCTTTCGGATCCGGAAGGCTTGACAAACAGCTCAACATCTTTGCCTCCTTTCCTGACCACGACCGCCGTCTTCTTCCCGGCCTTGTTCTGGAGCAGCTTGAACCAGCTCTTGCCAGCCTTGATCGGCTCTCCGTCAATGGAAACGATCAGATCACCGGCTTTGATCTCAGGATCCGCAAGAAGAAGGGCTCCGCCCGGAAGGGTTTCGGCTATCTTCAGCCCGTCGCCTTCATAGTCGAAGTCGTAGATCACTCCAAGCCAGCCCATGTTGAACTCGCCCCTTGGCCTGAACCTGGCTCCGGTGTGGGATCCGTTCAACTCTCCAAGCATCTCTGAGAGAAGATCCTGGAAATCAAAGTTGTTCTCGATGTAGGGCATGAACTGGGCGTAGTTGTCTCTGTAGGAAGCCCAATTGATTCCATGGATCTTTGGATCGTAGAACTTCTCGTCAACCTGTTTCCAAACGTGACCGAAAAGATAATCCCTTTCCGCCCCTGGCTTGAACTCGTATTCTCCGGCAAAAGGAATGGGAGTTATCGCGTTCGAGGCTACATTTATCTTGGATATTGATCCTCCGGAGAAAATGTAGAGAGTCTTGTCGTCGGGAGAGGGGACTATTGATCCGTAGACGCCTTTCTTTATGACACGGATGTCTCCTTTCTTGAGATCCATGACGCAAAGGTCGCTTCCGCTCTCAAGTCTTGTGACATAGTAGAGTTTCGCTCCGTCCTGGGTAAGGTGGAAATCCCCGAGCCTCCCTGAACCTCTTGTCAACCTGACGATTCTGGTGTCTCTGTCCTGAAGTTCGAGCTTGAGTTTCTCCGGCTTCTCGGCCTGCTTGATGGAGTCTTTCTTCTCTTTCTTTTCCTCTTTGGCTATCTGCTTCTCAGTCTTCTCCTTGGCTCCTTCCTCAAGAATCTTGGCAATCTCCTCATCTTCCTTGTCGCGGGAGAATTTCATCATCTCCTTCCCGTCGAAGAACATGATGTAGATGTCAGTCTCGGCTCCCCAGCTGCCATGGCTGCGATAACCGTTCTTGTCTGACTCCCAGGTCATCGCGTGGCCTTTGAGCGACCATTTGAAATTCCCGTCGGAATAGCCGCTCTCGGTCAGGTTCGTGATCTCTCCCGTCTCGATGTCGATGAGGGCGACGTCGGAGTTGTTCCAGCCGCCGTTAGCCTGGTATAGAGAAAGAAGGTAGTTGCTGTCCGGACTCCATTCGAAACTCTGGTCTCCATCCTGATATGAATAATTCGTGCCTTTGAGCAGGGATTTCTCTTTCCCGTCCTTGGTCGATTTGATGACAAGCTCCGTCCTGTCCCTGAGGAACGCTATCCATTTTCCGTCCGGAGAGACGTCGGGCTGGAAGCAGGTCTCATCGGGGGAAGTGACGAGTTCCTCGGAGAACTTGGTGGCATAGGTGAAATATTTCTCATCCTTGTCAGCGAGGGTTGTCTTCCAGATGCCCCAGTGACCATCCCTTTCCGAGGAGTAGTAGAGGGTGCGTCCGTCTTTCGAGAAGCTGACATTCCTTTCCTGCTCAGGAGTATTCGTCACCCGCTTTGTCGTCCTGTATTCAACCGAAGTGACGAACACATCGCCCCTTATGACCAAGGCGATCTCTTTCCCGTTGGGGGATACGTCCATGGAAGAAGCCTGCGAGAGGGTTATGTATTCCGTATCCTTCTCGGTGTCGTCTTTGGCGACGGTGATCGGAATCTTGGTGGGTTGGCCACCTTCCTTCATTGTGTAAAGGTCTCCATTCCATGAGAAGCAAAGGGTGCCGTTCCCGGCGACCGAAAGGAACCTTACAGGGTTGTCCTTGAACTTTGTAAGCTGCTTTGAGACACCGGCTTCCTTCACTGATGACTTGTAGACATTCATGGTTCCGTCCTGCTCGGAGAGGAAGTAGAAGGTCTTTCCGTCCGCGGCGAACACGGGATTCCGGTCCTCGCCATTGAAGGCGCTGAGTTTGGAGAAGGTCCCGTTGCCGTCTATTCTGAACCTCGCGCCCTGCGCGGCAGAAGGCTGATAAAACCAGACATCTCGGGTGACCGAAGAAGTGTGGTGCTTCCTGAGCGGATCCTCATATCCCTTATAATCCTCATAAAGGACTTCTCCTGAAGCGTTTACCGACATATTCATGACGGGAAGCGAGGTCACCAGCAAAGGCCTTCCCGCTTCGGCGTCGACCTGCCAGACCTGCCCGGAACCGGGGAAACCCCCATAGCGGGCGTCTGGCTGGAAGCTTGAATAATAAAGGATCCTCCCGTCTTCGAGGACGCAGAGGGGAGTCTCATCGCCATAATAGTCGGTCAGCCTTTTGGGCGCGCCGCCTTGGGACGAGGTCATGAATATGTCCTTGGACCCATTCCTGTAGGATGAGAAAACTAGGTTCTTTCCATCGTGGGTCCAGATCGGATCAGAGTCGTAGGCATTGTTTGAGGTTATCTGGAGAGCCCTGCCGCCGTTCACTCCAACGGTGAAGAGATCACCTTTGTAGGAGAAGGCCACTTGAGTTCCGTCTGGTGAAATAGCGCTCTTCCTGAGCCATCTCGGGGTTTCCTGCGCGGACAAGGTCACTGCCGCCAAGGCAACTGCCAGAATAGTGATAGTCCTTTTCATATTCATAGTGTCATGATTATCCTCTATTTTACAAATATATTAATCTTTAGTGATATTTTCTTACTTTTGTCTTTACCAATTGTTGTTTTATCATGCGAAGGATTGACTGTTTTATCCCTTACGTCAGTGACGCACAGGTCGCTGTCACGATGCGTAATCTTACTTCTGAAGCTGAGGTCGCGAGGGTGATTCCTATCGATGCGGCTTCTTTCAAGAGCACCACCGCGATGCGGCAGATTTCCTCGAGCGCCGAGGCTCCGTTCATCATGCTGTACACCAAGACAACCGACTTAAGTTTCGGAAAATATTCCCTTGAGCGGTTCTTGTCGGTGGCTGAGGACACTTCCGCGGCCATGGTCTATTCTGACCATATAAAAGATATAGCGGGGGAGAGGGCTTTCGCTCCTGTCATTGATTGCCAGGCGGGGGCACTTCGGGACGATTTCGATTTCGGGTCTGTCCTGATATTCCGGACAGATGCTTTCAAGGAGGCCGTGGGCAGGATGCGCGATGATTATTCGTATGCCGGATTATATGACCTCCGTCTCAAGGTTTCGCAAAAAGGAAGCCTGGTCCACATCAATGAGTACCTTTATTATGAGATAGAGACCGACACACGCAAGTCGGGGGAGAAGCTGTTCGATTATGTGGATCCGAAGAACCGCGCCGTCCAGATCGAGATGGAGAAGGTTTGTACCAGCCATCTCAAGGATGTCGGAGGTTATCTGGAGCCGGAGTTTGAGCCTGTGGACCTGGATGCCCCTGGTTTTGAATATGAGGCCTCGGTCGTGATTCCATGCAAGAACAGGGTGAAGACGATCGGAGACGCACTTTCGTCGGCGCTTGGGCAAAAGACATCTTTTAAATATAATGTCTTTGTGGTGGATGATAATTCAACGGACGGGACTGTCGATGTGATCAAGAGCTTCCTTGACGATCCCAAGCTCATCTACATTGCCCAGGATAAGTCCTATCATGCGATCGGGGGCAATTGGAATGCCGCCATTCATCATCCGGCATGTGGCAAATTCGCCATTCAGCTTGATTCCGACGATATCTATTACGATGAGAACACGGTCCAGAAGTTTGTTGACGCCTTCTATTCGCAGAAGTGTGCCATGGTGGTCGGGACTTATCGCATGACCGACTTCGATCTGAACACCTTGCCGCCCGGGATCATCGACCATCGGGAGTGGACTCCTGAAAATGGGCGTAACAACGCTTTGAGGATAAATGGGCTTGGCGCCCCGAGAGGTTTTTATGTGCCGATGCTCAGAAAAATCAACTTCCCGACGACCAAGTACGGTGAGGACTATGCGGTCGGTCTGAGGGTGTCACGAGACTACCAAATCGGGCGGATCTACGATGTCGTCTACAATTGCCGCCGTTGGGAGGATAATTCGGATGCGGCTCTTGATGTCACGAAGGTAAACGCTAACAATCTGTATAAGGATAGGTTACGTACTTGGGAGCTTCAGGCGAGAATTCTGAAGAATCAAAAGAAACAGAAAAAAGTTTAAAATTTTATTAAAAAAGTTTGCCAATTAAAAAAAACTCCCTACCTTTGCATTCCGCTTCTGAAACGAAGCACATTTGAAAGATCATTGACAAGGTTGAAAGATTAGTACAAGCAAGTACCGAGAATTTTTTGAATCGAGAGCGTTAATTCTAAAAGAGGAATGAAGCTGTCGGGGTCGAACTAAGATTTATAGTGTATATACAAAGAAGAGTTTGATCCTGGCTCAGGAT
>JAGAFU010000035.1 GCA_017627955.1 Bacteroidales bacterium | reverse complement strand
GAGTCCCCTTCCGTTCATGATGGCGGCCTGAAGGAATATGGAAGGTCCGGGCTTTTTGAAAACCGCGCTGTCCACGGCCATCATTTTCCGGGTATCATTGCTAATCCCTCTCATCGGCCCCAAGAACTGATAATAATTGGACAAAGAAAATATCTCGTTGCTGATGCTGAAAGCGGTCCAATCCTCAGGATCCAACTTGGCCATGGAAATATACAAGGAAGGATCAGTCTCAGACACGGACAATAACTCTCTAGCCGCTGCCATAATCCGGATCTTCTGCTTCAGAAGATGGGCTTCCTCCTTAGAGAACCCCAGCCTCTCACCAGCATAGTCAGCCAGCATAAGAATCGTACTGTCCAGAGGGGAATTGAAACTTGGGGCGGCATTGGAGAGCCAGCTTGCCAATTTTCCACATCGGGAACCAGCTGGATAATGGACCAGGCCAGCAGAGTCTATCTGTATAGTGGTCTCTCCATCAGGTGTCAGGAAGAAATAAAGAGGGCTGGATGAATTGTCGCTCCACAAATAAGACAGGATTGGATACTCGAGAGGAATCTCCAAGGAGAAACTACCGTCTGGAGCTACTTTGCAGGCTTGAAGATGATCCTCTTGAAAAACGTTATTCCCAAAGTACTGAATCACTTCCGGATGGTCACTTCCTTCAAACCGTCCACTAAGTGTGCCAGTGCCCTTTTTGAAGAATTCATTCTCATCCTTTATAGCTCCCTCTTCCTTCGCTGCCCGTCAAGGTATATTCCTTACCGTTGTCTCCTGCAAGGTAAGTCGTACTCTGGATGCGGAAATTATTGCCGGGTCGCCCCTCGATCGAAAGGTGGAGGACAGTGCGATCCGCCTGCCGCTCAACACCATTGACGGTTAATGACGAATTTGAATATAATACATCTGGTTGCTCCCAGACCTTATTACCGGAGCAAGAAGCCAATAAAATAACAACCGCCCAAGAGCAAATAGCAAATGAAAGAAAATGGTCTCTCATATCTGTCTATTCTGTTACTTTTGCAATACTTTCTCCAAATCGTCTATCATCTCCTCTTCAAAACCTATATACTTCTTTACTGTTTTCCCATCCCTGTCTATAATGAGATAAGTGGGGAACACATTCGTTTCAATTTGCTTGTAAATTGTTTTCAATTGCTTTTCGGTGAGATAATAATGATCTCCTTTGATGTTCACGATCATCTCATTCCATTTGGGGAGCGGAGATGTCGGGCTTGTGACATAAACGAAGGAAACATCCTTGAAGCGCTTGTCTTTTAAAGGCTCCAGAATCTGATGCGCTTTGCGGCAGGGGCCGCACCAGGTGGCCCAGAAGTCCACCAGGACAACACTTCCGCGATACCGCTCAAGAATGGCATCAAGCAGTTTTTCAGAAGGGACATCAGGGACCTCTTTCACACAGTCCGGAGTAGACTCCTTTGCCTTTTCGTTCTCTTCGACCAGCGAGAGTATGCAGTCCTTGAAGAAAGGCATATCCAGGGCATCCAGGATTGCCATATCTTCATCGTTCGGGGTAAGTCCTTGTTTCAACACTTTCTTCGCGATGGGAAAAGCCTCACTATAGCACCTTTGAAGACCTTTTTTCTCCGGGAATACAATGCTGTTTAGACTTGGCCCAAGTATGCCGTCATTTCCCAGCAGCATCATCCTTGGATTGTTCAAGTCCATATCTTTCAGGAAATCCAAGTCTTCTGGCGTGAACGTTTCAACAACATAGCCTGTTCTATCACCGTCATGAGTAGACGCGTAGTTATAAGAAAGCAAGATGTCAGCGTCTGAAAGGAGACCGATGGCTCGCGCCGCGAAAAAACCATGGAGATACTCTTTCTGAAACGGAGGAATGGTGGAGTCGTCCGCTAGAGATGATATTTGCTCATTGTAAATGACCTTCGTCGCGGTCGCCAGATCCGACTTGGAAGAAGCTTGGTCGATCAATCGCATATTCTGCTCGCTGGCGGCGTAATGATTGTCGATGGTGCGTCCAAAACTATTCAATTCGGCGAACTTGCCTGTAAACACAGCCTCTTGGGTAGGAGCCTCATCCAGTTTGAAGCGCTCCACTGTCATATTTCTGCCGCTGGGATCTACCGTGACTTCGATTTTGTCGCCGGGATTTATTATGATATATCCAGGCGCATGTATTTCCTGTCCGATGAAAAGGAGCGCCCTGGCCGGACCATTCTGCTTAAAAGTGAAGGAGGCCACCCCGTTTTCTCCGATAACCGTGGAATACTCATTTTGCACCGGCGGGAAATAGTCATCAACATATAATTTGGCGCTCACCTGAGGGAGTCCTTTAAGGGAAAAGGGCAGATGCACTTCAAGTGAGGATTCTCCGGTTTTAAGATCCGCTTCCGGGAGTGTCTCCGAATTGAATGAAGGCGTTTTTAACAGAGGCCGTTTGGCCCCGGTTAAATCAATGTGATAGAAAAGGAAAGCTCCGGCTTCCTCGTTTTCAACATAGCTGATTTCCCGAACTCTTGATGGAATCGGCTCAAATAGAAGCTTGTACTCAGCTTCCCCCTTATCGTCCATAAAGAGGTCTTCCCCTGGTGTTATCCCCTCAGAACCGATCAATGAGTAATGCTTTGTGCCGTCCGTCAGATATGCCTCCTTTGCCACCCGGATCCACTGACGCGGGATGAAGAAAGAATGGAAGGAAAGGATCGTGGCCGTGTCTGTCCGTTCGACACTGACTAACTCTTGCGAACTGGTGTTACGGAAGTCATATCGGGGATAATCCACTTTCCACGGCATTTTGCCTGTGCACGAGAACAGCAGTAAACAAGAAACAATTAAAGTGAAGAGAACCTTTTTCATAGCTTTAATAGCATTTGATTTGCCAAATATAGCAAATAATTGATTAATTGTTCAACTAAGCCCGTATCTTGAGCGGTCACATCGCTATAACGCAAAACACGCTAGAAAGGTTGGAAAAATAGGTGGATTTTCAATATTGATTTGTTTTGTAACTAAATTTTAGTTACATTTGTACATGGGAACTAAACAAAAACTATTGGATAGGTTGAAGAGCCTCCCGAAAGACTTCACTTTTGATGAAGCGGTATCTGTTTTGAAAACCTTTGGATATACATTGCGCAACAAAGGCACGACATCCGGATCTAGAGTTTCATTCTCCGCTCCTGGGAGAGCGCCTATAATGTTACATAAACCGCATCCTAAAAAGATAATGAAACAATATGCTATAAAGCAATTGTTGGAAATACTGACTTCAAACGGAGATATTAGCGAATGAATACACTTAAATACAAAGGTTATATCGGTTCTGTCGCATATAGTGAGCCGGACAAAGTATTCTTTGGAAAGTTGGAAGGTATTGACGCCTTGGTTAACTATGAAGGAGAATCCGTCGCTGAATTGACCGCGGCTTTTCATGAGGCTGTGGACGATTATCTTGCTCTTTGCGAGGATATAGGGCAAAAACCAGAGAAAATCTACACAGGCACGTTTAATGTGCGTATTTCACCGGCAACGCACCGCCAAATCGCCAACCGTGCGATGGAAGCTGGAATCTCGATCAATGCTTTTGTGAAAAAGGTCTTGGACGAAGCCGTTCAGCAACCCTTGCCAGCCCAGGAACCTGCGATGCTCATGGAACCCGATAGTCCCAGGTATGGAATCAAGGGCAATATCGGATTCTCGGTACCTTCTAAGGATGTTGATTTCGCTAAAGAACTTGCGAAACACCTCGGTTGGAAAGAAGTGTAATACTGTCTTACCCTCGGATGATCTTGACTTCTCCGTCGAGGCCGATTTTGATGATCTGGGAGGCTTCGCCGGTGGATTGTGCCTCGATCCGCCTGCCGCTCAACACCGTTGACGGTTAATGACGAATTTGAATATAATACATCTGGTTGCTCCCAGACCTTATTACCGGAGCAAGAAGCCAATAAAAAAACAACCGCCCAGGTGCAAATGACAAATGTGAAATTATGAAGTTTCATATCTCTAAGCCTATCTCATTTCTTGATTTCCACTTCTTTGCTGATGCTTTTGATCCCATAAAGTATATCCTGATCCGGAGCCAGGATTTCGTATGAGCCGGTGCCGAGAGTCATTTCAAGATATATGCTGATCGGCCTATTCGTCTCCTCCGCGGGCAATATTATCGTGAATTCTTTCTGCCCGGACGAGCTGGTGAAATACCGTGACCCTTCCGCGACGACCGCGCTATCTTCGAACCTGTGACTGACTCCGTCAGCATCGAGTACGACGGGAACGGCTTTCAGTTCAAATGCCTGTCTGTTCATCACCCAGCCGACTATTATGATATTGGTTCCCGGAACAGCGTCCTTCAGATCGTTTGCCGGAATTGTTATGTTTTCGGTCCGTATGGTTTTCCCCCAATCTATGCCGGCGAACATTAGCGGGATGTACATCTTGGTAGAAAAGTCGGAATAGTATTCTTGTCCGGGATTGAATGAATCGGGGAAATAAGTAAGCTGCAGACGATAGCCTATACTGTCCGGGGCTGTTTTTACAAGGTCGTTCAAGCCGCCAAGTGATATTGTTTTATGTTCAGACAAGTCAAAATGAGAAGTGTATTCCACACTTCCAAAGGGCTGGCTGAAGAAATAAGTCACAGGATAGTCCGCAAAATAAAAGACATCTGTCTCCTTTATTTCAGCACCTGTTTGTGCGGAAAACGTCCCGGAGAAGCGGAAGGTAGGGTCGTCCGTTTTGACCTGGGTCTTGGCTTGAGCCAAATTGAAATTGTTCAACTTTTCTTCTGAAAGTTTTGGGAAAGGAACTTTGACTGAGATAAACTCATCTTCAAGAGGTCTATTTAAGACGGCGCTGATTCTGGTGAATTCAATAATAGAAGTGGAAAGCGAAATATTCAATGACGGCTCCCATCCGACATTGTTCGGGTCCGTCAAGTCTTCAGGGGACAGAATGACAGATCCGTCACTTGTGAAGGTCCCAGACAAAGGAGGTAAATGTAGCCCTGTCATATCAGTCGCTGAAAGGTTTGTACATTCAAAAGTGAAGTCATATCCGTTTCTCGGAATAACGATCTCCTTTGTCATCCTGATATCAGACCCGCCGGAATCTCCATGAATCACGACTTCTGGATAGGCCTCATTTTCCACATGCATGAAAGGAGGCAGATGGAATTGGGAATTGGCGGCAAGCCTGATCTTCTCGAATGGAAGAGATTCGGGATAACTGATATGCAAAGTCAGCGTACCGGAAACTCTGCCATAACCTACTTCCTCAACATCATCTCCTATATGCAAGCCATTAAAGGAGAGATTGCCCCTTGAGTGGAAATGCACGCTTATGGGATCGTCGAAGGGAGGAGTGGAAGTGAAATCATCCACTTGGGCAGTGAATGTAGTGTCCTGAGGCTCCAGCCATATCCTTGAGGGAGTATAAGAATATCTATGATCCGGGAAGGGGATTACAAGGCTGTACACCCCTCCCTCTGAAGTTACATTCTGCCCTTTCAAATCAGGCAACAATGAAGTAATATGAATGGGCGTGCCATCGTAATGGACTCCCCATCCTTTCCGCTCAGTCTCAACTTTTTCTTTGCCGCAGGATGTCAAGAGAGACAGTATCGTGATAACCAGCAGCAATTTGACCCTTCGCATGGCTACCCTCGGATGATCTTGACCTCACCATCGAGGCCGATTTTGATGATCTGGGAGGCTTCGCCGGTGGATTGTGCCTCGATCCGAGGATCCACGATGTAGTCCACCGCGCTCGTGATTTCTTCCGGAATATCCTTGAATTTCCTCGGGGAAGGTTCTCCGGATATGTTCGCCGATGTGGACACAATCGGCCGGCTGAGTTTCTGGGCCATCTTGACGCAGAAATCCATCATCGGGATCCGGATCCCGACAGTCCCGTCAGAAGCTACGGTGTTGTATGCCAGATGATACCTGTCGGCCTTGGGTGCCTGCCCCTCTTCCGGAGCGGGATATGTGATCGCCCCCGGGTAGATCAACGTCATAGGCTTGTCGTTGACCTCTACAAGGTCTATTGCCATCGAGGGAATCTCTTTGACATATTTCGCGATCTGGTCCAGATCGCAGGCGAGGAGTACCAGAGACTTGCTGTCGTCCCGGTGCTTGATCTCGTAGATTCGTTTGACAGCTTCCGGATTGGTAGCGTCACATCCCAGGCCCCAGATCGTGTCGGTCGGATAAAGGATGACTTTCCCTTCCCTCATTGCCTGTACGGCCTCGTCGAGCATTTTTTCTATTTCGTCTTTTCTCATATTCAAATCACTTAATATAATGCAGATAGACGGCTGTGGCGGCGGTGACCGCCGCGGTCTCGGTGCGTAGCCTGGAGGGACCGAGATGAACGGGAATATACCCGTTCTCCACGGCGAGCCTGGCTTCTTCGGGGGAGAAGTCTCCTTCCGGTCCGATCATTATGGTAATATTCGCTCCTTCAGCAGCTTCCGAAAGGACGTCCTCGATCGAGCGGCGCAATGTTTCTCCTTCGAAGCAGTAGCAGATTAGTTTGATGTCTGCGGCGCTTCGGCTCCGCTCAGCGACCGGAGAGGAATGTTCAGCGCTTCGGCTCCGCTCAGCGACTGGGGAGGAGATGAAGTCTTTGACGGCGACAGGCTCAGCGACAATCGGCAGCCGCGCCTTGAGGCTCTGTTTCATCGCGGAAAGAGCGATCTTCCTGGACCGCTCCGTCTTGAAAACCCGCCGCTCCGACCTCTCGCCAATCACGGGAACTATTTCATCCACACCAACTTCCGTAGCTTTCTCTACGAACCATTCGAACCGATCGTTGTTCTTGGTAGGACAGACGGCCATAGTCAGCGAATAGGGATGGCCTCCCCAGTTGGGAACCTTCTCGAGAACTTCTGCTGAAGCCCCCTTGGGCGAGTCGTCGATCAATCGGCAACGCATCATGGTCCCAAGACCATCGACTACGGTGATCTCATCCCCCGTCCGGTGTCTCAAGACCTTGACGCAATGAGCGCTCTCTTCCTGGCCAAGAAAGACAGTGCTTCCCGAGGCTTCGCTGCTGTAGAAAATCTCCATAACGCGAAGATACCAAATTGGCGCGAAAAGACTATCTTTGTAATGTATGAAAATAGGACTAATATCAGACACTCACGGCGTTTTCGCTCCTGATGTCAAGGCATTCCTTGAGCCGGTGGACCAGATCTGGCACGCTGGGGATTTCGGAACCCTGGCCTGCGCTGCCTCAATCGAGGCATTCAAACCTTTGATCGGGGTTCACGGCAACTGTGACTGCCTCGACGTGAGACAGATATATCCCCGTTACCAAAGATTCGAATGCGAGGGAGTGCGGATTCTGATGACTCATATCGGGCTCCGGCGGGGGAGCTATTGGGCTTATGATCCCAAACGTCCTCTTTACGATGAGTTCGCGAAAGACTTGATCGACATGTGCCATCCGGACATATTCGTTTGCGGCCACACTCATATTCCTCAGGTCTATCGTGAAAGCCGTCAGGGTTTCCTGTTCATGAACCCCGGAGCATGCGGCTATCAAGGATCCCGCGATGTGCCTCGCATGGCACTGCGGTTCGATATTGCCGGCGGCAAAATCTCCAACCTCGAGAAATGCGAGTTCCCATGGCCCGAAAATGATTAAATTATGAAAGAGAAGACAGTATGGTTCTGCACCAATTGCGGAAATGAATATCCGAAATGGATGGGTCGCTGCCCCTCTTGCGGGGAGTGGAACACATTGAAGGAACAGAAGATAACCACTTCTGCAAGCCCCGGTGCCGCAAGGAAGGGAGCCTCCGGAACCGTGCCCGGCGAAGGACGGGCGCCCCGTAAGCTCTCGGACATCGACTCCTCTTCTGAAGCGAGGGTGTCCCTGAACAACGAGGAAGTCGACCGCATCCTCGGCGGGGGTATCGTTGAAGGCTCACTCGTCCTGATCGGCGGTGAGCCGGGCATCGGAAAATCCACCCTGTCACTCCAGATCCCGCTCGGATGCCCAACACTCAAGACTCTTTATGTCACAGGCGAGGAAAGCGAGCGCCAAGTCAAGATGAGGGCCGACCGCCTTGGCGGCGACGCTTCCAACTGCACGATCTACAGCGAGACATTGATTGAGAACATACTCGCTCAAGCAAGAGAAATCCAGCCAGACCTGATGATAGTGGATTCCGTGCAGACAATGTACACGGAATCAGTCGATTCCACCCCTGGTTCCGTCTCCCAGATCAAGGAAGTCGCGGCTGTCCTGCTGCGTTTCGCAAAGGAGACCGGCATCCCGGTCATATTGATCGGTCATATTACCAAAGAAGGTTCCATCGCCGGGCCGAAGATCCTGGAGCACATCGTTGACGTAGTCCTTCAGTTTGAGGGAGACAACAGGGGAGCGTACAGGATTCTCCGAAGCATCAAGAACCGTTTCGGATCCACTTCCGAGCTCGCTGTTTTCGAGATGACCGGCACCGGACTGCGTCAGGTGGCCAATCCCTCTGAACTGCTTGTCCCGATGCACGAAGATGGCCTCAGCGGGGCCGCTATCGCTGTCATGATGGATGGCGCCAGGCCCTTCCTGTTTGAAGTCCAGGCACTTGTCAGCTCGGCGGTCTATGGCACAGCCCAACGCTCCGCGACCGGTTTTGACACAAGGCGCCTGAATATGCTCCTGGCTGTCCTCGAGCGGAGAGCCGGGTTCAAATTGGCCCAGAAAGATGTGTTCCTGAATATGGCGGGCGGTCTGCGGATCAACGACCCGGCCTGCGATATGGCTGTGGTTTGCGCTGTGTTGTCGTCCAATTTCGACCTTCCGATTCCTCCGGACAACTGTTTCACCGGTGAGATAGGCCTCAGCGGGGAGATCCGTCCGGTGGCACAGGCCGACAGGAGGATATCCGAGGCCGCCAGGCTCGGCTTCAAGCGGATATTCATATCCTCATTCACATCCCTGGAAGGGAAGATCAAAGGAATAGAGGTCGTGAAAGTGGCCGATGTCCCGGATCTGGTCAGGAAGCTTTTCCAAGGAGGAAATAATTGATAATGAATCGTGTCATGAAAAGAATAGCTATCTTTCCTTTTCTTCTCGTCTGCCTCGCCTTCCTCGCTGCCGGCTGCGGGAGCGATGGAGCTTATCCCAAGAAGAAAGGCTCCCTTCGCATCGTGCAATACAACATAGGGGCTTTCTCGAAGGAGATTGAGAACAGTATTCCGATGGTTGCCGCCATGATGAAAGAATTGCATGCCGACGCCATATCACTCAACGAACTGGACAGCTGCAACGCTCGTCACACCAACAACCAAGTTGCTGACTTCGCTGCTGAGATGGGTGGCTGGAACCATCGTTTCAGCCGTGCCATGCCTTATCGCGAGGGAGCCTATGGAGTGGGAGTCGCGGTCCCGGATGAGGTTTTAAGTCACTTGACCGTTGCCCTGCCAAAGGGTTCAGGATCTGAGCCTAGGGCTTGCTGCGTTGTCGAGACTCCTCGTTATGTCCTGGCGTCCACTCACCTTGACTTCCGTTCAGAGGAAGCCGCTGTTCTTCAAGCTAAGATCATCAATGATGCCGTCGGGACGCTATATGGTAACTCTGAGAAACCGGTTTTTCTTGCGGGTGACATGAACTTCCCTCCTGACAGCAAGGTGCTTGCGGAACTCCGGAAAGACTGGACGGTCCTTTCGGTTCAGGAAAATTCCTACCCTTCAGACGGCGCGAAAACTTGTATTGACTACATTCTAGGTCTCAATAACAAGGCGAGAATCAAGGTTGTCGGGTCTGGAGTCCCGGTCGACTTCGAGGATGGTGACGTGGCAATCGCCTCAGATCATCTCCCGGTTTATCTTGATGTTGAGATCCGTAAAACACCTTTTCATCTCTCGAGGTCTGAAAAGTCTCTGGTGGCCGCGTCGGACTCTCTGATGGCAGTCATGACGGTCAGCGACCCTGAGGATTCCCTCATTTTGAGGAGGAAGTCTATTGACTTCAGTGATAAGGATTTGCGTTCTAAAGAATTCAAGGATCTTGCCGCCAAGATGCTATTCACGGTCCAGGATCCCTCTCAAGACGGGGTCGGGATAGCCGCGCCGCAGGTCGGGCTGAACCGCAGGGTCGTGTGTGTCCAGCGTTTCGATCGCCCCGGAGAGCCTTTCGGGGTCTATCCTAACGCCAGGCTCGATTCCCTTTTTGGGGAAAAGGTTTCCGGAAGGGAGGGCTGCCTGTCTATTCCCGGCTGGGCCGGAAGCGTCCCAAGATACCAGAACATCATAGTCTCCTACACCGATCCTAAGACACTTGAACGTGTAAAGGAAAGGGTTGAGGGCTTTACGGCGGTTATATTCCAGCATGAGATCGACCATCTCGATGGCATTCTCTACACGGATCGGGCTGATTCCATCTGGGTGGAAACCAGATGAGTCTCGAGGAGCGGCACTTTGTCTTGAACCCTGTCGCGAATACATAAATTTGGTAATTTGATCCAAAATCACTATATTTAGAGTTGACCATATTAACCAACTCTACCTGTAGAACCACAAATTACTGAAAATGAAACATCGCATACTCGGCCGCATGGGCAATCTTGGCAAGATCATGAATCGCGCCTCTTTTTCTGACATCGAGCAGAAAATCACGAAATATCACTACGGATCCGACGCGTTTATGCGTATCCTTGAGAGTCGCTATTCATGCCACTCTTTCAGCAGCTATCCGGTTCCGGAGACCAAGCTGAACATGATTCTTGAGGCCGCTCGCATGGCTCCCTCCGCTGGTAATTGCCAGCCGACCAGGATCTGGGTAGTCAAGAGCGAGGATGCTTTGGCCCGCCTGCGGACAGTCCATACCTGCTACAATGCTCCCGTCGTCCTTGTCGTGGGTTGCCGTAATGAAGAGGCTTGGGTTCGTGAGAGCGATGGAGTCAACTCGGCCAAGACAGACGCGGCCATCGTGCTCACCCACATGATGCTCACTGCCACGGACATGGGTCTGGCAAATATGTGGATATGGGATTTTAATCCCAGCAAGGTCCGGGAAGCTCTTCCGGAGTTGAAGAATCACGGTGTCTATGGCCTCCTTGCCATAGGTCATCCTGAAGCTGACGCAGGCAAACCAACAGATCTTCATCACGTCCGCAAGTCCCTCGAGGAACTTGTGAAAACCCTCTAAATCAGTTGATTAATATATTCTTACTGCTTTCTTGAGCGGAAAGCAGTTTTTTTTTGTAGTTTTTCTGAAGTTCGTGCGTCTAATGAGCAGAAACAAAAGACAAGACCATGACAGAACATGAATTTGAAAAGATGGTAAGGGAGCATCGCGGTACGATTTACACCGTCTGCTACATGTTCTCCACCGACAAGGACGAGGTGGCGGACCTCTTCCAGGAAATCCTCATTAACCTGTGGAAGGGATCCGGAACCTTCCGCGGAGAGTCCGGACTGGGAACCTGGATCTGGAAAGTGAGCCTCAACACCTGTATCTCCTATGACCGAAAGCAACGGATAAGACCCCACACGGAGCCCCTATCGTTGGACATCGACCTGTTCGAAGACAGGGATGAGGGTTCGAGGCAGGTTGAGCTTCTGCGTGGGAGAATATCCAAATTGGGGCCTTTCGACAGGGCGATTGTCCTGCTTTGGCTGGAAAACCTCAGTTATGAGGAGATTGGCCAGATCGTAGGTATCTCAGCGAAAAATGTTTCTGTCCGTCTTGTCAGAATCAAGGAACAACTCAAAAACATGCGTTAAAATGGAAAACACAGATAACACCCTCCTCGAAATGCGGGAGCAAATGATGCAGTTGAAAAAGAAACTGGAGAACCAGGAGATAGTAAGCGACAGGTTTCTTCGCGATGCTATGACCAGAAAAAAGAATTTCCTTAAGTTCAAGGCCAGTGTGCCTGTCTTCTGTGGAATCGCTGGGATTGCGTTCATTCCATATTTCTTTGAGAATGTGGGACTTCCGCTCTGGCTTATTATACTCACCACGGCAATGTTGCTGGTCGCGATAGTCGCTTCTATTATCGCCAGGAGCCATCTGCCTCGCTTCGATCGTGATCTGCTTTCAGCGACGAAGGAGCTGACGCGCTTCAGAAGAATCAATGCTGAATGGATCAAGTATGGTTTGCCCTCGCTCGTGGTTTGGCTCGGCCTTCTGATCTGGCAGATTACCGTCAATACGGACATCTCAAGGCACGAGCTCTATGGGATAATCGGCGGAATAGCGATAGGCCTCATCATAGGTGTTTCGCTTGGCCTGAAAAACCGACGCGACATCCTTTCCGGCACCGATGAGCTCCTCGAACAAATCGAGGAGCTTAAACTCGGCGAATAGAGATTATTCGAGGAAAAAGGGCTATCTTTGTCAGATAAAACTAGATCTGATAATTATAGTCTTTAAATAAAACTATGGAAGAAACCAAAAAGGATTACGAGACTCCCGATATGGGAGTCTTCAGCATTGTGCGGGAAGGTATTATTTGTGCGTCTGTAAGTGCGTCAGGCCTTAGGGATGATTATCAAATGGAAGAATGGTAGGAGAGAGTGGAAATGAAGAATGTTTTTAAGTTTCTTTCCGCAGCGACTGTTGCCGTGTGCGTTTGCGTGATTTCTTGCGACAAGATCGACAATTCCGAGGAAACGGCTCCGAAAGGTTGGACAGTCTCTATCTCGGCTTCGAAGGAAGTGGATAGCTCCACAAAGGCTCTCGCCGAAGATGTTGATAAGATTAGAGCCACTTTCCAAACGACAGACAACATCTATGTCTATAACAAGACTAAAGGTATAGCTGATCCGAGTCCGCTCCATCCTGATCAAGACGGAGTTAAGGCCAACATCATCGGCACTCTTTCCGAGAGCTACGATGAAGGGGACGAGCTGGTGTTTTGTTATAATCCCGAATACATAGAAGGGAAGGGTCTTCGCTTCAGTTATGGCAACCAGAAAGGGGATATGAGCTCCGTTGCTGATTTCGCTAAGGCTACCAAAATCATTACGGCAGAAGAGGCTTCCGCAAAGACCCTTTCGGGCTCCGTTAGCTTTGAAAACCTTCAGAGTATATTTCGTTTCACGTTCTCGGACAGCTCTGTAAAATTCAAGCGTATCATCATTTCAACGAAAAAGAACAAGTTGATACACACAGACATGACCTGCCACGAATTCAAGGGCGTCACCACATCTTCGGTCATGGTAACACGCGAAACACCTTCCTCCGAACCGGTTTATGTGGCCCTTCGCAATGAAAATACAGGTGAGGACACTTATTTGTTCCGGGCAGAAGATGACAAAGGCTTTGTTTACGCAGGAGAAAAAGTCGCTCCAGCCGGGAAAATCGTCAATGGAAAGCTGTACTACTCAGAGGTCAACATGGCTCCTCAATCTAAATTTACTGTCACCGAATCTGGTGTAACGGTCAGCCCCAATGAAGGCTCTTATGGGTATAAAGACTACAAAGATCTTTATGCTACCGGAACGGGAATAGGCCAATACATCTTATGGGATTATAATAAATTAAAAGAGCTGACCCTTGATAATGTCCACCTTATTTGCTATGACCATACCCCGATCACAAGTAAAAACTCTACCATACTCTCGCTGACTATCATAGGAGATAACACCATTGTAACAGATGCCAATCATCCAGGAATCAGTTTCTGCTCATATTATACTCTGAGCAATCCTCATAATATGCATTTATGGGTCCAAGGCAACGGTAACCTCACCATTACCGCATCCAATTCTATAGGACACTCGGGCATCTTGAACTCCTATGGTCATGAGTCCTATGGCATTCGGGCTAAGACAGGCTATTCCTTGACACTGGAGGATGTCGGCGACAACGGCAACGGCACCTATACCTGGATCTATAAAGTCCGCTCTAATCCGGAAGGCCAGTAACACTCTCCTGTCATTCTGCGGAGCACCTGAATTCTGGAAGAACCTCTTTTTGGGAAATTGTTGGTTATCAGATAAATAACCAGCACGTTTCCGGCGATTCCGTCGATCGGGCGGCCATGACGGAGTGCGAGTAGAGGTACATTTATCTGTACCTCTACCTGCGAAAATGGCCCAAAATGCGGGTTGTGGTGCAATGATTTGTACCTCTACCCGCGGTAGGTGTTGCGTATTATAGGAAAATGATTATCTTTGTAAGGTACCCTTCCCGTGTTGTTTATTGGTGGGGGTAATTTCCTTATTATTAATTGGCTACGCTATGAGAAAATTATTTGGACCTTCGATTACGGCTTTCGCGGCCGCTGTTATGCTGGCCGTAATGTTCATTGGTTGCGATAAGAAAGAGCCAACCCCTTCGGGAGGTAACGGCGGTAACGACGGCCCAAAGACCGTGGCCGTGACCGGAGTGTCGCTCAGCAAGTCAACTATCAGCCTGACAGAGGGCGAAACAGAGACCCTGACGGCGACCGTGTCGCCGGATAATGCGACCAACAAGTCCGTCAGCTGGAAATCTTCCGCCACTGATATCGCCACGGTCGATGGCAGTGGCAAGGTGACTGCGGTCAAGGCCGGCTCCGCGACCATCACTGTCTCAACTACAGACGGAGGCAAGACGAGCTCTTGCGATGTGACCGTCTTGTCCTCAGCCAAAAGTAAGGCCCGTGAGATTTTGATGGATATATATCAGGCGCTGGACGGGCCCAACTGGACTAAAAAGACAGGATGGGGAACAGATACGAACATAAATTTATGGGACGGGGTCTCTGTCAGCAACGCCTCTAATCAATTTGGATTTACCATATCCCTTAGTTTCTCTGGAGCAGGGCTTAAGGGTGAGATACCTTCCAGTATCGGGGATCTCGGAGATATTCTCACAAAGCTTTCCATTGAAAATGAACCGGGTGTTACAGGTGCCCTTCCTGATTCGTTCGGCAAACTTACAGGTCTGAAAAACCTAGTTATCAGGGGAACCTCAATGACCTCGTTGCCGGATGTTTTCTCCGATATGACACAACTGGAAGACGTCAGAATCTTCGAAAATGAATCCATGGCCGGCACGTTACCTCCAAGTTTAGGGAAATCACCCAAGTTGACCGGTCTGAGATTGATGAATAACAACTTCACCGGTAGCATTCCCGCTTCATGGGCCGATCTTGGTGACCGCAAGGTGAAGCTCTTTGTTTATGGGAATCGCCTGTCAGGCTCTGTGCCGAAGGGATTGCTTGAATCCGGTTTTTACTCCGACGATATCGGCTCCATTATTTGGCAACAGGATGGCTACGGTCTGGATATTACTGATGTTGAGGTACCTGGCGATGAGTCCTGGCCCAAAGAGTCAGTCACTGACATAATAAGCGGAACCAACTTTACGTTCCGGGATATCATCGGGAAAAACAAATATACGGTTTACCTTGTATGGTCGCTTTGGGATCCCTTCTCGCCGACCTTGGTACCCGCTCTGAAGAGCTATTACAAAGATTATCACGACAAAGGTCTCGAGGTAATCGCTACGATCATGCACAATAAGGGTTTCTCCCTGTTCGATAATCTTGAAGGCCAGAAAGCCGAGATCGAGAAAAAGGGGTACGACCATTGGTACAATTATTACTATCCGGAAAAGGGTAGCAAGTCTGTTCTGATGAGTGTTCCGAATGCCGAGGTTTATGACCGGAACGGAAACATTGTTTTCAGTTCTTTCCACTTATTCCCTGATCCGGTTCGCGACCGGTTCGGAAAGACAGCTTCCAAAGACCTGATTCCATTCCTGGAGAGCGTTCTGGGGCCCGAAGGTTTGGGTTATACTTCCTCAGATTATTCGAAAGACGGAGAGGTAATGACTCTGCAAAAGGCCTCGGTGGGTAAAGGTATCAACCTTGTCTTTATGGGCGACGCATACACAGACAAGGATATGGGGAAGGGAGGTCTTTATGAAACCGTCATGAAACAAGCGATGGAAGAGTTTTTTGCCATTGAGCCTTATAAGACATTCCGGAACAGGTTCAACGTGTATGCCGTCAAGGCAGTCTCCTCGAACGGCAATATCGGGGAGGATAGCGTAACCGCCCTGGGGACTGTATTTGTTGATAATCTCAGGGTCAACTGCGATTACGACAAGTGCTTTGAGTATGCCTCAAAGATTCCGGGAATCTCGTTGGACAACCTCACGGTCGCCGTCCTCGTCAACACATGGCGGGATCATGGCACATGCCAGTTTTTCCAAAACGCCCATAAACAGTCCTCTGTGGCCATTACCTCGACGCAGAACAATGACCCGAATCTTTTCGGTCCGGTATTGCGCCATGAGACGTGCGGTCACGGCTTTGCTTTCCTGGATGACGAATATGTCACGACCGAGGGGACTGTCCCTCAGTCTTTCATCGATCAGAGAACCAATAGCTACAACAAGTACGGCTGGTATTCCAATGTTGATTTTACCAATGACCCCAAGAAAGTCAAATGGAGTGCGTTCCTCGCCGATGACCGCTACAAAGACGAGGTCGGAATCTTCGAAGGAGGCGGCACTTATGGGAAGGGAGTCTATCGTCCTTCCCAGGATAGCATGATGCGGTACGACGACGAGTACTTCAATGCTCCTTCCCGCTGGGCAATTTATAAGAGAATCATGGAGTTGAGCGGTGAGACAGCTAGTTTCGAGAAGTTCCTCGAGTACGATGCCGTGAACCGGGCTAAGAAAGCCTCCTCGAAATCCTTACGCACCCGTTCCGAAAGAAAGGCGCATCACAGTGCCCCGCCGACAGTTGTCAGATGATCCATAAATAATAATTAAGGGCGTCATCCCCGGCTTGACCGGGGATCCCGTGCCGGTGCGGGATGGCCGATCAGGTCGGCCATGACGTGAGGAGACGGTCGGCCATGACGGAGTGCGGGTAGAGGTACATTCATCCGTACCGCTACCTGCGAAAATGGCCCAAAATGCGGGTTGTGGTGCCATGATTTGTACCTCTACCCGCGGTAGGTGTTGCGTATTAAAGGAAAATGATTATATTTGAAAAGTACCCTTCCCGTGTTGTTTATCGGGGTGGTGGGTAAATTGCTTATTATTAATTAGTTGCGCTATGAGAAAATTATTTGGAACCTTCTTGGCGGCTGCCGTTGTTATTATACTGGCCGGGATGTCCATGGGTTGCGATAAGAAAGAGCCTACCCCTTCGGGAGGTAACGATGGTGGCACCCAGACCGTGGCCGTGACCGGAGTTTCGCTCAGCAAGACCAGCCTGAGCCTGGTTGAGGACGGATCAGAGACGCTGACAGCGACAATCACTCCAAGTAACGCCACTAATAAAGCACTTAGCTGGAAATCCTCTGATGCAAGCATAGCCTCGGTGGACGGAAGCGGAAAGGTGACGGCTGTCAAGGCCGGCTCCGCGACTATCACTGTCTCAACTACTGACGGGGGCAAGACGGCCTCTTGTTCTGTGACGGTGACGGAGCAGACGAAGATCGTGATTGCCGGCAATACCGCTAAGGTGCCTGTAGCAGGTGGCGCGGCTGAATTCGCCATCCAATACAATACCTCATATAAAGTTGAGATTGAGGAGTCTGCCCAAGATTGGCTCCACTTTGTTGAGACCAGGGCCATGCAGAGTGGAACTCTGGTGTTCAGCGTCGATGCCAACAAAGGCGAAGCCCGCACAGGCAAGGCGACAGTGAAGGACAACGAAGGAAAAGTCGAGCCGATAACGCTGACCTTCGAGCAGGAAGCCTACGATTTCGAGCGCGCAGCCCTAATCGCTATTTATAAAGCGACAGGTGGAAGCAATTGGGAAAGAAGAGATAACTGGTGTTCAGACATGCCGATAGATCAATGGTATGGTGTTCAAACTAATAATAAAGGACGCGTTGACATTCTTGAGCTTCGTGGGAATATAACGGGGCAGATCCCTCCTGAGATTGGTGATTTGACAGAGCTGACCTGGCTCTCAATCTTTAATAGTCTTCTACCTGACAATTCAGATTATGGCCCTCTCCCTTCCGAAATAGGAAACCTTAAGAAACTTAAAGCGCTTGTTCTTCAGAATTATCCATTGAGTGGCAAAATCCCGGAGAGCTTATATGATCTTACTAATCTTCAGCAATTGATTATAGAAAGGCCTGGTCATATGGATGAGCAACAGATTTCACCATCCATCAGGAATTTGCATAATCTACAAAGGTGCATATTGAGGAATATGAACCTTACAGGTAATCTGACACCGGAATTTGGACATCTCTTCAATTTGACCGAGCTCTCCCTGCAGGGGAACAATCTATCCGGTGCGATTCCCTCAGAGTGGGGAGGATTGGTAAATCTGGGTGATTGTGAGCTGTTTGGTAATAAATTGTCGGGGCCATTACCTCAGAGTTTGAGGCTTCTGCCAAATTACAGTAAGATTTGGGGGAAAATGGTGGCTGTCAATAATTTCAGTGAAGAAGATTTATTGGCATCAGATATCCCGGCTCCAAGTTCTCCTCTTATCAAGACATTATCAGGGAGTATGCTGGATATTGATGAGGAATTCAAGAAGAACAAGTACACTGTGCTGTTCAGCCTTGATCCAGAAGACGGTGTCGCCTCAGAAACTGTGGCAATGCTGAAGAAACTACACGACAGAAGCAAGCCCGGAGATCTCGGGATTGTTACTTATTTTGATAACAGTTCAGCACCAGGTGCGGAGAGAGATAAGAGAGATGCGGCGTTCAAAAAACTTCTTTCCAGCATAGGAGCTACCTGGCCCTCATTCATTTATCATTACAACGACGAATCTACTGATGAGCGTCCGTTCTATGCGAAACCGTATAACTTCTGTTCACAGACTGGAATCAATAACGAAATATACATAATAGGTCCGGCCAAAGGTGTTGAGTATGCTTCGTTCCTGACAGGCAGCTATAACACTATCAGGGAGATGGAAGCGACTGTCGATTGGCTGACCAATAAACTAGATGTTGCCATAACACATTATGAATCAACGGATTATTCCGAAGATGGCTTGGTGACAAAACTGCGTTCGGCAACTACTGGGCAAGGGATTGATATCGTAATTACCGGAGACGCCTTCTCTGACAGGTTGATAGCGGCTGGAACTTTCTCCAATATGGCAGACAGGGCCGTCTCAGACCTGTTCTCGGTAGAACCGTTGAAGTCTCTCGCGGACAGGTTCAATGTTTACCTTGTAAACGCTGTCTCACAGAATGAGGAATACTATAACGGCGGCAATACTGTATTCTCTGGGGAGTATGGATTGGGGGCCGCGGTTGGAGGAGAGAATGAAAAGGTTCTCCAATATGCCCGCAAGGCCATCTCCGATGAACGGATGGATAACGCTCTTGTTCTGGTTATGATGAACAGTCTGCGGGATTGCGGTACCTGTTATATGCTGAATCCTGAAGACAACAGCATATATGCTGGAGGAACGTCTATCGCTTGGGTTCCTTTCGGACTTGCTCCTGGCGTGACATCCAAGGCCAATCTCCTTATCCACGAAATCGGGGGACATGGAATAGGCAAACTGGCGGATGAGTATTATTATCTTGACAACGGTACCATCAGCTCCGAGACAATAGAGGCAGTGAAGGAAAAGCAGAAAAATAACTGGTACCTGAATGTTGACTTTACGAGTAGTACTTCAAATGTTCTCTGGAGCCGGTTCGTGAAAGACAGCCGTTACGCCAATGAAAATATAGGCGCATACGCTGGTGGCTATACATATCCTACCGGTGTATGGAGGCCGACTATGTGGAGCATAATGAATCAGCATCACGTATATGGCACTTTCAACGCCCCGTCCCGCGCCCAGATTTACACCCGCATCATGAAACTTTCCGAAGGTCAGGACTGGCAGTTCGATTACGAGACCTTCGTGAAGTGGGATCAGGCCCATCCGACTAAACAGTTGGTCTCGCCCTTGACCAGGACAAATCACGTGGAGGTTGACGAGGCGGAGAACGAAATATGCGTTCCTCCTGTGATCATCAACAAGACTTGGCGTCAGATGATCCTTAAGTAAGGATATTGCGATATTTTAACTATCCTTGCAACGTATTTCAAAACAGAAAGACTATGGAGTCTTACAGGTTGATTATCAGGTGGTTCCGTAACTGATCTCTCCGATTTGAAGAAGCTCGTTTTTGGAAAAGCCTGTCTCTCAAGCGAATAGCGATCACGACTCTGGCCGGTAAGGCCATGGATATTTTTGATTAGTTGATCCTTATGTGTATATTTATAGACAAATTAATAAATCCTCAATATGTTAAGTAAGGTATTGCTGGCCACATCCTGCCTGATGGGAGTTGTTGCATGCTCCACCAATTCAACCTGCACCATTACAGGTTCTGTCAGTCCACAACTGGATAGCGTTTATCTGTTGGATGCGGCAGGAAAACGTCTGGATGCCACCGCTGTTCAAGATGGTGTGTTCACCCTGACCTGCGAGAGGAATCCCCAGTGCGGAGTCTCCGTCATCACCGTGCCGAAGGGAGACCCTGTCAACTTGATTCCAGACAGCGAAGAAATCAATGTTACTATAAAAGATGGGATGGTTACCGTAGGCGGCAGTCCGCTTTCGGAAGAACTCCAGGAACTCCAGCAATGGATGATGAATCTATTTACGAGCTACAGCAACAAGTCGATGGCGCTGTCGGAAAGCGGGGATGAAACAGGTGTAGAAGCTCTCATGGAAGAAATGGAAAAAGCCATGGCCGAACATTGCAAAGAGGTTTATCTGAACCACTTGCAGGACCCCGTAGGGGTGCAGGCCATGTCCATGCTTGTCCATTACGCCTCTGATAAAGAGTTCGTCAGTTTATATGAACAGGGCGGGGAGTGCATCCATGCTAATGCTAGGATTGCAGGTCGGTACGAGTCCCTTACCGCGAGCAGAAGAACAGTCATCCAGTTGGACACCGCAGGGAAAGATTTCATCGAAACCAAGGGTGACATGTCTGATTATATCGGTCACGGGTCCTATGTCCTGGTAGATTTCTGGGCCTCCTGGTGCGGCCCCTGCCGGGAAGAGACGCCGTTTGTCGTCAAAGCCTACAACGACTATAAGGACAAAGGCCTAGTCGTTCTGGGAATACCCGTCCAGGACAAGTTGGATGCTACAAAAGAGGCCATGAGACAACTGGGGATCCATTACCCACAGTTGCTGGATCCGGGAAACGCCCTTACCGAGGAATATGGAGTGACCGGCATTCCTCATCTCTTTCTCTTCGGCCCCGACGGGAAAGTCCTTCAGGACGGAATGCGGGGCGAAGGAATCGATGCCGTCCTGAGGCCATTATTTCAGAAATAATCACTATCTTTGCAGCGAATTTCAAAACAGAAAGAAAGTTATGAATCTTCGTGACATCAAGAAAGACATTGAGTACGTGATCGGTGCTTTTATCGATGATTGCTCACTTTTCAGCTCTGTCAACTCCAAAGCTGACGACGAGGCTCTCGGCGGACTGCTTGACGACGCTGTCAACCTCTACAATGACCTCAAGGACAAAGTGAACATGAAAGGAGAGGGCAAGAAAGCCTACTATGCCTCTGTCCGCAAGGAACTCCTCGAGAAAACTGATGAGCTTTACGCCAAACTCAGCGGGATTGTTAAACAGGCGGGTAAGGCTGAATAAGCTCTCGCTAGGATAGATTTATTCGGGAGGGCTCATCGGGTCCTCCCTTTTTTATAAAACGAACAATTACAATGAAAGTAGCCGTAGTTGGTGTGACCGGCCTGGTAGGAACCAGGATGGTCGAAATCCTCGAAGAGAGGAATTTCCCTGTGGATGAGTTTATTCCCGTGGCCTCTGGCAGGTCTGCCGGTAAACTGATCTCTTTCAAAGGCAAGGAATATCCCGTTGTCACCGCCGAGGAAGCGGTCTCGATGAGGCCTGATCTCGCCCTGTTCTCAGCAGGGGCTGACATTTCCAAGGAGTGGGCCCCGAAGTTTGCCGCTGTCGGATGCCGTGTCGTTGACAATTCCTCCTGCTGGAGGATGGACCCGACCAAGAAACTGGTCGTCCCTGAGATCAACGCCGATGTCCTTACCGAAGATGACTATATTATCGCCAACCCCAATTGTTCCACGATCCAGATGCTTCTCCCTCTGGCTCCCCTCCACGAGAAGTACACCATCAAGAGGATCGTTGTCTCGACTTATCAGTCCGTCACCGGCTCAGGCACCCCGGCCATTAACCAGATGATGGCTGAGAGGAGTGGGGGCAAATGGGGAGAGTATCCTGCCTTCTACCACTATCCTATTGACCAGAATGTCATTCCCCACATCGACGATTTCCTTGAGAACGGATACACCAAGGAGGAGATGAAGATGGTCAACGAGACTCATAAGATCCTCGGTGACTATTCGATAGGTGTCAGCCCGACCACCGCCAGGGTCCCTGTTCAGGGAGGCCATTCTGAGTCCATCAACCTTGAGTTCGAGAAGGATTTCACCCTTGAGGATGTCAAGGAGATATGGTCAAAGACCGAGGGTGTCACGATCCAGGACGATCCGGACAACTTCGTCTATCCGATGCCTTTGTATTCCCTTGGCAAGAACGATGTCTTCGTGGGAAGGCTTCGCAGGGATCCTTCAGTGAAGTACGGACTGAATTTCTGGTGCGTCAGCGACAATATCCGCAAGGGTGCCGCGACTAACGCGGTCCAGATCGCGGAGGTCCTGCTTCAGAAACGCTGGATTTAGATCCTTCACCTGCTGTCGCAGGTTCAGGATGACATTATTGTCAGGTTCAGGATGACATTATTGTCAGGTTCAGGATGACATTATTGTCATTCTGAGCGAAGCGAAGAATCTACTCCCCAGCCAGATGCTTTTCCCAGGCCCAGGCGGAAGCGAGAGTGTCCTCTATCTTCCGCTCGGCCTTCCATCCGAGCTCATTGTTGGCAAGCGTGGGATCCGCCCAGATTGCGGTCACGTCACCATCCCTTCTTGGGCCTATCTTGTAATTGAGTTTCAATCCATTGGCTTTCTCGAAACCCTTCACCAGCTGCATGACGGACAAAGGGGTTCCAGTGCCGATATTGAAGATCTCGTAGACTTTCTTCATCTGACCTTCCAGCATTCTTCGGACGGCAAAGACATGGGCCTTGGCAAGATCCACGATGTCGATGAAATCCCTCTGGCAGGTGCCGTCAGGAGTAGGATAGTCATCACCGAAAATGGACAGGCACTCTCTCTTGCCGATCGCGGTCTGCGTGAGGAAGGGGACAAGGTTGTTGGGCACTCCTCTTGGGAGCTCTCCGATGAGGGCTGACGGATGTGCGCCTATGGGATTGAAATATCTCAATGCGATGCCTTTAAGCCCGGAATATGCCCGGACAGAATCTCTCAGGATGTCCTCGCACATCTGCTTGGTGTTGCCATAGGGGGATGTCGCGGGCTGCCTCGGAGCCTCCTCCGTCACAGGGAGCTTCTTTGGCTCGCCATAGACGGTAGCCGATGAGGAAAAGAGGATATTCCCGCATCCATGCTCCTTGGAACTTGCTATCACGTTGATGAAAGACTCGAGATTGTTCTTGTAGTACTTGAGAGGCTCTTCAACCGACTCGCCCACGGCTTTGAACCCGGCGAAATGGATCACCGCGTCAATCGCGTTTTTAGAGAACAGCTCCTCGGTGGTCTTGGCGTCGCAGAAATCCATCTCGACAAAAGGGATGTCATCCCTGCCGGTAATTTTTTTCACCCCTTCGAAGCAGGTCATGTCGCAGTTGGACATGTTGTCGGCCACGATCACATCGTACCCGGCCTCAATCAGTTCCACGGTCACATGGCTGCCGATGAATCCGGCTCCGCCGGAGACCAATACGCATTTTTTCATATTCGATGATAATAATGGAGCCGCAAAGTTAGCTATTTTTACTAATTTTGTGAATATGAGAGCAATCAAAATGTTTTTCGCGGTTTTGGCGTCGTCGCTTGCCTTGTCTCAGGCCATGGCCCAGAATCCGGCCGTCAACGCCGCTCCGCAGGCGACTGGAGAGCGGAGTCAAACCAAGGCCCAGCGATATATCGAGTCCGTAGCTTCAAACGACATTTTAAGGCAGGCTTCTTTCGGAGTTTTCGCCATGACGGAGGGAGGAAAGACATTGGCGTCCCTGAATCAGGAGAAACGTCTTGTCCCTGCTTCCACGATGAAACTAATCACGACCGGGGCCGCCATGCACCAGCTTGGTCCTGACTTCAAGTTCACGACCAGGATCGGATATTCCGGAGAGATAAAAGACGGAACCCTGGAAGGAGACCTTTATATCGTCGGAGGGGGAGACCCCACGATAGCTTCGAAAGATTCGATCGCTCTTCGCCGGGATGCGCTCTTCGCGCAGTGGAAAGGCTTTCTCGACAAGGCGGGCATCAAGAAGATAAACGGTCAGGTGATCGGAGACGGCCGCTATTTCGACGGCCCGATCGAGAGGGACACTTGGATGTATCAGGACATCGGAACCGCTTATGGTACAGGAGGTGACGGGCTTTGCTACTACGAGAACGCGATTGACATGAAAGTCTCCCATGGCCCGACCGTCGGGTCCCAGGTCAATGTGCTCGTCTCGTATCCCTCACTCCCTTGGATGAAATATAGTTTCCCCTGCAAGACGGGGAGTGCCGGCACCGGCGACCAGCTTTACATGTTCACCTCCGAATTCGCCCCCTACGCTGAAGTCCGGGGCACATTCGCCATCGACAGGCAGCCCAAGACCGAAGAATTCTCCAATAAATTCGGAGCTTACACATGCGCTTATCATTTCTCTGAATATCTCAGGGCCCACGGAGTTGATATCTCCCGGGGGGTGGCCGACGTGCGGCTCGGGCGTGTACGATCAAATTTGAGCTCCCTTGATCCGGGACCTTATGCCGCCAAGGTGGACGATCTCAAGATGATCGGCATGTCATATTCCCCGGCTCTTAAAAAGATAGTACGGGAATGCCTCCTTAAGAGCGACAATTTCTACGCCGAGACCCTCTACAGGATCCTCGGCCGAAGACTCCACCATTCCGCCCAGCAGGACTCATGCCAGGCGGCACTCACTGATGTGCTGACAAAGCTTGGAGTAAATCCCTCCAGCTTTAGGATCGATGACGGAAGCGGCTTGTCCAGAACCAATTACATATCTCCGGAATATTTCGTCAAGTTCCTTTCCGCCATGATGGACAGTCCGGTGTTCGGGGACTATGTCGAGACTCTTGGTCAGCCCGGGGGGCGGTACTATGAGTCCCGGTTGAAAGGGGAGAGCGACGTTCTTAAGTCGCGGGTCCACCTCAAGAGCGGATCCATGGGTGGAGTTCGCTGTTTCAGCGGCTACATCGAGCCTTCCGAAGGGTCCAAGGCGGACGCCATCGTGTTCTCGATAATGACTAATAACTTGACAGTCTCAGCCGGAAGGGTTGATCCGATCATTGACCGGATCATAACCCTCCTCGCGGCTGACAATTGATTATTCCTCGACCACGCAGATGTCCCTGAAGCTGTCCGACTTGTAGAGTAGCTTCCCGTTTTTGTAGATTCTGGTGTCATTCCAATCAGAATGGCCAAAGACACTGACGTAGGTGTCCCCATTACTGGTCACCCAGAAGGAATGCTCTGAGGGGAAAAAGCTGGCCATATCCAAATTGACGGCCTGGTAACTTTTCCCGTTCTTGCTGATCATGATCTTCTTGCCCGGGAAATCCATGACAGCGGTGTACACATCATTCCCCGCACAGAAAAGTTCGTAATAAAAGTTTTCTTCCGAATGCTCCAGGGTCGTGCTCAAAACGCCGTTCTTGTAGAGTTCTCCAACATATCCACTCTCCTCATCCTTGTATGTCATAATATAGACATCCCCGGCATTGGTGACTCCGACATAGCCGCTCCGTGGCTCGTCGAAGAACTTTTGTGTGAAGCTGCCGGAGTTTGTGATCGTGAACCAACCCATGTGGTACTTCCTGAAAGCGTCCTCTACCTCGGTGACGATATGGATGTCCCCGTTCGGTGCGAGAGCTACATGCGGCGAGTAGAACTCCGTCCCCTTTCCGGGGATCTCGTAGGTGTCTATATATTTTTCCCCTTCCTTGGCTTTGACCGCGAAAAGACCCTCGTTCCCCTTCTTTGTAAACATGATGACAAAGCTCCCGTTTCTGGCGGCGAAGTCTGAAACGTCATATTCGTTCGTGAAGTATTTGGTGACTTCGATAATCGGCTTCCTGTTCTTGCAGAGCCACATTTGGCCCCCACTGTCAGAGTAATATCTTTCCAAAGAGTACAGGGTGTTCCCCTCGGCGGAGATGTAGCTGACCCGATCAAATTTGAACGAGTCGCTATCAAACGCCCCGTTCATCGGATCTGATACTCCATTGACCGTGAACGCGCCTCCCTGCAGTTTCGCGTACACCTTCGGCCCGCTGGCCTTTGAGACTGTGACGATGCATTCGGCCTTATGTCCTCCTTCTTCGGAAGTCGCTGTGATTGTGGCCGTTCCTTCTTTAAGGGCAACAACCTTCCCGTCAGAGACACTGGCGACTGAAGCGTCGGAAGACGCCCAGGACACATTCTTGTTGGCGGCATATTCAGGAGTGAAAACCACGGTCAAGGTCCTTGATTGGCCGGTCTCAAGTTGTATTTCGCTCGCGTCGAAGGCTATGCCTTTAAGGCCATCGTCAGGAGTGACACTCACCTCGCACGAGGTGAACTTGTCGGGGTTTGTTTTTGACCTTACGGCGATATAGACGGTTCCGGGCTTGATCGCCGTGACAAGACCGTTGGCGTCCACGGTGGCTATCTGGCTGTCGGAGGTTGTCCATTCGACCTCCTGGTCGGCTTCCGCGGGACTTACAGTCGCTTTCAGCTGGACAGCCCCGCCCTCCTTGACCTCTACTTGAGTAGGCTCTATAGTCACACCCTCCACAGGAATAGGGGTCACAGTGACGGCGCAGGAGGTCTCCTTACCGCCGTCAGTGGTCTTCACCTTTATTGTTGCTGACCCGACCTTCAAGGCGGTGACCTTTCCGGTCTCATCCACCGTGGCTATGCTCTCGTCGGAGCTGCTCCATTCCACGCTCTTGTCTGTAGCGTCCTCAGGGCTTACTGTGGCCGTCAACTGGGCTGACTCACCTTCAACCAGTTCCAACTCGGTCTTGTCGAGAGTCACGCCCTCGACCGGGATCTTGTTGGCTGAGACGGTGATCGCGCATGACGCCTCTTTATTCCCGTCATTTGTCGTGACCGTTATCTTCGCGGAGCCTGGCGCGACAGCCGTTACCTTCCCGGCATTGTCGACCGTGGCGACTTTCTCGTCAGAGCTTGTCCATTTTACTGACTTGTCCGAGGCGTCCTCAGGGCTTACTGTGGCCGTCAACTGGGCTGACTCACCTTCGACCAGTTCCAACTCGGTTTTGTCGATAGTCACGCCCGTGACATTTATGGTCTTGGAAGTAACTGTAACTGAGCAGGTAGCTGTCTTGCCTCCGTCCGAAGTCGTGACAGTGATCGTGGCCGAGCCGGCTTTGACTGCGGACACTTTACCGTTATTGTCCACCGAGGCTATGCTGGCGTCTGAGGACTTCCAGCTGACAGCTTTGTTCGTGGCGTTGGACGGAGCCACCGCGGCGGTCAACGTTTCCGATCCGCCTTCGACCAGGCTGAGGGTCGTCTTGTTGAGCGACACTCCGGTCACGGCCACAGTCTGTGTGCCGCCACCGCCGTTTCCTCCGTTCGGACCGACGGGCTCATCTTTCTTGCAGTTCGTGACTATTCCGGCCAACATGATCGCGATTATGGCCGCAAAAAAAGATCTGAATAATTTTCTCATAGCGCAACTGATTAATAATAAGCGAATCTCGCTCTTCGCAAATATAATCATTTTCGATAAATCCGCAACACCTACCGCAGGTAGAGGTTGTCTAGTCCTGAAATAAGTTTACCGATGTTGAACAATAATTAGTTAGGACGAAGATGTCCTGATATCGGTTTACAGTAATGTGGCGAATATACGACATTTTCGCCACATTATTATTGTGGCACCGCCGCCTCGCATCG
>JAGAFU010000034.1 GCA_017627955.1 Bacteroidales bacterium | reverse complement strand
GTTCCCCCCAAACCCCCTGAACTCGCCTTTGGCTCGGAAGATAGGAAGTCGGCATCAGCCGACCGGCCGGGGCGGGACTTCGCGACAGCGAAGTCGTGGAGCCGGAAAGGCCGCGAGGGGTTTGGGGGCGGCCTAGCCCCCAATCATAAAAGGGGGGGCGTTCCCCCAACCCCCCTGAACTCGCCTTTGGCTCGGAAGATAGGAAGTCGGCATCAGCCGACCGGCTGGGGCGGGACTTCGTGACAGCGAAGTCGTGGAGCCGGGAAGGCCGCGAGGGGTTTGGGGGCGGCATAGCCCCCAATCATAATAGGGGGGCGTTCCCCCCAAACCCCCTGAACTCGCTTCGCTCGGAACTAGTAAGCACCTGAAGTTTTGATTTCGCTTTACTCACTATTAAACTGAGCAACTCCTTGTACCTATTGGGGTTTCCAGGATCTATAGCTGAAAGTATGAAGCGACGACTAGTATACCACTTGCCATGCATTTCCCGGCTTCTCCTATATGATTCTTGAATAGGGCGCTCAAAAATCGGAATAAGCCAGTTTTCCATACGCTCGGTTTCCTCTTCAAAGGATGGAGCTGACGGCACCAACGCCGGCTCCTTCAGCATTGACATGTACAGCTGGTCATCATTGTCAATCCGCTTGATTTCCTCCACCAACTCCCCTACTGTCACGAAATCAGACGCATTGATGAATGCCCTGTGATTGAATACTGTACTCACTTTGGGATCACCCCAGTAAATGGGAACGGTACGAGCGGCTAAAGCCTGTGGCAGTTTTTCTGTCGTATACCCATTGTGAGAAGAGTTCTCAAAACAAATAGAAAACTTGTGTTTTGATTCGAACTCAATCTTGTCTTTGACTGGACCTCCAATATTATTAAGGAACTTTCCTCCGGAATCCACCATCTTGTAGGCGCACAGCGCCTCAAAGACCTCGTTCCTTTTACGACAGTTGTTGTTACTCACCACAAAACTGCAGAAGGACGGCTTCTCCGATTTGAGATCCCATCCTTCCGGCAATTCGTGTTTATGGCACATGCTTTCCACAATAGTCCTACTATTACCATATACCAAGTAGTTCGGAAAACGAACATACCGGTCCTCATAATCCATCCACTCAAACCCTATGGCATAATCACATGCGTTAAAATCGGGAACCAGATTCTCTTGTGTATAGAATATTTTGACGGCCGAATCCGGGACTCTCCAATGGGTTTCACCAAAAGTGGAGAATATCACATAATCAGCATCATCAGAAATAGTTACATCGAAATGCTTCCTCAGCAAACGGAGAATAAGGAAGCGCTCTGGGTTGAATTTTTGCCAGAAATCAATAAACTTAATCTTGATTTTTTTTCTTTCCACAAGACCGCGTTGATTAGTTTATAAACGTTATTTTGTTATCACGAACACCGAGAAGGTCAAGGGCGGGAGGGTCGCTGATAGGGACTTGCCTTCACCAGAGAACTCAAACGGCACCGGCACGACATGCTCCGGATCATCAAGGCAGTTCTCAGCCATCCGGTCGGAGCAGTCCAGTCGAATGCCTTCGACAGCCCGCACGACATCTTTCTTTTTCAAACCAGCGAAATTGAAATCCAGATCCCGCTCCTCTTCCGAGGTGTTGGCCACCTTTATGTATATTCTGGCCCCATCAGAAACCGCGCTGGCGAACAGGCCACCCTGCCCTTCAGCCCCAGTAACATTTGTTCCAGACATCCTGAGGCTCAATGTGTTCCGGCCTCTGAAACGGCCGTACAAGCTCTGCACTTGCCAGCTTACCGTGCGGAACGATCGCAAATTGTCGAACCAGATCAGGTCCGGCCTCCACTGCCATCCCTCGACATGGGCGAAAAGCGGGGCATACGTCGCCATCTGGACCACATCAGCGTTGCGCTCTATTCCAGTCATGAAAGCGGCCTCAAGAAGGGCAGCATAGGCATGGTTCCATTTAGCACCCCTGGCATGGCACGCGTATTCCCCGGCAAATACCTTCGGACCTTTACGGTCATAATTATCGTACCTGGCCCCTTGGGAAAGGAACCACTCATACGGACGGTAGAAATGCTCATCGACAAGATCGACTCCGATCCTACGCATCTCCGGCCAAAGGAAGTCGAATTGATCTCCTTCCGAACCCGGCCCGCTTGAACCGACAATCTTTATGTCCGGATATGCCGCCCGGATCGCCTTCACAAAAGGCTCCAATCGTTCTGTATAAAGAGTCCCCCACTGCTCGTTGCCGATGCCTATATATTTGAGATTGAACGGCTCTGGATGTCCCATCTCTGCCCGTACCTTTCCCCACTCTGATGTCACAGGACCGTTCGCGAACTCGATAAGGTCAAGAGCGTCTTGAATATAAGGCTCAAGCTCATCCACTGGCACATGGGCGTCCTCCCCGTTCTGGAACTGGCAGGCAAGGCCGCAGCTCAAAATCGGAAGCGGCTCAGCACCAATTTCTTCAGACAACTGGAAAAACTCAAAATAGCCGAGTCCATAACTTTGGTAATAGTCCGGATAAAGGCGGTACGGAAAGCAATACTGCCAACGATTGGAATTCAAGGGACGGTTCTCGACCGGGCCTACGGATTTCTTCCAATCATAGCGCGACTCCACCTCAGTGCCTTCCACGATACAGCCGCCCGGGAAACGGAATATTCCGGGACGAAGGTCAGCCAAGGCCTGGGCAAGATCCTTCCTGAGGCCATTGCGGTGGCCTTTCCAGGTGTCGACTGGGAAAAGGGACACGTGTTCCAGATCAGTCGCGATTCGTTTCCCGTCAAGAAAAACACGTAGGGCAGACTTGTCCAAAGTGGCCTTTGGCTTTAGAATCAGTTCATAAAGTTTCCATTCCGAGCCATTGACGACCAGATCTCCTTCGCAAAGGGCATGATCCTCTTCCATAGACGCCGGATTGACAATCTCCACATGTAACTTGGAAAAGCCGCCTTCGGGAACTCTGGACCAAACGCTGAAACGGTACTCCTCTCCAGCCTTGACTCCGATTCCGAAGAAGCCTTCATTCTCTAGTCCCGTCCACCTGTGCGGATGGCCGGGGTCGGACAACCTCACATAATGGGGATTCCTATCGAAAGGGCCATCGTCAAGAACAGCCACATTGCCGAAAACTTTCCAACCCTGAAACGGGTTCGACGGGAACTCGAAAGAACGGTTCTTGACCAGTTCGGCATACAAGCCACCATCAGCGGCGAAATTGATGTCCTCGAAGAATATCCCATATTGGGTGGAGCTGATGGGCGCTCCGGTCTTGGAGAGGTCGATGTCGAAGTGGTAGAGATTCTGGCTCATAATTAGACAGGGACTCATGAAAGCCGTCAAGGCTAGACATAAACTCAATTTCCCGATTTTTAACATATTAATTAACCTGTTACTAATCAATTATTTCATCCCAATCAGCGTCCGCCACCACCTCGGCCTCCGCCGCTGTAGCCTCTGCCGCCGCTTCTGGATGTGTAACCTCCGCCTCCGCTCCTGCTGCGGCCGGAATAACTACTACTGGAGGAACTGCCACCTGAGGAATAATAAACCGGTCGTGTGGCGCTCACGATAGCGTTACCCAAAGCCCTTGAAATGGACTGGCTGCTGGAAAGCACGGATGTGAATGTACGGTAGTCGTAATTGAATGTCTTCTCAAAGAACTTCGGATCGATGTCCTTCAATTGTTTCGCGACCTTGTCCGCTATACCGAACAGGGCGGCATAGACCATATATTCCTTCCAAAGGTTGGCTTCGATTGCCTCATGCTGGTCCAGAAGAGTGAAATCATTGAGGAACTTCCTAAGGCCCATGAGCTTCCGGGCTTCCGCCTGCCCTTCTGTCGAGAACTTCTCATTGCGCAAGTACCGTTTGGCCCTGAACTTTGCCAGACCATCCGTCCGGGAAGTCTCGGACCATTGGTAAACCCGAGATTCATGACTGGAGGCCCACCTGGAGAACTCTTTATCCTGAAGGATGCTGTCTGATCCCGAGGCCTCTTTCAACATGTTGTAGAAATCCTTGCTGACTTCAGATAGGCCATCTCTCCGGGCAAAGGAGATATTCACCGGTCCGTTAAGCTCGCTGGTGACAGCGAGGTTGCCCCTGTAGATCATCCTGAGGATCTCGGCCAGAGGGAGGTTATTGGCGGATCCCCTCTCACCAAGCCTTCTCAAGACATAGTCGGCCATCTGAAGATCCCCATCCATTGGGATGTCCCTGTACCAGTCCACCTTGTCCAGGGCAACGCCGAGAAGTTTCTTTTTGTCTCGATTGGAAACTTTGGTCCGGGATCCCTTAAATATCTTGATGATCGGTCTGACAAAGGCAAAAAACAGTAATAAAACAATCATGAGCCCCGCCATCGCTCCAGCGAAAGGATTCTCTTCCTTAGGATCGTCAGCGAACTTGGCATCTTCCAGGGCGATGTCCAAGGCCTCTTGGAAATCCCTTTCCTGAATACTCAGAGGCTGGAACATTCCCTTGTTGAAACGCAGCAATATAATCGCTGAATCATCTGTCCTAAAAGGCTTGGAGGACTCGAACACGACCGTGCTGTCGGTGAAAGTCGTGGTCCCCTCAAAACCAAATCCCCATGCCCTGGTGTTTGTCGTATCCAGTTGGAAATCCTTAGACCTCACGGTGATTTTCACATGCTGGGGCGGATTGCTCAACCCTGGAGAAACGACTTGAAGATGGAGCATGTCATAGTCATTCAGCGACTTCATCGCCTTGATCATGCTGTAGATGGCGTAAAACTTCCGGTCCCCGCGCGGGGCTATTCCCCAGCACAACTCGACCCCGTTATCCTTATGGACTATACCGGACTTCCCGGCTTTCTCATCCAGGGTCTTGTTCACGTCCCATTCACCAATATCCTCGAACTTATCGCCAGTCACGCCGTCGAGAACAGTCAGGCTCGGTATGATGATGTCCCCAAGATTTTCACGGACCAGATACCATTCCGTGATATTGGGACCGGTGCTGATGTCCCAGAACTCGTCGAAAGTGACAGAGCCCTTGTCGGAAAGATGGAGAGTTATGTCAACGTCACGAATCTCCTGCTTCTGGGCATAGATACCTGAAACAGAGACCGATAGAGCCAATAATGCAAATAAGATCCGTTTCATAGGTCATATCAGGTTTTAATTGTCATACTTACCATTCAAGACATCCCTGACTGCCTCAAGGTATCCGAACCCGTTCAGACGGTCAGGAAGCAGGTAACTACCCTCTACCCACTCATTCCAGGCATTTATCATCATGAATCGAGGTTGGTCGGGATGGGCTTCGACATATTCCTTGGCCTTAGCGAGGAAAGTGGCGAAGGACTGAGGGGTGTTGTGAAAGCGTGTCACGTGATCCGGACCTTTGGCAGGAAAGCGAGGGGTGTCGTCCCAACCTATTGAGACGCACGGAAACACCGGAATATCAAACACTTCGTCCATTTGCTCACGGATCTCCACGGCTTCAGCGCCATGGACAAGGTAGTCCGGATTGAAACCTCCCATGTTATAAAGAGCCTCGCTGTCTATTCCCAAGGCCTTGATGTTCTTTCTCATGTACTCAATCCTCTCCTCACTCATTCTGCTGCCCCCGCCTTGAATCTGCTGCAGGTGAAGATCCGGGAAACCTGCTTTTCGGACCTCAGACCGGAAATACTCCATCGCCTTGGCAGCCTCATCCAGCGAGCCGAGCCCACGGACAAAATTCTCTATCGAGAATATTCCCAGGACCGGACAGCCGTCGATCTTGACATATTCAGGGAGTTTGAAAAACTGGTTTATCACCCGGTCCACCACTTTCTTGAACTGGTCCCAGTCCACATCCGGGTTAAAGAGCCTTTCCTCATTGTCTCCCCACTTGTGGTAGTTCCAGTAATTGTATTTCACATCGTGATTCGCCCACATGATGTAGAAATGCATCTTGTCATGGCTGGGGGCCTTCAGGAAGCCGTCATTGAGGGCGCTCTCAAGATAAGGCCCGCTGTAGCCGTCCGGATCGTTATACCAGTACCAGTCATAGATAAAGGTATTCACGCCATATTCAAGGGCGGTCTGAATCCATTTCTCCACCACGACCGGATCATTGTCCAACTCGTAGCCCCAAAGCGGCTGGCGAGGTTGGTAGTGCTCAGGAAAACGCTTGTCTCCCTTTTTGATAACTTCCCACTCACCTATCCCTTCTTCCCAGAGCCACTTATGGGCAAGTTGATCGTCATGGCAGGATGGCCACACATAGGCGCAGACATAGATGTCGTCTTGGGTTCCGGCTTCGGCATCCTTATGCCTGAATCCGAAAAAAGCGGAAATGAGCGCGACCGCCCCAAGTCCCAGGATCAAGTAAAGTGAGCGGTTCATATTCAGCTGGTTAATTGTTGTCGAATATTTCCTTGACTGCCTCGTAGCTCTTCAGGTCCCCGATGTCAAAGCGTTTTCCCGGCATCTCCATGGCATGGACAGGGACCTTTGACGATAGCCAGGCGACGAGGCTTCCCGGAGCGTCCGTCCCGCACCCGGAAGTTATCGCCTCAGGAATCCTCCCCGCATCCTCCTTCTTATAAAAATAGAACGGTGGACAAGCCCAGTGGGATTTCGGCTCGGAGGGTTTTTCCTCCATGCCCAGGATCAATCCATTCTCATCGACCTCAAGCACGCCGCACTTATGAAGCCTTTCCTCAGAGGGCTCGAAATACCTCATGACGCATGAAGTCCCTTTTCCAAGAGCGTATTCAACGAACTTTCCGAGGCTGAAATCCAGCAGGTTATCACCGGCGATCACAAGCAGATCGCCCTTATGGCCTGTCGCTTCAAGCGCGAACTGGATGTCCTTGACGGCACCCAGACGAGTCTCATTGGTCGAGGTTCCATCATCCACGACCGATATCTCCTCCGGACGCCCATCCGCCCACTTTTCGAATATGGACGCGAAACGGTGGTTGGTTACCACGATATAACCATCAACCTCCGCGGAAGATCTCAGATCATCCAAGATCCAGTCGAGGATTGGCTTACCGCCCACTTCCAGCAGCGGTTTTGGGAAATTGTCGGTCAAAGGGCGCAACCGGGTAGCGTATCCGGCCGCGAGAATAAGGCATTTCATCTCGATCTTATTTTATATCTTGACGCCGTCGGCGCTATGGCAGACGTACGCTGAATAATGTCCTCTGAGATCAGGAAACTCGGCGAGATATTCCTTTTCAACCTTCTCGAATATGCTCTCCTGGAAGGAGGGATCGATCAGGGCCATGCAACAACCCTTGAAACCGGCTCCGCTGAAACGTCCCCCGTAAATCCCGTCTGTCCTGGTCATGATATCATAAATCTTCTTGAGTTCAGGAGAACCCGTCTCCCAGTTCTCGATCGAAGAACGGCCGCTCTCGAAACTCAGCTTGCCATATTCATCGATATCACCTTTACGCCAGGCTTCCGCCCCTCTCTGGACACGGTCATACTCGCCGTACCAATGCTCAGCCCTTTTGCGCCAATTGTCTGGCAGACGATCCTTGAATCTCTCAAACACCTCAAAAGGGACCTCCCTGAGATGAGTCTCCTTGAACTTGCCGTAATCCATTCCGGCGTAAGCCTTTAAGGCATACGCCGCACTACGGCACTCGTCCACCCTCATGTTGAATTTGCTTCCAGCCAGGCTCCTCTCGACCCCGCTGAAGAAAACGGCGATCTGGTATGGCTTCATCGAAGGTGACGCGGGAATCAGCTCGTAGCTGTCATCAAGAGTGTCGAGATACAGCAGATGGTCTTTCTTGGAATAGACTTCGCAGCTCTGGTCAAGCTTTCCGGAAGAGACTCCAACATATTTGTTCTCCGCGGCCATTGCCATGGCTATCAATTCATTATCCTCCAAATGGAGATCATTGACCCGGCAAAGCGCTTTCATGAACGAGATCGTGACGGCGGCCGATGACGACAGTCCTCCGATCGGAAGCGAACCTTCAATCACGCCACTCAATCCGATCCGCAAAGGGTAGGCCTGGAACAATTCCTTGGTCGCCCCACGGAGATAGTCCGCCCAGTCATCCTGTTTTTCCTCCGGGATGGCCCTGACATGCCATTGCGCCCGCTTCGGGAACTGAAGTGAAGCGAGCTCGATGACACCGTTCTTCTTTGGAGAATAGGCGATGTGGATGCCTTTGTCGATAGCGAACCCGGTGACCTTACCAAGCTGGTGGTCGGAGTGGGCTCCGATCGGACACACCCTGTAAGGACAGAACGAGAGATTCTCCGGTTCCCTTTTGTAAGTCTCGCGGAACTTATCCTGACACTCCATGGCTGTTACAGTCTTTCCTTGATGGCCTTGGTCTGCTCCTCGTAACCGGGCTTCTCCAGAAGAGCGAACATGTTCTTCTTGTAGGCCTCGACTCCGGGCTGGTTGAAAGGATTGATACCGAGCACATAAGCGCTGATTCCGCAAGCGTACTCGAAGAACTGGAACAGTCCGCCGAGGTTATAGGCGCTGAGCCTCTCGATAGACACCTCAAGCTGTGGTACACCACCGTCGATGTGGGCGAGTTTGGTTCCGAGCTGGGCCATCGCGTTGCAATGCTCGACATGCTGACCGGCAAGATAGTTGAGCTGGTCGAGATTCTGGGGATCTCCACCGATCACGACGGAACGGTTGCTCTTCTCAACGCCCACGACAGTCTCGAACATGATCCTCTCGCCTTCCTGGATAAACTGCCCCATGGAATGAAGGTCGGTCGTGAAATTGACAGAAGCCGGGAATATTCCCTTGAGCTCCTTTCCTTCAGACTCTCCGAAAAGCTGCTTCCACCACTCTCCAAGATACTGGAGTTTGGGATTATAAGCGACAAGGATCTCAATCTTCTTCCCAAGCTCGGAGTAAAGGAGATTTCTCATCGCGGCGTACTTGACGGCGGGGTTCTCCTCGGAACGGACCGAGCAGGCCTGCTCCATCTCCTTAGCTCCGGCGAGCATCTCCCTGACATCGAAACCGGCCAGGACGATAGGCAGCAAACCGACGGGAGTAAGGACGGAATAACGTCCTCCCACGTTGTCGGGAACGACGAAGGTCTTGTAGCCTTCCTGGGTCGCCAGAGTCTTGAGAGCGCCTTTCTTGGCGTCGGTTATGGCGACAATCCTCTCAGAGGCATCCTTATAAGTCTTCTCAATATGCTCTTTCACGATCCTGAAAGCGACCGCGGGCTCAGTGGTCGTTCCGGACTTGGAGATGACGACTGTGGCCACGTTCCTCTCGGCGACAAGATCCATAAGCTCAGCGAGATATTCCTCGGAAAGGTTGTTTCCGGCAAACACGACTTCCGGCCCTTCGACTCCGCTCAGGGACTGGTTTTTAGACAGTTGCTTCGCGAAATTATGTGAAAGAGCCTCGATGGCGCAGCGGGCACCAAGATAAGAGCCGCCGATGCCAATAACCACGACGAGATCGACACCCTTCTCTTTCCAGCAGTCACGAACGGCCTCGCACTCGAGGATGAGAGACTCGGGAGTCTCGGAAGGGAGGTGTTTCCAACCTATGAAATCGTTTCCGGCTCCGCTGCCGCTTTCCAGGACATCCAGAGCCTCAATGGCTTTACCAACATAAACCTTGTAATCAGCGTCTTTAACAAAGGAGTCGCAACCTCCCAGATTAACTTTAACCATATTCTTGAATAATTTTGTTCTCAAAATGTCACAGTCTACAAAAATAGCCATTTTCAAGGAAAAGTCAGAAAGATATTCCTATATTTGTGCATCAAGGTGAAACTCTAACAGATAATCATATATGAGAATAACACTCAAACTCGCGGCCGCGGCCGCCCTGGTCGCGATCGCGGCTTCATGTTCCCCAAAAGTCGCTGTCACCGCTCATCGCGGCTTCTGGAATTGTGAGGAGGCGGGATTCGCCGAGAATTCAATCAAATCTCTGGAACTGGCCCAGAAAAACAACTTCTGGGGCAGCGAGTTCGATGTCCACATGACTTCCGACCTCGTGCTCGTTGTACACCATGATGACAAGATCCAGGGCAAGCGAATCCATACCCATGACTACGCCGACTTCAAGGACTACAGACTGAAGAACGGGGAGAAGCTTCCCACCCTTGACGAATACCTGACCCAGGGCGAGAAGGGAGGCACCGTACTGGTCTTCGAGCTCAAGCCCCAGATCGACAAGGCACATGAGGACTACATGGTCGACCAAAGTGTCGCCGCCCTGAAGAGGCATGGGCTTTATGATCCCAAGAAAGTCATTTTCATCTCTTTCAGCATGAATATCTGCGAGAGGACCGCGGCGCTTTGCCCGGGATTCACGGTGCAGTACCTTGAGAGGAATCTCACCCCCGAAGAGGTCCTTGCCAAGGGAGTCAATGGCATTGATTACCACTTCTCCGCCTTCCAGAAGAATCCGGAGTGGGTCAAGCAAGCCCACGACAAGAAGATGAGCGTCAATGTCTGGACTGTCGACAAAGAGGATGACATCAAAGAGATGATAGGTCTCGGAGTCGACTGCATCACCACCAACGAACCCCTGAAGGTCCGTCAGATCCTCGAGGGGAAGGAACTCAAATACTAGTCTTCTTCACCGGAACCGCGATCCAGTCGGTGTCCAGATAGCCAAAGCCGTAGCGGACTTTGGCTTTTACGAATATCTTGAAATCGGCGGTGAGGGTTATCCCGTTATTGACATACATCAGATAGCCGAACTTGTTAGCGGGGATCTTCACCTTGGATTTGGTACGTACCGGATCGGAGACGAGGAAGTATTTCCCGTCAGAAGTCTTGGGAGTGGTGGACGGATCAACCTGTAAAATGTACATTCCGGCCAACGCTCCCTGACGCTTTCCGGCTATCTCGCACTGGACATCCTCTGTGCGCACAACCACCTCAAACCCATAGGAGCCATTACCGGTCTTGACGCCATAATAGCCCCAGTAGTTGGGGTAATCCTCAAAAGAGCGCCCGCGCCAATCAACGGGATTCAGGAGATCGGCAATGCTGATGTAAGACCCTTCCTCGCCGAAATCCACTCCATCCTTGAATGGTGTGGAACACACGGGAGAGATCTCGACCGGACGGACCATGTCCGCCCTGAAAGCGCTATTGCCGTCGAAAGTCACCTTGAGCTTTTCACCGGAGAACAAGACAGCATCAGCCCTTACAAGGACAAACATCTTACCGGTATTCAGCAACGCGTCCGCAACAGGTCCGCGGAAATAATCCAACGTGTTGCCCGAGGAGGAATTGCTGATCGAGGCGATGAGTTCCTCACCGGAGCCACCGTCCAGAGAGGCGAACAACTCCATGCCGTTACCACCGATCCTGAACTTAACTTTCTGGCCACCGAAGTCGCTTGAGGTATTCTCGATTTCATTGCTGAAGAAATACTCGATGGATGTGTAGCCATCCCCAGAGGCGGTGAACGGCTTGTTCAAGTCCGTCTTGGTTCCGGAATATCCTTCACCCGGATAGATGGAGAGAGTCTTCCCGCTAAGGCTTAAATCCACAAAAGGCTCGGCGACAATCACTTCCGCCGGTTCCTCAACTGGCGGAGCCTTGACAGGTTCCTCAACCACAGGAGGCTCCTCAACAACCGGAGGCTCTTCCTCCACAGGCGGTTTTTTCTCGACAGGAGGGGTCTGCACCGGCTTTTCCTCAACCACAGGAGGTTCCTGAACCACCGGAGGCTCTTCCACCACAGGAGGTTCTTTCTCGACAGGAGGAGTCTGCACTGGCTTTTCCTCGACCACCGGAGGCTCCTCAACCACCGGAGGCTCTTCCTCCACAGGCGGTTCTTTCTCGACAGGAGGAGTCTGCACTGGCTTTTCCTCGACCACCGGAGGCTCTTCTACCACCGGAGGCTCTTCAGCTACCGGAGGAGTCTGGACCGGTTCCTCTACCACCGGAGGTTCCTCCACAACAGGAGGTTCTTCCTCCGCGGGAGGGGTCTCCACCGGCTTTTCCTGAACCACCGGGGGCTCCTCTACTACCGGAGGTTCTTCCGCAACCGGAGGCTCCTCCGTGGGAGGCGTATTGACAGGTTCCTCAGAGGCCGGTGGCTCCTCAGAAACCGGATCCGTAGTCTTCCCTTCCGTCACAACAGCCTCCACCTCCTCTTCGGAAGCGGGTTCGACCTCCAGGATATCCTTGTCACCATCGCATCCGGAGATAAGCGCCAACGCGATAATAGTCGAGGCCAGAAGCCTTGGGAAATGCCCCCTGTGATTCAAAACGATATTCATTAAAGTTCCTTGATCTTTATATTCTTGAACCAGACCTCGTCGCCATGGTCCTGAAGGAGGATGTAACCTTCCTCATAATTGCCGAAGTTCGGCCAATCCTTGTACTTGCTATAAGCCACGAGAGCGTTCCACTCTTGATTATTTCTCTCATATTCAATGAGTTTCACGCCATTCAGCCAATGCTCGACATGGTTGCCTTCGACCTTCACCATGGCGGTGTTCCAAGTGGTGATGTCGAACGGCTTGTCCTCCGGAGCGGGGATCAGGTCATAGAGCGAGCCGAGGGTCCTGTTGCCCTTGACACCCAGTTTGGCGTCGGGATGCCTGAGGTCGTCCAGGATTTGGAATTCGCAGCCTATCGCGGAACCCGCTCCTTTATTCAAAGTGGGATCCACAAAATACTTGATGCCGCTGTTGGCCCCTTCCGTGATCTTGAAATCCACCTTGAGGATGAAATTCTTGTAGAGGCGGGTGGTGATGATGTCTCCACCGTTCGTGGACTCACCGCCGTTCCCCTTGAGAACTTTCAGGACACCTTTCTCGATGACCCATCCCTTGGCCGGGAACTCATCGAGTTTGGCGCCTCTCCACCCCTCTGTGGTCTTGCCGTCCCAAAGGAGTTTCCAGCCATCGGCTTTCTCCTTTGAAGTCAACGTGTTATCCTGCGCGCAAGCACTGACGCAAAGAGCCAGTGCCGCTAAAGCGATAGCTATTCTTCTCATAATCAGGTATATTACATCTTATAGAACTCTTCCCATCCCTTGCGAGGCGGCTGACCGACCAGCAAAGCGTTGGCGAAGTCGTTGTTGGTGAACTGCTTCGTACGAGGGTCGAAATAAAGCTTGGCATTGAGTCTCTGGGCTATCACGCCAAGGCAGAAGACCTCGGAAAGCACACCATTGATCTCGAACGGGCTCCTTGTCTTTTCGATACCCTGACAGGCCAGAAGGAAGTTCTCGAAGTGGTTCGAGGGGCTCTCCGGAGTCTCGGGAAGCTTGTCTGCCAGATCCCTGGCGGCCTCCTCCGGGATGATTGAGAGCTCGGAACCGTGGCTTCCGCCCTTGAAGATCAGGTCTTTGGAATATATGATCTTACCGGGAGAGAGCCTCGCGGCAGGACCCACATTCTGACCGGAGGCAGGCACATTGGCAGTCTCGACTCCACCGCCATATCCCTTCGGGAGCGGAGGCAGGTTGTCAAGACCGTCGTACCAAGTCACATCCACCGGCGGCATTCCTTTTCTCTGGGGGAACCGGAAGAGGATGGTGGAGGAATACGGATAGAAGTAGTCGTTGTGACCATTCGCGTATTCCATGCTGACCTCATAAGGAAGACCAAGCTCCAGAAACTCATGGACAGTGTCCAAAAGGTGGGCTCCCCAGTCACCCAGGGCTCCCATTCCGAAGTCGTACCAGCATCTCCAGTCGCCCTGATGATACTTCTCGTTGAAATCATGGTAAGGAGTGACCCCAAGCCAGGTGTCCCAATCCATTCCTCTGGGGATTGTCTGCTGGGCAGGCATCTTGTACATCCTCTTGGCATCGAAACTATGCCAGCGGCGGGAACTGTTCATGTGGGCTGTGACAGCGGTGACATCCTTGATGATGCCTGCTTCCATCCAAGCCTTGAACTGGAAATAATTCCCTTCAGAATGGCCCTGGTTACCGACCTGGGTAGCAAGGTTGGGATGCCTCTTGGCGGAGGCTATCATCAGCTCGGCCTCATGGAATGTACGGCACATCGGCTTCTCGAGATAGATATGCTTGCCTTGATTCAGAGCCAGCATCGCTATCGGGAAGTGGGAATGGTCAGGAATCGCGGCGGCGACGGCATCGAACTCATTGCCGCATTTGTCGAACATCTGACGATAATCACGGAACCTCTTGGCATTGGGGTACATGGAGAGGACCTTCTTGCACTGGGGCCCGTCAATGTCCACGTCACACAGGGCGACCACTTCGATCATTCCGGTGTTGGTGAAGTCATTTATGATCTGTTCTCCCCTGTTGCCGATACCAACAAAGGCGATTTTGACCTTTTCTCCACGCGGATTGGCAGGAGGAGTCATCCCAACGCCTTTGGTGGACCTTTCAGCACCCAGAATTTCTCCCGGAGTGAGCGCCATGCCGGCAGAGGCGACGGCCATGGACTTGAGGAAATCTCTTCTGTTTAGCATATCTTAGTGTTATTGTTATGACAAAAATATCCGGATAAATATACAAAAATTACAGTTCAATGTCATATTTCCCGCAGGAATATTCTTTTTCTCCTACGGTGGCGGTGATTCCTACGGGAATCTCGAAATGCAGGCTTCGTCCAACCCTGGCGACCTTGATCTCACCGTAAGGGGTTCGCTGGGTGACCTCGACACTCTCCAAACCGTCCGGGATCTGCGGATCGATCTTGATATGGCGGTATCCGGGAGCGTCAGGGATGATGCCACCCAAAGCCTGGTAGAACCAGCTGCCTATGCCGTTGAAACAATTGTGCAGCCTGCTTCGACGGGCATTCCAGTGTTCCCAAGTCCCGGTGGCCCCATTGTCCAGCATGTGGAGATAACCAGGATAGCCATGCTTTTTGAGCATGCCGTAAAGATAATCACACTCGCCCGCAAGAGTGGCCCATTCCGTGATCACAGGAATCCCGACAAGGCCGGTCTTAAGGTAGCCGTCATAAACGGTGGCGGTACGCTCCAAAAGCTTATCCCTCACTTGTTTCCGAAGATTATCAGGGACTATTCCAACTAGCAAGGGATACACCATGTCTATCTGTGAGCCGCTGGCGTAGGTGAAGGTGTCGGGATGGTAAAGTTTCTCGTTGATGGCCCGAGCGAGGTTGTCGTACCTGGCCTGGAATCCCGCCGCATCCGAGTCTTTGCCGAGGAGGCGAGCTATCTCCACGAGATCAAGATAAACTTGGCAAAGGGAGCAGTTGCCAACAAGGTCGATGGACTCGGGATCCTGAACATCCACCCCTTCAGGTGCTGCCCAGTCACCCAGGAACCAGTGTCTGTAATCCGTCTCCGGCCACGCTTTCAAAAGCCCGTCCACCGTGTAGGCGTCAACATAATCGAGCCAATGGACCATGGTAGGATAGCACCTCTCGATCAAACGCTTGTCTCCGTAGCTCATGTAAGTCCTCCAGGGAGCCTGGACCACGAAACCGCACCAGTAAGGGCCGCCTCCGGCTCTCCAGGGGCAAGGTGCGGTGTGCGGAAGCCCGCCGTCTTCCCGGATCACGTCATTCCACGCCTGGAGCCAGTTGGCGTACAATGGAGCGACGTCGAACGTTATCTGGAGCGAAAGGGTCGAGGCGTTGCCGTCGCCTCCGTAACCAAGCCTCTCAAGGTTGGCGCAATCTACCATATACCCGTCAAAGGCAAGGCTCTCCATAGTGTACGCGACCATGTCATGGATCTTGTTTAGATCCTCGTCTGATGACTTGAAAGAAGACGAGCCTTTGAAATCCGTGCGTATCCTAAGCGCCTTGATATCCTCAAGTTTCGGAGCCACGGGAAGGCTGTCCAGAATCACATACCTGAAGACATGGTGGTTGAACCTGTTGATGAAACGGTCACCTTCCGGTTTGCCGGAAGATATGTAATCATTGCGGCTGACCGGGCTGTATGTCCCGTCTTTCTCCTCGTAATCAGTGAATGAGGCCGTGGTCACATGACCTTTCCCGAGTTGAGGCAGCCTGATGTCAAGAAAGCCGTTGACAATACGGCCGAAGTCCACTACCCAACTGCTGTCGCCATTCTGTTTTATGCTTCCGGGAGTGAGGGTTTCCTGGACCACACAAGGCTCGCACATCTGCTGGGTGGCTTCAATACCCTGGACCTTCACGACATTGACAGGATTCCATTGTAATCTATTAAGGTTCTCATCATCAAGCGCTTCCGGAGCCACCGACGCATCGATCGACTCTCCCCCGAACTTACCGTAACGCCAGTTTGTCAAGTCGGCGTAACCGCTCCAGGTTCCCTTCCAGGAAGCGTCGGTACACAAGATCAGCTCCGCCCCATCATGGGACACCGCATCCAGCTCGGCCTTTACAAGAGGGCCGTCGTGTCCGGGATTGAAGACTTTATTCCATCCTGAGCCAGTCCAAAGGACAATCTCGTTCTTTCCCTTTCTCAAAAGCGAAGTGACATCATACGCCATGATGAGGGATCTCTTGTCCAGCTGGGACACCGCCGGTGACAGGACCGCGTCAGAGACAGCCTTCCCATTGAGATAAGCCTCATGGTACCCGAGGGAGTTGACATATAGGACGGTCATTCCGGGCAGATTCTGAATATCAAAACTTTTCCTTAGCAGCGGCGACTTCAAATCACCGGACGCTACACCAATATATTCCCCACGGACCTGATCCCCATCGATAATGCCTGTTCCGAAACGCTGGGGAGCGCTCCATTTGGAAGCTTCCTTCCCTGATTTCCAGACCCTTACCCTCCACCAGCACTGCTGCCGGGAAGTCAACTTGGTCCCCGAATATGGGATCATGACCTGTTCAGCAGACCCGACTCTTCCGGAGTCCCACAAATCCGCTTTCCCAGACTTCAGGGCCGTGATGGACGAGGCCACCTCAATCTCGTAGGCGACCTGTGAGATCGGAGCCTTTGAGAAGATCTTCCAACTCAGGTGAGGTTCCGCTGAATCAATCGCAATAGGCTCCGTAAGGCCCTCACATGTAAGGTCATACACTCCGAATGACGGGCTGCAGGAAACTATCGCCGCGGCAGCCGCCAAGATCAAAATAAGTCTTTTCAACATTACCGGCATTATATTATAATGTGACATCATGGCTGCCGCAGGAATATTCATTACCACCCACGGTCGCTTTTACTCCGACGGGCAGCTCGAAGTGGAGCTTGTTCCCGTCGCGGGACACGACTATGGTCCCGTAAGGAGTCTCCTTGGTGACTTTCACTGTCTTAAGTCCCTCGGGGACCTGCGGATCGATCTTCACCCGGCGATAGCCCGGCTCGACGGGAATAATTCCGCCAAGAGCCTGGTAGAACCAGCTGCCTATGCCGTTGTAGCAGTTGTGCATACGGCTTCGGTCCGCTCCCCAGTATTCCCATGTTGAGGTCGCCCCCTTGTCGATCATGTACAGATACCCGGGATAGGTCCTCTGTTTGAGCATCCCGTACATCCAGTCGCACTCCCCCGCGAGGGTCGCCCACTCGGTGATTACCGGCACGCCGACCAGGCCGGTTTTAAGATGGCCTTCATAAACCGTGGCGGTACGCTCTACCAGTTTGTCCCTCACCTGTTTCCGGAGATTATCCGGGACGATCCCCACAAGCAGAGGATATGCCATGTCCACTTGGGTTCCACTGCCATAGGTCATCGTGTCGGGATGATAAAGAGTCTCGTTTATTCGCTTGGCCAACGCTTCATAACGAGCCTTGAAGCCAGCAGCGTCCCCAGGATGTCCCACAACGCCGGCAATGACCTCCAGTTCCTTATACACCTGGCAGAGAGAGCAGTTGTTGACCAAATCCACAGATTCCTGATCCCCCACCTCAATACCTCTCGGCGCGGCCCAGTCGCCAAGGTACCACCCCCTGTAGTCTGTGTCAGGCCATTTCTTCAGGAGCCCGTCAACCGTGTAAGTGTCAACATATTCCAGCCAATGGAGCATAGTCGGATAGCACCTTTCCAGCAAGCGGGGGTCCGCGTAGCTCATCCACGTTCTCCAAGGGGCCTGGACTATGAAGCCGCACCAATATGGGCCGCCGCCCGCCCCATAAGGGCAAGGCGCCGTGTGAGGCAGGCCTCCGTCCTCGTGGATGCAGTCATTCCAAGCCTGGAGCCAGTTTACATACAAGGGAGAGACATTGAACATGGTCTGCAGCGAGAGAGTCGACGCGTTGCCGTCGCCGCCGTAGCCAAGTCGCTCGATGTTGGCGCAATCGACCATATATCCGTCAAAGGCAAGATTCTCAAGCGTGTAACGGATCATGTCGTGAATATCATTCATGTCCTTGTCGGAAGACTCGAAAGTGGCGGCCTCCCTGTAACCGGTCCTCATCCTCATCGCCTTGACTGAAGAGGCTTCAGGAGCGGCATTCAGGCCCTCCAGCAACACATAACGGAAGACGTGGTGGTTGAACTTGTCCGTGAAACGGTCGCCATCAGCGGAAGCCGAAAAGATGAGAATATTCCTGGTGATGGGATCTATTGTGCCATCTGGCTCATAAGCGTCAAAGAATGAAGCTGTGACGGTACTTCCTTCAGGCATGGCGGGGAGGCTAATGTCCAGCATACCGTTCACCACCCTGCCGAAATCCACCAGGTAAGCCCCTTCGGAACCATAAGGTTCCACACTTGCGGCGGCGAATGTCTCCTGGATGACGCAAGGCTCGCACATCTGCATCGAAGGCTCCACTCCTTCCACCTTCACCACATCGACAGGCTCCCACTCCAGGGATTCAAGGGTATTATTATCAAGAGACTTTGGAACCACCCTGGCATCGATCTCCTCACCGCCGAAATGCCACGCTTTCCAGGTGTCATAGTCACGATAACCGCTCCACGCGCCTTTCCAGGAGGCATCGGTGCACAGAAGCGTCTTCACCCCGGAAGGGGAAACGATGTCGAGCTCAGCTTTCACCAGAGGGCCCTCATAGACAGCTCCGAAAGTGTCCGGCTTGTACCAGCCCGAACTTGTCCAGAGAAGGATCTCATTATTTCCTTTCTTCAAAAAGCGCGTGACATCATATGCCATGATCAGGGATCGTTTGTCAAGCTGGGTCACCGCCGGGTTGAGAACGCCCTCCGAGACTTTCTCCCCGTTTATGTAAGCCTCATGGTAGCCAAGGGAATTGACATACAGGATAGCGTCGCCCAATGTGTTGACTTCGAATTCTTTCCGAAGAATGGGAGATTTACCGTTTCCGGGGACGGCTCCGATATATTCCCCTTCCAATCTGTCCCCTCCGATGACTCCCACACCGAACCTTTGCGGCTCGCTCCAGGCCGAGACCTCTTTGTCTGACTTCCAGACCCGGACTCTCCACCAGCATTGTTGCCTGGAAGCCAACTGGTTACCTGAATACGGGACCATCACCTGGTCAGATGAGGCGACCTTGCCGGAAGACCACAAATCCGCTTTCCCAGACTTCAGGGATGAGATTGACGAGGCCACCTCAATCTCGTAGGCGACCTGTTCCATGGGGGAACTTGAGTTGATTTTCCAACTGAAGTGGGGCTCCGCGGAATCTATGCCAAGAGGCTCGGAGAGTCCCTCACAAAGGAGGTCATAGACTTCAAATGAATGGCCGCATGAAACGACCGACACCATGATGGCCAACACCAACGAGAGTGAAGTCAAAGCGCGCTTTATCATATCAATTCTGATTCAAAAAGTATATTTCCACGATTAGAGGCAGGGATGTAACCATAGCCCAGAACAAAAATATAAAAAACAATCCATAATTTTTATATATTTGTAACATAACACAAGACATGATGAACACCAACGAGAAATTCGCAATCACCATCAGCCGGGAAGTAGGCACCGGTGGTAGGACAGTAGGACGCAAACTCGCCGAAAAACTCGGTGTACGTTACTGCGACAAGGATCTGATCAGGAAACTCAAAGAGATGTTCGGTCTCAATGAGACTGAAATCGAGAGGGTTAAGGGCCAGAAGAAGAATTGGCTCAGCGACCTTTTCTCAAGGATTTCCCCTGAGTTCGGTTCCGAGATGTTCATCCCGAAGGGGGTTGAGTATCCCGCTGACGTGACTTCAGAGGAGATTTTCAGCTACGAGAGCCAGATTCTGACCTCACTCGCCGAGGAGTCCTCCTGCGTGATCGCCGGACGCTCCGGGTTCTTCGTCCTCAAGGACCACCCGAACAAGTTCGACGTGTTCATCCACGCCTCCAAGGCCAACAGGATAGCCAGGGTCATGCGCAGGCAGGAACTGTCCCAGAAAGAGGCGGAAGAGGTCATCGACTATGTCGACAAAGCCAGGGAAAACTACATCCAGCGTTACGCCTCCACCAGCCGCTATGACCTCCGTAACTATGACCTTGTCCTCAACATGGACTACCTCTCCGAGGACGAGGCTGTAGAACTCATCCTGAAGGCTATAAGCGCCAAATAATCACCGGACCTGGATCAGGTCATTCCATGAGGTCGTGTAAAGCCCGGAGCAGAAATCTCTCCGTATGCCGTCGGCATAGTGACCACCCCTCTGGGTGGCCAGCCGGAGGACATTGCGGCCGGAGGTGTTGACCTTGTCCATCACCTCGGATATCTTGTCATCACGGACCCTGGCCTGACCGTCAAAATCGAACAAGACCTGCTGGATCGAGCCGGCGTCCACGATGTCCGCTACGATGACTCCGGCTTTCTTGTATTCAAACCCCGGCTTATACACATAACGGAGCGCCTTGAGGGCGGCCCCGATTATCTCAGGAGAACTGCTAGCCGGGACCTCAAGCCGCACGCTCGCGGAAGGGTAATACTGGTCAAGATCTTCCCGGAAACGATTGGTGTACAGGAATATACCCACAGTGCCGGCGGCCGTACCCTCTTTCCGGAGCTTCTCGGCGCACTTGCCCGCGAAATCGGACACCCTCAGGGTCAGCTCATCGAGGTCTGTGATGTTGCTCGCGAAAGAGCGGGATGTGCAGATGGACTTTCTTTTCTCGTTTTTCTCTTCCTCTACCATCCGGATGCCCTGGAGCTCGGACCATGTGCGCACACCGATGACTCCCATACGGTCCCGGATCCATTCAGCAGGCCTGCTGACGAAATCCAGGGCTGTCTTCACCCCGGCCGCCTCAAGTTTGGGAGCGCCTCTCCACCCTACTCCCCATACATCGTCTATCGGAGTGAGCGACAGCGCCTTGCGGATCTTCTCATCAGTATCGATAACGCAGACTCCTTTATAACCTTTATATTTCTTGGCGAAATGGTTGGCCACCTTCGCAAGGGTCTTGGTCGGGGCTATGCCTATGCTGACCGGAATCCCGGTCCAGCGCCGGATCTTCCTGATAAGGTCACGGCATATTCCCGGAAGGGAGGCGTCATTGACCCCGTCCATATTCATGAAAGCCTCGTCGATGGAATACACCTCCAGTTTGGGCGCGACCTCGGATAGCAGGGACATCACCCTGGCCGAGAGGTCCCCGTAAAGAGTGTAGTTGGATGAGCGGACAACCAGTTTCCCCTGATCGACGAGATACTTGACTTTGAAATATGGAGTCCCCATCTTGATGCCCATAGCCTTGCTCTCGTTGCTCCTGGCGACGACACAGCCGTCATTATTTGAAAGGACAACGACAGGACGACCTTCCAGATCCGGCTGGAAGGCCCTTTCGCACGAGACGAAAAAGTTGTTGCAGTCTACAAGCGCGTACACACTTTCTTGATGACGTACGTGACTATTCCCCAGACCGTAAAGTCATTTGCCTCAGTCACTTCTATTGGAGGATACTTCTCATTTGCCGGTAGCAGCCACATCTTCTTATGGGGCAGGATGTCGTACGACACCCCCGGCTTGGACGTCCCCTTTACCGGACGGGATGGGGAGGGATCGATGAAAGAGATGAATTTCAGGGCGAACTCACCGTCGATGAAACAGACGGCCATGTCACCTTCCCTCGGCTCCAACGACTTATCCACGACGAGCACATCACCTTCCTCGACACCGGCCTCAACCATTGAATCCCCTACCACACGGGCATAGAATGTCGCCGCGGGATGACGGACAAGCTCTTTGTTGAGATCTATGAAGGTGTTCATGTAGTCCTGTGCCGGGGATGGAAAACCGGCATGGACTGTGGGCTTGTCGTCGGGCATGGCTATTCCTCCGGTGACTGTTCGAGCGAGCGGGCCGCGGCAACCGCGCAATTTATGCCGTCGATGGCCGACGAGACGATTCCGCCGGAATACCCGGCTCCTTCACCGCAAGGCAGCAGGCCCGGGAATGTGTCCGACTCGTAAGTTTTCGGGTTCCTTCCGATTCGCACAGGCGAGGATGTCCTGGACTCAACTCCGACCAAAAGGGCGTCATTCGTGAAATAGCCCCTGATCGAATGACGGTTGACCTCCGGGAAGGCCTTCTGCAGTCTTGTGGCGATAAAATCAGGAAGGAGGCTGTGCAGGGGCGCTGGCACCACGCCAGGCTTATAGGAGGTCTCCGGGAGATCGGAGGAGACGACCTCGTTGCAGAAATCGATCATCCTCTGCGCCGGAGCGGCCATGGGATTCTCGGAACGCTCGCTGGCATATTCCCACATCTTCCGCTCGACCGCTTTCTGGAACTCCAGGCCTTTGAAAGCGCCGGCCTGGGAATATTCCTCCGGAATGTCCTCGGGCTCGATCTGGACCACCACACCGGCATTGGCGAACTTGCCGCTACGGGCGGAGTTGGACATGCCGTTCATCACGATAGTCTCAGGCTCGGTCGCGGAAGGAACCAACACGCCTCCCGGACACATGCAGAAAGAGAACACTCCCCTGTCGTCGACCTGCTGGGTGAATGAATATTCGGCCGCGGGCATCCCCTGCTCCCACTGCCCATGGTAGCGGGCCTCGTTGATCAGAGCCTGCGAATGCTCGACCCGGACTCCCATCGCGAATCCCTTGGCCTCAAGAGGGCAACCTTTCGCCTGCAGCATCTCGTAAATGTCCTTGGCGGAATGTCCGGTGGCGAGAATAACCCTCTTCGCAGAGTATTTCACAGACTTAGGCTTGCCGGTCGTCTTCGTGGGATGCTCGCTGTCAAGCGCCTTGACCTCGATCGTGCCGTCTTTCTTGCGGGAGATGTCGGTCACCTTAGTTCCGAAATGATATTCTCCACCCTTGGCCTCGATTGTCTGGCGGATACTCTCCACAATCTTCGGAAGACGGTCAGTCCCGATGTGCGGGTGAGCGTCAACCAAGATCTGGGGATTGGCTCCGAAATTGACGAACTGGTGAAGGACCTCCTTGATGTCCCCCCGCTTGGAGGAACGGGTGTAGAGCTTTCCGTCGGAGAAAGCCCCGGCGCCGCCCTCGCCATAGCAGTAATTGGAGTCCGGATCCAGGATCCCCTCACGCGTGAGCCTGGCCATGTCGAACTTGCGGTCACGGACGTTCTTTCCCCTCTCCAGGATCACAGGCTTGAGCCCGAGAGTCAGAAGCTTCAGGGCAGCGAACATTCCGGCCGGTCCAGCTCCTACGATGATCACAGGCTCGGCCTCGGAGACATCCTTGTACTCCGCGACCTCGTACGGGACGTATGACTCGAAACGGTGGTTATAGCCCTCTATCCTGTAGCGGTAGATCACGTCATTCCTGGCGTCAATCGACCTGCGGGCTATCACGCAAGTGGCATCCGCGTTAGGGAAAGTCGGCTGGAAAGACTTCGTCGGGTCAATCACATTGATCACGGCGTTGCCGCGAAGATTCATCTCTCTCGCGGCGACGATTCTCACATCATCTGGGCGAAGGTCGCGGCCGACACGGCCTGTCATCTCGAACTCAATCATATTTTCAAAACTATTAATAATCAGCTATTCTTGAGACAGGAGCGACGTCCAGAGAAGTCCTCTCCCCTGCCTTGTAACGGAACCACCCCGCCACCGCTATCATGGCAGCGTTGTCGGTTGTGAACTTGAACTCCGGAAGGTAGGTGTTCCATCCCCTCTTCTTTCCTTCCGCCTCGATCCTGGCTCTCAGGCCGCTGTTGGCAGACACCCCGCCTCCAATCGTGACTTCCTTGATCCCGGTCTGTTTCGCGGCTTTAATCAGCTTGCTTAAAAGGATGTCTATCAACGTCTTCTGGAAACTGGCGCAGATATCTTCCTTGTTCTTCCCGATGAAATCCGGATCCTTGGCGATCTCGTCCCGCACGAAATAAAGCAACGATGTTTTCACCCCGGAGAAACTATAGTCCAGCCCCGGGATCTGGGGCTTGGCGAACTTGAAACGCTCCGGATCGCCCTCTTTCGCCAAACGGTCAATCACAGGACCGCCGGGATAGCCTAGGCCCATCATCTTAGAGCATTTGTCAAACGCCTCACCGACAGCGTCGTCTATCGTCTGTCCCAGGATAGTGTACTCCAGCGGGCTGTCCACCCTGACAATCTGGGAATTGCCCCCTGAGACCAGAAGACACAGGTAAGGGAATTTCGGGTGACGGTTCTCCTTGCCCTCCTGATCGACGAAACCGGCCAGAATGTGCCCCTGGAGGTGGTTGACCATTATTATGGGAATATTCAGGGCTATACCCATCGCTTTCGCGAAAGAAGTGCCGACAAGAAGGGATCCGAGCAGTCCGGGGCCCCGGGTGAACGCGATGGCGGTCAGGTCAGTGGCTTTTATTCCGGCCTTGTCAAGGGCCTGGCTGACAACAGGTACGATGTTCTGCTCATGCGCCCTGGAGGCCAGTTCCGGTACAACTCCCCCGAAATCCTTGTGGACCTGCTGGCTCGCTATCACGTTGGAAAGCAAAACCCCGTCCCTCAACACAGCCGCCGAAGTGTCGTCGCAACTTGACTCTATACCAAGGATAAAATCCGCCATAATATTCAAAGACTTCTTAAAGTGACTGCGAAGATAAGCATTTTTATTTTCTAAAAGAGTATTGTTTTATTATCTTTGATGTGCCGGGTAAAAGCACATCAAAAATAATGGTCGCCGAACTCATTGGAAAATACATCTGGCTCATCCAGACTCTCACCGCCACCGGCGGGAGAGGCCTCACGCTCAAGGAGATCTCCGACAAATACGAGAGGCGGTACGATCAGGCATATTCCCGAAGAACTTTCAACAACCACCGCCTGGCCATACAGGAGATTTTTGGCTTCGACATCGTCTGCGACCGGGCCTCCAACAGGTACTCAATTCCTTACGGAGACGAGATCATGGACAACGACAAGAGTGTCGGATGGCTGGTCAATACTTTCACCGTGAGCAATCTCCTGACTCTCGGAAAGGAAAGGCTTTCCGGGCGTGTCAGTGTCGAGGATGTCCCTTCGGGCCAGAAGTACCTGACCACGATAATGCAGGCGATGGAGGACAGCCTCGAGTTGGAGATCGAGTACGGGAAATACAATTCCCCCACTTCCGAGACCCTTCATGTCCAGCCTTTCGCGGTGAAAGAGTACGAGAGGAGATGGTATCTTGTCGCTTTCTGCCATGAGAGGGCCGGCGGCGCCAAGTCTGAAACCGACAACTCCGACACCGAGGCTTGGAGAATATACGGACTGGACAGGATCGTCTCTCTGAAAGAAACTCCCGTCACGTTCAAGATGCCCAAGGGGTTCGATGTCGAGGCGCTTTTCCATGATAGTTTCGGGGTATTTTTCCCGAAGAAAGGGCAGAAAAGCGTGACCGTCAGGTTCAAGGCGACTCCGGAAGAGGCCCGCTACCTGAGGGACCTTCCCCTCCACAGTTCGCAAAAGGAAGAAGGACCCGCGAAAGATGGCGACAGCATAATATTCAAAATGAGAGTCATCCCTGACGAGAACCTTCTGCTGGAATTCTGCCGCCTCGCCGGAAGAGTAGAGGTACTGGAGCCGGAACCGATCCGGTCAAAGGTTCGGGAAATGCTCCGAAAAGGGTTGGAATTATATGATAATTAACATATTATGAAAACAAAGATGATCGCCGCGGCAGCGGCAACCGCTATTATGATGATGGGATGCTCGCAAAAAGCGCCGGAAGGAAACGGGGCCTACATCGGCCCTTCCTCCATCGAGGCGCGAGATGGCGTGATGACGCCTGAGATTCTGCTTTCCTTCGGAAGGCTTTCCGACCCTCAGCTTTCCCCCGACGGGAAATGGATCCTCTACGGGGTCAGTTACACCTCGATCAAGGACAACCGCTCCTGCAGGAACCTCTTCATCCAGGAAATCACGAAGGATGAGAGCGGCCTAGCTTTCGGGGACAAGATCCAACTGACCAAGGAAGGCAAGAGTGTCTCGAACGCCCGCTGGAGCAAAGACGGAGGCTCCATCTATTACCTCCAGGGCGGACAGATCTTCAAGGCGCCCTTCACGGTCAAGGCAGGTGTTCCCTCACTCGGGACCGGAGTGAAACTCAGCGATGTAGCTGAAGGCATCGGCGAGTTCGCCATCAGTCCCGACGAGTCGCAGGTGCTCTACATAAGCTCGATTCCCGGCGCCGTCAAGACCCCGAAGGATTTCGACCCGGCCCTTGACAAGGCTAAGGCCTATGTGACTGAGGACCTGATGTACCGTCATTGGGACCACTGGACCACCGAGCGTCCGCAGACGTACGTGGCTCCCCTCAATGGAGTTGAGATAACTCTCGATAAATCAATGAATATTCTCGGGGAAGACACCGGCAAATTCGAGCTCCCGCTGGAGCCTTACGGCGGTCTTGACCAGGTTTCCTGGAGCCCCGACGGGCAAATGGTGGCATATTCATGCAAGAAGAAAGCGACCGGAAAAGAGTACGCGTTCTCCACAGACACAGAGATCTACATCTACAAGGTCGTGACAGGCCAGACAGTCCGGATCCCGATGGATGGAGGTTATGACACCGACCCGGTTTGGAGCCCCGACGGGAAGCATATCGCTTTCTTAAGCATGGCCCGCGACGGCTACGAAGCCGACAAGACCAGGCTGTTTGTCGCTTCCATCGATAACCCGGGCGAGTCTGACGGCCAGACTGAAGTCAAGGTCTCGGACATCCGCGAACTGACTTCTGAATTCAAGTACAACGCGGCTGGCCCTGTCTGGTCTGAGGATTCGAAGTACATCTATTTCAACGCCTTGACCGAAGGTCTTCAAGCGATCTACAAGGTCGATGCGCTTTCAGGTGCTTTCAGTGCTGAAGGTAACAGGCTTGACATCAGTGTCGTTCCTGTCAGGATCACCCCGGATGACGCCTGGTACGACTTCAATTCTCCTTTCGCCGTCGTGGACGGCACCCTTCTGGCAAGCTACACCTCGATGGAATTCCCCACCGAGCTCGTAGCGGTCAAGGAAGAGGACGGATCATTCAGCAGGATCAGCGACGAGAACGGCCACATCCTCGGTCAACTCGAATCCTGCAACATCGAGGAGCGCTGGATCACCACAGTGGATAACAAGAAGATGCTCACCTGGGTCCTCTATCCCCCGAAATTCGACTCCACGAAAGTCTATCCCGCCATCGAGATATTCCTCGGAGGTCCTCAGGGAACTCTCAGCCAGGGCTGGAGCTACCGCTGGAACTACCGCCTCATGGCCTCCCAGGGCTACATCGTGATCCTCCCGAACCGCCGAGGCACGACCGCTTTCGGCCAGGAATGGTGCGAGCAGATCAGCGGAGACTACATCGGCCTCAACATGCAGGACTACCTGAGCGCCGCCCGTGAGATGAAGAAAGAATCCTATGTCGGCAAGCTGGCCGGCTGCGGAGCTTCCTACGGCGGATTCAGCGTCTACTACATGGCCGGCATCCACGGCGACACCTACGACTGCTTCATCGCCCATGCGGGAATATTCGATGAGAAGTACATGTATTACGAGACAGAGGAGATGTGGTTCCCCAACTGGGACAACGGTGGTCTGACCGAATATTCATACACCCCCGGACAGATGGGTCCCCAAGGCGACGGCAAGACATTCGGAGGTCTCCAGCAGGCCGGATCGCCATGGAGCGACTCCCCCAAGGCCCAGCGCCACTACTCCAACTCCCCCGCGGCGAATGTCACTAAATGGCATACCCCGATCCTCTGCATCCACGGCATGATGGACTTCCGCATTCCCTACGACCAGGGCATGGCCGCGTTCAACGCCGCCCAGATGATGGGAGTTCCCTCCAAGCTCATCGTGTTCCCGGAAGAGAACCACTGGATCCTCCAGCCCCAGAACGCCCTGTTCTGGCACCGGAGCTATTTCGACTGGCTTGACCGTTGGTGCAAGTAAATGCGTCTCCGGAAGTTATTGAATATCATCTTGACGCTAACCCTGATCGGGGCTTTTCCGGTCAGGGTCAGCGCCATACCATCGAGCAAAGACACAACCAAAGTCAGGGTCGGGAAATGGACCGGGGATGTTAATTTCACTTCCGGAATAGGTTGTCTTGACTTAAAAAAGATAAAAATGGAAACGGCCCGCCTGGTGGAGTCGGGTACGTTAAACCTGAGATATGACAGGCCAAAGTTCCAATTCAACACTTCGATCGGAAGCAGGTATGACAAAAACTACACAGAGAAAGACAGGTTCGTCCTGAACAGAGAGTTTTTCGGAGGAATCTTCGGAATAGAAGAAAGCCATTCCTTGTCCGGATCGATTAACGCTGGAGCGACATGGCGCCCTGACAAGAGAAACACCTATTCTTTGAGAGCCGGCATCAGTTCTAACAGGGGGGAGGTCATTAACACCAACGCCACCATCGAATTCGGCGGCACTTTGACAGCCGACATGAGAATCGAGGACAGGAACACGAGTGGAGATAACTCCAACTTTGGCTTCAATTCAAGCCATTTCTTCAGGAAAACACGTTATTCCATCCACACCGCGTTCGATGCCGGAGTTTCCAAGAACGACAGGTATTCAATCTGGGCACAAGCGAAAGCGGAAGGGAACGAGGATGAGATGGAGAACCTTGAAATAGGTCCCACCTACCGTCTGACACCGCATAATAAAAGGATTAATTGGCTCACCTGCAAACTTCCGTGGGGGGGCTATCCGAAGAGCCTGCATAGTCTGAACATGAAGAATGGCAGATCTGACACGCCCCTGAGTTGAGCACGGAAGGCCTTGATCTTTGAGTTGAACGATTCTGCTGCCGCATTGG
>JAGAFU010000033.1 GCA_017627955.1 Bacteroidales bacterium | reverse complement strand
TTGACGAGCGGCGGCGGTGCCCCAATAACAAATATCGCAAAAATGCTATATCTTCGCGATATCAATGTAAACCGATATCAGGACTTCCCAGTCCTATCTACTTATTGTTCAACATCGGTAAACTTATATCAGGACTAGACACAGCTCCCTGATAGCGGCATGGCACTCTTTCACTATCTTGTTCCAGTCTTCGGGATCATCCGCCACAGGCTCGTTCATCAGCTCGTAGGCGACCATGTCGGTCGGGTATTCCCTCAACTCACCCGAAATCTTCCTCCAGCACTCGTAGAAAGCCTCTTGGGCGGCCCGTTCGGTGAACAGAGGTTTCACTTCCGCGTTGAAATAATGAGATCGGAGGATATGAAGGTCGACGACCGCCCTCAAGTCATATTTCATGCATAAGTCGAGGGCCTCGTGAAGCAGCCTGAAGGCCTCGGGATCCTTTGTTCCGTCAGTGGAAAACATCTGCTCCTCATCAATCGGGATCCTGACATGGTCAAACCCCCACTCGGAGATTCTCTTGACATCGTCCTCCACGAAATAGGCCGTCCTGCGTTCTCCCCTGACATTGCTCTGGGAGAGCCAATGGGCGATGTTGACTCCCCTTCGAATATTGAAGCGGTCGATTGGCCGCGAACACGAAGAGGCCAGGACAAGGATTAATAGAAACGGGAAGAAACGTCTCATATTCCACTATGCGTCAATTGGTTCTGGCACGTGGGGCGGGAATGGGCATGAATGGGATCCTTCCGGGATCATCAGCCGCGCAGATAGCCAGCCAGGCCACAATTGTGGCGTCCAGCTTGAGGTCACCGAGAGAAAGACGCTCATAGGTGTCCATGATGGTGTGGTAAGTGCGGCCGTACTCGAGCTCATCCTGTATGAACTGGTAGGCTGGCAGACCGGCTCTCAGGAAGGAGACGTGGTCTGTGGAACCCGTGTTCCTCGGGGACAAATAATTGAAACCGAGCGGCTCAATGTACTTCATCCACGCCTCAAAGAACGGGAAGGCGGCGTCATTGTTCTCCAGATATATTCCCCGGAAGCGGCCGGAGCCGTTGTCCATATTGAGATACAAGGCGAACTTGTCGTAGCCCGGAAGCTTCTTGTTATCTTTATAAAGATATGTCTGCATGTAACCTCTGGAACCGAAGAGTCCCTGCTCCTCGCCACCCCACAAGGCGATGCGGATAGTACGTTTGGGCTGGATGCCGAGTTCCTTGAGGATGCGCATGGCCTCAATCATCACGATGCAGCCGGAAGCGTTGTCCGCCGCTCCAGTGCCGCCATGCCATGAGTCCAGATGCGCCCCGATGAGGACGATCTCGTCTTTCTTCTTCGGATCAGTGCCAGGGATCTCAGCAATGACATTATGGACCTCCTGGTCGTCGATGAATTTGTTGATCAGCTCGAGTTCCATCTCAACCTTTTGGCCGTTCTGGATGAGCCTCACCATGCGGCCATGGTCTTCAATCGGCATAATTATCTCCGGAACTGGTTCAGGATCACCGACTTTATAGGACGCTCCCGTACCACTTGGAACATTGAAAGTTCCCCTGCCGGTAACGACGCAGAGCGGCTTCTCGGAAGCCAGGAGATCGTTTGTCAGCTTCAGGAGCTCCATGTAGGAATCCCTGTCGAAAGCCATGCGGCGCTGTCCGCCACCCATCTGCGGAGGTCCGCTGGGAGAGATCGCCCTTGACACATTACGGTCAAGAGCCAGCTCCTGGAGTTCCTCTTCAGTGTAACGGCTGGCCAGAGGCTTGAAATTCATATTATAGGTTTGTGTGGCCGGACGAAGAAGAATCTTGCCACCGATCTTTCCTTTATATTTCTCGATGTCTTCCTTGGTCTGGACGTCGAAGACCATGCACTCCCCCTTGACAAGACCGTCAGTGCTGCCGGTCCAGGCCTTCGGGTTGACCGAGAAGGCGCAGTAATAAGGAGAAGTCATGGCTGCGTAAGTCTTGACCACATCCCAGCTGCCACGAGGAAACTCCGCGGCGAACTCCACTCGGGGATTCGATAGCCCCATTTCCTTAAACCGCTCGACGACAAGCGTTTCCGCACGGCGTTTCTGCCTCGATGCGGTCAGCCTTGAACCAAGATAATCAGTCATGAACTGGGAGATCTCCTCGATTTTCGAGTTATTCAGCCCTTCGTTCTTGATTTTGCCGGCAAGCTCAGGCGACTGCGACACCTGGGCGATGGCCTCACCCCCGCCACAAGCCATGGCCAAGAGGGTGACAATGGATAGGATCTTTTTCATCGGATATATTTGTTTGTTCGTTCGTTTCGCAATTTAAGAATATATTGCCAGTAGATCAAATCAAATTAAGGAATATCGTAACGACTGTGGTGTTGATTATGTCCACGAACATGGCCCCGATTATGGGCACTATAATGAAAGGATAGACGGCGTAGCGGTATTTGAGGCAGACCGCCGACATGTTGGCCATCGCGTTGGGAGTGGCCCCAAGCCCGAAACCGCAAAGCCCGCTGACAAGGACGGCGGCATCATAATCCCGTCCAAGGGCCCTGAAAGCGACTTGGGAAGCGAATATAACCATGAATACCACCTGGACAATCAGTATCGCGAACAATGGCAAGGCTATTCCGGCCAATTCCCAGAGTTTCAACGATGACATCGCTATTCCGAGGAATAGGGATAGGGCAATGTCCCCGAGCGAGATGATCTCGTCGCCCCGGAACCTGTCACGCCATTTGGGGAAGGCTCCCCACACATTTCTCACAAGACAGGCCACGATTAAAGAACCGAAATAAGTCGGGAAGGTTATCCCCGTCAAGGCCAGCAACTTGCTCAAGGTCATTCCTCCCGCCATCGCGAGGACGAGGAGATAGACCGCCTTGGTGTATTCCCGGAAAGATCTCTCACTTGATTTCGGCCGCTCAACTTTCGCCTCAGGGGATGCCTCGCTGCCCTCAAGCCCGGCCACGACATCATCAGAGCGGGATTCTTCCGCCAGGGAATGCCTTCTGATCAGCCTCTCCGCCAATGGACCTCCGATCATTGATCCGGCCACGAGCCCGAATGTGGCGCAAGCCATGGTGATCGATGACGCCCCGCTGAGTCCCATGCTCTCAAGAAGAGGAGAGAATCCTCCGGAAGTACCGTGACCGCCGGACATAGGGATCGAGCCGGAAGCCATCCCCACCAGAGGATCCAACCCGAGCAGGGCGGCGGCTCCAAGGGAGATGAGATTCTGCGCCACTATCAACACGGCCACCAGAGCCACCATGACAATGAGGGGCCTGCCACCTCTTTTTATCGCCCGCATGTCGGACTGGAAACCGACAGAAGTGAAGAAAAGCGTCATGCTTATGTCCCTCAGTGTGCTGTCAAAGGAGAACTCGGTTCCGAGGACGCTGTACGAGAGGAGTGTCAGGAGCGAGACCACGATTCCTCCGGAAACAGGAGCGGGAATGCAGAAGCGCCTCAGGAAAGGGATTTTCCTGGTAAAATAAATGCCCAGGAGGAGGGCCAGGACGCCCACCCCCGCGGTTTGGTACATGTCAAGAGAGACTATTTCCCTCATCTCAATTCGGAATTGTCGTGAATATCGGAATTTTTTCTTAATTTTGTAACCCGTATTTAAAACAACTCTCTTTTTTATGAAATACGGGTTCGACAACAACAAGTACCTCAAAATCCAATCAGAGCACATCAAGGATCGCATCGCCAAATTCGGCGACAAACTTTACATGGAGTTCGGCGGCAAGCTTTTCGATGACTATCACGCCAGCCGGGTGCTCCCCGGTTTCGAACCGGACAGCAAGCTCAAGATGCTCATGCAGATGAAAGATGACGCTGAGATCATCATAGTGATCAGCGCCGTGGACATCGAGAAAAACAAGGTCCGCAGCGACCTTGGGATCACCTATGACGTGGATGTTCTTCGCCTGAGGGACGAATTCATGGACAGGGGTCTGAGCGTCAACAGCGTCGTGATCACCCATTTCAACGGCCAGTCCAGCGCCGAGGCGTACAGGAAGCGTCTCGAGAGCATGGGGATCAAGGTCTACTACCACCACACGATCGAGGACTATCCCAACAACATCGCTTTGATTGATTCTGAGGAAGGCTTCGGGAAAAACGACTACGTCGAGACCACAAAGCCTCTGGTTGTCGTGACCGCTCCAGGTCCCGGAAGCGGCAAGATGGCGGTCTGCCTGAGCCAGCTCTACCAGGAGAACAAACGCGGTATCAAGGCCGGTTACGCCAAGTTCGAGACCTTCCCGATTTGGAATATTCCCCTCAACCATCCGGTCAACCTCGCCTACGAGGCCGCCACGGCTGACCTGGAGGATGTCAACATGATTGACCCGTTCCATCTCGAGGCTTACGGGGAGACCGCCGTCAACTACAACAGGGACGTTGAGATATTCCCCGTCATGAACGCCCTGTTCGACGACATTTTCGGTTACTCCCCTTACAAGTCTCCCACAGACATGGGTGTCAACATGGTCGGGAACTGCATCTGCGATGACGAGGTCTGTCGGGAAGCTTCCCTTCAGGAAATAATAAGGCGCTATTACACAGCCGTTTGCAACTTTGCCGACGGCAAGGCGACCGAATCCGAGGTCAACAAGCTCGCCCTTCTGATGAAGAAGGCCAAGATCACCACAGCCTACAGGAAAACCACCGTGGCGGCCAAGGAGAGACTCGATGAGGCCGGTGTCGCCACCGCCGCTATCGAGCTTTGCGACGGGACCATTCTCACCGCCACCACCAGTCCCCTGCTCGGCCCCAGCGCCGCTCTTCTCCTCAACGCCATCAAGCACCTGGCCGGGATCGCCCATAACGTCAAGCTGATCCCGCAGACGATGATAGAGCCAATCCAGAAGACTAAAGTCACCTATCTCCACGGGCGCAATCCACGGCTCCACACAGACGAGGTGCTTGTGGCGATCTCGATGATGAGCCTCATCGACGAGAACTGCAAGATGGCCATCGACCAGCTCCCCAATCTTGCCGGTGCCCAGGTCCACTCGACCGTGATGCTCAGCGAAGTGGACCGGAAGACCTTCTCCAAACTCGGTATCAGTGTGACTTGCGATCCGGTAAGGAAACTCGCCGAGCGCGAGAAAGATGTATGATTTGCGACGAATATTTCACATATTTGCATAAACAATTAAAACTGACTGAGATGAAGAATATCGCGATGAAGATCATGGCCGCTGCCGCGGCCGTCCTGCTGCTCGCCGGCTGCGCGGGCAAGAAAGAGACCAAGACAGTCTTCCCCAAGAAACTCCCTGTCGGAGTCCAGCTTTACAGCGTACGCACCGACCTTGAGGCCGATTTCTACGGGACCCTTAAGAAGATCAGCGAGATGGGCATCGTCGGAGTGGAGTTCTACGGTGAGTACTACGGCAACTCGGTTGTCCAGGTCAAGCGCTGGTGCACGGAGCTTGGACTCGTTCCCTTCTCCAACCACGTTCCTTTCGACCAGATGATCAATGACATCGACAAGGTCATCGAGGAGAACACCATCCTCGGTGTCCAGTACATCGTGTTCCCTTACATGGACGAAGCCAGCCGCCCCGGGGTCGATCCTGAACACTTCAAAGAGACCGTAGTCAAGATTGGTGAAGTGGGCGCGAAGGTCCGTGAGGCCGGATTCCAGCTTCTCTACCACAACCACGACTTCGAGTTCGTCAAACTGCCGGACGGCAAGCTCGGCTACGACGAGATTTTCGCCGGGAATCCGCGGGAGAACCTCCAGAACGAGCTGGATGTCTGCTGGTGCGACTATTCAGGCCAGGATGTGTGCGAGACCCTCAGGAGATACGGCAACGGCGGCACTCCCATCATCCACGCCAAGGATTACAAGCTGGAGGGCAAGCTGAGCTCTGCCCCTTACGCCCTTATCGGAGTCAATAGCGACAACTCCATGAAAGACGAGGGCGGATGGTTCGAGTACAGGCCCATGGGTTCCGGTCAGATGGACATGGAGAAGATTATCCTCACAGCCATGGAGACCGGTGTCAAGTGGCTTTGCATCGAGCAGGATGAGCCCAGCATGGGCCTTGACCGCCTCGGCGGTGTCGCAAAGAGCGTCGAGTGGCTGAAGTCCAAGGACTTGATGTAATGTTATTTGGAGGTTACAACAAGTCTCTTTTCGGGACCAGGAAAATAGAAGAGCGGACCAAGGACATCCCCCTCGAGGGGGACCTTGTCGCCGCCATATATATCCTAACATACGAGAAGACATTCGCGACCCCGGATTTCAGCATATCCCTTCCCGCCGCCTATCTGGTGCGATGGTATAATGAAGGGAAGGTCAGATTCGAGGACGGGAGATTCGTATTCGCTGACATGCCGGCCCCCAAGGGCAAGGCCGAGAAGAACTATTACGCCCTGTTCACCCAGGCCGCTGGGGACGACCATGTGATCTGGAGCCGGGAGGATGTCAAGAAGTCTTTCTACTTCAGATTCACCAAGGTTCCAAACATTAAGGAGCTTCTGGAGGCACAAATGGACTGGTTCAAGAAGAGGGGCTATATCCAGAAGGAGGGCCTGATTGTGCCCACCCTTAACGACACCGGAGCGAAAGACGCCCGGAGACTGATCTCCCTGCGCAACTACCTCAAGGATGTGAAGGAAGGACGGGATACCCTGGTCCCCGGGGATGGCAATATGGCCGAATATGTCGTCTATTCCATCCTGTTCGGCATTGACGACCTCTTTGTCGAGTCAGTGAGAAAGGTCCTACCAAAAGAATTGATCGAGGTTTACAACGCCGCCATCGACCTGGCCGAGGCCGGGGACGACGGCCACTACGAAGCCACGGACTAGAAGACCTCCTCTTACTTCTTGATGATATCCGCCCGCCAGGTAACGCCGATCTCAAGGTTGTTCTTGCGGGCGGAATTGTCTCTGTAATACACGGCGTGGAGCCTGAGGTTGTCTTTGTGGAGCGGGAACCACTCAAGACCAGCGCCAGCGTAGAAATATTCCGTCCCGGGTGCTATCACCAGGTCGTATGCCCTGCCATTTGAGTCGACATTACGGACACTGTTGAACTCATAACCTGCCTTGGCGCAGACATTCCAGTTATCGACGCTCCAGATGAATTTGGAGATAAAAGACATGTCAGTTCCCAAAAAACCTCTTTGGCTGAAACCAGCCCGGTTCATCACATCCAGATCAAGCAGCACGTCCCCGAAGGTCCACCGGTTCCCGAGGGAAATGTAGTTGATGGGCCTCTTGTCCTGGTCTTCCACGATGTTTAGACTCCAGATGGTGTGCCACCAAGGAGCGAAACTGCCGCTCCAGGCGAGATTATAGGCGTAGATGCTCTGAAATCCAAGCGACAGGGGCGAGTTGCAGATCTGGGCGATCAAGCTTTGTCCGGGGATGAACTGGTAATATGAAGAGAACCCGAATGTGAAGCACTGATAGATGTTGTTGCAAAACTGGCTGTAGTAATACACATCTATAGGCGCGGCATCGTACTCGTATCCTCCGATCAGGACCGTCTGCTTCCCGGCCATGAAACTCCACTTGGGAGTCGCCTGCCAGTTGACGTACATGAAGTCGGTGGCGTTGAACATGTTCCGCTCATCGAAAACTTTCTTGTTGAGCCGCTGGCGGATGCGGTAATCTATCTTCGGGCTGATGTGGCCAAGGAGATGGAGATTGAGGTATTCCCCCATCATCTGGCTCTTGTATTCCCCATCCTCCGTTTGCTGGTGAAATGAGGCTCTCATGTCGATGAAGAACCGGTCAACACCTTCCTGGGCCGACAGCAGAGCGGGAGCCGCCAAAAACAGGATCCCGACAAGGAACTTCTTCATAATCAATTTCTAATCCACAAAATTCATCTCGTCGAACAAGTAGGACGCATGGCCTATCTTGTCCACCACGAAGAGCAGGTAACGGATGTCCAGGGAGATGTTCCTGCAGACTTCAGGGTCGAAGGCTATGTCGCTCATGGTACCTTCCCACACACGGTCGAAATTGATGCCGATAAGGTTACCGTCAGCATTAATGACCGGGGAGCCTGAATTGCCCCCGGAAGTGTGGTTGGTCGCGATGAAACAAACAGGCTGTTTGTCATGGCCACCCTGGGCGTAAATGTCCCTCAGGACCTGGGGAATATTGTAATCGAATATGTCCGGATTGTCCTTCTCGATGATGCCCTTGAGAGTGGAGACCGGTGCGTAGTACGCACCATCCGCAGGACTGTAACCGGCGACTTTACCGTAAGCCACGCGAAGGGTGAGGTTAGCGTCGGGATAAAAGGCCTTGTCCGGCTCGAACGCCATCTGGCCCCTCATGTAGTCCCTGTTGGCCAGGCGGATCTTAGCGTTATAGTCATTCACTACAGGCCTGATATCATCGTTGAACCATGTGGCGAACGCTTCCTGAAGCTCGTAAGCGGGATCTTTGTAAAGGGTCTCGAGGTCAGCTTTTGTCAGGGCAGAGACCTTGGCCTTATCGGTGAACACCGTGTTCTTGAAAAGGTCATCCTTCCAAGCCTTGACGCTTCCGTAAGCGGCCAGTTTCTCCTTGAAATATTCAGGCTTGAAACGCTCCTCCATCTTCTGGTCGAAAGCCTCAAGCATCGCCACGAATATCTCCTCATCGATAGGCTGGTAATAATCCTTGAAGAAAGACTCGGCATTCCCGGCGGGTGAAACTCCCCTCTCAAGGGTAGCCACGACTCCGGAAGCGAAGTTCAGGATCTCAATGGCGCGGACAGTCTCGGAATAGTACTCGGAGGCGCGGAAATAAGGATTCCGCTCGGCGTAAAGGGCGCCAAGCTTACCGACAAGCCCTTCATATTCAGTACCTTCCGCCCACTTATCAAAACGCTTCTCGAATTCCTGCTTGGCGGCCACGGTCTTCATCTTCTTGATTCCTTTCTCTTCTCCCTGCCATTTTTTCCAGGCGTTTGAGACACCGGCGTTCTTGGAGGAATACTGGATCCTGACAACCTGGCTGGCGTTCATGTACTTCTTCTGGATGTCCAGCCTCATGGTGCGCAACGCTATCTTCTCGGGATCGGAGACTTCGGCGGTATACTTGACCTCGTCCGACATCACATATTCCTTAGTGCTACCCGGGCAGCCGTAAACGAAGGTGAAATCACCCTCTTTCACCCCACCCCGGGATATTTTGAAAAACCTTTTGGGCTTGTAGGGCACATTGTCCTCTGAATATTCCGCAGGCTCATTGTCCTTGTCGGCGTAGATCCTGAATATCGAGAAATCACCTGTGTGACGAGGCCACATCCAGTTGTCAGTGTCCCCACCGAACTTTCCGATCGAGGACGGAGGAGCGCCGACAAGACGCACGTCACGGTAAATCTTATAGACGAAAAGGAAATACTGGTTCCCGTAATAGAGCGCCTCGACACTGGCCCTCAAGCCCTTGCCCTCTTCCATCGCGGCGCGGACAATCTCACCGGAGTTGACCCTCACGACGGAATCCCTCTGCTTCTCGCTCATGGTCTTGTCATATCCCGCGAGGATTTTCTCCGTCACATCTTCCATCCTCTGGAGGAAGCTGACCGACAATCCCCTGTTCGGCAATTCCTGGCTCCTGTCCATGGCCCAGAAACCATCCTTGAGATAATCGTGCTCAACGCTGCTGTGGCGCTGGATGTAGCCATAGCCGCAATGATGGTTCGTCAGGAGCAAGCCCTCGTCAGAGACTATCTCCCCGGTACATCCGCCGCCGAACAAGACGACAGCGTCTTTCAGGGAAGCCTGGTTGACACTATAGACATCCTCGGCTGAAAGCTTGAAACCTTTAGCCTGCATGTCTCCGATTCTCTGCGAGATAAGAGCTGGAAGCCACATCCCCTCATCAGCCATGGCGAGACCCATGGAGGAGGCGAAGGCCAGCATGGATAATAGAAATCTTTTCATCTGAAGATGGTTTTAAGCGTACAAAAATAAGAAAATATTGTATATTAGCAAATTGTATATAAAGAACTGAAAATGTCATTCTCAAGCAGATATAAGAAATGGCTTAAGGGAGTCGTGTACATCGGCGATCAGATCGACACAACCGAAGCGTCAGCCAAGATTCGAGGCGGTATTTATTTCCAAGGGCCTAACGTCTGGATCCTCGCGTTTTCCGTGATCATCGCGTCGGTCGGCTTGAATGTCAATTCCACTGCCGTGATCATCGGAGCGATGCTGATCTCGCCGCTCATGGGACCAATCATCGGTCTCGGACTCGCTATGGGCACGAGCGACACAAAGCTTTTGACCGAGAGCCTGAGGAACTTGCTTATCATGGTGCTCGTGAGCCTGTTGGCCGCATCATTGTACTTCCTTATCTCGCCCCTGAACCTTGTCAATCCCACGGAGCTTCTAGCCAGGACACGGCCTACGATCTATGACGTCCTGATCGCTTTCTTCGGCGGCCTGGCCGGGATGCTGGAGAGTTGCCGGAAGGAGAAAGGCACCGTCATTTCCGGGGTCGCGATCGCCACAGCCCTCATGCCTCCCCTTTGCACGGCCGGTTATGGTATCGCGAAGCTCAATCCCCGTTACTTCCTGGGAGCCATGCTCCTCTTCCTCATCAACTGCGTATTCATCATCCTGGCGACCTACATCATGGCCAAGTATCTGAAATTCAAGGAGGCCGAATATTCCTCCCCTGCCGTCACGAAGAGGACAAGGACACTAATGACCATGGCCATCATCGGCGTTATGGTGCCAAGCCTCTGGAGCGCCGCGGTGATGATCCGGGATAATAATTTCGAGCGGAATGTCCAGGCCTTCGTCTCAGCCAACAAGGCCTTCAGCCAGGGATACATCTACGACTACAGCATTTCGGGCGGAAAAGATCACAAGGTTGACATCTACTACGCCGGCAACAAACTGTCAGAGAAGGAGATAAACGCCCTCACCCAGGCCGCCGTAGCTCACGGGATAGAAGCGGACCGCCTAAGCGTGAAGGAGAGCGACTTCGGTTCCGTCGAGAAATCCACTGACATGATTCTCAAGGGAATATACGAAAGGGCCGAGGACGACCTCGCCCGCAAGGAGAGTGAGATCAAGAATCTGGAGAAGGAATTAACGGACATCAAGGGGCGGGAAATCAACTACCAGCGTATCGCTAAAGAGATCCGCTACTCTTATCCCGAGATCCTGGACATATCGATCGGAAGGGGGGCCGCCGTGGACGACAGCCTCAATGTAAGGCAACAGACAATAATTATCGCAAGCTCCAAGAAGCCGATCCCCTCGCAAAGGCTCCGGAAAGTCGAGGAATGGCTCCGCCTGCGCATGGAAGACTCAACGGCGGTAGTTCACAATATCACAGGCAATAATAAATGACAAGAAACTGATAAAAAGTGATTTTTTTTATTAATTTCGCGGCTTAAGTTGAACTAAATAACTTTTTATGGTTTTAAATGAAGAGACTGGTTGTTTTAGCGGCTTCGATCCTGCTTTGCACCCTTGCCCAGGCGCAAGGGGCTGACGATTCCGGCGCCAGTGCCGGGATCACCATTATTCCTAGGATTGACTACAATCCTGTGTTCTTTGATGGACAATTCGATGAGGCGACTCTCGGCAATTCTTCTCTTTATTCTCTTTTCGAAGGAAACATTACGGACAGGCTCTCCTTCAGCGTCTGCAACCATTGGCTCAGCACTGAGCCTAGGTACCTGTACAAGAACACCTGGCGCGCAGATGAAGTGAACTGGTGCGACTGGGCTTACCTCGAGTATGCCCCAGGCAATTTCATCCTCACCGCAGGCAAACAGGTCATCACATTCGGAGGTTATGAGCTTGAGGAATACGACTACGATGTCCACCTGGACATGATGTCGTCCCTCTTCAACAACTTCCAATGCTACCAGATGGGATTCAAGGCCGGTTGGATGAACAGCGCCGAGAACACCGGGCTGTTCCTTCAGGCCACCAGCTCCCCTTATGGTGAGCGTCCATTCGACGCGATGGCATATTCAGTCCAGTACCAAGGTTATTATGGTCCCGTAAGCCTTCTTTACAGCGGCAATATGATCGGGAACTGGGACGGAGGTTACGAGTGGATGTTCACCCTTGGCAACCAGGTGGAGCTTGGTGACTGGACTCTCCAGGTTGACTTCACCAACAAGGTCGGAAGCCCTGATTTCATCCTCCGCGATGGCGTGACCGTGTTCGGGACAGCGAAGTTCAATCCTTCCGACCACTGGGAATTTATCGGAAGGGCCGGCTTCGAGCATACGCATAACGCCAATATGGACAACGGGATATTCGGAGTCGCCGCTCACTGGTTCCCGCTCAAGAACAGCCGCAATCTGAGAATACACCTCGCCGGCTCACATCAGCATTATCTCAAAATGAACTCCCTCACTATCGGGGCAATGTACTACCTTAACATCCCCAGGAACAGATAATGAGCGGAAAAGAAAACGTCATCATCGACATCGAGCATCTCTCGAAGTCGTTCGGAGACAAGCAGGTTCTCAAAGACATATCATTATACATCCGTAAAGGCGAGTTCGTGACCCTTCTTGGGCCCTCTGGCTGCGGAAAGACCACCTTGCTGCGGATGATCGCTGGATTCCTCCAACCCGACGAGGGCAAGATCATGATGGAGTGGGAAGGCCGCGGCGGAAAACAAGAGTTCCGCGATGTGGCGGGTATTCCTCCTCACCAGAGGCCGCTGAACACGGTATTCCAGCGTTACGCCCTCTTCCCCCACCTGGACGTGTATGACAACATCGCTTTCGGGCTCAAACTGAAAGGGGTACCGAAGGACGAGATCGACGCCAGGATCCGTAAGGTCCTCAAGCTCGTGAGCATGAGCGATTATGAGGACCGCGACGTGGACTCCCTCTCCGGCGGACAGCAGCAGAGAGTCGCCATCGCCCGGGCCATAGTGAACCGGCCTAAGGTTCTTCTTCTTGACGAGCCGCTCGCTGCCCTTGACCTCAAGATGAGGCAGGACATGCAGATCGAGCTGAAAGAGATGCACCAGAAACTCGGCATCACCTTCGTCTACGTGACCCACGACCAGAGCGAGGCCCTGACACTCAGCGACACCATCGTCGTGATGAACGAGGGCAAAATCCAGCAGATCGGCACCCCGACGGATATTTATAATGAGCCGGTCAACTCTTTCGTCGCCGACTTCATCGGGGAAAGCAACATTCTCAACGGAACCATGGTGAAAGACCGTCTGGTCAACTTCATCGGACACGATTTCGAGTGCGTGGACGAAGGGTTCGGCGAGGATGTCCCGGTCGATGTGGTGATCCGCCCGGAAGATGTCTACATCGGTTATACCCTTGAGGGAGCGCAATTTACGGGCACAGTCAAGTCTTGTACCTTCAAAGGGGTCCATTACGAGATGTACGTCGACACCGACTCCGGCAACGAACTGCAGATCCAGGACTATGACGCCTTTGAGCCAGGCAAGCAGGTGCAGATGCTGATCCATGCGGACGACATCCAGGTCATGCGCAAGGAAAGGGTGGAAAATGTTCTCGACTGCACCGTCATCGACGAGACTCACATCGAGATGCTTGGCGAAGTCTTCGAGTGCGCCCCCATCAAGACCGGCTCGACCGGGCATGCCAAAGCTCACATTCCCTTCGCCAAAGTGGACCTCATGGACCATGAGGACGAAGGCGACACCTCCGGAGAAGTCTGGTTTATTCTCTATAAAGGCGACCACTACCACCTGACCGTAAAGACTGTCAGCGGGGAATATGTTTACGTGGACACAGATGACATCTGGGATAAGGGAGACCTTGTCGGAATCAAGATCCTGCCTGAGGACATAACCGTGGAGCTGAACGATGGGCAAGAGAAGTAACTGGGCGATCCCCTACCTCATATTCCTGGTGCTCTTCGTAGCGCTGCCACTCCTGCTGATCGTGGTTTATGCCCTGCAGGACGGCAACGGAGGATTCACTTTCTCCAATATTACCAGGTTCTTCACGGATAAGGATGCCTTGAGCACCTTCGCCGTCTCAATCGAGGTCGCCATAGAGAACACCTTGATCTGCTTGCTGTTAGGCTATCCGGCCGCATATATTCTTGCCAACAAGAACCTCAACAAGTCGGCTGTCACGGCGATCCTTTTCATCCTTCCGATGTGGATCAACGCCCTGATGAGGACCCTGGCCACGGCGGAGCTTTTCAACGTGATGGGATTCACCCTCGGCAAGGGAACCCTGCTGATGGGTATGGCTTATGACTACCTCCCGTTCATGATCTACCCGATCTACAACGTGCTCCTGAAAATGGACCACTCCTACGAGGAGGCGGCCGCCGACCTCGGAGCCACTCCCTCGCAGGTGTTCAGGAAGGTGACCCTGCCTCTCTCGATGCCCGGAATCTCCAGCGGGATCCTGATGGTCTTCATGCCCACCGTTAGCACCTTCGCGATCTCCGAGTTCCTTACCAACAACAAAATCAAGCTCTTCGGAACCATTATCCAGGAGAACATCAACTCCTCGATGTGGAACTACGGAGCCGCCCTGTCACTGATCATGCTCGTGATCATCGGTCTGACGACCTTGGTCCTCGGCGGAGAGGACAGGGAAATTGAAGGAGGGACCGTGTGATGAGAAAGTTCATTTCACAGGCATATATCTGGGCGCTGCTCGTCATCCTGTACGCCCCTATCGTCTTCATCGCCATCTTCTCATTCACTGAGGCTAAGGCATTCGGCAACTGGACCGGTTTTTCGTTCAAGCTCTATGAGAACCTCTTCTCCGGAGGAGTCAACGGCGGGGCCGCACTGATGGCCGCGATCAAAAACACCTTGATCATAGCCCTGATCTCCGCGGCCGCCTCCACTATTCTCGGAACCGTTTCAGCCATAGGCATTTTCAATCTGAAAGGCCGGAAGAAGAAGACTATCCAGTTCCTGAACAACATTCCGATGATCAACCCGGACGTTATCACCGGTGTGTCGCTCTTCCTGCTTTTCGTATTCCTGCACTTCTCCCAGGGCTACATGACCGTGATCCTCGCCCACATTTCATTCTGCACTCCTTATGTCGTGCTGAACGTCATGCCGAGACTCGGACAGATGAACCCTAATATTTACGAAGCCGCCCTGGATCTGGGGGCCACCCCCTGGCAGGCGCTCCGGAAAGTGCTCGTGCCGCAGCTTTACCCCGGGATGCTCTCCGGATTTATCCTGGCTTTCACCATGTCCCTCGACGACTTCGCCGTCACCTTCTTCACCAGGGGCACCATTGGCCTGGAGACTCTCTCGACCTACATCTACGCAGACGCCCGTAAGGGAGGTCTCACTCCTGAGCTGCGTCCGCTCATGACATTGATATTCACGATAATCCTTGTGCTCCTCATAATTATAAACGTCAGGCAGGAGCGCTCAAAGACCAATAAAACGATAAGATAATGAAAAAGTTACTCGGCATCATCGCCGCGGCGCTCATGATAGCGTCCTGCTCGGCGGACAGGGAACACATCCTGAAAGTTTACAACTGGGGTGATTACATCGATGAGGACCTCATCCCTGAGTTTGAGGAATGGTACGAGGAACAGACCGGCGAGCCTGTCAAGATCGTCTATCAGACATTTGACATCAACGAGACAATGCTCTCCAAGATCGAGAAGGGCCATGAGGACTTCGATGTCATCTGTCCTTCCGACTACATCATCGAGAGGATGCTCCGCAACGACATGCTGATCCCCATCGACACCAATTTCGGAGACACTCCGAACTACATCGAGGGATGCGTCTCTCCGTACATCTCCAAGTGCATGAGCAAGCTCGTCACAGGAGGAAAGGACGCTTCGAAATATGCTGTTGGCTTCATGTGGGGAACGACTGGTTTCGTCTACAACACCGCCCACGTTGATCCCGAGGACGTTATGACTTGGGATGTGCTCCGTAACCACAAGTACGAGGGCAAGATATTCGTCAAGGATGCCGCCAGGGACATCTACAGCAACATCGTCCTGTACGTCATGAAGGATGAGATCGCCGCTGGTAAGATAACCCCTGATGAGCTGCTCTCAGTCCCCAAGCAGGAGTATGTGGACCGCGTAGAGGAGTACCTGATGCAGATAAAGGACCAGGTGGCAGGCTACGAGGCTGACTTCGGCAAGGACCAGATGGTCCAGGAGAGGGGTTGGATCAGCCTCAACTGGAGCGGTGAGGGCCACTGGTGCAAGGAAGAGGCCGCCCCCGTCGGCGTCAGCATAGACTACATGATGCCCAAAGAGGGTGCCACCGTCTGGTTCGACGGATGGGTGATCCCTAAATATGCCCGTAACGTAAAGGCTGCCAGCTACTTCATCAACTTCATGTGCAAGCCCGAAAACGCCATCCGCAACTCCGAGATCATCGGCTACGTCAGCGCCTGCGGTGACAAGAAGGTCATGGAGCATTTCGAAGACGATGACTACCCTGAGATGGATCTCACTTATTTCTTCGGTGAGGGCGCCGAGGCCGTCCACATGGACAAGACCCTCTATCCTGACAAGAGTGACATCGACCGCTGCTACCTGGAGCATGACTGGGGCGAGGATTCCGCCATGCTCATCAACATGTGGTCCCGCGTCAAAGGCAGCAATGCCAATGCCTTGACCTACATCATCATAGGCGCTCTCCTTGTCGCTATCGCGGCCGCCGTGATCATCTCCAGGGCCAATAAGAAAAAGCATTCCCACAAGAAGGGAGGCAGGAGATAATGGCAGTCTCGATCAGAGAAGACAACAAAGTCTGCGACAATCTCCTGGTGAAGTGCTACGAGGTGGATGCCGCCCAAAGGCTGAAACCTACGTCGTTCATGGACATGGCCCAGGAAATGGCCTATCAGGCCGCCTCCGCCATGCGCTTCGGCTATGCCGAGCTGATCAGCGTGAATATGGCCTGGGTACTCTCCAGGATGCGGTTCCGTTTCCTTGAAGCCCCCAAATGGGGAGACGAGGTCGAGATCCGTACCTGGCACAGGGGCGCCTTCGGACCCTTTTTCGTGAGAGATTTCGAGGTCCTGGGCAAGGACGGTGAAAGGGTGATCGAGGCCACAAGCTCCTGGGTAATAATCGACGTGGACAGCCGCAGGATGGCAAGGCCCGAAGAAGTTCTCCCGAAAGAAGACACATCTTGTCCGGACTATGCCATCGAGACCCCCGCGGGAAAGGTCATGATGCCAAGAGGAATTGAGCCGGAATATGTCACCACCCACAAGGTGGCGTATTCCGACATCGACCTCGTCGGCCACACCAACAACGCCCGCTACGTGGCCTGGGCCATGGACTGCCTTGAATATGGTGAGCACGGTGTCCAAGTCAACGAGGTTGAGATAGTCTTCCACCATGAGGCCCGCCCCGGTGACGAGATATCCCTTTATCGTTCGGAAAAGGACGGCTGGGTTTACGTCGAGGGACGGAGGGAGGATATTCCGATATTTTGCGCGAAACTTGGAAACGGTTCCAAATGAATACATTAGGAAGATTCATAGTCGTATTGGCCATTTTTGCGGCAGCCGTTGGCTCCTGCCGGCCTAAACCCACTGACACGCTTCGGACAGGCGATCTCGTGTTCGTCGGAATCCCCATGGACTACTCCCTCTCGGAAGATTCAATGGACGAGGCCATCGTCAGCGCTACCGGCTCCCCGGACAGTCTCAACTTGATCCATGTCGCCATAGCCGAGGTTGACTCCGAGGGTCAATGGATAATCGACGCCACGATCAAACGGGGCATCGACCGCCATCCTCTGGACACCTTCATCACTGACTTCACCCTCAAGGACGGCTCGCTTCCGGTCTTTATCGTGAAGCGTCTCAAGGATCCTTCAAAGGCTTCTGAATATGTCGCCAATTCGAGGAAGTACCTTGGTCGCCCCTACGATCTCCATTTCGGCGTGTCCGATGACTCACTCTACTGCAGTGAGCTCGTCAGGGACTGCTATGTCGACACCGACGGCAATTACGTTTTCGGAACGGTCCCGATGAATTTCAAGAACGCGGATGGAGAGTTTCCGCTCTACTGGAAGCAGCTCTTCGAGAAGCTTGGCGCCCCGATCCCCCAAGGTCTTCCCGGCACGAATCCCCAGGACATGTCCAAATCCCCGGCCCTTGAGACCGTCCATGTCTCTATTTCAACAAATTACGAAAAACGCGTAGCCAAATAGACTACGCGTTTTCTGTAAATAATTAAATAACAGGCACTTCCAAAACGACTAGCGTTCGTGGATGCGTCCTTCCTGAGGCTTGACGTAGCGGTCGCCTGTGGCGGCCTTGACGGCATCGATGAAGACAGGTGAGTAGGCCGGAGGGGTTGGTCTCTGGAATCCGGGACCCGGACGGCCGACAAGAATCTCACCGTTCTGGCTGGGACGGATGCTCTGGTCGTTGTACTTGACAATCAGGAGCTTCGCCAATTTGTCCCAACGCTTCATCATCATGTCGGTGTACTCTATGGTCTTGCTTGTGAGATATGCTGTGATGTCTGTGGGAGTCATCTCGGCGACCCTCTTCTCGACCTCCTCCTGGTCCTTGGCGTAGAAGTCCTCGAGCTCTGTCTGGGCCTCTTTCAAATCGCCGATCATGGCGCTGTAGCGAGGATAGACCATATTGGCCACGAAGTTATTCATCCAGAACGCGCTTTCCGTGCTGAACTCGTTCATGCTGTTGTTCTCCCTGCGGAAAGGATCCGGGATGCGGTTGATTCCGCAATATGCCGGAACATAGGCGACCATCGAGGCATCGTCCATATTGAAATATGTCACGCCGCCCACGGCGTCAGGCAGCCAGCTTCTCATCTGGCAGACCATGGTCATGCCGCTCTGCTGGCAGCCGATAGGCCTCTCACGGAACATCTCGGTGCCGTCGCTCGAGGTGTAGTTGACAGGCTGGTTGCGGTAAGGGGAAGCCCAGGGACCGGCGCTGATGTCGGCGGTCATGTCAAGGGCGGTTCCCTCATAGTGGTCGCGCATGTCTTCCATGATGTCGCGCACCGAGACGGGCTTAGCGGGCTTGATCCAGAGGGGCAGATGGTCAATCTCAGACATGTCGCCGTTGATGTACGGGAGATATTTGTCCATCTCGGCGGTGTCGTAGTGGTGACGGTAGAAACTCCAGACCCGGGCCTCGCAGTAGCGGATGGTACCGAAGTCCATGGGGCCGTAGGCCTCGCGGAAGCTGAACTCGGCGTCAGGGCCCTCGTAGTAGCCTTTCTCCCTGGCGAAGGAGATCGCATCGGCGCAGTAGAGGCAGTTGCCATCGTCAGCGACATAGTAGCCGAGTTTCTTGTCAACCTTCTTGGCCTGGGGAAACCGCTGGATACGGCTGGAGTTGGCATAGGCGCAGATGCAGTCGTCCGGTACCCTCATGGCGATCCAGATGGCTCCCTTGTTGCCCTTACCCTTTCCGATAATCTCCATGATCCAGGCCTCATCCTTGTCGCAGACGGCGAACGACTCGCCGGTGCTGTTGTAGCCATATTCCTGGACAAGCTCATGGATGCATGTGATGGCTTCACGGGCGCTAGTGACCCTTTGGAGCACGATTCCCATCAGGGTGAAATAGTCGAAATATCCCTCCGGATCGCGGAGCTCATTGCGGCCACCCCATGTCGTCTCCACGATGCTGACCTGGTTTTCATTCATCAGCCCTACGACTCCGTAGGTGTAGGGCACCTGAGAGATGAAGCGCTTCTCGCTGGAAGGGCCCCAGCCCCTGAGCTGGATCAGCTCACCCTCGGCATGACGACCCGGGGCGCTGTAGGTCAAAGGTGAGGCGAAGCCGAAACCGTCGCAATTGTAGGTGCAGATGACGCTTCCGTCCACGGAGGCTTTCTTGCCGACGATGAGGTTGGTGCAGGCGAATGACGCCACGGCCGCACAGAATGCGAAGACCGTTAGGATCAATCTTTTCATGTTCGTTTTATGCTTTTTGGTTTGTGTTCGTTTCCGAAATATAGCGAAATCTTTCGTATATTAGCTAAACGAAATCCCTTTATCATGAAAAAAAATCTCATATTTCTCGTGGCGGCGCTCATGTGCGTCAACGCCGCGGCGCAGTACATTCCTCCTGTGGAGGAGGACGTGAAAGCCAGGCTCGCCGAATGGCAGGACCTTAAATTCGGAATGTTCATCCATTGGGGCGCCTACAGCCAATGGGGCGTAGTGGAGTCCTGGTCGCTAGCTCCCGACGACATTTCCTGGCAGTATGGAGCCAGGGACAAGAAGAACATGGATTATTTCGAATATATCCAGGCCTATGAGCACCTCAAGGACACCTTCAACCCCGTGAAGTTCGATCCCGGGAAATGGGCTGACGCCGCCAAATATGCCGGTATGAAGTACGTGGTGTTCACAACCAAGCACCACGACGGGTTCTGCATGTTCGACACGCATCAGACTGATTATAAAGTGACTGACGAAGGCTGCGCCTTTCATATCAACCCCAAGGCTAACATCGCGAAAGAACTGTTCGACGCCTACCGCGCCAGGGGCATCAAGGCCGGAGCGTACTTCTCGATCCCGGACTGGCACAGCAACGACTTCTGGTGGCGTAAGTTCCCGCCCAAGAGCGTGAGGGCCAACTACAAAGCCTCCGAGCACCCGGAGAAATGGGCCGCCTACCAGGACTATGTCGCCGCCCAGCTTAATGAGCTGACTTCTGGCGAATATGGTGACCTTTACCTCATGTGGTACGACATGCCTGTGACCGACGACAGCTCCGAGGCTAAGCACGACTGGGAGCGTTTCGCCAAGGTCGTCCGCGGCAACCAGCCTGGAATGATCATGGTGGCCCGCGGCCAGCACAACATATACGAGAACTACCAGACCCCCGAGCAGACCATCCCCGAGAAGGCTCTCGACTATCCCTGGGAGTCTTGTGTCACAATGACTTACAGCTGGTCCTACAGGCCCAACCTGGAGTATAAGTCCACAGCCACCCTGCTTAAGATGCTGGTTCAGATCGTCTCTCGCGGAGGAAACTTCCTCCTGAATGTCGGTCCAGGCCCGGACGGCACACTTGAGGACACCGCCTACGACCGCCTGAGGGCGATCGGCGACTGGATGCAAGTCAATTCTGAAGGAATATATTCCACGAAAGCCATTGCCCCCTACCAGGACGGACCAGTGTATTACACCTCCAAAGGGGATTATGTCTATGCTTTCTATATTCCCGAAGATCCTAATTCTGAGGCACTTCCCTCTGAAATACATCTGCCGTCTTTCACTCCGGTCTCCTCTAAGGGTGTAAGTCTCCTTGGCGCGAAAGGGACCTTGAAGTGGAAGAAGGGTCCGGATGGTGGCGTCATCGTCAGCATCCCAGAGAGTCTCCGCAAGAAAGCCCCTTGCGAGCACATCTGGTGCCTCAAAGTAAAGGTCAAATAGACACCTCTGTCATCCTGAGCGCACACCCTGTCATCCTGAGCGCCAGCGAAGGATCTCTTAATCACCCGGTCCCTGAGCGGAGTCGAAGGGCCGGGCTTTTTTTGCTCCAGGCTCCAACAGACACAACTGTTGAAAAAACTGTTGAAAAAAATATTCAACTTCCTGTGAAATAAATTTTTAGAAAGCTAAAATGTTTTTTAATTTTGGAAGTTTGCCAGTTGCCCAAAAGCGGCCAAATGCAACAGAAATAATATCATAAAACACTAATAACATATAAATTAATTAAAACAGGCTTTAGAAAATGAAAACGAAGCAACCGTACGACTCTCCCAATCTGGAGACCATCGAGTTAAGACTCGAACAAACAATTGCTGCTTCTCTTGAGGGACAGCAAAACGAGAATGGCATTTTGGAGGATTGGGGAACACTTTAAACATGAATGCATTATGAAAAAAGTTATCATCCTCTTTGTTTCTATTATTACGACTTCATTTGGTTTTATCTCTTGCCAAAAAGAAGAAGTTTCGAATACGAATCTCAACGAGAAGACAGTTTCCTTTAATGCTGTTTCTATTGAGACAAGAACTACTTTTGGAACCCCCTCCGGAACAACATATCCAACTTTGTGGACGAATAATGATTCAGAAGTAAAAGTATCCTTAAATTATGCTTCCGCAAAGGATGCGGCTGTTAATCCTTCTGAAGATTTTAAGTCCGCAACTTTTGGTGGATCATTCCAAGATGATAAAACAGGAGCGTACACTTTCTTGGCACTAAGTCCTCAATCGTCATATGTATCACTTTCTAAAGAACATTCTTCATGGAATGTAAACATCAAGACTTCGCAAAAGCCTCTTTCTAACTCTGTAGATGAATCTACACAGATTCTTGCTGCAGTTTCAGAAGAGTTTTCAGAGTTCCCGGATAAAGTCTCACTATCCTTTAAGCATGTCACTGCTTACGGTAAGATATCTTTTTCGAATCTTTCTTTGCCTGAGGGTGAGACTGTGGCTTCTGTGTCTCTAACGGCTGCCGAGAATTGGGCAGGAAGGTGGTACTATTATCCTGCGACAAATACTGTTGAAGAGTCTAGCGCATCCCAAACAATTACGCTTGAAACAACAAGTACACGTGACATTTGGTTCGCTTGCGCTCCAGTTGATCTTGGAGGGAAAACTGTCGATGTTATTGTTACAACAAATACAGGCTCAACGTATAAAAGAACAATAACGATTCCAGCGGGGAAGAAATTTGAGGCTGGTAAGATTGCTTCATTTACCGTCAATATGGCTGGTGTTTCTCCTGAAGGAGCTGTTGTTTATAAAAGAGTTGATAACGTCTCCGATCTAACGCTTAATAGTGAGATCATCATTGTTTCATCTGCTGAAAACCTTGCCTTAAGTACAACTCAGAATACAAATAACAGGGCTAGCGCTAGTGTACAAAAATCTACTGATGGTGATGGAAATGCGATCATCATGAGTCCTGGCAATGATGTTCAGGTGCTTAAAATTGGCAATGGAAGCAATGGCGGTACCTATTCATTATCAACAGGCAGTGGCTTCTTATGTGCTGCATCATCTTCTAATAATTATTTAAGGACTGAGGAAACTCTTGATGCCAATGGTTCGTGGGCTATCTCAATCAATGAAGGAATTGCCACAATCGTTGCCACAGGTTCGTATACAAGAAATCATATACGTTTTAATAATCCCAGTTTCGCATGCTATCAAACGGGGTCTACTACAGGCACCGCTGTCAACATCTATAAAAAAAGCGGTACTGGAAGTGGGACAATAAACCCTAAAACTCCGTCATCATTAACGATTTCTGGTGCTACTACTGTATTCTCGGTCGGGAGCACTTTCGCTTTTGGCGGTAGTGTCACATTGATTTACAGTGATTTGAGCACTAAACCTCTGTCAGAAGGTGAATATACAATTATAACTGATGCCGTGAATATGAATACGGCAGGTACATACAACGTTGTGGTTAAGTTTAATGATGGCATACAGGCTAGCTATAGCATAAGTGTCTCATCTTCTCAACCCATTTATTCTGCTACTTTCGAAGGATCTCAGGAGCACCGTACTTCTGGTAGCAATAGATATACAGGATCGAATGCCTATCCGGTCAGCAATGTCTATTGGACATTCACATATGGCGATGTTGTGACAACTGGTACACCTCTAGCAGGAATTGCTAATGCGAATTTGCGAGTTGCCAAAAACACCCAAGATACACCGGTTGCTGAGTCAGCAAACCTTAAGATAGGAACAAAGCAAGTTACTAAGGTTACTTTCTTATGTAAGATGGCTTCAGGACTCAATATGATTCTACAGTATTCAACTGGATCATCTTGGATTACTGTCGAAACTGTGAAAGACTCAACAGTGGATCCAACATATGGTTATAGCGCAGTTATCCCGAATGTTACAGCTTCTGAGTTTGAATTGAAGTTCTCCTGGACGGTTTCATCTACTTCAAGTAGCAATAGGGATGTGCAATTAGATAATATTATAGTTTACGGAGAGTAAATTACAAAATATTAACAATACTAGCATTCCACTATATCCGGGTTGTTTTATCTGCCTGCTACTGGGATGTTTATTGAAAGCATACGAACGTAGGAAGCACGTAAGATTTCGACTGGCATCAATGAGATGTCAGTCGAAATACTTTTAAGAATCTTGTCGTAGGTAGCGTTCCATGCAGTGTGTCTGGGGTATGGTCTGCAACTTAAGGAACGTTCAAAGGTAAGCATCTTTTAGATTTGCACCGTGATTCCAATATGGAGGTTGCGGTGTACTTTTTATATTTGCTTTTGATGTGAGAAGGATGGTGCGGATGAACTACTTTTTGGTCTAGACCTCATGTCGACAGGGTGTATTAG
>JAGAFU010000032.1 GCA_017627955.1 Bacteroidales bacterium | reverse complement strand
TTCTTCCGTCTTTTGTAAAAGAATGACACCGGAAGAATTCATAAGAATATACATTCCTGAAGAAGAGGGTCTGCATCGTGTCGCATACCGTTTACTCGGCTCGTGGGAAGAGGCGGAGGATGTGGTCCAGGACCTTTACATCAAATTGTGGGGACGGCTGGACGAACTCGACCAAGTGAGGAGTCCGCAGGCATGGTGCCTGATTCTGCTACGGAACATGTGCGTTGACCATATTCGCAAAAGAGGAGGACAACAGACAGTCGCTTTGAGTGATACACTTCCCGAAGCGGACGTGAGGGAACGTAGCGACCGCCTGGACCGGGTTCTTGAGCTTATCCGGTCGTTGCCCCCTAAGGACCGGGAGCTCTTGAGGTTAAGGTTGGCCGAGAACCTTTCCTACGAAGAGATCTCACGGCGGACCGGACTAAACAAAATAGGTCTCCGGGTGGCATTCCATCGATTGAAGAATCAACTGAAAAAGAAGATATGAAAACGGAAGACATAGAGAAACTCAGCCTGGAAGAATTGAGGAGCATGGCAAACGATCGGAGTGTCGTTGTGCCGGAGACTCTTTCTGAAGGCGTCAAAGACATCGCTTGTGCGGTCTCTTTGATGGAAAATGGCAAGGAAACGCATGTCTCCCCTTGGTTATGGGGTCTCATCCCGGCTGCGGCGGCCGCTGTCATCGCCTGTGTCATTCTGTTCCGTCAGCCGCAACGGGTCAAAGACACGTTTTCGGATCCGACGTTGGCTTACATTGAAACCATGCGGGCATTCTCCCTTTTCAACGACGCTGTTCAAGATTTAAAATAAAGAATATGAGACATTTATATATTCCCTTCTGTTTGTTGTTCTCCTTCTTACTCCCGGTAAACGCCGGAGCGGCAGTCGAAATTTCTCCTGAGGTTTCTGACCCGGAAATACCTGTCCTAAGCATGCAGGAATACAGGACACTTGAGATCATCGCCATGGACGGGAGCCGGATAGAGAACTTCCGTTACCAAAACACTTTGAACGCAAGCCGGGATGAGTTTCTCGGTCTATATGTCAAAGGGGGCAATGGCGGTTATTATGTAGCCCGACCTTTGGGAGGAAAACCTATCAGATCTATTTATTGGCAGACGAGCAAAGGAGTCAAGGGTCTGTTACTTAACGGGAGAAGTTTCGGGGAGTATTGGCGGGATTGGCGGGATGAACAGGCAGCCCTTGAGAAAGCGATGAAGGCAGCGAAACAGTCCATCAACCAGGGGATTGAGTCTATTCAGAGACAACTTGACGCGATTGAGGCGGAAAGCATGGATGTGCCTCTTTCTAAAGCAAATGCCAATTCATTATATTCAAAATGGGCCGAAAAAGATGGAGTGACAGCGACTTACATTTCCCGTTCGATGTTCAAGATGATCAGGAAGATCCCTCAAATCCAACTTTACAGGCCGGTTGACCTGACACCGGTCATCAAAAATCTTGACGGCTTGTATATGCTTGAGTTTAACACCGCTCAGCGCAACACGGCCAATGGAGGATTGCGCAAGGACATCCAGACCATCCTCAAAGGACATGAAAAACTTATGGAAAGGCGCGAGGGAGAGATGGTTACCCGTCTGTTTATAGCGACCGATGGCAAGACAGTGTCCAGTTTTGTCATGACTCGAATGGATATTGGCTCCAATTACGGCCAGTTTGTTTGCATAGAAGGCGCTATTCCACAGGAAGAATTCGAGAAGGTTATCGCGCAGGGAATGAATCAATAGTCATAAATTAATGAAAAGAGGATTGTTTATACAACCAGGCTTGGTGGTTTTAACTATCGCCGCGGTTTTGTCAGGCGCTTGTGACAAGGAACACTCGCGGGTTGTGGAATTGCCCAGGTATGATTACAGGAACGCCACATCGCTAGAGATCAGGAAGATTGAGATGCGGGATAGCGCTACCGTATTCTATTTCAAAGCTTTCGAGTTGATGTCGAATATTCGTATATCCCCGGATAGTTATCTTTTCGCGGGTGGGGAAAAATATGACCTCATTTCCGCCAAAGGAATCACGCTTGGGGAATGGTTCCGTGGGGATCGGAAGGGTAATGCCTCGTTCGAGCTTTTCTTCGAGCCTATACCATCCAATTTAAAGGAAATTAGCTTTTTGGAAGGAGAGGCCCCTGGGGACTTCAAGTTCTATAATATTGACCTGACGGGGGAAAGACCAGCCAAGACAAAGGTATCGGGGAAGATGCCGGCCCATCTTCCTGACCTATCAACGGACTCAGGAATGACAACTGTTGAAGTGGATCTCGGCTGCTCTCTCAAAGGACTGCCACCAATCAGTTTCAGACTAATGAACTCCCCCCTGATTCCACCTCGCAAAAAAGGTAATTTTTCCGTCGACGGGACATTCGATGATTCCGGCAAGTCCGTTTTGAGGTTTTACCAGAATGGAGTTTATCCATCTTTCCTCATGTTCGACAATGGTAATTCCGGAGTTATGTATGTGATAGGCAATGATTTCTACACTTCCCCCGGTGAAACAGTCAGGATAACGGTCGATGCCGGTTACAGATATTTGACGGAGGAGCGTTTCGGTCTTAAAAATGGAAAGAAGGCTCTTCCTTTCTACCCCAAATACGAAGGAACTTATTCCGCATTGCTTGATTGCGGGGATTATCTTTCCAGTCCAGGAGAATACAATCTTTTAACGGATTCAAGGCTTTCCAGTGACTTCCCGGATGGGGCAAGTTATGTCAACTTATTGAAAACAATATACAAAGAGTATTCTGACGCCATCTCCGGCGACCAAGCGCTTCCTGAATATGTCAAAGAATATCAGCAAGCACAGTTAAAGGGGCAGGCTGTGTCGGCAATGCTGGATGTTTTCGCCCCAGTCGAGCTCAGTAATGAGGATTTCGCTTGGCTGGGTACTATCGGCCTGAATGATACGAAGATAGTGTTCAACCCCTACTTGTCCTTGGCTCTCAAGCCGGCCTTGTTCAAGGCGGTCGCACCGGAAGGTGATGGTTTCGTGGGCGCCCTTTCCACGCTTGGCCCTCTTACAGCCAAGGCTCATGCGGGGGAAGAACTTACTCCTGAGGAACTTGCGCTTTTCGACAAATGTGAATACCCCATGTTCAAGAAATGTCTTGAACGGATAGCTGTTGAGGCTGCCGAGGCTAAAGAAAAGGAGGAGAGTCTATTGGATCCAGCCGACAAAGCCGAGGTCAAGGCACCGGTCGGTAAGGTGAGATCTGTCCCTGAAGCGGCTCTCGAGAAGATGCTGGACGCCATTCTTGAGCGCTATAAAGGCAAGGCTGTGCTTGTAGACTTCTGGGCGACATGGTGCGAGCCATGCAAGGAGGCTATCAAACAGATGGAACCCTTGAAAGATAATCGCTTTAAGGATGTGTCATTTGTTTATGTCACCAGTTCCATTTCACCAAAAGAAGAGTGGGTGGATATGGTCCCGTCAATCGCTGGAGACCATTATTACCTTACCAAGAAGCAGCTTGACACAATTTTTAAACAACTGGGTACCAACGCCTACCCTTCTTATCTCGTGGTCGGCAAAGACGGCTCAAGATCCAACACTTTCATCGGCTTCGAAGACAAGATTCTCAAGACCTTGGACGAGGCCGTTTTAGGCAGCCTCAGGTAGACATAATTGTCATTCTGAGCGTCAGCGAAGAATCTTTAGACGACAGCAATGACCATCCGTATGGATAATGATCTGAAGGTTCAATTTGATGCCCTTTGCGACGAGTTCGGGATGAGCACCAACACGGCTTTCAATATTTTCGCTCGCACGGTCGTTGAGGGAAGGACGATGAAAGTTTATCGGGAAGTTGATTCCCTTGTTCAATGAAGAGATTCTAGACACAATTTCCGCAAGTTTCCTATCTTTGCCGCATGGGACAGAGATTGGAACACATGGATCCGCTGAAGCGCGTCGCGATCTTTTCTGTGCTGCTGGGGCATTCGACCGAGCAGTTGTCAGGAGGACAGTTTTGTGACCATCCTGTGTGGGGGATCGCCGAACTGGCGCTAAGTTAACAATCTTGTCCTCCTGCCCCGCAAGACCCGTGTCCCACGCTTACAGGTTCTGGGCGAAAAGAAAGACAATTAAAAAAAATGAATGTGTCATTCAAGAAACATAGTTTTAAAACTCGCTTGAGGGCTTTCCGAATTTGGCAGAAACTTGGCGTCCTTCCCTGGACAAAGCCAGGAAAGAGATCCGGCGGTAATCGGCGTTTCTCCAAAGGCGCTTTCGACAGCATTCCTTTTCTGAATGATGACGCTAAACGTACCTTTGTTCACCTGCTGTTCCGTCCCGGGTACATGATCCGGGATTATATTAAAGGCGACAATGAGCGCTTCCTGGCGCCATTGACCTCGTTGATTATATTCTACGCTTTCTTCGCCATGCTGGTATCCATCGTGAAGCCGGACTATCGTGTCAAGACCGGGACAAAGCCGGAAGTGGAGTTCAGTGTCCAGCTTGACAGCATGGAAGCGGCTATCGGTGACACCCAGAGGAGCAAAAAAGTCATCGCGGTGTTCCGTTTCGTGGAAAACAACAAGCACATATTCAGCCTGGATAAGCATCCGGAGGATGTCAACTCTCCCGCAAAGGCTTCCTTGGCTGCCTTGGAAGGTTCTTTGAGGAGTCAAGGGGTCTACCTGTTCCTCGGTAATTTCCTGATGTTGTGGCTGGCCATGTATTTCTCTTTGAAGAGGAGGGGAATGGGATTGTCGGCCTCTGCCGCCGCGGCTTATATTCTTTGCCAGTTCTGTTTCTTCATGCTATTCTTCCTGATAATCACTTTGGGAGGAAAGGGAAAGATCGGAATATGGTTGATGGCGCTTTTGATTATATATGACTATCGGCAACTTTTCGGCGTGGGCTGGAAAAAAAGTTTGCGTCTCGCCGCCGGTACAGGACTAGCTTATGCCGCCATCTATGTGTTGAGTTATATGTTGCTGGCGGCCACCGTTGTCTTGATAGCGACCCTTTCGACTTGAAACTGATTATTATCCACAAAATATGCGAAAACTTTTAATTCTCCTGGTTTCAGCCGCAGCGCTGGTGGTGTCCTGCAAGGACCGTAAAAGTATTGATCTGAGCTCTTTAGGTTCTGGTGTCCCGACGGACAGCATCTATTGCAGGGATCCGTTTATAGTAGCCGATGCGGCCACGAGGACGTATTACCTTTTCCGCTCTTCCACGACCGCCGAGGGGCTTGGCGGAGTCGAGGCGTTCAGGAGCGCGGATCTGAAGACCTGGTATGGCCCCCAAAGGGTCTTCACTGTGCCGGAGGACAATTTCATAAACGGACCGATCTGGGCCCCGGAAGTGCATCAGTATAAAGGAGACTGGTACATATTCGCCACCATCAACACGGACCGGCAGTGGGCGGAGAGCATCGAGGGATGGCCAAAATTCACCTACAGGGGAACCCAAATATTCCGCTCCAAGTCGCTTGATGGGCCTTTTCTCCCTCTGGGTAAAGAACTTACCACGCCAAAGGAATATATGTCCCTTGATGGCACGCTTTGGGTTGAGGATGGTGTCCCCTACATGGTTTTCTGCCACGAGTGGGTGCAGACTGTGGACGGCACTTTCGAGCTTATGCCGCTGAAGAAGGATCTTTCCGCCGCGGCGGGCGATCCCAAGACGATATTCACAGCTTCACAGGCCCCCTGGATTTCACCCATCAACTACTGGACCGAGCCGGACGGAACCAAGAAGGCGGCGTATGTCTCTGATGGGGATTTCGTCTATAGGACAAAGGATGGTGAGCTGCTTATCTTGTGGTCATCTTTCAAGAACGGGAAATATTGTGTCGCGATCTCCCGCTCGGAGTCTGGAAAGATTGAAGGCCCCTGGACTTGTGATCCCGAGCCGATATTCGAGGAAGATGGAGGACATCCGATGGTGTTCAAGGATTTTGACGGAGGTCTCAAACTGGTCTTCCACCAGCCCAACTCGGGCCACTCACATCCTGTCATCCTTTCGGTTGAGGACACTGGCAAAACATTGGAAATTAAATAATTGATTGTTTATATCCTCCTTCGGTAAACTTTTTTAGGACGGGACAGTTATTTTTGTGATATGAAAAGAGAATCATATAGTTTATCCCTTCTTTTGGCAGCCACTGGACTGTTCTCCAGCCTATTTTTATCTGCCCAACAGTATCGCGACGCCGCCGCCTTCGGCTTGAAAGGGAATGTCAAGGAGTGCAAGGTAATCTCACTGAAAAGTGGGAATTCCGTAGAAGATCCTCATCTTTTTAGCCTAGTGTCATTCACCAGAGAAGGAAGGTTATCTGTCTGGACTTCTAAATCTAATGATCCTAAATACGATGAGTTTTTTGATCCTGTACATTCTGACGGTCTATTGACAAGTATAAAATGTAAAGGTGTGACGAAGACTGTTACAGAATACAGATTCCGCTATCACGATGGCATATTAAAGGGCTTCTATACCCTTGAAGATGGTGGTTATGATTATTTTTTTGGCGAATTGCGTTTCACTGACGTTAATCATTATTGGACCCAAGGGAAAAGCGATTATTTCATTTATCAAAAATTCCATTATAAAACGATAGGAGATGAATTGAATTCCTACATTGAGGAAGAGTTTAAGAAAGGAGAAGATGTTACCTTCTCACTAGAAGGGTATGAAGGTGGCAAAGTAACGCATCTTAGTGAATGCACAATTCGGGAGAAGGATTCACATGGTAATTATGTTCTGTTTGGCATGTATAATATTGGCGGCTCAGTCACGACCATTAAGCGAATTATCACCTATTGGGATGACGAACCAGCCTCTGACGAGCCTACCTCTGCCAAACCGGTCCAAGCATCCAGCTATTCTATAACTTCGACTGCGCCTGGAATCAAGTTGTCCACTTCTAAGGAGCTGACTTTAAAAGACTTGATTTCCAAGCCTTTAGGCGTAATTGAAAATCCTTCCAAATCCCTATGGGGTATAGATCCTGAGATAGTGATTGAGTATATCCAAGGCAACAAGGAATGGAAGTGTACTGAGTCTTATGGGACGTATAGTATCAGGGAGGGATTCAACAGGACTTTCAAAGGATATCCGTTGGATGTCGACGTGAAAAAGTATGAATACGTCAATTACAGTTATGGATACGGCTATTATGTAACGATGGGCTATAAAGACCAGGAAACCAAGGAGGCTGCCTCTCGTGAAATGGAGAAGTTGTTCAACATCGTTGTTAAGGAATTCCGTGACCTCGGTATAGAATTGACTCAGAGCCAAGGGGAATCCTGGGTTAGAGCAGAGAAGACCATTGGTGACATGCATTATTTGGTAGCTCTGAATAAACCTGTTGAAATTGATGGGAAAGTCTTCAATGAGGATTACTATGTCAGCATATGCATTAATAAACCATTGTAGTATGATTGCCTGAACGCTCATCCCTCTTTGTCTTCGGTTCCAAGATTCCAAAAAAAGACAAGTGAATTCCCGGTTATATAGACCTTTTTCAGGACGATACAGCCACAAACAATGTGTACCATTTTGGTACTTTATTTGAAAGTTCGTATATTGCGAACAAATTAAAGAATAAGCAATGGTAGTAGTAAGTAGTAGGGAATTCAGAGCCAATCAGCGGAAGTATTTTGATTTGGCTAGAAATAATGATGTTGTTATTACATCAAGGTCTCATGGCAGCTATCGTCTTGTACCAATTTTAGAGGACGATACTATCATTAGTAATAATGAATTGGATGCGAAAATCCGTCAAGGCATAGAGGACTATGCCCAAGGCAAAGTATTCAAAATGAACGAGGGGGAGAGTTCAGAAGATTATCTGAACAGGATGATTGAGGCGGAGTAGACATGTACCGAATAGTATTCACTGAGCAAGCGCGAAAGGATTTGAAGTTATTATACAAGAAAACTCCTCTTTCCATTAAGAAATTGGCGCAACTTCTTGATGAATTGAAGGAACATCCCCGTACGGGAACTGGTCAGGTCGAGCCCTTAAAGGGTTATGATGGATCCGTTTATTCTAGGCGAATAACGAGAGAACACCGGCTGGTGTACAAAGTATATGATGATGTCGTGGAAGTCTTGATCCTATCCACCTTTGGTCATTACAGGTAATTGTATCGCTCACTTCGGTGGGCGATCAGAAACCATAAATGGTGTGGGACTCTTTGCCGGATCGGCGCGGCGACATTGGGAATATATTTCCTGCAAACTTTTCTGTTGGAAATCCTGGTCAACAGGCTTCAAGTCTATGTCCCGATCCCTCATTCTTATTGGGTCGCTCCGCTTCTGGCGGTCGGCGAACTGGCGCTCTGCTACACCCTTGTCCGCCTGCTTCGCAAGACCCGTGTCCTGCGCTTGCTAATCCTTGGCGAAAGGAACGACTTGTAACATAAGCGATTCCGAAAATCGGCCCTACAGTGGCATGGAATGTGTATTTTAATGGCCCTGTGCGCCGGCCGGCACATGGAGTTGTTGTTTTAATTTTTAAAAACTAAAGATTTTATGAATCGTTTTTGCAAGTTAGTGCTTGTTGGAGCGTTGGCTGTCGTTTCATGTTTTGTGTCCTCAGCCCAGAATGATTACAGGTCGAAAGGTTACAAAGGTAGTGTCTCGATTACCGATCAATTCGGGGTCTGGCTTGGTGCCGAGACTTCGCATGGCTATATGTTCAACCGGAACATTTATCTCGGTGCCGGAATAGGTGGTTACATATTCCCTGATGGGACTGATAATCCTTATTTTGGAGAAGCTTTCCTGGATTTCCATTCATATCTCAGAGACAAGAAGGGCACTCCGGTTCTTGGTCTCAAGACCGGAATTTTGCACGGTTTTAATTATGAAAGCGCCAGTGGGATGAAGTTGAAGGATGGCTTGTTCGTTGAGCCGAATGTGGGATGGAGTTGGGGCTTGCGTTCCGGTAAAGGTCTCACGCTTGGCCTCGGTGGCAAATTCATCGCTCCGCTTGGCAAGACAAGGACAGACCAGAAAATGCTCTTTATGCCTAAACTTTCGTTCGGCTTCGAATTCTGATCCTTTTCGGGAAACATTTGATAGCTAATGTTTTATGTAAAACGCGTAGCCTAATTAGCTACGCGTTTTTTGTAATTGTCCGATGATCAGCCGTTCTGGAATCATGCATGTTTAGTATATTTGTAAAATAATGTCGAGGATATGAGTACCATAAGGCGAATATTGGCAGCCATGCTGGCCGCTGGCTTGCTGGCTTCGTGCGATTCCGGGAATGACTCTTATCTTGAAGAGTTCCTTTCAAAGCAGAACACTCACTGGACGGAGATCAAGTACGACGTCGATACCCCCGGCCCCGACCGGCCGGAAGGGTATAAAGGTCTCAACAAACAGGGTTACTATTCAGGTGCTTTGATGGGAAATGGTCTTATCGGTACCAATATGTACAAGGCGGAAGCCCCTGATACTTATCGCCTTAATGTTGGCCGAAGCGATGTGACCGAACAGCGGGAAGGCTATGACCTCTACAAAAAAGGGCGTCTCCCGATAGGTTATTTCACCCTTAAGACCGTCGGGAATGTCACGGCCGAAGAGATGGATCTATCAATATATGACGCCCAGACCACCGGCACATTTACTACCGACAAGGGGAGTATCGCTTTCAAGACCTATGTCCATGCCATTGAGGACTACATAGTTTTTGAGACGACTTCCAAGGGAGAGGAAACGGGTTTCAAATGGGACTTCGTGCCATTCAAGGCTGTTTCTCCGAGAATATTCAACGGAAAGACGTGCCGGAGTGGTACCTTAATTCTGAAGGCAAGTCCAATCCAGATCCCTACCTTACAAGCCGGGACGGGGTCAATATTCTTGTCCAGCCTCTTGCCAAGGACACTACATTCACGGATATGGCAAAGTACTACGCGGTGGCCTGGAAGGAGAACAAAAAAGGAAACTCCCGTAGGATAATCGCGACAGTCTCTTTCGAAGATACTGAGGAAAAAACCATTGCGGCGGCCGCGGATGTCGTGAATAAGGGGCTTTCGGAATCAGCCAAGGTTCTCGGGAAATCCCATAAGCAATGGTGGCATGACTTCTACCAGGATGTGGCCTTCCTGACTTTCCCGGATCCGGCGATTGAGAGATATTACTGGATGCAGTATTATAAGTTCGCGTCCACCGCCAGGCCAGGGAAGCCCATCCTCGACCTTCAAGGCGTCTGGCCGACATGGGACACACCATGGCCGGCCGTCTGGATGAACCTGAATATCCAGTTGACTTATAGTTTCTTGACCAAGGCCAACATGGGAGAGTTTGCCCAGCCGCTGTGGGATTCGCTCTGGGAGAACTACGACAATCTCGTACGAAATGTCACTGACATCCCAGGGCAGGAGGGCTGGGACGACTCCGCTTGCCTTGGCCGCACATGCAGTTACGACCTGTATAACCCGCTGGACCCAAGCCTCGCTGACTCGAATAACTATGAGGCCGGAAACCTTTGCTGGACACTGTATTACTGGTACTGGCAATGTCTGGCATACGGTGATGACGAAGCGATGAGGGATCGCCTTTTCCCGCTCCTCAAGTCAGCTGTCAACCTTTTCTTCCATATTCGCCAGACCAACCCTGACGGGACATATTCGCTTCCGCCCACGGCTTCTCCGGAATATCCCGTTTCGAATGTCGGCCCCAACTCGAATTATGATCTCGCTAACCTCCGGCAGGCCTTATGTGAGCTCATCGAAATAGATGAGAGGTTCGGAATCAACGATCCGAAGCTGCCTGAATGGAAGGATTTCCTTTCGAAAATGCCTGATTTCCAGTACAGTGAGGAGACGGGCTATAAAGTCAGTGAAACCACTGAGTTCATCATGAATGACCATCGCCATTATTCCCACCTGTTCATGATCTATCCCTACCACATGCTGGACTGGAACGATCCTCAGATGCGGGCGAAGGCGAACCTCAGCATTGATCACTGGCAGGGAGACCAGGGATATTCAAGAACCGGCAAGGCCGCCATGCTTTCGAGCGAAGGTCTTGGCGACAGGGCTTTGGAAGAGTTCAATGTGTTCATGAACAACTTCTTGCAAGCTAACACCTTATATGCCGAATCCGGGCCTGTCATAGAGACCCCGCTTGCGGGAGCTTCCACCCTTCATGAGTTTTACATGCAGGATTGGGGTGACCGGCTGAGGATATTCCATGGCTGCCCGACCGGATGGAAAGATGTCAATTTCAAGCGTATGCGGGCCGCAGGCGCGTTCCTCGTCGATGCTGTCCGCAAGGAAGGCAAGACAGAGAGTGTCGAGATCTATAGCGAGAAAGGCAACACCTGCCGGGTCCAGACAGACATCCTGCCGGATGAACTGGTCGTGACCAGCAAAGGGAAACAAGTGAATTACAAGCTCTTACCAAGCCAGGAGATGGGAGAGAATGGCTCGCTGGTCGAGTTCTCCACCACCCCCGGCTCCATAACTGTCATCGCCCGGAAACGCTAGTCTTTGGGCATGTCAGGCAATGAATATCCGTTGTGGTAGGTGTGGCGTATCCACTCCTCGGATAGTGCCTTGGCGTCGAACTCGGCGTAGCGACGGTCGAATCGAGGATCTCCGTCGATGATCTTGAAGTCGTCGTAGTTGACTATCTTGATCTTGTCCGAGTCGGAGATATTCGTGAAACGCATGTTCTCCCCGTCCCATTTCAGCTCGCGATGGAGCCCGGTCGGGCCTGAGAGACGTACGGCCAGCACTCCGACATCCACCATCTCGGTGAACGGGCCGGAGATCTGGAAGTTCGAGGAGGTCTCGACACGGTTCTCCGGGGACTCCTTACAAGCGCGGATCCAGTCCTGCTCATGGGCGTTGACCCAGATGTTGCCTGTCCCACCTCCGGGCACCCTCCTGATGACGGGCTTTGGCTCCTTGAAGTAATCCATCGACGACTTTGGCAGCAACATGGGCTTGAGACCGTAGCAGCCTGCCATGATCTTGCCTTTGGTGCCGACGAAGATGAGTCCTCCGTTCTCGTCCCCCATCATCTCTCCGTCCGGAAGCTCCGCGGGACGCTCTGGAAGCAGTCCTCCATCGTACCAATACACTTTAAGCTCCGGCATGTTGACATTTCCCTTTGGCTCCCTGGCGGGGAAGGTGTAGGTGATCTTCTCGGCGTGGGGCGGGGAATAGAGGTTGCTCAGGGTCGAGCTGGCTTGGACACTTGTGGGATATTTGATCCCGAGAGCCATCACGATAGGATCCATGATGTGGCAGGCCATGTCGCCGAGGGCTCCGGTACCGAAATCGTAGAAACCTCTCCAGTTCCAAGGTGTGTACGCCGGGTCGTAAGGCCTGGTCTCGGCCGGACCGATGAACAGATCCCAGTCAAGGGTCTTTGGAACTTTCACTCCGCCAGCGGGTTTCATCAGGCCCTGCGGCCAGATCGGCCTGTCTGTCCAGGCGTGGACCTCATAGACATCCCCGATCACTCCGGACCAGATCCATTCGGCAAGCTGGCGGCAATCGTCAAAAGAATTGCCCTGGTTGCCCATCTGGGTAGCGACCTTGTATTTCTTCGCAAGCTTCGTAAGGAGCCTGGCCTCATAGACGGAATGGGTGAGCGGTTTCTGGACATATACATGCTTGCCGAGGGTCATGGCGTGGGCCGCCACGACAGCGTGGGTGTGGTCAGGTGTGGCCACGAGCACGGCGTCGATGTCCTTGGCCATCTGGTCGAACATGACTCTCCAGTCCTTGAAACGCTTGGCGGAGGGGTAATCGTTGAAGGCCTTCATCGCGTATGTCCAGTCCACGTCGCAGAGGGCGACTATGTTCTCTGTGGACATATTCTTGAGATTCCTGCGACCGACTCCTCCGATGCCGACTCCCGCGATGTTGAGCTTGTCGCTTGGGGCGACATGACCGAGGGTCTTGCCGAGAACGTGGCTCGGAACGATGGTGAAAGCGGCGGCACCGGCTGCTGCCGTGATGCCGGTCTTGATGAACTCCCTTCTTGAATACTCTTTCATTTTGTGTCTAATTATGTTGTTTGCCAGGGCTGACGCCCCATGTTTCCCAAAAATAATAAAAAATGGCCATATTGGCTAACGCCCTTCCAACCGGCGCAGGGTCTCAAGGCGGAACGCTCCGGGCCAGGCGACGAGCCAGTCGTTGATTCTCTTTCCGTTGTCACCCGTGGAAAATCCCCAGGAGCATTCGAAGTAGGCTTCGTTCTGTGATCCGGCGGGACGGACGTGACCATTGATCTCAAGAGTTCCGTCTGAGACAAACTGGTTGCCGCAGCGCCAGATCGCTTCAGCTTTCTCCTTCCACTGCGGATCTCCCGTAAGATCAGATAGTTCCATCCATTCCGGCACCCAGTACAAGGCGTACGGGTCGAGGTGGTTGTGCTGGACCGAGACTGAAGTCGCGCCGAAAGTGTGGTAACCATATTCAGTGAAATTGTCCCCTTCGGGATAAATCTCGTCGTAGTGCCAGAGCCATGTGGAGAGGTAATATGAGATCGCCACGGCATCCTCGATGTACTCTTTGGATCCAGTCAGGCGATAGAGGCGGATAGCCGAGCGCAGAAGGGAGATCGAGGACTCCTTGTCGATGCACCAAGTGTCCAGGGCTCCGGCCGTCGTGAACCCGTTCTCATTCAGTTCGGAAATATAGTGCCTGTAGGCCTTCAGACCGGAGTCCAGGTATTTCTGGTCTCCGCTTCGGCGGTACGCCTCCACCATCGCCGGCACAAGGAAACAACCGATCGTCCCTTCCCTGTAGATGGCCTCACCGTCCGGTCTCCAGCCTTTGGCGTAGCATCCGTTTTCCTGCTGGTCAGAAACGACAAAGTCGCAAATACTGTAAGCCACTCGCTCATATTCAGGACGTTCCATGCCGCACTCCTTGGCGACGTCATAAGCCTCAAAGAAGTTGACCGCGGCTGTTCCGAGGTTGCAGGCGTCCAGAGCGCCATCGGGATGGTTGTGAAGGATATTGTCGTAATGGGTGATGAAAAGGCCGTTCGGAAGGCCGCATTTGCTCCAGGTGTCCAGAGTCGCGATACCCTTATCCAGAGACTCTTTGGAGCCGGTTTTCTGGTAGTCCCGGAGCATGGATATGGCATAGGAGGCGTTCTGGCCGCACCATCCGATCTCATATTTCCAGGCAGGGCGCTGGCGCCAGAAACCATTCTCGTCCAGGATGAGCCCGATGCTGAAGCCCTTGTAAGAACCTTCCTCAGCCCAGAGGGATTCCTTGGCGTAGCGGATTCCCAGCTCCCATAGTTTGTCGTTGGAATATATCTCGACCTGCGGTTTTGGGGACAATTCCCATGCTTTGTCCAGGAACGGGCGCATGGAGCGGTGTCCTTCCTGCACCGGGTTTAAATGAATATATATCCGGAACTCAACGGTTTCCCCTTTTTTCAGTGGCATTTGATTTCTCCATCCGGGCTCGAAATGGTCCCTATTGGCATAAGTGACAGGCATTTCCTCCTCTGGCCAAAGATAGTGGTGGTCCGTCCGGTTTTCTTCGGGCCTGAGAGAGCAAGAGTAATTCTCTTTCAAGGATTTAGGGGCCTCGGTCCAAGTCGCCACCGCATAACGCTTCCCTTCGGAATACATGGCTCCGGGGATAGGTGTGCGGCGGAAAGAGACCGTCCGCCATTGCCCGTCAGCTTTCGCTCCTTTCGGTTCCTTGCCCCGGCCCCAATCGTTCCCGTTGTAACTCACGGCTGGAATCATCCAGAAACCGCTTTCTGATTCATGAACGAATCCGGCTTCGAGACGTACCGAATCCATGTCTTCTACCGCCTTGAAAGTCACGGTCGCCTTGAAGGTGGCAGAGTCCAGGGTCTCGATCCTCACTTTGTGGGAAATTCCTTCGGCATTTGGAATATCCAATTTGCCGATAAGAGATTCACCATCCGTAAGAACCATCCCGTCGGCACTTTTCTTCCAGTGAAGATCGCTTTCTTTTCCGCATGACACCGCCGCGAGAACCAGGCAAACGGCAATGGTCAGGATTCTTGCTGATTTAAGGAGATAATAACGACTCAACATATACTCATGTTTATTGTGACACGAATATACGTATTTCCTGCGACTTATCCGCCGTTCAGGATTAGTCGTCGTCCGCGATTCCTATTGTTTGGGCCAATTTCTCGATGTTGAGGCTGCGGGCTGACGCGTCCATTATATCTTTGTAGATCCCTCCCTTCTGGTAAAGCTCGTCCGGGGTGCCGCTCTGCTCGAGGTGGCCCTCTTTAAGGGCGTAGACCATCTCGCTGTCAATGATTTGCGAGATGGAATGGGAGATGATGATGACCGTCCTGTCTTTCTTGATCGCATCGATGGCGTTCTTGATCTGCTCGGTCGCGATGGCGTCAAGTGAGGCTGTCGGCTCGTCAAGGAATATGATCGGCGGGTTCTTCAGGAACATCCTCGCGATGGCGACCCTTTGCTGCTGTCCGCCCGAGAGATTGGTGGCAGCGGTCTCAAAACCTTTAGGCAGGGCAGCGATCTGGTCATAGAGGCTTGCCTTTCTCGCTGCCTCGTGGACCTCCTCGATGCTGGCACCGGGCTTTCCGTAACGGATGTTTTCAGCGACTGTCCCGTCAAAAATATGATTCTTCTGGAGGACCAGCCCGATGTTCTCTCTAAGGAACTTGGTGTCCCATTCCCTAAGGTCCACCCCGTCGAGGGTAATGCTTCCGCGGTCAGGCTCGTAGAATTTGTCAAGCAGGTTGACAATCGTCGACTTTCCAGCCCCACTCAGACCCACCAGGGCAGTGATCTTCCCGCTGTCAACCTTAAGGGAGATGTCATGGAGGGCTTTTGTCCCGTTGGGATAAGTGAAGTCCACTCCCTTCATCTCGAAGTTACCCTCCACTTTCTCCGGGCGGTAACCTCCGGTCGGCTCAAGTTCCTGGTCAGCATCCACTATTTCGAAATAGCCTTCGGCGTAGATGACAGCGTCGTTGAGGTCGTCGAATATTCTCTGGAGCTGGCTGATCGGGGCAGTCACATTGCTGAAAAGCATGATGTGGTACATGATCTTTCCTATGGTCATTCCCGGGTAGCCAGTCAGCACGAGGTAAGAGGTCAGGATGATAATCAGTACCGTTCCGGTCTGGCTGACGAAACTCTTTAGGGAGTCGTAGCCGAAGCCAGCCTTGCGGATCTTCATCTGGTTTCCGTAGAATCCTGTCTGCAGCTCGGTCTGCTTGGCCATCTCGATCTCCTCCCGGTTGAAAGACTTGACCACATTCATGCTCTCGAGGATGGTCATTATGCTGCCGTTGCGTTTCTCGTTGAATCCCCTCATGTTCTTTCTGGAGCCTTTAAGCTTTTTGGCTTGCATCGAGGTGATCCAGAAATAGATCGGCACGATCGCCAGGGCCGTGAGCCCCACGTAGAGATTTGCGGCGAAAATGAGGATGAGGGCCAGAACCGAGCTGACAATCATTGGGAGAAGATCAATGAAGAAGCTTTGGATGGTGCGTGAGATGCTGCTGGCTCCCTGGTCGATCCTGGCCTGGAGCATTCCGGGAGAGTTTTCGCTCCTGGTGAAGAACGCCATCCTGTATTTCAGGATCCTCTCGACGACCCCGAGGGACAGGCTCTGGGAGATGTTGATTCTCAGTCGCTCCCCGAAGTTTCTCTGGGCGAAGGTGATTCCTGCCCGCAGAATCTCTTTCCCGAGGAGCACGACGCTGACGATCGTCAAGATCCTCGCGGCCTTCCCCCAGGTGAAGTCGACCGAGCCCACAAGGGCGTTTATCGAGTCGACAGTCCAGTCCAGCACGACGGCGTTGACCTGGGCTAACAGGGATCCGATCAAGGTCAGGAAAAGGGTGATGGCGACAAGGAAGCGATAAGGCTTCACGTATGGCAAGATCTTCTTGAAAAGGTTGACTAGGTTCATATTCTGGGGATATTTCGCTAGACGCGAATATATGAAATCAATTTAGAATAAAAATAATAAAATTCCATGGCACTTTCAAGACGTATTTGGAGTAATCTTTTGTTATATTTGTATTATGGATAATAAGTCTTATCTCAGTTTCCTCGCTCTCATGTTGGCGGCGTTCCTCCCGATTGGATTGAGGGGGCAAAGTCTGGTCAACCACGAGGCGGCGGAAGGGACCGCTTCCCTTTTCAGAGGAACCATCCCCCGGTCTTACCCCTTCCGGTTCAATGGTACTTACTATTGGCATGGGAAAACATTCGAGGAAGGAACGGTCTTTTTCAACGGCAAGTTGTACGATCATGTATTGCTTAACGTGGATGCCTACCAGGGCCAGCTTCTGGTCTGTCCTTCCGAGAACACGACGCCCATTGTCGTGTTCAGGGATCAGGTTGCCTGGTTCACGATGGGGGACAAGCGCTTAGTCAATCTCCGCTACTTGGGCTATTCCGAAGCGGAAGAAGGATTCTTCGAGATAGTTCGTGACGGGAGCGTCCCGCTTTTGCGTCAGGTCAGAAAGTCGCTGATTGTCGACGGCGGAAACCATAATGGTCCGCTGATCGGCTATGTGGATCCGGATTATGACAAATCCGTCAACACCTATTTCAAATTCAGGGAGTTTTACTATGCCTTGGAAGACGGGAAAGTCGTCAGGATCCGCAAGGGGAACTTCAAGAAGAGGATGAAACGTGATCCGGGAGAGCCGCTTCTCGCGGAATTGCCTTCGGGATGGCATCCGGGATCGGAGATTTTCTCCCACGGGGCCGTAACGACCGTTTCGCTGCCCGGCACCGGGACTGGCCTTCCCTCGGGCTATTTCGAGGAGATCAAGGAAGACACGCTCAAGGTGCAGTATGCGGACAACGCTATCACCGCTTCTTATAAGAACAAGATCTACACGATCGGCTCCGCTTCCAGGGCCCGAGCTGGCAAACAGACCGTCAGCGGAGTGGTCCTTGAATATGAGACCGGCGAGCCGATGTATGGCGTGGTCGTTTATGACGACAAGACATCCACCTATGTGAGGACGGACTCAAAAGGGCGTTACAGGATCCAACTTCCTGAAGGAGAGAACGTTCTTAATTTCAATATGGAATCCAAAGAGCAGCTGGCTTTGAAGGTCAATGTCCTTTCTGACGGGAGCCTTGATGTCGAGCTGACCGAGAAAGTGACCGTCCTGAAAGGAGCTGTCGTGTCCGCGGAGAGCATGGCCAACCACCGGACATCCTCGATGGGCATCGAGCGATTCAGCGTGAAGACTCTGAACAAGATCCCGACGGCATTCGGGGAAGGGGATGTGCTCAAGGCAGTCCTCACCTTGCCCGGAGTCAAGAGCGTGGGGGAGGCTTCGACAGGCTTCAATGTGCGAGGCGGTTCAACAGACCAGAATCTCATCCTGTTCAACGAGAGCACGATTTATAATCCTACCCACATGTTCGGGATATTCTCCTCATTCAATCCAGACGTGGTGGATAATGTGGAGCTTTTCAAGAGTTCGATTCCGGTAGAATACGGCGGTCGGGTGTCCTCTGTGCTCAATGTCAAGTCAAAAGAGGGAGATTCCCAGAAGTGGGGAGGATCCGCCGGGATCGGGGTTATGACCAGCCGGGTACAGATCGAGGGTCCTCTGGCCAAAGGCAAGACCACGCTGGTCGCTGGAGCCAGGACGACATATTCCGACTGGATCCTGGGATTGCTGCCTAAGGACAGTGAATTTGGAGGCGGAACAGCGAATTTCCATGATGCCAATCTCGGGATCACGCATCACTTCGACAGCAACAACTCCCTCCAACTCTTTGGCTATTATGCCTCTGATAAGTTCAGATTTGGCGGGGACACGACGTTCAACTACAACAACTACAACGCCTCGCTCATCTTCAAGCATAAGGATGCCGGAGGCGGATCGTTGAATGTCAGTGCGGGTTACGATCATTTTGACAATATGGTCGCGGTCTATGGCTGGACTCAAGGAGCCTATGATGTTAGCACTTTCATCCGTCAGGCTTTCCTAAAGGCCAACAGGGTGCGTCCTCTGGGAGATTCGCATAAGATCAATTACGGTTTTCATGCTGTCGGCTACGCGTTGGATCCTGGTATATTGAGGCCTTATGGGGAGGAATCCTCGATCGAGGGGCGCTCTTTAGCCAGGGAATATGCTTTGGAACCCTCGGTCTTTGTTTCGGACAACTGGACCATCAACGACAGTTTCTCGCTCGACGCTGGGGCAAGGCTTTCCGGCTTTTACGCGCTCGATCCAGGGACCTTCTATGCCGGTCCCGAGTTTCGTCTGTCCGGTAAATACACCATCGCCGACAACTTGTCCATAAAAGGCGGAATAAACTCGATGCGGCAATATATCCATCTGATTTCCAACACGTCTTCGATTTCTCCTATGGACACTTGGAAACTCTCCGACGCCGATATCAAACCCACCAGAGGCTGGCAGGCGGCAGCCGGAGTCTACTGGACAGATCTGGGAACAGGAATCGACCTCTCGGCCGAGACATATTTCAAGCAGGCAGCCAACCATCTTGACTACAAGGCCGGGGCTGTCCTGTCGATGAATGAGAATCTGGCGGAAGACCTCGTCCCGGTCCGCTCCAGGGCTTATGGGATTGAGCTTATGGCCAAAAAGACCACGGGGCGGCTGACAGGATGGCTTTCCTACACGTATTCCCGCGCCCGCTTCAGGGAGATGGAAGATCGTGGCTATGAGGCGATTGCCCACGGTGACTGGTATAACGCCCCGTTCGACAAGCCGCATGAGGTCAAACTGGTCACCAATATAGCCCTGACCCATCGCTACAGTTTCTCCTTCAATGTCGATTATTCCACAGGACGTCCTGTGACTGTCCCGATCGGATCCTATTTGTTCAAGAACTCGTACAAATTCGCCTATTCGGAGAGGAACTCCTACAGGATTCCTGATTACTTCAGGACGGATGTCGCCTTCAACATCGATCCCGGCCATTCTTTAATGGCCTTCATGCACGCCACTTTCACGATTGGAGTGTACAATGTGACCGCGAGGAAGAATCCTTATTCCGTCTTTTTCACTCCCGGAAACTGGGGATTGCCTGTCGGCCACATGCTGTCGATTTTCGCCATCCCTGTTCCCTATGTCAACCTTAACTTGCTCTTCTAATGAAAAAGTCGTTGATATTCATAGCATTACTTTGCGGGTTGGCCTCTTGTGTCTACCCTTATGATGTCGAGCTCGGCGGAGAGTCGAAGGATGTCATTGTCCTTGATGGCAATATTGTGGTGGGTGGAAAATCTACCCTGCGCCTGTCGAGGATGTATCCATTCTCTGAAGAATTTTCCACGCATTATTCGGAGGTGACCGGGACCGCTTGGGTTGAGGATGACCAGGGTGGCGTCTACACTCCTGATGACCCTCTGGTTCCCCGCAGCGTTTTCTCCATCTCTACGGATGACGCTCCTGCCGGCCGGAAATACAGGATGGGAGTAAACGTGGATGGAGCCCGTTACTTGTCAGATTGGTTGGAGGTGAAGAAACCTCCTGTTATCGAAGATGTTTACATAGGTTACAACCTTGATTCCACAGCAGTGAAGGTCGATGTGACCCTTGACGGAGGCGAGGATGCCACGGGGTACATAGGCATCTCATTTGACGAGACTTGGGAGTTCCATGCTGATTACGAATGCAGGTATGTCTGGGATCCCGAACGGAAGGTCTTATATGAAAGGTCTGAGCCGTTTCCCAACTACTGGTGCTGGAGGAATATGTCTTCCGTCATGCATTTGATCAATTATTCGGATTTCGGGACTAACCGGATCAATGATTTCACTATCCAGAGTTTTCCGACTTCAAACAACAGGAATCATAAGAAATACTCTATCAACATCAAAGCGATCACTCTTTCGGAGCAGGCTTTCAAGTATATTAAGAATCTGGATGACATAACCGAGGGAATGGGCAGCCTGTTCACGCCCAACCCGGGTGAGATGCCCAGCAACATAATATGTGAGACTGATCCTTCAGTCCGAGTCATGGGTTATGTGACCGCCTCGCTTCAGGCCGAGCGCAGGGAGTTCATTGACAATCGCTTCTATTCTCATCCTACAGTTCCGACTGGCTACCTGTACATTCCCGCTGGAGTTGCCGGCATGGCTGAAGCCTATGAATTTGGAGACTATCCTGTTGACCTGATGAATCTTCCGAAAGGTGACAGAGGAGCGTATGTCGAAGGAGTTTACTGGGGTCCTATCCGGTGTATCGATTGTGTCTTTAATGGTGGTACCAAACAAAAACCTGATTTCTGGGAATGATGAAAAAGACAATCTGCATATTATTCTTCGCTTTCTTTTCAGTTGTCGCGGCTTCCGCGGCGGATTACCCGGTGGAGCGGGTTTTCGTCTCGACTGACAGGGAAGCCTACATCGCCGGAGACGTTGTCTGGTGCTCCCTGTTCTGCGTGGATGGGGAAGGCCACTTGTCTTCCACCAACGCGGTCGCCTATCTTGAGCTTGTCTCGACAGACGGCAGTGCCGCCCAGGCCAAAATCGGATTGCTGGGGGGCAGGGGAAGCGGAGTTTTCCGCATCCCGGTCTCGGTTCCGACAGGGGTCTATCGACTTGTGGCTTACACCTCTTCAAATACGAATGAGCAGGGGACACCCTGGCTAGCCGGATCAAGGATCCTTACCATATTCAACACACTTTCGACAGAGCGGGTCAAGGACGGCGTTCAGATAATAGGGGAGCAGGAATACGGCTCTTTGTCAAGAGAAGCCGCGGAGGAATGCGGCAGTCTGGTCTTCAACTCTTCCGCAAGGGTTCAGAAAGGTTCCTCCCATGGTGTGCTTATCCAGAATAACGGGCCGGAAGCCGACTTTTCCTTGTCTGTTTACCATGAGGATGGCATCGTCCCTGTTCGCCAGGAAAACTCGATCTCCAGTTTCCTGGGTTCTCTGGCAGGATCCCCGGATCCGGTGTTCGTCGGCGACAGGCCGGTGGAATATGACGGTGAGATCATCTCCGCCCAGGTGAATGGCAAGATCAAGGAGGACTCCGAGTATTCTTACACGACGTTGTCTTCCGCCGGATCTCCTTCCAACCTTTACATCGGTGTCAACCATGGTAAGAATGTCCGGTTCATGACGAACAATATCTACGGCGACAGGGAGATTGTTTGCGAGGTCTCCAATCTCGACCAGGAATCCGGATCTATCACGATAGAGGATCCATTTATCTATCCTTCAGCTGGTTCCATCCCGAAATTGCCGATCAGCAAGATACTTTACCAAGATCTCAGCGCGCGAAAGGTCGCTCTCCGTTCCACGGCGGCCCTGAAAGTCGACACTCTTTCCACCTTCCTTCGTTACAGGCAGGATCTTCTCCTGGAGAGTTTGCCCATCAGGCGCTACCATCTTGACGACTACACGAGGTTCCCTACTGTCAGGGAAGTCCTGGTGGAGATCATCCCCATGCTCAGCCTCCACAGGGAGGGCAAGGGCAAATACAGCCTGCGTCTCATGGTGACCGACGGTACGGATTCTTACAGGTCCCAGGTGGGTAACTTGTTGGTGATGATGGACGGAGTGGTCATTTCTGACCTTAACATCCTTCTCGCGTTTGACGCTATGCTCCTGGAAGATGTCGATCTCTACCAGCAGGCCTTCATTTGCGGTAAGATTGCCTTTTCCGGGATTGTCAATTTCGTGACCAAAAAAAATTATGTGACGGCAATTCCTTTCCCCGCCAATGTCCAGGTTGTGGATTTCAAGGGGGTCTCATACCCGGTAGCTTACTACGGGACAGCCCCTTCCGGGGACGGTGAGGACTCCAGGCAATTGCTGTACTGGGATCCTGCGGCGAAGATTGAGGCAGGAGGGCAGAAAAGAATCAATCTGACCGCTCCTGACTATCCTGGGAGATTCCGGGCTGTAGCGGAAGGAGTCGCGGCGGACGGCACGCCGATCCACCACGAATGGACCTTCGAGGTCGAGTAAACTCTATTTCTTTCCCAAAGAGAGCTTGATCAGAGCTACGCTGTGAGCCGGGAGGACTGTCTTGATGTCCTTCCGGGAGCTCGTGACCGAAAGCGGCGACTTCTCAAAGAAACTGTGCGGGGTGACATCTTCTGAGGAATATAGGGTCGCCTCAAGGACTTTACCCTTTATGTTGAAGCTGAATTCCCTTTCAGAATCATAAGAGTCGTTTATGAGGCTGATGGTCAGCACCCCGTCCTTTATGGTCGCCACGGTGGAATAGTCATCATTGCCGGAAACCTTGCAGACCCGTCCGTCCTGGTGGGCCTTAAGCATCTCAAACATCTGGCCGTTAGCGGTCAGGCGGCTGCCTTCGGGCGTGATCAGGATGGCTCCTTCTCCGATCGGCTGGAAGTAGCAGACTATCGGGATGTCGAGAGGGGCGCTCTCGTTGATGTAGAAGTGCATTGTCCTGGCCGCATATATTCCTTCAGTGACGCATGAGGGACGGTACCAGGAGTACCATTGGTTCCACTCGTCGAAGGAGATGTGGAGGCTCTTCCCGGTCGCGTCAAGGCTTTCCCTCATCCGTTTGGCCTGGTTGATATTGCCTGTGACGGCGGCCACTGTCGTCTCATAGGATTCCTTGATCCCCTCGGGGCTAGTGAATGTACGGGCCCCTCCGGCGTAGTGGTGAAGGGAAATGTATCTTACCTTCTCAGCGAGTGGAGCCGCCGAGTACTTTGCCCAGTTGTCGTTGGGATAAGGCCCTGAGGAGCATAACTCAAGTGAGGGTGTGACTTCCAGCATGGCGTCGGCGTGTTTCCCGGCAAGTTCGGCATAGCCCTCCGGCCCGGCCGGGCCTTCCATGTGGCCGTATCCCATCTCATTGCCAAGGGACCAGAAATGTACGTTATATGGTTCTTTATGCCCCCTTTCAGCCCTTATCTTGCCATATTCGGTGTCTTCGCCACCATTGCAGTACTCGACCCATTGGGCGCTCTCCTCCGGGCTGCTCCATGCGATGTTGATCGTTATCATCGGCTCGGCTCCAACTTCCCGGCAGAGGGCCACAAAATCGTCCGTGTCAATCTCATGGAAGTCGTAGCCAAGGGTGTAAGGTTGTGTCTCAATCTCCGTGGCTGCCTGCAGGGGCCCTCTCTGGTCCACTGGCAGGAGCCCGTCCTTCCACCTGTATTCTCCAGCGAAATTGCCTCCTGGCCAGCGCAATAGCCTCGGACCGATCGCTTTCAGGTTGGCCACCACGTCGCTCCTCATACCGTGGAAATTGTCTTTCGGCATCATTGACAGGGCGCCGATGAGAAGCTCCGCCTTTTTGTCGAAAGTGTAGCGGACGCGGCCGTGCCTGTCCCCGGCCGACGGGGCCATCTCGAACTCGCTGACAACCCAGTCGGCCGTAGGCCTCAGTTCCAGCGTCTTGGTAGCGTAGACCTTGGCTCCGTCCCGGTCGGTCAGCTCGACCTTTAGTGTCAAGGGCTCAAACACTCTCGTCACGGCCCTCATCTGGTAGGCCTCTCCTTTCTTCAGGAACAGCCCGCCCTGGGATATTCCGGCGGTCTGGCCTTCAACCAGATTCTGGATGGACTGGGAGTACAGCTCATTGCTCCGGCGCATTTCCGGGTTCCCGATGTGTTTCGTGTAAGCGGGACCGCCATTCTGGAACAGGACTTTGTCTCCTATCCCTTCCCACATTCCGGCGACACCCTGGTTCTTGGATGGCTTTCCGGCGAATTTGCGGTTGCGAAGCATCTGGGCGCTGAGACCCCCGTTTACCGCGGCCCTTGTGTGCTCGAGGTTGTGACCGAACACGTATGGGGAAAATTCCGCTGTTGATTTCAGGTCAATGGTTTGTGCCATACTGGCGTGGAAAACCGCCGAGGCGAGAACGGCGATGAGCATAATCCTTTTCATAAGCCAAATTTAACGATAAATGTCTTATATTTGTAGTCAGTCTAATAATTATTTTGTCATGAGTCTCAAGAGTTTTTTTGTCGCTTTGGCGGCTTTGGTGATGACTGCCCAGGTCTCTTTTTCCCAGGAAGTTGACCGTAATCCCATCATCGTAGCTTCAATGAACAATCTGGAATACACTCAGAAACAGACAAAGAACACTGCGGGTTCCGTGATTGGCGAGATCGCCACCGCTGTTCTTACCGGCCAGACATCCAAGCAGGTGGATGGCTATCAGGGCGCTGTCCGCTCTGCCATCCTAAAAGGGATGTCGGACGCCTACAGGCTCCGGGTGGTTGACGGGATGTTGTCAAAAGAGGAAGCGGAGTTGCCAGGGTCGATCTATGTCGACGCGACATTGAACAGCCTGTCCACGACCACCAAGAATGAGGTGAGAGAGTACGAGGAGAAGAACAAGAACGGCGAGAAAGTGAAGAAGACCCGCACTGAGGTATATTACAGGGCGCTGCTGTCAGTCAGTCTCCATGTCAAGGATGCCATGACCGACGCTGTCATAGCCAGCCCGTCTTTCAAGATCTCCGAGTCGGACATGTCATGGGTCAATTCTCCTGAGAGGGCTGTCGAGAACGCTATCAGCAGGCTCTCGGTTCTCGTGATGAGGTTCTTTGACGGGATGTATCCCCTGACTTGCCAGATCATCGAGAGGGGAGGCATCAAGAACGACAAACAGAAGCAAGTCTACATCGACCTCGGTTCGGCGGACGGGCTTCAGGAAGGACAGACTTTCGCTATTTACACCAAGAGACTCATCGGAGGCAAAGAAGCTCGTACCCAGGTGGCCAGGCTAAGAGTCAAGAAGATAGAGGGCGAAGAGGTCAGTTTCTGCAAGGTTCTTTCCGGAGGACGTGATCTCAAGATGGCGCTCGACGAGGGCCTGGATTTGATAGTAGAGACTGACAAATAGACGAATATGAAGACTTTTCTTATAATGACCGCCATTCTCTCCGGTTTCGCCTTTGGCCATAAGGACGCGCCTAGCGGAGACGAGTGGCAGTCTCCTGGTAAATTGTCCTTGAATAAGGAGACTCCTCACGCATGGTTTTTCTCTTTCACGGATGTCGATTCCGCCCGCAAAGTGCTCCCCGAGAATAGCTCTTTGTGGATGAGTCTTGACGGGGACTGGCGTTTCAACTGGGCTCCCGATCCCGACAGCCGTCCCGCTGACTTTTACGAGAAAGACTACGACGACTCTTCATGGGACCTTATTCCCGTGCCCTCCAACTGGAACGTCGTGGGAATAGGCAAGGATGGAAGCCAGAAGTACGGAATGCCGCTATACGTGAATATCGGGGTTCCGTGGTTCACCGAATTGAAACCTGGCGACTGGAAGCTCGGTGTCATGCGTGAGCCTCCCCAGAACTGGATGACCTACAAGGCCCGTAACGAAGTCGGGTCATACCGCCGCGACTTCGAGGTCCCCGGAGAATGGGATGGAAAGAGGGTATTCATCAATTTCGACGGTGTTGACTCTTTCTTTTACCTCTGGGTCAACGGTAAGTACGTCGGATTCTCGAAGAATTCCCGCAATCTCGCCCAGTTCGACATAACTGAATATATTCAATCAGGCACCAACGTCCTCGCTGTCGAGGTGTACCGTCATTCCGATGCCGGGAACCTTGAGTCACAGGACATGTTCCGCCTTCCGGGAATATTCCGCAGCGTTGCTCTCGAGGCGAAGCCGGAGGTCTCCGTAAGGGATATAAAGGTCACTCCGTCAATGACTTCCTTGAAGGTTGACGCGGAGATTGCCGGTCATGCCGGCAATGACTGTGTTCTGTCCTACCGGCTCTACGAGAATGTCCTGTACTCGGATGAAAACGAACTCGTCGCCGAGTTCTCCGGCCAGGCTCCCTCATGCGTCCTGGACTATCCCGACGCCAAGCCCTGGTCCGCCGAGGCCCCTCACAGGTACACCCTCGTAGGCGAGCTTAAGGACGCTTCCGGAAAGACGCTTGACATATTCTCGACAATAGTCGGGTTCCGCGAGGTCTGCATCAAGGACACTCCCGCAGCGGAAGATGAGTTCGGCCTTGCCGGGAAGTATTTCTATCTCAATGGAAAACCCGTGAAACTCCGCGGAGTGAACCGTCATGAGACAGAGCCCTCGATGGGTCACGCCATTACCCGCGAGGTGATGGAAGAGGACATCAAGCTCATGAAACGGGCAAATGTCAACCATGTCAGGAATTCCCATTATCCGGACGCTCCGTATTGGTACTATCTCTGCGACAAGTACGGGATTTATCTGATGGATGAGGCCAACATCGAGAGCCATCATTACCGTTACGGGGAAGCGTCCCTGTCGCATCCGATAGAGTGGAAAGACGCACATGTCGCCAGGATGGTCGAGATGGTCTCGTCCAACTACAACCATCCCAGCGTCCTGATCTGGAGCATGGGCAATGAGGCCGGGCCCGGGAAGAACTTCGAATACGTCTATGCCGCCGCCAGGGCTATCGACCCGTCGCGACCGATTCAATATGAGCGCAACAATGATATTTCCGACATCGGATGCAGCCAATATCCTGGTGTCAAATGGGTGCAAGCGGTTGCTAAAGGAACGGGCGATGTGAAGTATCCTTACCACATCAACGAGTTCGCCCATTCGATGGGCAATGCTCTTGGAAATTTCGCGCAATATTGGCAATCAATAGATTCCACCAACTTTTTCATTGGCGGTGCCATTTGGGACTGGGTGGATCAGTCTCTTTGGAACTACACCAAGGATGGCAAGTCTTACCTCGCTTCCGGTGGCAATTTCGGGGATATTCCTAACGATGGCCAGTTCGTGATGAACGGAGTCCTTAACGGCGACCGTTCTCCGAAGCCCCAGTACTGGGAGGTCAAAAAGGTTTATCAGAACCTCTATACTTCGCTGATAAAGGTTTCTGACGGTGCCGCGGAGATTTGCCTTTTCAACAGGAACTATTATGAGCCTTGTTCGTACGATGCCCGTTGGACCCTTATCGCGGATGGCGAAGAGGTCCAGAGCGGCTCGTTCGACGCCGAGGGAATCGGACCCCGTGAGAAGGTCTCCCGCACCATCTCCCTCGGGAAGCTTCCGGCCGATAAAGAGTGCTACCTCAATGTGAGTTACACCTTAAAAGACAATATGTTCTGGGCCGACAAAGGCTACGAGGCCTGCAAAGACCAGATGTGCCTCACTCCCGCTTCCCCTGTCATCCAGAGCGAAGCGAAGGATCTCAAAGGCCGATCCCCGAAGCACTTCACCGACTCAGAATCCGGTCTCCTCGTTGTCAAGGGCCGTCGTTTTGTCGCTGAATTTGATCCTGCCACAGGCACTCTTGCTTCCCTCAAGTACCGAGGCAAGGATGTTATCGTGCCGGGAGAAGGTCCTCGTCTCAATGCCTTCAGGGCTATTGTCAACAACGACGGATGGGCCTACAGGAACTGGTTCGCCAACGGTTTGCACAATCTTGTTCACAAGGCGTCTGACATGTCCGTGACCGCTGAGAAAGGTCTTGTCAAGGTCTCGTTTACTGTCCAGTCCAAGGCTCCTAATGGTGCCAAGTTGGATGGAAGCCCTTCATCTCCAAGTTGTTCGGTGGTTGAGGATCCGGACCTTAAGGATGTGATGCTATTCACGTCAAAGGTGGAGTGGACCATTGACAGGAAAGGAAATATCAACTTCAGCTCAAAGGTTACTTCCGACAAGCCGGAAGTCCCTCTTGCCAGGCTCGGATATGTCATGAAGGTTCCGAAGGAGTACTCGGAGTTCACTTACTATGGCCGCGGCCCGGTCGAGAACTATTCAGACCGTTACACCAACGCCTTTGTGGGAATATATTCAGGTCCTGTCTCGGAACAGTTCCAGAATTACACCAAGCCCCAGGACATGGCTAATCACGAGCAGGTCCGCTGGGCCTCGCTGACTGGCCGCCGCGGCAGGGGATTGCTCTTTGAGGCTTCCGGGAATTCTTTGAGAAGTTCTGAATCCGGTCGTCCAGTGATGTCTGTCTGCGCCTTGCCTTACTCGGCGCTTGACCTTCTGCTGGCCCCTCATCAGTGTGATCTTCCGGCTCCAGGTGACACTTGGCTTTGCCTTGACGCGGCTGACTCCGGCCTTGGCGGCAACAGCTGCGGCCCCAGCCCCCTCCAGGAAGACAGAGTCTTCTCCGACGCCACCTTCGCCTTCACCATCCGCCGGAAATAAGTCCGGAGAATTATTCATTACCGTCATTCAATAGACCCGTGTAAGCGGGTCTATTTGATATATAGCCGCAAACTGTCTCTGAAGGTTTGCGGTATTGCCTGATTGACAAGATTTCCTCATTGAGCGCGCACTCTATTTCTGCAATAGTGCGGATAGTGAAATTATGTGTGCCACTAAGCCAAAGAGAGACAGTCGCCTCCTTCTTGCCAGTCGCTTTCGCCAGCATGGCTTGTGACAAGTGTTTTTTAACGAGAATATCCCTTATCCTCTTGGCGATGGCAAACTCATAACTGGTTTCTTTCCTTATAGCCGGAGATACCTCATTCAAAGCCTTCTGAAACTCAGGGTCGATATACCTTACTCTAGCCATATTTATTCTTCAATTATCAGTGTCAGGTTCATTATCTCGTTGTAAAGATCCATCCCTTCGGATTCCAATTTAAGAAGTCTCTTGTCAATTGACTGAAGTAGTGAGACTTTACCTGAAAGGATAGGGTCAGTATTATAAGTTCTTGAGTTTTTTACTCCTCCACCTCCAATGAGCAGGAGACTGTCTGAAACTCGTATGCAATACAATCTTAAACTCCCATGAGTCCTTTTATTTCTATGTGCTACTAATAGAGGGATAGCACAGACTCTGTCGGAAAAATGTCCTTCTATTCTGAAAAAGTTTTCCAAAGCACCGTTTTGTGAGATATTCTCGATTGAACTCAAAATACGGTCTAAATCTTGTCTTAAATACGGATCAGTGGATTCTTTGAAAGTCGACATGAAGTCACTGAATTCAGAATGAACAGAATCGTTAAGCTTAATTGCATAGATATCTGTTGTTTCCGATAGGATCAAAGGGACAAACTCAACCTTCCACATATTCCTCGTCTTCCAAGTATTGCAAAGGTATGAATAAAGGTTTGAAAATCAAAATAATATCAGCAAATTTCTTAACTTTTATATTAAGAAGAATCTGCTTAGAACTTCACTAGGGTGCTGAATTCGAGGGTGAAGGGGCGGATGTAGGAGCCGCTGGTGAGATAGTTCTGATAGGGGGTGATGTCGGTGGCGAGGGAGGCCTCCCGGATTCCGGCCGAAGCCCCTGTGACATTCAGGAAGTTGACCACATTCATGGACAGGCTCACATGCTCGTTCCACTTGAAATCAACACCTCCGAAAGTCTCCCAGCGTGGATTCAGGAACAAGGTGTTCGTGATGTTGATGTAGCGCCTGCTGTAATAGCGGGCGCTGAGCCAGAATCTCCATTTGCCGGTCTGGTAGGAAGGCTCCAGCTCGATTTCGGTGCCGCTGCTGCTGGTGATCCTCTTCCCGGAGAAATCATATTCCTCTGAATACCCGTCGCTGAAGACAGGCTTGAAACTGTAGTTCTGGTACCTTGGGATCCTGAAGGTGAACAGTCCGTGGAAGGTGAAGCCCTTGAACGGGGTCAGGATCATGTCCGTGGTCCATCCGAGAACCTCCATGTCGTACAGAGAGCTCACATAGACGGTCTCATTGTAGCCTGCGGGGAAGCCTCCCGCGGCATGGGAGAGCTTATGGGTCCACATGCCCATCTCGTAGCTGTTGGAACGCTTGAGATAAGTCAGAAGTGATTGGAAATCAATCCACTTGTTCTTAAAATTGACTCCTCCTCTGAGAATATAGCTGGGCTGGGCTCCTTCGAACGGGACGCTTGAGTCGCCATATTGCCCGATATTGGGATGGTTCAAGGTGGCGATTGCGTCGAATTCGGCTCCCCAATTTGAGTTGAAGTTATAATATCCAATCAATGTTGCGGCCCCGTTGAAGACATTCTTCCTGAACGGGGTAAGGCTGACTCCCGGGCTTACCAGGGACCAGCCGTTGTAGCGGGAGTTATTCTCCTTGCCATCCAGATTGTGCGCGGCCTTGCCGTTGATTCCGCTGTATTCCGCTCTGATCCCATAATGGATATTGATTTTAGGACTGACTCTCCAGTCATCCTGGGCGAACAGGGCGAGGCGGCTCTGGAAGCCCTCCGCAAACTGGGCTCCCGTGTTGTGGACATAATAAACTTCCCCGTTGTAAGTGAGCGCTTTAGGGTTTTTCTTGGCCTCGTAGGCGAAGTTGGAGGTCATCGATGAGGCCTGGGTCCAGTTGAACCAGAAATTGGCTCCCGCGAGAGTCGAATGCTTGTTCATGGATTTCTTCACCTTGACCGTAGTGAGCCATTCTGTGAAATTGTCATCCTCGTACATGAAGAAACGGCTCTGCACGTTGCCGGAATATGGGGTACCGTCGAGGTAGGAATAACCGTCACCCGCTTTGACTTCTGTTATCCCGTTGAGGTAGGTGCTTTTCTGCTTGCTGTCGCTCATCCTGAGGCGGGAACTCAAATCCATCTCCATCCCATTATCAAAGGTGCGGGTGAAGCCTGCCGTCAAGACATGAACCGGGATGCCCAGATCCTCTGTGTAGCGTCCTGTCTTCTTTTTACCGTCTCGCAAATCGATATATTCGAAGAAAGAGGTCTCGGGAATATACTGATCCCTTCCAAGGCGGAAGTCGCCGTAAGGTTTCACACTCCCGTCTCCGACGAATATGAACGGACCGTACTGGTCGGTAAGATCCAAGTAGTTCATAAACAGATACGTGGCCTTGAACAGGCCTTTCCCGTCCGGCAGCTTTTTAGACAATCCGGCCTTGTAGAACCGGGTCCTCTCCTGGTAGGTCGTGAAATCCAGGTGGTTGGAGCCGCGGTCAAAACTCTGGTACACATTCAGGTCGATTCCCCATCCGTTCCCGAGTGGAGAGGCTGTGCGAAGCTCTATCACATGGCGGCCGTACTGGTTGGCGGTGTATTTGACGGCCCCTTCGGTCTTGTCAGCTCCGGCCCGGGAGACGGACATCGGGAAAAAGCCCGTGGAACCGAGTTGTATCGCGGACTCGTCAAGACGGGTCAGCTGCATCGACTCGGTGGAAAGGCCGCTTCGCCAGGAAAGATATCCAGGGAAGAGATTGCTGAACATTGATGCCGGAAGACCGTCATCCATGATGTAAGTGCCCCATTCCGGGATACCGAGCGAGATAGTCCTCGGGATCGCCGCATAGGACGCGTTCAGCATCACATTCTGGTTGCTCCGTCGTTCAGAACCGGTCCTCAATGTGTCGGCGTCCTGGGCGGCCGCAATGCTCCCGCTCATTAGCAGGGTCAGCAGGAGTAGTGTTTTCATTATTGTATCTCAAAGGTGTATTCAGCCCTTATGGGAATTCCGCCTCTTTTCCAGCCCTCGGCGACCGCCTTGAACCGCCCTTTGTAGCCAGGCATCTCCAAAGTGATCTCGTTTTTTATTCCAGCCTTCGCCACGAATGCCGGATGCCAGTATAGGACCTGCCTCAGATCCTTGTCTCCGGAGGGTCTTTCCCCTGTGTAACACACCGGATAAGACGCTCCCTTGAAATCCATCACCCTCACGTTGGCAGGGAAATGGAGCCCTGTCACATAGTTGTTTTTCGAGACGAAATTGACGACTCCGTTGAAGGGAATCCCGCTGATCATGACTGTCTGCGGGTAGATATAGACATCTTCCAGCAGCATCGCGTCGAAATCGTCCAGCATGCCGTGGTCGGTCAGAACCACTCCGTCCATCATCACCAACACGTTGTCCCCGGCATATTTCCGGGATCCGCCCGCATCCGAGACGAACATCCTCAGACGAGAACCGTTGTTATTGTCCATGAAACGGAGCTCACTGATGAATTCCACGCACATCTCCTTGACAGTCGGGAATCTGGAATAGTCGTCAAGATGGTAATGTACGCATGGAAGGGCTTCCAGCAACAGGCCTTCCCTTTTGGGGAGGAAGTTGACCAAGGTGTCGGCCGCAACTCCTTTGCCGGCCGCCAGCGCCGCTTTCCTCGCGACCAGTGCCTCTCTTTGGGCCGGGTTCAGCTCCAGAGGGGGCAGGACATCCGGGGAAGGATGGCGGAAAGGGGAGGAAATGCTTATGTGACAGGCCTTTCCCTGCATCGAAGTCACTTCGCACACGAGTTCCCTGTCCCCGTAGATGTTGTTGGTGACGAAATCAACATGACCGTCAGAGGTGATCCTTCCGATGTAGACTTCCGAAGGAGAACCGGGTGTTGACAGAATGACCATTTTGTCGCCACGGGAGGCCTCTTCCGCCGTCAGACCCTCAACGGAGACCTTGATGGTCTCACCTTCATATTCCCCGGAATTCCCGGTCGGGACCGCTTTACCGCCTTCGGCGGAGAATTCAGCGAGGGTCTTTCCGTCGCCGGCATCAAGGCCGTCGTCATGGAATACGCTGATGGCAAGATCGGTGTCATCGTCCAGGCCATCAAGCGTGAGGACAGCCTTGCCAAGAGGGGACAGGTTGCCTTCCAGGTTCAACCGTAATCCTCCGGATGAGGATCCTTCAGGAATATAATTGGGCTTGTAGTCGCTCTCGTCGCTGACCACCACTCCGTTGGCTGCTCGTGATGTGGAAGTCGTGTTGAAAACCGCGATCCTGCGGGAGGCTTCCGGAGAGTGCTCGCTTCTTGAGGAATATGCTATCAATGAATAGTTTCCGGTAGGAGTTCCTTGGGGAATCCGGAAGGATCCCGCGCCTCTTCCGTCCAGTAGGCTGATCTTGGTCTCGACAGCGGTGCCATCCACTCCTATGAGCTCAAGATAACAAACGGAGCTGAATGAATCCGGGTGACCGTCTTCGCCGACGCAGAAGACCGAGCATCCGACGATGTCGCCGGCTATGTATGCCGGCCGGTCCGTAATCACGAAGAACCGATCTTGGGAAGCGGCTGAAAGGGATGCCGCCAGGGTAAGAAATATTGATAACAAGATCTTTGTCATGGCGTTCAGTTTTCTTCTTCGTTCCAGAAATCAGGGGGTGTCTGAGTACCTCCGTCCTCAATGCAGTCGATGCACCGGATTGGAGCCCAGCCCACGCTCATCGTGTCCTCGTGGGATAATAATCTTACAGGGCGGTACAATCTGTCATAGTACATGAGTGGCATGTCTTCCTTCTCCACAAAGACAAAGGGGACGTATGACTGGGCTTGTTTGGCATATTGGCCTCGCATGAATGCCCTCCGGCTTGTCATCTTGCCCGCCAGAACAATGCCCATGACCTCCCGGAGAGGATCCGTCTCGCAGTGGATATTGCCATTAAGCGTCCCAGGATCAGGAGTAAAAAGGTCGCTACCCACATTGGACATCTCCCTAAGTCTGCGACCGTAGTCATAGGCGTCCTTCGAAAGGGAAAAAGCCTTGACGTTCACGCTGTAGCGTTTGTGGTTGCGGGAGTCTGTCCTTGGGAATGTCTTGACCGGGAAAGACTTGACGGCGTCCCCTTCAAGATTTGAGTAGTCAAGCATGATCACGCTTTTGGTCGAGTCGTTCCGGAAGCACCAGTAATTCACAATGAGGCTGTCCATATTGCTGATCTCGCGATCGGTGTAATATTCCCAAGTCGCTGTGTTTATGAAGCTTCTAGGATATTCATCGGCATGGAACTCCCAGGTCTCCTCAAGCAGGAAACCTGCGTAACCGGTTTTGCTGTCTCCTGTCCCGAGGTCCACCATCACGGACACGTTATCATCGTCAGCCTCGAAGGTGATATCCTCGATGACCGGCGGGTTATCGGGAACGATCCAGTCCGAGGCATACCTTTCCCCATCCACTTCCACGACGGCCCGGTAGCTGGAAGCGCCTGCGGCGGGGGATTCGGTGTGGATGCTGAAACTGCGGGACAACTCATGGGAAGCGTCCCTGAATATGTTGCCAAGATCGTCTTCAATCCAAGCGTCCCCAGAGGGATATGAGCCACCGGTGGCATTCAATGGGGTAACGTAATTGAGCTGTATGGAACTGATTCCCCCGATCAAGATTCTCCCGTCCACGACGAGTGTTCTTTCTTTCCGGCTCTCCGGGAGAGAGTCGTAGGGGTAGACGCAGGAGCCAAGGCAGGCTAAAGCCAATATCGTTAAATACAAAGGAAGTCGTTTCATCAGAACAGTATGTTGAGGTTGATATACGGGATCTGGGTGGCCAGCACAGACATTTTGTAGGCGTTCACGCCGCCGGTTTCCTTGGGCTTGAAGAACACTGAATAGGCGTTCTTCCTGCCGGTGACGTTATAGACACCTATTGTGACTGAGGAACGAGCGATGGCCTTGAGATAATGACCGGGGTCAATGTTCAACGCGAGATCCATCCTGAAGTAATCCGGGATCCGGTAGAGGTTCCTGTCAGAATAAGTCAGCCTCCAGGCTCCGTCGAGGTAGTATTTCCCGTCCGGGACCGTTATTGGTCTACCGGTGGAATAATCCACGTTGAATGAGAATGAGAACCGGTGTGTGAAAGCGTAATTGCCGACGAGCTTGAACTCATGTGGCTTGTCATGGGGAGCGTTGTACCACCGGCCATGATTGATGGCCTCTTCTTCCGATGTGGAGAGATCCCTGAACATGCTCCTTGAATAGCTGTAAGACATCCATCCGCTTAACTTTCCGGCAGGTTTCTTCAGAGACAGCTCAGCTCCGTATGCCCTTCCTTGGACAGGAGTCAAGTCGTTCACCAGATCCGGATTCATCTTCAGAATAGCTCCGCTCTTGTAATCCAGGGCATTCTCGCTCCTCTTGTAATAACCTTCCAGGGAAAAGTCTATTCCTGAAGAGAGATGAGTCCAATAGGCTCCGGCCGCACCCTGCCATCCGCTTGTGGGGGATATTCCCTTCCCGGAAAGCATCCAGGTGTCCATCGGGGAGATCGAGGCCGTGTTAGAGATCAGGTGGATGTTTTGCTTGAGTGTGTTGATCCCGGCCTTCAGGGACAGGTTCTCCTTCAATGAATATTTCCCCGAAAGACGGAATTCAGGGCCAGGGAACAGCTCCGAAGGCTCCATCGCCAGAAACAATGACATCCTTGCCCCTGCCTCCAAAGAGAATTTCTCGGACAAGTTCCAGCTGTCGGAAAGGTGCAGAGCTCCGTCGGCCCCGTTTCCGGCCGGGAGGGCCGATGCCCTGGCCTGTGAGCTTTCGCCGTAAGGTCTCAATTCTCCGGGGTTCAGATGATAACCGACAAGGTCCAATCCCCAGGTGATAGTGTGATTTCCTTGCGGCCTTGTGCGGACAGCCTTGAAAAACGCTTGACGGACAGCGGTTTCCAGATCGTATGCGCCAGTGGGCCACCCGTGGAGTTCCAGGGTGTTGCCATAATTGTCGTAGCCGGCGCTGACGCGTGTGGTTCGTCCGTCCTTCCCGTTGTGCCGGTAGGCGGCGGAGGCGTTGAGGCTCGAATACAGGTAGGTGGTGTCACCGCTGAACGTGAATCGGTCGGAAGCGTAGTATCCGAACAACTGCAGGGAGTTCTTCTCGTCGAAATGATGCGTCATGGAGATGCTCGCGTCCCCGAATCCGGCTCCTCCTCCCGAGTACGAGCTGTTCTTTGGAAGAAGGCCGAGCATCCAGTCTGAATATGACAACCTTCCGCCAGCCACAAACGTGGTCTTCCCGTTACCGATAGGTCCCTCGATGTGGGCTCTGCTCGTCAGAAGCCCTATTCCAAGAGAGCCTTTGATCCGATTGTGGTCGCCTTCCTTTGATTTTACGCTCATAACCGAGGAAATGCGGCCACCGTACTTCGCCGGGATCGAACTCTTGTAAAGCTCGACTCCTTCGATCAGGTCCGGATTGAAAGCCGACAGCAACCCGAAGAGATGACTCGGGTTGTAGATCGTGTTGTCGTTGTAGAGGATAAGGTTCTGGTCGGCGGATCCGCCCCTGACATTGAATCCTCCGGAAGCTTCCCCTACGCTTTTCACTCCCGGCAAGGTCAGCACCACCTTTATGATGTCCCCTTCCCCGAATGCGGAGGGTATCTTGCTGATTGTCTGGGTGCTGATGCTGGACAGTCCCATTCCTATGGTCCGGTGCTCCTTCATGCTTTCCGCCACGATGACGGTTCCTTTAAGATTGGTCACCTTGTCCGCCATCACGACATCCAGGCTACCTTCACCCTGAATGTCCAGCCTCAAGGTCAGGTCTTCTTTGGATTCGGCGTTGAAAGACAAGGAGTTTTCTCCGGTCGGAAGGGATATTGAATAACGGCCGTCGGCATCTGACCTCACATAGGAGGAAACGCGCTCGTCGAAGATGACGACACCGGGGAGGGGTTCCCCGCTTTCGGCCTCGAACACTGTCCCGCTGACCTTGACAGCGGATCTGGTCGTCTTCCCTTTCTCTCCGATGACATACACCTTGTTCTGGTAAGTCGCTTTCAAGGCTGTGGAGGAATATGTGACAGAGGTCGTGTCAGATATTTCCTTACGGAAATAATTGTCCGGCAGATCATTATCCTTGGCGTTAAAACTCAAGGCCGGCAGGTTCCCGGCAGCGGACTCCATTGTCGGCCTCCATTTCAGGAGGTCTTCCCGGAGGGGGCTTTCATTGGGATTGGACGGCTCTTTCATCCGCTTCTTCATCCGTCCTCGTGAAATCTTCCGTAAGATGCCGTTTTCAAGGGAATACCATGTGTGGTTGCTCACGAAATAATGATCCACTCCGGCGGTATAGTTCCCGTCAAGGGTTTCCATGTTTGTGGAGCCTCCTGAGGCGTCTGCTCTGGAGACTTTCCTGGTGTACCTCAAAATAGGAGACGCGCCATCCTTGATTATCTCGAGGAACCCCTCTGGAGCGGAATCGTAGCCGAGGTATCGCAAATTGACAAAGCGGCGATCACCCATCGTGAACCAGACTACTTGCGAAGGGTCCAGGAGCACTTCCAGCCCGTTTTCCCCGGACTTTGTCTCCACTTCCATTCTGTAGGCATCAAGGTTCAGGAGGATTCCGCGATAGACCTTGCCGTTGTAGAGGATGTCTCCCGGAGAGAACTCCCTGGTCTCCAGATAGTAAGTTCCGTTGAACTTATAGGGGAAGGGAGATTGTCCTCTGCCCCTGTAGATTGTGCTTGTCTGTTGGGCGAATGAGGTGATCGAGACGAGTCCTAATGCTAATATTAAAAGTAATGATCTGTAAGCTCGTTTCATCTAATGTTCAGGGTATAAGAATGCCGGGGAGGTCACTGAACCTGTCCGCGCGCACAAGGCGGGGATGGTCATATTCCTCGGTGTGCTCGAGTTTCCAGAGAGTTTCTGAGGGAATATATATTCCCCAGCCACCAAGTTGGAGGACCGGTTCGATGTCGGATTTGAAAGAGTTTCCGACCATAAGGAGCTCTTCCGGGCTTATCCGCAGCCGGTCGCAGAGGTCAAGGTATTCCTTTTGTGATTTGTTTGAGACTATGTCAATGTGGCTGAAATACTTAGCCAGCCCGGACCGGGCGATTTTGCGCTCCTGGTCGAGCAATTCCCCCTTGGTCATCAGGACCAGCTGGTACCGCCCGTCCTCGCTCAGTCTTTCCAAGGTTTCCTCCACTCCGGGGAGGGGAGTCGCCGGGTTGCGCAGGATCTCCCTGCCACTGTCGATGATGAACATAACCTGCTCTCCGGTCAGCTTGCCACCGGTCAGATTGACGGCATTCTCAATCATTGATAGGACATACGCCTTCGCTCCGAAGCCGTAGTCGCCCATATTCTTGAACTCTACCTTGTAGAGCTCGTCAGAAATGTAATCAAAGTCGCCGTAGGCAGAAAGTGCCCCGGCGACTTTTCTTTCAGCTTCCCTGAACAACGGCTCGTTCGACCACAGGGTGTCGTCCGCGTCGAAGGCCAGGACTTTCACATTGTTCAGCATCCTCTGGCCTCTTCCCATTGGGCACGGAGCAGGTTGACAGCGTTGGTGACGAGGGTAGCCCTGTCGCCGCCGCAGCCGCACTCGAAGGAGACATACTTGTCGTAGCCGATCTGCTGGAGGGCCTTGAAGCCTTCGACGTAGTTGTCAACGGCACCGTCCTCGCCAGGCATCTTGCGGTTGCCGCGGCTGGCGATATGGACGTGCTGCAGGTACTTGCTTCCAGCGGACATGAAGGCGCCGTAGTCAGAGGTCTCCTCCTGCATGTGCCAGAAGTCGCCCATGACCTTAACTCCTTCACTGTTAGCGTCGCGGGCGATAGCGGCTCCGTCAGCGACAAGCCTCATGTAGAAGCATTCGCGCCTGTTGAGGGGCTCGAGAATGACGGTTGTGCCGCAGCTCTTCGCGAACTCTCCGAGCTTGTGAAGTTCCTCGCAGAGGTAGTCGCGGGTCTCCATTGTGTGGGGCTTGCAAGGCTGCTGGCCGTTGAAAGCGGGGACCATGATGACACCTGTGGAACCGAGGGCTCCGGCAGCTTCGATGATCTCGCGCATAGTTGTGTCGAACTGGTTCTTGACAGCGGGATCCTCAGCGAGGATGAAGCCGTCAAAACCGGCGCAGATCGCGCTGACCTTGATGTTACGGCCACTAAGGGCATCCTGGATCTCCTTGATACGGCCTTTGAGGCCACGGCCTCCGGGCTCGAAACCGACGATGCCGAGATTCTCCATGAAGTCGAGTTTCTCCGCAAGTGTCTCGCCGGGAGCGATGCCCTCCTGGAAGGAGAGGTTCAGGGCAACGTCATTGGCAGCCTTGTTCCCACCCTTGGAGGCATTCGAAGCGCAGGCGGGAATGATGGAGGAGGCGGCAACGACCGCCCCTCCTATCGCTGATGTCTTGATAAATGATCTTCTGTCCATGGTCGTTTATTTTCCGGTTCCAGGCACGTGGACCTTGTACTGTTTCATGTCCATCTTGCCCATCTCAAGCTTCTCGGGCATAAGGTCGAGATCAGCCGCGCTGATCTGGTCCCACTCGACGGTCTGGCCTGTGTAGGCGGCCTCGCGGCCCATGATTCCGCACAGAGAGGACATTCCGCACTCTCCAGCCTCGACATGGGCGGTACCCTTGCGGATATGGTTGACCCAGTCAACATGCTCAAGGACATAGGGATCCTCCTGCTTGAACTCGGCCCTCATGCCATCCCAGTCAAAGGTCCAGAGGACATTGCCCTGGAGGTCGTAGATGGTCTCTTCGGCGGATTTCCAATATCCCTTGGTTCCGTGGACCTCTTCGCTGACGTTGTTGGAGCAACCGTCGATCTGGCGGCACATGCTGTGGAGGTGGACGCCGTTCTCGTACTCGAAGTCGACGCTGAAGTTGTCGAACTGGTCGCCGGTGACCCTGCGCTGGCGGCTACCGAAACCGGTGGCCTTGATGGGGTGCTTGTAGCCGTTCATCCAGTTGAAAACGTCGATGTTGTGGACATGCTGCTCGACGATGTGGTCGCCTGAGAGCCACTCCCAGTTGACCCAGTCGCGGATCATCCACTCCATGTCGCTCCAACCTTTCTGGCGCTCCCTGTACCAGAGCATGCCTCCGTTCCAGTAGACGTTACCTCCGGTGATCTCACCGATCAGGCCTTCCTGGATCTTTTTGAAAGCCTCGACGTAGGGACGCTGGTGATGGCGCTGGGTTCCGCAGACTACGCTCAGTCCCTTGGCTTCGGCCTGCTTGGCGGTGGCCATGATCTGGCGGTAGCCCTTCGCGTCAACGGCGATAGGCTTCTCGAGGAAGGAATGGACACCCTTTTCAGTGGCATACTGGAAGTGGACGGGACGGAAATTCGGGGGAGTCGTGCAGATGACCATGTCAACGCCCGAGTCGATGACCTTCTTGTAGGCGTCGAAACCGATGAAGCAATTCTCGTCGGGAACGACCTGATTTCTCTCTTGCAGCTTGTCCTTCAGGCTTGTCAGGCGGTCAATGAAGGTGTCTCCAAGAGCTGTGACGGTGATCCCGTCAGCCGCGTCGAGAAGGTTCATGATGGCACCTGATCCACGGCCACCGCAGCCGATGACTCCTACCTTGAGGGGTTTCCCTTCAATGGCTTTGTCAGGAAGTTCAGGCACGTAGTACTCGCCAGGCTGCCTTAGGGGAATTTGTTTGGGTTCTTTTTCGCCGCAGGCAGCGAGGAGTCCACCTCCGACGATACCAGCGACACCGATCTTGGCGCTGGCGCCGAGAAAGGCTCTTCTGTCCATTTTGTTATCGCTCATAATGTTATTAGTATTAAGTATTTAATTAACGTCAATGTTTGCCGGTACATCACAGACCACCCTGAAGCCTACCCCTTTGATGTCGGAGTACCACCAGATGCTCTTTGGATTCTGGGGATCTGTCTTGAGCCACTTGTCATGCTCGGTGTGGCCTCTGGAGGCGCTGCGCAGCACGGAAGCGTCATCAGAATAGTTGCCACCCCTGACCACGTGCTCGGTGCCGCTCTCTGGACCCTTCGGGTCGAGAGCCCCATCCTTGATTTTGGAATATGCGTCTTCCGCGTACCAGTCGGAGCAATATTCCATGACATTTCCGAGCATATTCTTGAGCCTGAAGGGGTTGGCTTTGACAAAGCCGGGCTCTTGGGTCTTTCCGGACGAGTTGCCGGAGAAGACTATGTAGCGGCCGATCATGGTAGTGTCGGCGCCTCTTGACTTCCTCGAATGGAATTTCTTGGGATTGCCCTCGAAGAAATAAGGTGTCTGGGTTCCGCCTCTGGCGGCATATTCCCACTCGGCCTCGGTGGGGAGGCGGTAGTGGCGCCCGGTCTTAAGTGAGAGCCATTGGCAGAATGTCGTGGCGGCGTAGTGGGTCATGGTTATGGCCGGGCGGTCGCCCATGCCCCAACCCTGGTCGGGGAATCCGAACGGGGGAGTCGGACCGCTCACGGCATCCACATCCGGACGGTTGTTGTTGGCGTATATCTTCTCCGGAGGGGTCCTGCCCTCAGACATGGTCTCGTTGTAGAAAGCCCAGAACTGTCTCCATGTGACTTCGACCTCGCCCATGAAGAAAGGTGAGATCTTGACCTTCTTCTGGGGGCCCTCATCGTCTGAATGGAAAGGCTCCTTGTCGGGACTTCCCATCAGGAACTCTCCTCCAGGGACAGCTATCATCCTTATGGCCGCCCTTGTGCCCGGTACGGTCTCCGTGAAGTCCTCGAAGGAGTTGACTGTGGCGAGGGAATCGTAGATCGGGCCATTGTCCGCCTCAATCACTTTGCCCTCCATGCGCTTGTGCTCGTAGCCGGGCATGTAGTGACCGACATCGAGGTGGCAGCTGATGCAGTCCAGCCCGAGTTTCTTGGCGTTCTCCTCGTAATGGAGGTGGGCGGTGATCCCGTCGTCGGAGATGCCCTCGGGGAAGAGGTTCACATGGCATCTCTCACAAGATGAATTGTAGACGATCTTGCGGGCGTGCTCAAGCTGCCTCTTGGACTCCCAGTCGATCTCGGAAGGATCCTTGGTCATCTTCACCCACAGATCCCTGACTCCGATCCTGGTTTTGGCCGCATAGTATTTCATGAGGCCGTCCTCCTTTGGGGGAAGGTGGCAGGCGGCGCAGTCTGTCATGACTCCGCTGTGGCTGAGATAATGCGGGGATTTCTTCCAGTCGAGATCGGCCTGCTCATGAGTGTGGCAACTCATGCAGTACTCGTTGGAGGAGGTTTTGTTCATGGTGGTGTCGAATGCCGCCACGAGCAAAGCCCCGATGATGAAACCGATCAGACCGATTATCAAGTATTTCCCTTTGCCTTCTGCCATCGCGCTTTTTCCTAAAATCCTATAAATTTAGGAATATTCTTCCAAAATCCGAAATCTATTTCATGAAGACTATGATGTAATACATCATCAAACCGCTGGCAATCAGTTTGATGCCGGTGCCGAAGAAGAATCCCAGAAGTGCGCCTACGGCTGATCTCGCGGAGTCCCAGCCCCCTTTGCGGGCGACCAGATATTCGGCGAGGAAGGCCCCTCCAAGCGTCCCGAGTATGATCCCGACCGGCGGAACGAACATTCCGACCAGAAGTCCGACAATGGCTCCCCGGCCGGCGGCTTTGCTCCCTCCTGTGATCCTTGTGAAATATGCCGGGACGACGTAGTCGATGATGCAGACAATTATTGTGATGGCCAGCCAGATCAGCAGGAACTTTGTTGACATCGGATCCCCTGCGGCGTTGGTCCCGCTTCCCCATAGGTAGAGGATGAGAAGGCCGGCCCAGCTGACCGGGGGCCCCGGAAGAGCCGGGAGAATGCTCCCGGCAATTCCGATCACGCCGCACAAGACGGCTAATATGATGATTACTGTAGACATAAGATCCTTCGCTTTGCTCAGGATGACAGTTAGGAATTCATCGCGGCCTCCACATCGTCGGGCTGGACGGGCAGTCGGTTGGGTCCTGTACGGCGTGCGCCATCTTCTGTCACCAGGACATCGTCCTCGATCCGGATCCCTCCGAAGTCGTAATATTCCTCAAGTTTGGCGAAGTTGACAAAGCCCTTGCCTGTGCCCTCGGACTTCCATTTCTCTATCAGGGCGGGGATGAAATATATTCCCGGCTCATCGGTGATGACATTTCCCGGAACAAGCCTGCGGGCCATCCTGAGGCTGCCGAGGCCAAGTTGGGACGAACGTTTCTGGTCCGGGTCGTAGCCCACGAGATTCTCCCCGAGATCCTCCATGTCGTGGACATCGAGTCCCATGTTATGCCCGAGCCCGTGGGGCTGGAACAGGCCAGCGATCCCCTCGGCGACCATCGTGTCGAGATCGCCCTTGACAAGGCCGAGTCCGCTGAGGCCTTCCAGCATCTTCCTCGCTGTGGCAAGGTGGATGTCACGGTAAGTTACTCCGGGCTTTGTCAGGCTGAAAGCCAGCTCGTTGCAGTCGCAGACAATCTGGTAGACATCTCTCTGCTTTGAGGTGAATTTGCCGGAGGTTGGATATGTCCTCGTGAAGTCGGAGGCGTAATGCATGTTGTTCTCCGCTCCGGCATCAATGACCATCAGTTTGCCGGGCTCCACTATCTTGTCGTGGAGATGGTTGTGGAGGGTCTCTCCGTGCTGGGTAAGGATGGTAGGGAAGGACACGCCCCATCCTTTCTGGAGCACGAGACCTTCCATCTTGCCGACAATTTCCTGCTCGACGATTCCGATCTTGATGTTGTCCCTGGCAACTGTGTGCATCTCCTGCCCGAGAGCTCCGGCATCGTCAAGCTGCTCAATCTCACATGGTTCCTTGACGAGCCTCATCGAGATCACGGCCTTGACCAGTTCCTCGGAAGCATGCTGGCCGCAGTCTCGCGCGATCGGAGCTACCACGCCGACCTTCTCCTCAGGAATCCCAGTCAGCGAGGCCAGTTTCATCGTGTTGTAGTACCTGCTCGGAGGCAGGAAATGAATATCCCTTCCGGTGGCGAGGGCCTTGGTGACGGCTACGCTGACAGATCCGTATGAGGCCGATTTGCCAACCCCGACGGAAGCCGCTTTCGATGCGACTGAAGGTTGCGGGCCCATCCAGATGATATCCCCGATCTCGACATCGTCGGCGTAGATTGTCTCTTCTCCGTTATCGAGATCTATGATGGCGGCGTACCTGGGCTCGTCCAAGCCGAAATAATACAACCACGATGAATCCTGCCTGAATTTATAGGCGTTGTCTTTGTACTGCGCGGCGGCTTCAACATTTCCTATGAACAAGGCGATTCCCCTTTTTCCTTCCGGAGCCGTGGCGGCCATCTTGCTGACCAGGGCTTTCCTTCTTGCGATGTAGATTTCTTTTGAGAACATATCTTGAAATATTATTATCCTTGTCACAAAGATAACAATTCGGTTCGAGTATTGAAATAGTGAGGATTTTTAGTAAATTTGTTCACTATGTTGAAATTCATTCTTATCTGCGCCCTGGTGGGCGGCATCATCGGCCTTGTTTTCTCCCGCAGTGGCGAGGGAGACAAGGGCTTTACTGAAGGAGCCAAGAAAGGCATCGGTTGCGGTTGCGGTTGTGTGACCGTGTCGGTTCTCCTTTTGATCATTCTCTTTTTCATGATCATGGGGATCTTCACATTAACGATCTGATAATATTTTTATCTTATTTAACATAATGAGTATGAGAAAGTTAATTTATTGGACCGGGGCGACACTCCTTGCCGCCCTCACTCTCGCGGGCTGCTCATCCAAGCCCAACACGCTTTCATCACAGGAGAAAGCTGAAGGATGGCAGCTGCTTTTTGACGGTGAGACCCTCAATGGTTGGAGGGACTACAACGGCAAATCCCTCACGGGGCCTTGGACTGTCGTCGATGGAACCATCCAGGCTGAAGGACAGGGGAGCGATGAGAACGGTTATATCGTCACTGATAAAGAATACACCAACTTTGATCTCAAGTGGGAATGGAAGATCAGCAAGGGCGGCAACAGCGGTATGATGTACCATGTCGTCGAGAATCCCGTCCTCAAAGTACCTTATGTCACAGGACCTGAGTATCAGTTGATTGACGATGACAATTTTACCGAGATGAACGATGGCTACGTCCTCGAGCCTTGGCAGAGGTGCGGCGTGGACTACGCGATGTATGTTCCTGATTTCGACACCCGCGACCTCAAGCCCGCCGGACAGTGGAACCAGAGCGAGATCATCTTCGACAACGGCCATGTGACCTATCTGCTCAACGGCAAGGTGACTGTCGAGTTTGACGCCTGGAGCGAGGATTGGTTCGCCCGCAAGGCTGCCGGTAAATGGGCTGAGGCCACTGAGTACGGCATGTCCCCGACCGGTCACATCTGCCTCCAGGACCATGGCTATCCCGCCTGGTTCAGGAATATCAAGATCAAGGAACTTCCTGATCCTAAGCCTGTTGAGAAGGATCTCTTCAATGGTAAGGACCTTACTGGCTGGATCAACTACGGCACCGAGCTCTGGTACGTGGATGATGAGGGTTGTCTCGTCTGCGAGAGCGGCCCCGACAAGGCTTATGGATATTTCGGAACAGAGGAATATTACTACAATTTCGACCTTACTCTTGAATTCCAGCAGTTCGCTGATGGTAATTCCGGTGTGTTCATCCGTTCCATCGTCCCCGAGGGCGTCACGGTCAGCGGATGGCAGGTTGAGGTGGCTCCTCCGAACCACGACACTGGCGGTGTCTATGAGTCTTACGGCCGCGGCTGGCTCTATCAGATTCCTGAAGAGAAAGAGAATATTCTCAAATACGGAGAGTGGAACACTATGCGCATCCGTCTTGAGGGAGATCATCTCCAGTCCTGGCTCAACGGCGAGCCGATGACCGACATCACCGATGAGGCGATCGGCAAGGGCAGGGGCAGGATCTGCCTCCAGATCCACGACGGTGGCGGCATAAAGGTCCGCTGGCGCAACATCCACATCAAGACGCTGTAGAACTTCAAAACAGCGGTCATGACAGGAAGAACCGACATCCTTTTGAAGGAAGTGAAGGAAGTCCTCGAGTGGGACATCCTGAAGTTCTGGTCCGGCATGCAAGATCCCCGCGGCGGCTTCTATGGGAAGATCGCCGAGGGGCTTGCCGCCGACAAGGACGCCGATAGGGAAGAGCAGCTTAACGCTCGTATAATCTGGGCCTTCTCCAACGCCTACAGGGTATTCGGAAAAAAGGAATATCTCATGCCGGCGATGAATGGGAAGGACTATTTCATCCAGCATTTCATCGACCATAAGTACGGCGGGGCATTTGTCTACGTCGACTCATGGGGAGAGAAGAAGGACACGGACGCCCTCTTGAGCAACCAGGCTCTGGCGATCTACGCCTTGAGTGAGTTCTATGGGGCCACAAAGGACGATGAGTCCCTCAAGCAGGCCATCAATCTCTACAAGATTGTCGAGAAGGAGTTCCACGATCTGTCTCTGGGAGGTTACCGGGAAGTTCTCGCCCGTGACTTCACCGTGAAGGACGAGTCCCGTCTCGCTTTCTCACACCTTTATCTTCTTGAAGGTTACGCCAACCTTTACCGGGTGTGGCGCGATCCTTCATTGAGAGGAGTGATCGTCGATCTTATCGATGTGATGGTCAGCGAGTTCTTTAATCCGCAGACCGGCCATCTCCAGATCCGCTTCTCGAAGGAATGGATCCCGGTCGGATCTGGATGCATGTTCGGCCTTGACTTGGAGGCCTCCTGGTCGATCCTTGACGCGGCCTACGCGATTTGCGACATGGACGTGATCAATCATGTCAAGGACATTTGCCTGGAACTGTACAAATCCGGCATGGACGGCATGTCCGGAGACGGTTTCGTGGTCTACGGGAAAGACTCTGAAGGAGAAGTCGACTCCCAGATGGTTCCTTGGGTCCAGGCAGAGGCGTTGATAGCCAATTTGTGCGCCTGGAAGTACCAGAGTGTTCCGGAAGGTGCCGACTACGCCATGAGGATCTGGGACTTCATCAAGGAGCATCTCAACGACACCGTTGACACCATCGCCTTCAGGATGTACCCCATGCATGACGCTCGCGCCTGCGTGCAAGTCATGAATATATTCCGATAGGGAAGATTATTTGTTCCTCAGGACGATGCTGCCGCCGGCGGCGTCGACTTCGATTGTTGAGTCCTTGTGCACTTTGCCCGCGAGGATTTCCTTGGCGAGCTGGTTGACAAGTTCCCTCTGCATCAGCCTCTTGATTGGCCTGGCACCATAAGCCGGGTCATATCCACCCTCTACCATCCAGTCCTCGAACTCCTTTGTGAAGCTGATCGTGACGCCTTCCTCGGACAGCTTGTCCTGAAGCTGGCGCATCTGGATATGGAGGATGTCCCGGATGTCACCGCGAGTCAGGGGATCGAACATGATGATCTCGTCGATTCTGTTGAGGAACTCCGGACGGACGGTCATCTTGAGGACGTCCATAACCTTGTCCTTGCACTCGTTGAGCATCTCCCTCCTGCGGGCTATGGCTTTCATCTCCTCGGTCGGGTCGGCTCCCGGAAGTCCGATCTGGGGCAGGCGCTCCATGTAGCTTGCGATGATGTCGGACCCGACGTTGGAAGTCATGATCAGGATGGTGTTCTTGAAGTCCACGGTGCGGCCCTTGTTGTCGGTCAGACGGCCGTCGTCAAGTACCTGCAGCCGGACATTGAACACATCCGGGTGCGCTTTCTCAATCTCGTCCAGCAATATTACCGAATAGGGCTTCCTTCGGACGGCCTCGGTCAGCTGGCCACCCTCATCGTAGCCGACGTATCCCGGAGGCGCTCCGACAAGACGGCTGACGGTGTGACGCTCCTGGTACTCGCTCATATCGATTCTCGTGATCATGTTCTCATCGTTGAACAGGAACTCGGCGAGAGCCTTTGCAAGCTCAGTCTTTCCTACTCCTGTCGTACCCATGAAGAGGAACGAACCGATAGGTCTTTTCTCGTTGGAAAGTCCTGCCCTTGAACGTCTTACGGCATCGGCCACGGCCTGGATAGCCTGCTCCTGGCCGACAACTCTCTTGTGGATCTCGGTCTCGATGCGGAGGAGTTTCTCCTTCTCGCTCTCAAGCATCTTCTGGACAGGAATACCGGTCCACTTCGCCACGACCTCGGCTATGTCCTGCGGGGTTACGGCCTCGGTCACGATCGGATCCTTAATGGCGGCCTGCTTGGCTGAGAGCTCGTCGATAGTCTTTTGGATGTCGGCCATCTTGCCGTAGCGCAGCTCCGCGACCTTGCCGTAGTCGCCGGCTCTCTCGGCCGCGGCGGCCTCTATCTTATAGTCCTCCATCTTCTGCCTGGCTTCCTGAAGGCCGGACAGGATGTCTTTCTCGTCGTTCCAGCGCTTCATCAGGGCGTCCCGGGCAGCGGTCTTGTCCGCGAGCTCTTTCTCAATTTTCTCTGATTTCAAGGAAGTTCCCTCTCTCTTCACAGCCTCTTTCTCAATCTCAAGCTGGCGGATGTCGCTGTTGAGCTCGGCCAGGGGCTCAGGGACGGAGTTCATCTCAAGACGGAGCTTTGAGGCGGCCTCGTCCACAAGGTCAATGGCCTTGTCCGGAAGGAAACGGTTGGTGATGTACCTGTGGGACAGGTTGACAGCGGCGATCAAGGCGTCGTCCTCGATCTTCACCCTGTGGTGGTTCTCATATTTTTCTTTCAGTCCTCTCAAGATCGCGATCGACTCGGCCGTCGAAGGCTCATCGACCATGACCATTTGGAAACGTCTTTCAAGAGCCTTGTCAGTCTCGAAATATTTCTGGTACTCGTCCAGGGTGGTGGAGCCGATGGTTCTCAGCTCGCCTCTTGCCAAGGCTGGTTTGAGAATATTCGAGGCGTCCATGGCTCCGGAGGTTCTTCCGGCACCCACGAGGGTGTGGATCTCGTCGATGAAGAGGATTATCTCTCCGGCACTGTCAACCACTTCTTTGACAACGCCTTTCAGCCTTTCCTCGAATTCTCCCTGATATTTCGCTCCCGCGATGAGGGCTCCCATGTCGAGGGAATAGACTTTTTTGCTCTTAAGGTTCTCAGGGACATCGCCGTCAATGATCTTCTGGGCGATGCCTTCGGAGATGGCGGTTTTACCGACTCCGGGTTCTCCCACGAGGATCGGGTTGTTCTTGGTCCTTCTGCTCAAGATCTGAAGGACTCTTCTGATCTCATCGTCCCTGCCGATGACAGGGTCGAGCTTGCCTTGGGAAGCTTGCTCATTCAGGTTGATGGCAAACTTCGGAAGAAACTGCAAATTGTTGTTATTGTTTCTGTTGTCCATATCTGTATCTCCTTTTGTTCATTTTTTTTCGGCGAAGGGGGGTGCTCCCCTCGCGGCCCCACCGCTCGCTTCGCTCCGGTCCCCCCTCTTACAGTGCCGAGGGTGGCATGGGTCCTTCGAGGGGACACCCACCTTCGCCGTAAGATCGGGTATCAAAACTAAATGTCCGGCCCGAAAGGGGGCCGGACAGATAAAGGTCAAAATATGTTCCAACAAGGTTGGACTGACAGATTGTCAGTGGGATGGCCGGTCAGCCGGCCATGATGGTGAGTCGCCCTTAGTTGGCTGGAGTCTCAGTGGCGGGAGCTTCTGTCGCGGGAGCGGCTTGCTGCTGGACAGGAGCTGAAGGGAACTCGGGCTGCTCCTCGACATTCTCGATGAGATCATTCACATCGACACCGCTGACCTGGTTGCGGATAGTGAAGGAAGTGATGATCGAGACAATGAGGATGAAGGTCACCAGACCCCATGAAACCTTCTCAAGGATGTCGGCGGTCTGCCTGACACCAAGAGTCTGATTGGCTGACGTGAAGTTGCTGGCCATTCCCTCGCCCTTTCCGTTCTGAAGGAGGACGACGGCGATAAGCAGGATCGCGGCGATTACAATCAGGATTGTGAGGATTGTGAATAAGGTATTCATATTCGTTATTTTTTAATTTCTTCGTCCAATTTTTCAATAAGGGATGCAAAGTAAGCGATTTTTTCCGGATATCGCAACATTAGACGTGAATAAATCTTTTTAGCGTCAGACTTATAGCCTTGTTCGGCATAGACCCACGCGAGCGTCTCGGTGCAGAATCCCAGTTCCGGATCTTCCCATTTCCTGGGGTCGTCATCGTCTGATTTGGTGGCTTTGAACTTGGAGAAGTAGTTGTCTTCCTCCATGGTTACCCCCTTGTATTCATCCTGCGAGAAGAAGTCCCCTCCAGGGACCGTCACCGTCCTGCGGTAGGGTCTGGGAGCCGGTGTGGCGGGACGCGTTTGGGGCTCTTCTGCCGCCGGGACCACCGCCTCCGGCGCGGCTTTCGGGACGATGAATTTCTTCAGGAGGGTCTGGACATCCTTGTCGGAATAGTCAGTCTCCCGGGCAGACCGGACGATGTCGGACACGATAGATCTGGAGGAGATGTACATGGCCGCGTCGGCGTACTGCTCCTTGCCCCACTCTCCTCCGCCGACTTTTGACATCCGCTCGCAAAGCTCGACACGGGCGGCGCCGAACCAGGGGTAAGCATGTATCACCCCGGCCAGCTCGTCCATAGTCAGAGACTTCAGGTTCCTGATCCCTTCCATATTAATATAATAAGGTTACCATTGAGCCACGCTGGCGTTGAACATGTCTTCTATCAGTTTCTGGACGATTTCCTCGCAAAGGGTCGCCTCGACCGCGTCAAGGGAATTGTTGGAATCGTAGTCTGAATATGCGGAGAAACTCTTTTCGAAATCTTCCTCCGGGTACTTCCTGTTCGTGAATTTAAGGCTCGTGGTCACTGTCAGGCGGTTCATGGCCGCCACCTCGTCGGCGGTCACGGCCGCGGCCCGTACCTCATAGCCGGTCACGGCTCCGCTGAGCTCCAGGTCTCCGTCCATCTCGACCTGCTCGAGTTTCGTGAGCTTGCGGAACTTGTCTTTCATGGCCTCCGTCAAGTCATTGCTGAGGGTCGGGTTCACCTTTAGGGCCTGATATTCAAAAAAGTTGATAGTCACCGTCTTCACGTCAGGCTGAATGGAGGTGCCCGAGAATGAGTACTTGACTATCGAGCATCCGCCCGTGAGCATGGCGGCGGCGATTGCCGCGAGTATAGCGATCTTTTTCATATTCAATCGAGATGATATTTCTTTATCCAGCGATATAGGGTCCTTTCGGAGATCCCGACCTCCTTGGCGGCGAGCCCGCGGTTGCCATTGTGCTTCTCAAGGGCCCTCGTGATCACCTCAAGACTTGTTTTCTTTAATGAAAGGTCCTGATCTTCGGGCTCTTGCACGTCGATGTTGACGACCGTTCCGTTGGAGGGAGCCGGTGTCTGGTTGTCAATGTCCTGCCATTCTGCCTCGTCGTCTTTTTCATGGGAGGCAAGGGCGGGGGGCGCTACCGGGGCCGAGTTTATCCGCGCTTTGAGGGACTCTACCTCCTGCCTGAGGTCGAGTATAGCCTTGATGAACATCTGACGGTCGGAATCCGACATCGTGCTGCTTCTGTTCTCGCTCGTGACCGCGGGAAGAAGGCTTATGTCCTCCTTGGGCATGTACATGGCAAGAGTGGCGGCATCCACCACGCATCTGCCGGAAGTTGGGGTGAGTTTCTCGGACTCGAAAGCGGTGACACTCTCTGTCACATTCTTGAGCTGACGGATATTCCCGGGCCAGCGGTAGTTGATCAGAAGGTCTATCGCATCGTTGGTGAGGCTGACCTTGCCGAACCCCGACTTCTCCGAAAAATCTGATGAGAACTTCCTGAAAAACAGATAGATATCCTCTTTGCGGTCACGGAGAGCGGGCATCCGGATCTGAATAGCGTTGAGCCTGTAGTAGAGATCTTCCCTGAACTTTCCCCTCTCAACGGCATGCACGAGGTCGTTGTTGGTGGCGGCGATCACCCGGACATCGGTCTTCTCGACTTTGGAGGATCCCACTTTGATGAATTCCCCGTTCTGCAGCACTCTCAGCAGCTTGGCTTGGGAGGGGAGGGGGAGCTCGCCGATCTCATCCAGGAACAAAGTTCCTCCGTTCGCTTCCTCGAAATATCCCTTCCTTGTCTCGATCGCTCCGGTGAATGATCCTTTCTCGTGGCCGAAAAGCTCGGAATCTATGGTCCCTTCCGGGATGGCTCCGCAGTTGACGGCGAAATATTTGGCAGTCTTTCTCAGACTGTTCTGGTGGATGATTTTCGGAATATTCTCTTTACCGACGCCACTCTCTCCCGTGACAAGCACGGTCAGGTCGGTCGGGGCGATTTTCACCGCCATCTCCAGCGCGCGGTTGAGGGCGGCGTCATTCCCGATGATGTCGTACTTGTTCTTTAGCCTTTGCAATTCCTGTGAATCCATATAAAAAAACTTGCTATTTGGAACCAATTTGGCAAAGTTACGAAAATAATAGTTATATTTGCCTACTGATGTAGAAGGCTAATTGAGTATTATAGTCCAATTAAATTATTAATATTAAAAACAACATGAAGAAAGCAATCAAGATTCTCGCAGCGGCGGCCATCGTGCTGTCCGCAGTCGCTTGCTCTTCAGCCAAGAAGATGGCTGAACTTGCTGACAATGTTATTGTTACTTGCAACCCTGCCGTTCTCGAGGCAGTCGCTGGCAATGTTGATCCTACCGTCACAGTGACCTATCCGGCCGACTATTTCAACCCGAAGGCCATCCTTGAGGTCACCCCTGTCATTGTCTATGAGGGTGGCGAGTCCAAGATGGCTCCCCTTATGTATCAGGGTGAGAAAGTAAAGGACAACTACAAAGTCGTTCCCAAGGCTGGCAGCACAGTGACCGAGAAGCTTCATTTCCCGTTCGTTGAGGGAATGGAGAAGTCCCATCTTGAGCTCCGCGGTGTCGCCAAGTACAAGAAGAAGTCCATCACCCTTCCCACCAAGAAGGTCGCTGACGGTGTGAACACCACCTACCAGCTCGTGAAGGCCGCTGGTCTTGTTCCTCTCAAGGCTGATGGTTATGAGGCTATCCTCAAGCAGACCGCTGAGGGCCAGATCCTCTATAGGATCAATTCCGCCGATGTCCAGAGCAAGCAGCTCAAGGGTGAGTCCATCAAGAACTTCCAGAACGCTCTCGACGAGATCGCCGCTAACGAGAGGAAGACTCTCGTGGGCACCGAGGTCGTCGCCTACGCTTCTCCGGATGGTGGTGAGAAACTCAACCGCAAGCTTTCTGACAACCGTTCCAAGACCGCTGACAAGGCTTGGGATAAGGTCGTCAAGGGTAAGGAAGTGACTGATCCTGAAGTCAGGAGCATCGGTCAGGACTGGGAAGGCTTCCAGGAGCTTGTCCAGAACTCCGACATCCGCGACAAGGATCTCATCCTCCGCGTCCTCTCCATGTACAGCGATCCTGCTGTCCGTGAGAGCGAGATCAAGAACATGTCTTCCATCTATTCCGAGCTTAAGAACGACATTCTCCCTGAGCTCCGCCGCGCCCGCTTCATCGCCAACGTCGAGTTCAAGAACTACACTCCCGACGAGCTTCTTGAGATGATCAACAACAACAGCGAGGTTCTCGATGAGCCCGCTCTCCTCAAGTCCGCTACCCTCGTGAAGGATCTTGACAGCAAGGTGAAGCTTTACAACAAGGCTATCAGCAAGTTCGACAGCGACGCCGCCAGGTTCAACCTCGGTACCGCTTACCTGAACGCCGGCGACCTCAAGAACGCCGCCAAGGCTTTCGCCGCCGTCGAGACCAAGGACGCTGACCTTGACAACGCTCTGGGTGTCCTCGCTCTCCGCAATGGTGACTTCGCCTCCGCCGCCAACTACTTCAAGAAGGCTGGCAACGACGTGGCCAAGACCAACCAGGGTATCATCGACATCTGCACCGGCAACTACGACAAGGCTGTCCAGGATCTTAAGGATGCCAAGGGCTGCTGCCACAACACTGTCCTCGCTTACATCCTCACCAACCAGCTTGACAAGGCCAAGGCCGCCGCTCACTGTGGTGATCCTAAGGTGACCTACCTGAAGGCCATCATCGCTGCCCGCCAGGGCAACGCCACCGAGGCTAAGGCTCTCCTTGATCAGGTCGCTAAGGCTGACAAGGCTCTTGCCGAGAGGGCTAAGAATGATGTCGAGTTCGCTCAGATCTACAAGTAATCCTTGACAAATCAGACAAAACTTCCAGACCACGTGGCCTGGAAGTTTTTTTATGGCTATATTTGAATTCAGAATAACTATTTTTAAAAGATACTTAAATGAAAAGGACATTTATCGTTATCCTAGCCATTTCCCTCACGGTTACTGTGGCAGCGCAAGAGAAGACCTATCCTCTGCCTGAGATAATGACCCCGGGCATGACTGAGTTTTGGACTCCGCAGCCAAAGGTCGTGACCCCTGGAGACATCCGCACCAATTCAGCCCCTTCTGACGCCATCGTACTCTTCGACGGAAAGAACCTTGACGCTTGGCAGTCTGCCGAAGGCGGAGAGGCCAAATGGATTGTCCACGATGGCGTGTTTACTGTCAACAAACCCTCCGGTGACATAATCACTAAAGAGAGCTTCGGCAGTTTCCAGCTCCATCTTGAATGGTGCGTGCCAAAGAATATAACCGGTTCGAGCCAGGCTAGGGGCAACAGCGGAGTTTTCCTTCAGGACAAGTACGAGGTCCAGATCCTGGACAACTATAACAATGAGACCTACGCCAATGGCCAGGCGGGAAGTGTTTACAAGCAGGTTATTCCGCTGGCGAACGCCATGCGAAAGCCTGGCGAGTGGAATGTCTATGACATCATCTACACTGCCCCTATATTCAATGAGGACGGCACTTACAGGGTGGCCCCGACCGTGACCGTGATCCAGAACGGGATCGTACTTCTGAACCACTTCACCATCAGGGGCACGACAGAGTATATTGGCCATCCGCAGGTGAAGCCCCACGGCGACGGCCCTATCCGCCTCCAGGCTCATGGTGACCGCAGCGAACCGATAAGCTTCCGTAATATCTGGCTACGTAAAATGTAGTCTTATCTGGTCGGACGTTCGACACACATGCTGTTTCTCTCGTCCGAAAGAGAGGGACGAGGGGAACAGTTAGGGCACATATCGCGGTTATATGAATTCTACTCGGAAATACCAAATATTGCCGCAGCCAAAGCCTTTGCATCTCCCCATTTCTGCCGGGTATCGAAATGATAAGAAAAAAGGAGTATCTTTGTGCCGATATGGAACCCTCTAAAGAGAAAAGATTCAACCTGGCGTTCAACATCTTCCTGGTCACGGGGATGATTGTCGCCGTCACGCTCACCACCGTATTCAAGCTCCAGCAACCTGGGGTTAAGACTTTCATGCTTCTTTTGGCCGCTTTCGGATCGGTGATGGGAGTCATCAACACCGTCCTCTCGGCTAATGGCCATCTTCTGACCTTCCTGTTCGGTTTCCTGGATGTGCTGGCCGCGACCGTGGTCCTTTACGACAATGGGATCATGGGCAATTTCGCCCTGCATGCCTTCTATTTCCTGCCAATGCAGTTCATAGGTTTCTGGCAGTGGAGAAAGCGTGGAGCCAAGGTTGGGGGAGAGGGCGATGAGGACACCAAGGTCCGGGCCCGGCGCCTGTCCGGTAAGCAGTGGCTCTGGCTCGCCTCGGGGATCGCTGTCGGGATCGCTGTTCTTTATGTTATTCTGTACTCAATCGACGTCGCTCAACTCTCGGCGGGGAAGATCGAGTCATTCAACAAATCCAAGGTCCTTCTCGATGCCGTCGTCATGACTTTGAACATAGCGGGACAGGTCCTCCTGAGTTTCGCGTTCATGGAACAGTGGTACATCTGGATTCTCGTGAATATCTCTTCCATATCCCTTTGGACAGTAGCTCTGATGAGCGGCACGGGCTCCGGTAACGCTGCGGTCATGTTGATCAAATACGTGTTCTATCTGTTGAATTCCCTTAATGGATTGAGAATATGGCTCAACCTTTGCAAAGAACCCGTCGCGACAAGCCCTCGTACCAAGGATTTGGATAATTGATGTTTTTTTATTTACTTTGCGGAGTTATTGTGTAAAATAGGAAATGAATTAAACATTTAATTTTTTATAACCATGACTGAAGAAGAAATCGTAAAACAAGTCAAAGCGATCATCGTTGACAAACTCGGTGTCGAGGAATCCGAGGTTACTGAGACCGCCAATTTCACCAATGATCTGGGAGCTGACTCTCTTGACACTGTTGAGCTTCTTATGGAGTTCGAGAGGGTTTTCGGAATCAAGATTCCCGATGAGGAGACCAGCAGCATCGCCACTGTCAGTGACGCTATCGCCAAGGTGAAAGAGAAGATCGCGGGCAAAGAGGAGGCTTAATCCTTTTGTCAGGCTTTAAATGATAATGCCCCGGCATCCGCCGGGGCATTACTCATTTTATTATAACCTCGCTACTCTTTCGGGAGGGCGTAGGTGATCTTCAGTTTCGGCTTCCTTCCGTCAGATCCAGGACCCCTGAGCCAGCAATTGTAGTAATTGTCCTTGTCCAGCTCTGATGATGTGGAGGTGGAAGTCGCTGATGCGGCGGCGTATTGGGCCATCATCATGTAGTTGTAGTAGTTGTTGTAGCCATAGCTGCCATATCCACCGTAACCGCCGTAGCCTCCATAACCGTAACCACCGCCATAGCCATATCCTCCGTAGAGCTGGTTGGCGTAGGACGCATAAGCGATCTGCTGGTAGTAATTGGCCATCTGGCTCGCGTCGGCATTTGTGGTGGTGGTAGTCACCTTGTGCATGATGAGCATCCAGATATCGTAGTCGGAGATGTCAGTAGCGTCTTTCTTGCGGATTATCTGCTGCACGTGATGGGTCACGTCAGGGGCGTAGACGCAGAGTGAACGGTTGATGTCCCCCTGGTTCTCGTCCGAGGCGCTGGCGTCGGTGAGTCCGGCGAAAGCGACAGTCGTGTCTGTCGAGATCTTCATAGTGGGGCTCAGTATGTCCGGGAAGAGGTACATCTTGGTGTAGTCCTCTGGGAAGTCAAAAGGCATCTCTATGGTCGCCTTGCTGATCAGGGCGGTTGCCGGGTCTCCACCCTTCGAGCTGATCTCGTCGCTTACAAGTTTCCTGATCTCTTCGGCGGAGATGACAGGCTTTATGCCGCTTCCGCCCTCGATGAAGATCTTGTCTCCGGCTTTCCCGACGTATCCGTCTGACTCGTGGGAGTCGACGTTGAACACGAACTGGTCAGGCATGGCGGTGCTGTTGGCCACGATCTCGTCGAGATCCTGGAACTCCAGGGGACTGAAGTAGAACATCAGGCTGCTGTCCCTACGCTCACCATTGTAAGTGCCTGTGTAGTAGAGAACCGCATAGTTGTCGTCCCGGACAAGATAGGAATTGTTGTACCACCTGAGGATATTCATCTTGAAGTGGTTGAACCGTCCGCCATTGCCCACCGGGTCATTGGTCGTCAGGTATATTCCCGGGAATTTCTTGGTGTAGGCCTCAAAGTCCTCCATGTCAGCCTGGGTGAGGCTGAGGTATCTTTTGCCGAATTCCTCGGTGAATTCAAAAGTGAGAGAGTCGATTCCGTTCACAACCGGCACTCCTTTGGTGATCTTCTTGCTTCCGTGCTTGATCTCAGTCCTGGAGAAGTACTGCTTCGGGTCCAAAGGCTCAAGGAGATCGTACACAAAGACATTCTGGAGGATGTTCGACTGGCTCTCCTCAGCGACGGAAACGCTGTCGGTGGCGGCCTGGAACTTGAATCTCCTGAAAGTGGGATTCTCTCCGAGGTCGACTGAGTCGACGCAGGGCACCAGGGAAATCGCGCAGCCCCTGCGGAATAGCCCGTAGGTGTCGTCCCGGATCGCTCCGAAATTGATTCTGCTGGAAGAATATCCGGACAGGCTGTCCACGGATTTCATCCAGATATCCTCAAGGTCGAATTCGGCCGAATAGAAGTCATATTTAAGGTTGGTAGCGATGAATTCGCCGCCAATTTTCTCGTTGACATTGACGCAAGACATCATGGCCGTCGCCAGGACAATCGCCGTCAGAATCCTCTTCATGTACTACAACTCTTGATAAAATCTGTCGTACTCGTCGATGTAGCTTCCATCACTCAATGATTTCTCATTGAAGGGCAGAGTGGGAATCTTGAGTCCTTCGCAGTACTTAATGACTTCCCCGTCCACATCGGGCGCTCCGAAAATGACGCCATCTGAATACAAGGCAGCCATTTCCGCAAGATTTGTGCCAGTAGGGTTGTCCATGAGCGACACGTCGGACGGCTTGATGCCTCCGAATGGGATGGTCTCCTTGAAGTTCGCGGAGAACGTTTCAGAGGAGATGTCGTTGTAAAGTGATGTGACAACTTTGCTTCCGGCGAATATGGGATCCCCGTAATAGACTTTTTTTAGGTAGAGGGGAACCAGGTGCGAGATCCATCCCTGGCAGTGGATGACATCGGGCGCCCAGCGGAGCTTCTTCACGGTCTCCAGAACGCCTCTCGCGAAGAAGATGGCCCTCTGGCCGTTATCTTCGAAGAATTTCCCGTCAGAATCAAAAGCCGTCTGCTTGCGGCGGAAGAAATCGTCGTTGTCAATGAAGTAGACCTGGATCCTGGCGGCAGCGATCGACGCCACTTTGATCACCAGGGTTCTGTCCACGTCACCGATGATTATGTTCATTCCGGAAAGGCGGATGACCTCATGCAACTGGTTCTTTCTCTCGTTGATACAGCCGTATCTGGGCATGAAAGCCCGGATCTGTCTTTTCTTCTCCTGGATACCTTGCGGAAGATACCGCCCAATCGACGCGATCGGGCTCTCGGGGAGGAACGGCATTATCTCCGAGTTTATGAAAAGGACGTTGTTGACGGGATTACCCATAATAAATATTTGTACCTGCAAAGGTAAGAATTTTTTTTCATATTTTGATAATTCACTATATTTGAACCCAATTTGGAGGAGTACGCTGATGTCGACAGGTGAGAACAGATTGATAAGGCGGAGGCTCGCCGGGGCCTGGATCTCCAGCGTGATAAGCATCACGTTGGTGCTTTTTCTCGTGGGTGTTGCCAGTCTGTTGCTGGTCAACGCCAAAAGTGTTTCTGATTACTTCAAGGAGAATGTCCAGATTTCAGTCCTGATGGCCCAGGAGGCCACGGAGGACCAAGCCATGGAGCTGGTCTCGACCTTGGATTCCCGTCCTTTTATTAAAGGAACCCGCCTTGTCTCAAAGGAGGAAGGTACCAGGGAGATGTCTGAGATGCTGGGAGAGGATTTCCTCGAGGTCTTCGAAACGGCTCCGATCCCTCTTTCCGTCGATGTGACGCTTAAGGCTGAATATGTCAGCGCTGACAGCCTGGAAGTGGTCAAGAAGGAAATCTCTTCATTTCCTCTGGTTGAAGAGGTCGTTTACCAGCAGTCGCTTGTCGACAAGCTCAACACCAATCTGGCCAAGATCTCCCTTGTGCTGGGTGTCTTTGTGCTCCTGCTTCTTTTCATCTCTTTTGTTCTGATAAATAACACGGTGAGGCTCAACGTATTCTCCAAGAGGTTCACTATCCACACCATGAAGCTGGTAGGCGCCACGAAGTCCTTTATCCGCGGTCCTTTCCTCGGTCAGGCCGTTTTCCAGGGACTTTTCTCCGCTTTGCTGGCCATCTTGATGCTCCTGGCCGCGCTTTTCATCATCAGGAAGGAAATCTCGCAGCTTTTCGAGGTGTTCAGTCTTGATCTGTTGCTGGTGGTCATCGGAATAGTGGTGGTGTCGGGAGTGGTGATCTGCCTTGTCAGCACCTACCTCGTGGTCGGAAAACTTGTCTCACTTCCTAAAGACGATCTTTATTATTGATTTTGAATATGGCGGATAACTCGAAGATGGCGATCACACGCAAAGGATTGAAATGGATCCTGATGGGATTCCTGGTCATGGTGGCCGGTTTCATCCTTATGATGGGGGGAGGGGTCAAAGACCCGCAGGTGTTCAACTGGGCGATGTTTGATTTTCGCAGGCTTGTAGCCGCTCCGGTGGTCATCTTGTGCGGAGTGGCCATCGTGATAATCGCCATCATCAAGCGTCCCGCTTTGGAAGAGGAAAACAAGAAGTGATATGAATTGGTTGCAGGCTCTCCTGTTGGGCATTGTGCAGGGACTTACTGAGTTCCTGCCTGTCAGTTCCAGCGGTCATCTTATGATAGTCAAAGAGTTGCTTGGTGTTGACGGGGATGGTTTCCTGGATTTTACTGTCACCGTCCATCTCGCTACCGTGTTGAGCACCATCGTCGTTTTCTGGAAACCGATATGCAAGCTTCTGTCCGGGTTCTTCAAGTTCAAATACAATGATGAGACCGACTATGTTTTCAAGATAGTTGTGTCGATGATCCCGGTCGCCATTGTGGGGCTCTTGTTCAAGGATCAGGTCGAGGCGCTTTTCGGGGACAGCCTTACCACCGTCGCCGTATGCCTCCTTGTCACCGCCGCCTTGCTGCTCCTGTCCGACTTTTTCGGCAGAGGCTCCTCTTCTCCCGCCAGCAACGTAAAAAATGGAATCAGCTTTTGGCAGGCATTTGTCGTGGGAATAGGACAGGCGCTTGCCGTCGCGCCTGGTCTCTCTCGCTCAGGAACCACCATCGCCACAGGACTTCTGTGCGGGGTAAAGCGTGAGGTGATGGCCCAGTTCTCATTCCTAATGGTGCTGGTTCCTATCATCGGTGAGCAATTCCTTGACATTCTCAAGGCCCTTACCGGCCACGCTGAATTAGGCGGAGGACTGAACCCTGTCTGTCTGGTTGTCGGCTTCGCGGCGGCTTTCCTGGCAGGTTTGTTCGCCTGCAAAGCCATGGTCGCACTCGTGAAAAAAGCCCGGCTCAGCTGGTTCGCCTTGTATTGCCTGATCGTGGCTGTCCTGATATTCGTCCTGGCTTAGTCCCCATATTCCTATGCCGGACCGTTCCCTTGTCTATTTCGTCTCGGATGTCCACCTTGGGCTGGATGTCAATGACCCTGTCGCGAGGGAGCGCCGTTTCGTGGCGTTCCTGGAATCCATCCCGAAAGACAAGACGAGGGCTCTTTACATGCTTGGGGACATTTGGGATTTCTGGTATGAGTACAGGGATCTGGTCCCGAAGGGATATGTGAAGGTTTTCGCCGCTTTGATGGGGCTGATGGACGCCGGTGTCGAGGTATTCTTTTTCCAGGGGAACCACGACATCTGGTGCTACCACTATTTCGAGGACATGGGTATCAGGATTCTCCAGCAGCCGTATCTCATCGAGATTGGCGGGAAGTCGTTCTGTCTTGGTCATGGAGATGGTCTCGGTCCCGGGGACTATAGCTACAAACTGATGCGATGGCTGTTCCGCAACAAACTCTGCCAGAGATTGTTCAGTTCCCTCCTGCATCCTACCTTGGCCTTCAAGATCGGAAAGGGCTGGTCAAAAGGGAGCCGTCTCGCGAGGAATGAGGAGTACCATTTCAAAGGGGAGGAAGAACCTTTGTATAAGTTCGCCTTGAAATATTCCAGGAACACCAAGGTGGATTATTTCATATTCGGGCACTTCCACACCAAGGTCGACATGACGCTACCGACTGGCGCCAGGCTCCTGGTACTTAAGGACTGGGTGAATAATCAGTCCTCGAATTTTATAGTGTTCGATTTGATGTCGGGATGCTTGGGCATCTCCCAGAATATTGAATAGTAAAGGGCGTCGAACTCTCCTCGCCGCCATTTCTCCACGAGGTACTCGGTCATCTTGTCGTCCCCTTTGGGGTCGTAGGAACTCTTCAGGTCATTACCGAATATCTTGGCCACCCCTTGCCAGAACCCCGCGGTGATCCCGCTTTTGTAGTCCTTTATTATTTTATAAGAGGAGCGTCCGATCTCCCTGTCGATCAGTTTGATCAGAAGCCTTCCCTGGGATATGCTCATGTTCTTCAGGGGCTGCTCGTATGCCTCGAAGAGCTGTTTCTGCATCTGGCCGATGTATTTCTCTTTTTTCCTGCGGCGGAGGCTGTTCGCGGCGATGTGGTCATCAACCTGCATCGTAAGGTCTTTGGCCAGGATCGCGTAGGGATAGACTTTGTTGAAATTGTAGACCAGGCGATAGTAACTCTTTAGGTCGCTTCTTCCTCTTCTCCCTCTTGGGAATATCCAGATCGGGTTGATGCTGTCGTAATAGACCGTGTCTCCCTTCTCGATCCTGTAACCCATGTAGACCGCTCCGTTTTTGGCCATGGGAATGGGAATGACGGACTCTTCCTGGGCGTCAACGGTGGTTGTCGCCAGGAAGCCTATAAGCAGGCTGGTCAGCAATGCGATCTTTTTCGATGTCCTCATTTCTTCCGGTCGGGCGTCGCCCGGTGTTTCCCCGAAAAAAACGTGCCATAAAGATAGTATTCCGCGGGCATTGTCGAAACTGGGCTGAATTATTTTTGAACTGTTGGTATAAACGATTGAAAATGACATACTTCATTGGCGTTTTTCGTGGTCGAAAAAGTTAAAATATTTTTTAAATAATGTTTGAAATCCATTATTTTTTGCTAACTTTGCAGTCCTAAAATTCGGGGATTATTGGGTTAAATCGCTGATAATCAGGGTTTTAGAAAGTTTGAAATTTTATTTTAAAGTAATACGGCAATGTTACAACCAAAGAAAACAAAGTTCAGAAGGGAACAGAAGAACGTGATGAAGGGAATGGCCCAGAGGGGCAATCAGCTCGCGTTCGGCTCCTTCGGTCTCAAGACCCTCGAGAACTGCTGGATCACCGCGCAGCAGATCGAATCTGCCCGTCAGGCTATCTCACGTCGCATGAACCGTGAGGGACAGATATGGATCAGGATATTCCCTGTCAAGCCTTTCACCAAGAAGCCTCTTGACACCCGTATGGGTAAAGGTAAGGGTGATCCTCAGGGATTCGTGGCTCCTGTGACCCCCGGCCGCATTCTCTTCGAGGCCGACGGTGTCTCTCTCGCCACCGCCAAGGAGGCTATGCGCCTCGCGTCCCACAAGCTCCCGATCGCGACCAAGTTCGTCGTCCGCAGGGATTATGTTGAATAATTTAATGGAGAAGAAAGGATATGAAAACATCTGAAGTTCGCGAGATGTCCATTGCAGATTTGCAGGACCGCATCCAGATCGAGAAGAACAGGCTCGACACAATGAGACTCAACCACGCCGTCTCTCCATTGGAGAACACATCGGAATTCAAGAAAATCAGAAAGGATATAGCTCGCATGATCACTATCCTCGCTGAAAAAGAAAAAGACCAGAAATAATTAAGTCATGGAAAGAAATCTTCGTAAGGAAAGAATCGGCGTAGTGGTCAGCAACAAGATGGACAAGACCATCGTTGTCCAGGTCGAGACCAGAAAGAAGCATCCTCTCTACGGAAAGTTCATCAAGCAGTCGACCAAGTTCGTCGCCCAGGATGACAAGAATGAGTGCGATGAGGGCGATACCGTGCGCATCATGGAGACCCGTCCTCTCAGCAAGACCAAGAGGTGGAGATTAGTTGAAATCGTTGAAAAAGTCAAATAGTTATGATACAGCAGGAAACACGTTTACAGGTTGCCGACAACAGTGGAGCCAAGGAAGTCCTTTGCATCCGCGTGCTTGGCGGTACGCATCATAGGTATGCGACAGTGGGCGACCAGATCGTGGTTGCGATCAAGAGCGCCATTCCCAGCGGCGACGCCAAGAAGGGCACGGTCTCCAAGGCCGTCGTGGTCCGCACAAAGAAAGAAATCCGCAGGCCGGATGGATCTTATATCCGTTTTGATGATAACGCTTGCGTTCTTCTGAACAACGCCGGCGAGCTTCGCGGCACCCGTATTTTCGGCCCCGTGGCCAGGGAGCTCCGTGAGAACTACATGAAGATCGTGTCACTGGCACCTGAGGTCCTTTAATATCTTTAGAATCATGAAAAAGTTACATATTAAGAAAGGTGACACAGTGTATGTCAACGCTGGCAACGACAAAGGCAAGACCGGTAAGGTCCTGACCGTCATCCCCGCCAAGGATCGCGTGATCGTCGAGGGTGTCAATGTCATCAGCAAGCACACCAAACCCAATGCGGCCCATCCGCAGGGTGGTATCATCAAGCAGGAGGCGGGTGTCCACATCTCCAACCTCCAGCTCATCGACCCGTCCACCAACAAGCCTACCCGCGTCGGTTACAAGTTCGTTGACGGCAAGAAGGTTCGTTACGCTAAGAAATCAGGAGAGGAGATCAAGTAATCATGGCAAAGAAAGCTGCAAAACCCGTGGAGGCTCAGGAGCTTCCGAAGGATTATGTACCTTCCCTCAAGAAGGTTTACAAAGAGGAGATCATTGACAAGCTCATGAAGCAGTTCTCCTACACTACTGTCATGCAGGTTCCCAAGCTCGTGAAGATCACGATCAATGAGGGAGTCGGTGACGCCACCCAGGACAAGAAGATGGTCGAGGAGGCAGCCGAGGAGCTCACGAAGATCGTCGGACAGAAGGCTGTCCTCACGCACTCAAGGAAGGACGTCTCCAATTTCCGTCTCCGTAAGGGTATGCCCATCGGAGTCAAGGTGACTCTGCGTGATGTCAAGATGTATGAGTTCCTCGAGAGGCTCGTCCGTATCTCTCTCCCTCGAATCAGGGACTTCAACGGTATCGATGAGAAGATGGACGGCAGGGGTAACTACACCCTCGGTCTCAAGGAGCAGATCATCTTCCCCGAGGTCGACATCGACAAGAACCCCCGTATCCATGGTATGGAGATCACTTTCGTCACCACGGCCAAGACTGATGAGGAGGCCCACGCTCTCCTCGCCGCCTTCGGTCTTCCTTTCAAGAAACATAACAATTAAGGAATATGGCAAAGGAATCAATGAAAGCCCGCGAAGTTAAGCGCGCGAAGCTGGTCGCCAAGTATGCCGAGAAAAGGCAGGCGCTCAAAGAGGCTGGAGACTGGGCCGCTCTCGACAAGCTCCCTAAGAATTCTTCAGCTGTCCGTCTGCACAACCGTTGCTCCCTCACCGGCCGTCCCAAAGGCTACATGAGGAAATTCGGACTCAGCAGGATCCAGTTCCGTGAGATGGCCAGCAATGGTCTCATCCCGGGTGTCAAGAAGGCAAGCTGGTAGACTTTTACTACTTTATATAATTTAACAATCGGATATCGGGCGCTCCCGCAAGGGACGTCGATCTAAAAACAAACAAAAAAATGACTGATCCAATTGCAGATTTTCTCACCAGGATCCGCAACGCCTACATGGCGGGGAAGAAGGTAGTGGAGATCCCCTCATCCAAGATGAAGGTCGCCATCACCAAGATCCTCTGTGAGAAGGGTTACATCCTCAGCTACAAGGTGGTCGAGGGTACCCCGTACAACACTATCAAGATCGCCCTTAAGTACCATCCTCAGACCAAGATGGCCGCTATCAAGAAGATCCAGCGCGTTTCCACTCCTGGTATGCGTGTCTACGCCGACGTGGATAACCTTCCTAGGGTCCTCAATGGCTTGGGAATCGCTGTCCTTTCGACTTCGAAGGGAGTTATCACTGACAAAGAGGCCAAGAACCTCAATGTCGGCGGCGAGGTCGTCTGCTATGTTTATTAATATTAAAGGAAAAGAATAATGTCAAGAATTGGTAAATTGCCTGTAAGCCTTCCGGACAAGGTGAGCGTTGAAGTTCTCCCTGGCAACGTTTTGAAGGTTAAAGGCCCCCTCGGTGAGCTGAGCCAGAAAGTCGATCCCGACATCAAGGTCACCGTTGAGGACAATCAAATCAAATTCGAGCGCCCTACGGATCAGCCGAGGCACCGCTCAATGCACGGTCTTTACCGCGCTCTCGTTCATAACATGGTGGAAGGCGTTTCCAAGGGCTTCGAGAAGAAGCAGGAACTTGTGGGCGTCGGTTACCGTGTGGCGGCTCAGGGACAGCTCCTGACCTTCTCACTCGGTTATTCCCATGAGATCCAGCTTATGCTCGCCCCCGAGGTGACCGCTGAGGTTCCCGCCGTCAAGAAGGGAGAAAACCCCGTGCTGATCCTCAAGAGCAAGGACAAGCAGCTTCTTGGACAGGTCGCTGCCAAGATCCGCTCACTTCGTAAGCCTGAGCCTTACAAGGGTAAGGGTATCAAGTTCGTCGGTGAACAGCTCCGCCGCAAGGCCGGTAAGACTGCCGCTGCCAAATAATATTAGGAGGACACAGATATGGCATTGAATAAAATTGAAAGAAGAAGAAGGATCCATTACCGCATTCGCAAGCATGTTAATGGAACCGCCGAGAGGCCCAGGCTGGTTGTCTTCAGGAGCAACAAGCAGATCTATGCCCAGGTTATCGATGACGAGAAGGGTGTGACCCTCGCCGCTGCCGCTTCTAACGACAAGGCTCTCGCCGCCGAGTGCAAAGGCAAGACCGGAATCGAGGCTGCCGCCATTGTTGGCAAGGCTATCGCCGAGCGTGCCAAGGAGAAGGGAATCGAGAAGGTTTCTTTCGACCGCGGAGGTTATCTCTATCACGGCAGGGTCAAGAGTTTGGCCGATGGCGCCCGTGAAGGTGGACTTATTTTCTAATTGAAGAAGACTATGGCAAATACAAATGTTAAAAGAGTAAAGACCTCTGATCTTGAGCTTAAGGACAGATTGGTCGCCATCCAGAGAGTGACAAAGGTCACTAAGGGTGGTCGTCACTTCCGCTTCGCCGCTATCGTGGTGGTTGGTGACGAGAACGGCGTTGTTGGTTATGGTCTTGGAAAAGCCAATGAGGTGACCGCCGCCATCGCTAAGGGTGTCGAGGATGCCAAGAAGAATCTTGTCAGGATTCCTGTCATCAACACGACCATCCCTCACGAGCAGGTCGCCAAGTTCGGCGGCGCTGAGGTATTCATGAAGCCCGCGGCTCCCGGTACCGGTGTCAAGGCTGGTGGCGCTATGCGCGCTGTCTTCGAGTCGGCTGGAATCCAGAACGTTCTTGCCAAGAGCAAGGGTTCTTCCAACCCTCACAACCTTGTCAAGGCTACTGTCGCCGCCCTCACCGAGATGAGGGACGCCTACACCGTGGCCGGTCTCCGTGGAGTTCCCATGAATAAAGTTTTTAACGGATAGGAGGCTACAGTTATGGCAAAGCTTA